>DASVOE010000171.1:0-11153 GCA_036383515.1 Chitinophagaceae bacterium | reverse complement strand
CCAAAGGTGATCTATTCTAATGACCGCTATGCAATTTATAAAACATCAGATGGTGGAAGATCATGGGATACGCTTAATAATAAAATGTGGGCAGTAGGTTATAAAGGCCTGGACGTATTTGCAAAAGATGGCAATATCATTTATGCCGGGGGAAAAGATTGGTTAGGTGTATCGCATGATGGAGGAAAAACATGGACGGATCATTCTTTACCAAAAGATACATCCGGGAAACCGGCACGAATCCATGTTGTCCAGGTACATCCCACTAATCCGGATATTGTATTCCTTGCATTTTATGATGGAGCACAGGATGGTATTTGGAAAACAACGGATGGAGGCAAATCATTTCAGATGCTGCATAAAGGTGGCTCCCGTGCTATGGGTGTTTCTATAAGCAATCCTGATGTAATTTATTGCGGTGATGCAGTTACCCATAATGGTGGTAAAACATGGTCTTCGTTTCAACAGGAAAGTAGCGGCCCATGGTGCATTGTTGTACATCCAACTAATCCTGAAGTAGCTTATTATTCACGGCCTGGCGCCGCTGTTTGGCGAACTAAAAACGGGGGAAAAACTTTTGCTACAATCCTGGGAGTAGAATATCAATACGATGCCACCGAAGTAGAAGGGATGGCAATAGATATAAAGCATGACAGGCTTTGGCTTTCAGGTGACAGGATATGGAAGGGAGAGAATGCTGTTAGCGGGCAAATAAAATTACAACGTTCCGACAGCGGTTATCATGTTATTAACGTAGCGGATATTATCAGTACTCCTTTTTCTGTTTGGGCTTCCAGCTCGCAGGGTACGCATCATACTACCGATGGAAAAACCTGGATCACCAATTCAATGGGAATGCAGGCACAGGAAGCACTTCACCGTGTAGCGCCATCTCCAATAAATTCAAAAACAATTTATGCGGGGCATGAAACAAGATTATATAAGAGCGAAGATGGCGGCATTACCTGGTTTGGTGTAATGGGTACCTGGTTTCCCTATTGCAAGATCGACCCCAATGATCCAAACGTTGTGTATGTGTCAGGCAATAGCGGTAAAGGAGATATGAGTCGTTCTATTGATGGTGGTGAAACATTTCAACAACTTGGAAAAGGCACTTTCCTTGCTATGGATGCAAAAAATAATGCGGTATATGCTGAAATACCTGAAGGGCTTGTTGTTTCGCATGACTTTGCCGCAACGTTTACAAAGATCTCTGACGAAAAAGCATTAGGTGATTTTTTCATACACCCGGTGCATCCTGAAATTATGTTCAGTGCACGGGGCGCTGATGGTTTATACAAAACAGTTGATGGCGGAAGATCATGGCAAAAATTACCGGTACAAATTAATGGGCCTACTCGTTTTGCAAAGGCCGGTGATGGAAGCATCTGGATGTCTGATCCTGCAACAGGAACCGTGAGGTCATTAGATGAAGGACATACCTGGGAAAAAATATGGGATGTTTTTGGTGCCATTGATTACGATCCATGGGACCCCCATTCAATGTATATGGGAACACAGGGTGGCATTTGGTGGGTTCATCCCAAAATCGTTCAACGCAAGGAAATACCACATCAATACAACGCCATTGATGGAGAAAAGAAAGTTGTTTTATTTAATAACACGATGTTCGCAGATCACTCTAACATTACTTATAAATTAACACAAGATATTGTTCTAAAAGGAAAAGTGCATGATCTTATTATGATGCCACGTGGTCTTAAAAATGTAGTGTTCGACGGACAGGGGCATACCATTACAACAACCATCAGCAATGCCATCTTTGGTGATGATATGGAGAATGTAACCATTCAGAATTTTCATTTCATACAACCTCTTTCAGGAGAGAGAAACCCGGTGATATATCTTACGAATAGCCGTAACCTTACCATCAGGAACTGTACGTTTGAAGTTTCTCCGAATTTTGATGCAGGAAAAAATGGGGCAGGCGCCGCCATTGAAACACGGGGAATATTTACTAAAAGTGTGTTGATCGAAAATTGCATTTTTAAAACTCCGGGACGTTCCCCGGCGATCTATGGAAATGGAAGTCATATCATCCGAAATTGCACATTTACAGGAGACCGTACAATAAACATCCAGCTTATTGAAGCAGACGGTTCAGTGGTGGAAGACAATAATAAAGTCGATCCCCGGACAGTGCACATAAATTTTTTAAAATAAAAATAATGCGGTCAACATCTTGTTTGATTTGACTGCAACACCCATTTATTATTATTCTAAATAAATATCAATTGAAATATCTCACTAATTTTTTTTCTTACTGTAAATTTTGCCTTCCACTATTTTTTATTTCAATATTGTTTTTTGCTGCGGCTTTTGATAGCCATATCAGTAAAAGTGACAAGGTAAGTAAGCAACGGCTAAATGATCCAGCCGATTCATTTCACTTCAACACTTTCTTCGTACACCGCGATGGTTTGAATACAGCAACATTTGATAAATTCCTAACCGAAGCACGGCCGCAGATTGTTCAGATTGGCTACTATGGACCACAACTGCATGGATATGGTGATAATCCAAAAGCTGCAGGTTATCCAATGCACCTTACCATTAAGGGCACCGACAACTTGCTTGCATTATATAAAAAGCTCAATGCCCGCTGTCACCAGTTAGGACTTAAAGTGATCGGTCATTTTCAAATTGGAAAAGTGATCGGCAACTGGGATAAGCAGGACGACTTCATAGATTATTATAAGAATCATTGGGATGAAAAATTACTTGGCAAAAAACCGGTGGAAGATGTAAGAGAGGTGCTGGAAAGAGATAGCGTAGGAGAACCGATAGACCGTGACCGGACAGCCGATGTAAGATATGTTGGCCTCTGCGTTTCCAGCCCATATTGCAGGCAAATGTTGAAGCAAATGCTAAAAGTTGCTGTTGATGCCGGTGTAGATGGAATCATGGTGAATTTCAATTACCGCTGGAGTTGTGTTTGCCGGCATTGCCAGGCATCGTTCAAAGAATATCTTGCAAAGAATTATACAGCTCAGCAGATCCTTCAAAAATTCGGGATCGCTGATCTTTCAAAGCAAACTTTCACAAAAATAGATGCAGAGATCCCCGGGTTTCCGGATACAAATGCTACTGCCATTGACTGGGAAGCCCGGCGCTGGGGTGCCATACAATTAAAACAGGCATTCGATGAAGTGTTCATTAAATATGGACGAAGTCTTAAGAGCGATCTCATCATTGGTACATGGAATCATATTGGTAATGTAGGTGTGAAAGAAGAACGTATGTTCCTGCCCGCAGATCTTTGGGGGAAAGATGAAAATTATTTTTGGTACAGTGGTATTTATGAAGGCACTGACTTTGCAAAACATCAATGTGGTGATGGCTGGCTTTTATCAGCATACATCAGGGAAATGGCCAATGGCAAACCGCATATCCTCGGTAAATATGAGCGGATACGGATGCGGCTTAGCATTGCAGAGGGCGTTGCAACCGGCGGTGGCGGAATGGGACGCTATCAAAGCTACGAGGAAGAAGCAGGGTATAAATATATTGTTCAATACGATCGCTGGCTCAACGCGAACAAAGAATTGTATTGGCCTAAAAGATCAGGGGCCGAAGTTGCGATTGTACTTCCGCGGCAAGCCGTTTTAGGTGGAGATCAAAACGGCTATGACAGTTTCAGAACTGTTGGCCAGGCCCTGGCAGAAAAGCAAATACTTTTTGATGTTATTGATGATGAGAAACTGTCAGCAGAACGATTGTCAAAATATGTGTCGGTAGTAGTGCCAAATCCTGCTTCACTAACCGAAGGTCAGCGTAAGATGCTTGCAGCATACAGCGTTAAACACAAACTGGTTATTACAAAAAATGGAAGCCAGCTTTCAGCAACTGATGCAGTAAGAGAAATTGAAAGTGTGCAGCAGCTTAGCAGGATCAATGCGCCATGGACAATACGTTCATCTTTATGGAAGCAGGAAGATCGTGTGCTGTTGCATTTAGTGAATTACCTGCGGGATGAGTCAGGTGGAAAATCACGGAATAAGGGAGCAGAAGATGAACGGCCTGTCTTGCAGCAGAATATTGATATTGATCTTCAGCTTTCACCTGGCGAAAAAGTGGCGATGGTTACATTGTTATCTCCGGATGGTGGCGCACCTGTCAAGCTTCAGTTCAAACAGGATAAAGCAAGGTTACATTTCAATGTTCCCGAAATACTTGTGTACAGTGTTGTAAAAATAGACCTCGTTAAGAATCACTGATAATTGTTAGAACCTATCTCAAAAGTCTAAAACTAATTATTGCCACTAAGCCACGAAGGCACAAAGCTTTGACCTTCTACATTGAATTCCTTCGTGACTTAGCGCCTTCGTGGCAAAACTTGGCTTTTGAGATGGCTTCTGGTAATAAAGCTTTGCAGATAAAAAACCGATCAATCCTGTCGGTAACGTTCTCGGTATTTAAATAGCCGCAATTAACTGAGTGAGCCTAACTTCTATATATATTGTCTTTACGTTCAACTTAAATTTTTATTGGAAAAACAACTGATCCAGTCCTTACACCCAAATAATATAAACTGAATATGAAAGCTATTAAGTCACCGACAGGCCATAAATGTTTTCTCATGGCATTTACAATGGCCGTAATTTTTGCAGGTGCTGTATCAACCAATTCTATTGCACAATCTAAGACCGGTTATCCATTTTCATTTGCTGAAGCAGCCACTATTGCAGGGATATTACCAGCTGCCGACAGTATTTACGGACACGGTGCAGGATGGGGGGATGTGGATGGCGATGGGTTCATCGATCTGTATGTGGGAACTTTTAATAAAAATGGTGACAAGCCTAATATGTTATTCAGAAATTCAAATGGGAAATTTAAACTGGATAAACAGCAATCATTAAAGATATCTACCCGTGCAACCGGGGTAATCTTTGCTGACCTTGATAATGATGGCGATCTGGATCTGTATGTAGGAAGCATGTCTCAACCCAAAAATAACCTTGTAGGGAACACACTGTTTAGAAATGATGGCAAAGGTGTTTTTACAGATATATCAAAAGATAATGCAGCTTGTCCTGTTGCATTTGGAGGACGAAGTGCAACGGTAGTTGATTATGACGGGGATGGATTGCTGGATATACTGGCAGGAGAAGATCCGATGCCGGGATACAATGGTTCGAAAACAAAAAGCTCACGTCTCTTTCATAATAAGGGTCACCTTCAATTTGAAGATGTAACCCAGGCTGCAGGCATTCCTGCTGATCTGCCCGGCTATGGAGTTGCTGCTGCAGATGTTAATAATGACGGATGGCCGGATATCTTTCTTGCTGCCAACAGCGGTAACATTCTTTTTCTGAATGATAAGCACGGAAAATTTAAAGAAGCGCCGGGCAATCGTGAATTGTTTGCATGGGAAGGAACAGGCGGCGACAATATGGTTTGTGGAATAGACTTTGGAGATATAAACCGCGATGGCCTTTTGGATATCGTGTTGGGACCGCACTTTCAAAATCCATGGTCAAATCCGCAATCACTCCGGCTTTTCCTTAATAAAGGTATTAAAGATGGAAATCCATTATTTGAAGAAGTGACAAAGGCGGTAGGTATGAAACCATTGCCCATGAAAGCGCCTCATGTCGAGTTCCAGGATTTTGATAATGACGGATGGCCTGATCTTTATACAAGCATTGTAAAATTTAAAGATAATATTCCTTACCCGGTCATATTTAAAAATACAGGCCTGAAAAAAGGGTTACCACAATTCACCGAAGATGCTTTGGCGGTGAATAATTTTCCCGATGATGAAGACCGGAAAGGCTCAAAAGATTTCTTCGATAAATTACTGAAGGAGAAAAAAATAATATACACGGCTCCCGGCCCTACGGCTGATTACGACAATGACGGGCGACTGGATATGTTCCTTGGCAGTTGGTGGCCCGAAGCGCCTTCCATGTTATTACATAATGAAACGAAAGGAGGCAACTGGTTGCAGGTGCAGATCAAAGGATCAAAAGGAGTAAACAGTATGGGTGTAGGTTCAAAAATAAAAATATACCGTGCAGGAAAACTGGGTGATCCATCAGCGTTGCTGGGTTGCCAGGATATAAGCGTTGGTTTTGGTTATGCATCCGGTCATGCAGCGATCGCTCACTTTGGATTGGGAGCAGAATCAATGGTTGATCTTGAAGTAATACTTCCGCATGATAAAGGAAAGTTCTCCAAGAAGAATGTAAAAGCAAACCAACGGATCACTTATACTGAATGATGAAAAATTGTTGCAATCATTTTCAAATCCAAATACCCGATCACTTAATCAGAATATATGGAATCAGCAAAAAAAAGAGTAAAACAAATTTGCATCTTGTTGTTATTTGCATGTATTGGCTGGCAGCAGCAACTGGCAGCACAGGTAAAAAATACTTTTGATTTTACACTTGCGGGAACAGCTACCGGTTTGTCGCCAGTAGTTGATAGCGTATATGGTCATGGTGCCGGATGGGGAGATGCTGATGGCGATGGATGGATAGATCTTTATGTAGGTACGTTTAATAAAAATGGCAATAAGCCAAACATGTTGTTTCATAATAACAAAGGGAAGTTTGTTCTCGATCAGCAAAGCTCTCTGAAGATATCTACCCGTGCCACCGGTGTTAACTTTGCTGACCTTGATAATGATGGCGATCTTGATCTGTATATTGGCAGCATGCCTGAAAAAAATGAAAAGGCTACAGGTAACACACTATTCAGAAATGATGGGAAAGGAGTGTTTACTGATATCTCCAAAAACAATGGAGCCTGCCCTGTTGAATTTGGCGGACGTAGTGTTACCGTTCTTGATTATGACGGGGATGGTTTGCTGGATATTTTAGCCGGTGAAGATCCAATGCCCAATTACAACGGTTCAAAAACAAAAAGTTCACGGCTTTTCCATAATAAAGGAAAACTTCAATTTGAAGATGTGTCAGCAGCAGTAGGATTACCGGAAGGTGTGCCGGGATATGGCGTTGCTGCAGCAGATGTAAACAATGATGGCTGGCCAGATTTTTTCCTGGCGGCCAATGATGGGGGAGACCTGTTATTCATCAATGATAAACATGGAAAATTTTATGAGGCTCCCGGTTCCAGGGAATTATTTGCATGGAAAGATGCCGGCGACGCCAACATGGTTTGCGGTGTATGCTTTGGAGATGTAAACCGGGATGGATTGCTTGATATTGTGCTTGGCCCTCACTTTAAAAAACCATGGTTGTCGCCACAACCTGTTCGCCTTTTTTTAAACAAGGGAAGTAAAGATGGTAACCCAACATTTGAAGAAGTAACAGAAACTGCGGGCCTCATGCCATTGCCAATGAAAGCACCTCATGTGGAGATACAGGATTTTGATAATGACGGCTGGCCTGACATTTATACAAGCATCGTAAAATTTAAAGATGGTAAACCGTATCCATCCATTGCAAAGCATCTTGGAATACAAAATGGTATTCCAAAATTTCGTGAAGAAGCGATGGCGGTAAATGATTTTCCTACGCAGGAGGACAAAAATGCTGCAGCCAAAGGAAGCACTGATAATTTTTTCAAAAAAGTACTTAACGATAAGAAAATAATTTACGGGGCGCCGGGTCCCACAGCGGATTATGACAACGATGGCAAGCTTGATATATTCGTTGCAAGCTGGTGGCCTGATGCACCTTCTATGTTATTGCATAATGAAACACGGGGTGGAAACTGGTTGCAACTGCAGGTTAAAGGTTCAAAAGGAGTTAACAGCATGGGCGTAGGTTCACGTATAAAAATATACAAGGCTGGAAAACTGGGTGATCCGTCTGCATTATTAGGCTGCCAGGATATTAGTGTTGGCTATGGCTATGCTTCAGGACATGCTGCCATGGCACATTTTGGACTGGGAAAAGAAACTTCTGTAGATGTGGAAGTGATATATCCGCATGGCAAAGGAAAGCTCTCGCAAAAAAATGTAAAAGCCAATCAGCGGATCACATTATAGAAATATGCTGATCACGAACGGGAAACAATTTTATACAAAAGAAATAATAACCATAAAAAAATAATAATGCGGGTTACAATTTCAAAAATAAAAGATCATCCAATTGAAAACGGTAACAAAACAGATGCCCGGGTTATTGGATGCAGGCTTTCAAAAGTTCTGTTGTTGATGTTTGCTTTATTGATTTTACATCAATCAATGGTAACAGCACAGCAATTGAATTTGAAAAATGCTTCGATAGAATACCCTAATGCTGCTTTTCCCTATTATCACTTCCGGATAGATCTTGATATTCCCAACCCCGGCTTTCTTGAAGCACAGGTTTTTCTTGATGGTCAGAAGATGCGGTATGTATCTTTAAAAGATGCAAAGGAACCGATTGATGTGAACCGGACCATGATCCACTATCGCCCTTCTTTTGCAGATACGTATACACTCAACAGCTCAAGCTTTGAAAAGCCTTATATCGTGGGATGGCTGGCATGGCAACCGGGTAAAAGTTATAAAGTTGAAGTGAAGCTGAAACTTAAGAAAGCATTGAAAGCTGCAGATAATGATCTTAATTTAACTGCCAGCACAACATTGACAGCGCCGAAAGATGGAAAAACTTTTGATCCGGCATGGAAAAATTATAAATCACTGGTGTTAACGGAAACAGCAGGTATTGAGAGAAAGAATGAACCGGTTGATATTGTTCTTGCATTTTATGCTGATGAAGCAAAGACACTTAAAAATGATCTCCGGGTCGTTGAGTTCAACCCGCAAACAAAAGCAATTACAGAGATCCCCAGCCAGGCATATGATATTAAGTATGATGTTGTAGAAGGTGATCAGCGTGATCCCAAAGCAAGCGCCTATGCACGCAGCACATGGGAAGTGCCTATCTGGGTTCCAACCACTACTGCCCGCATCGCCTTCCAGGCAAACGTGCCTGCAAAGAGTTCACGTATTTACCTGCTTTATCACAATAACCCGCAGGCAAAAGATCCGGAATACAAAACGGCTCTTTCCATGAAAGGCCCTGCACCGGGATTAACATTCGATAAAGCGGATGGTAAAGTGCGTGAAGTGCCGGTGGTTATTGAAAATGATAAAATAAAAGTTTCACTGCATCCGCATAGCGGAGCATTGAATGAACTAACATTAAAGAGTAAGCCCGATGCCATGCTGTATCATAAAATGGAAACGAATGGCTCTATACATTGGGCTCCTGAAGCCTATCCTCCACCTCGTCCGTGGACACATACTTCTGACTGGATGCAACCGAATTTCCAGGCATGGCAGGGTCCTGTTGTTGTTACCACGATGGCCCATGCCCAATTACCAATGATCCCTGAAGTAGATGCTGCGGTATCTTATAAATTTTATCCGGGTCTTCCCTATGTTTTAACTACTACCTCCACCAGGGCCAATGAATCACTGGCCGTTCAGGCCATGAGGAATGGAGAAGTAGTATTCAAAAGAGAATTAATAACACATCTTGCATGGTTCGATCCTGTTGAAAATAAAATTCAGACAGTTGAACTGGATAAGATCGCTGACCTGGATGAAATATTGATGGAAGAAAATACGCCATGGTTAAGTTTTTATAATCCTAAGACAGGAATAGCTTTTGGCGGCATTCAACTGGAGTCTTCTACTTCGGGACTTGAGCAGGCACCACGTATTGTGAATCCTTATTTGTATTGTATTGTAGGCCCCATTGTTTATTGGTCAAGGGCAATGAATTTTACGTTTGCATCCAGCGCTTCTCAATTAATGATAAACGTACCAAAGGGAACCAGTTTTTGGGAAAAGTGGGCTTATGTGTTGTATGAGCCGCAACCTGGAAATAATCCACACGCTGCTTTAATAGAATGGCAGAAAAAACTTACCAACCCGCTTCGTATAAGGTTGACAGAGGAAATTGAACAACGGGTGCCAACAGTAGGAACAGAGATCTATATTGATCCATCTAAAACAGGTTGGGAAGGAAGGGAAACCAGGAAACCGCAGGAAGGACAAAAGAAATAAAGAGACAATTTAGGTAGTGTATCAGTTTCAAAATTTATTAGGTACTTTTTATTTCACGCAAAGGCGCAAAGAAAATAAGTCGCTAAGGATACAGTCTTTGCGTCTTGGATTACTTAGCGGCTTTGCGTGAAAAATTCAAACTAGTACACTACCACAATTTACCGGGTAAGCTAAATATCTTTTTCATTAAACATCTTAGAATGAAAAATAACCGGAGGAATTTTTTAAAAAAAACAAGCCTTGCAGGTTTAAGCCTTGCAGGTATCGGTACTATAGAAGCATTTTCCCGTGAAGTAAAAAATGAAGGGATCTCAGCAACAAAAGCTGCTGCACAGGCAGGCCCGATGGATAATATTTTACTTAAAGACTGGCAGCCAAGATCATCTGTTGTAATAGCAGAAACTGTTGTAAAGAAAGCTATGTATCCGGCCATTGATGTTCATTCACATCATTATGATACAAATGCTGATAACATTGCAAAACGGGTTAAGAACATGGATGAGGTTGGGCTTGAAACAACCGTAGTGCTCACCGGTGCCACTGGTGAGAAATTCGATACACTGGCGGAATTATATTTGAAGAAATATCCCGGTCGCTTTCTTCTTTACTGTGGAATTGATACAACAGATATTCAAAATAAAGATTACCCAGCTCGTGTTGTAAAAGAATTGGAGCGATGTTATAACGCAGGCGCACGTGGCCTTGGAGAACTAAGTGATAAGGGACATGGTTTTGCAAAAGAAATGGTTGCAAAAGAGGAGAAAAATGCAGATTATTTACATCCCGATGATCCGCGGCTGGACCTGCTATGGAATAAATGTGCCGCATTGAATTTACCGGTGAATATTCATATTGCTGATCATCCATCCTGCTGGACTCCTGCAGATGCGCACCAGGAACGTACTCCCAATTTTCAAAGCTATATACAGTATCCAAACATTGCTACATCTTACGAAGAGTTGATAAATATCCGTGATAAGACATGTAAACGTCATCCAACAACAACTTTCATTTTTTGCCATCTCGGTAACCAGGGGAATAATTTAAATGAATTATCAAAATCACTTGACAGGTACCCGAATATGATGCTCGATATGTCTGCACGTCATTATGAACTTAACCGGACACCCAGGGCCGCTGCTGCATTCTTATCAAA
>DASVOE010000170.1:0-63038 GCA_036383515.1 Chitinophagaceae bacterium | reverse complement strand
AATGCCAGCACCGTAAGCGGTGACGATAGAATTTTCAGAAGAAAAATCAGGTAAAACCAGCCAAAGGGGATATGTTGTAAATAACGGGGAAGAGGAAGTTATTTTCTTCATATAGCAAATAAGCAGGTTTAGCAATCTGTTTAGCAATCGTACAGTCCGAGGTAGTCAACCTCTTTACTTTAACGAACTAAAAGTATACGATCCCTAAATAATAACTATCCTGTTGCATCCTGAGAATCAGCTGATGGGTAAAATTTTTTTTTAAACAGAAAACAACAGCCCAACGTTCTTAATAGCGGTGAAGGATAAAAGCGAAAGGTCCCCGTATAACAAGACCCTTTTCTGACAATTGCTTGTTTGAGATCAATAATCCGGATTTTGGCAGGTCGTTCTATTGCCGCTAACAGGGGATCGCTATTTATCATTTGTAAACAGGGGATAGCCCGCAACGTAGGGCGGGTTGCAAAAGATGCACAATATCCGTGTGAAGCCAGATAAAAATGTCAGATTGATGTACTGTGGACAGAAGAATAGTATTGCAGCCCGATAACCTCAGAAGGGATTGGTTTTTTATTCCAGGCGTCATGAATGGCTAATGCAGCACCTAATGCAGAAGCCTGGGCCATTGAAGTAGCATACACTTCCATCTCAGGAAAAGCAGCAGCGAGCAAATTCATATAGATCTCATTTTTACTAAAGCCACCATCTACAAAAACCCGCTTTGTTTTTTTATTTTCAAGCACAAATTTTGTAGAAAAAACCTGTTGAGCTACTATGTCTATCATTAACTGGTGATAAGCTTCTTCTTCTGACGTAAATGCAGAAAGGTCTCTTGTTGCAAAAGCTGTTTGTTGTAATGATACAGTATCACCGGTACTGTTTTTTTGTAACAGGGATGTCAGCTCATCATTGAAAAATATATTCCTGTAAAAAGCTTTATCCATATTGAAGTGATCAGCAATTCGTTTGGTTTGTTCATCATGTTCATACCCGGCAAAGAGTCTTGCTGCTTTTACAGGATTGCCATTGAATTGCAAATAACAAAGACAATCGTTTTGTAATTCTTCTTCCGTCAGTGTTGAATGGTTAAAAGGATTTAAGCTGATGCACCAGGTGCCGGTAGAGATAAGTACAAAGGGGTCTTTAAAATTTAAAAGGTAGGGAATAAGAGCAGCAGAACTATCATGAAGCCCGGGACCTGTTTTTATTTTTTTGCCGGCGAAGCTGGTTATTACCGTTTTATTGGATGCAACAACAGGAGCCATTTTTTCCAGCACTTCTTCTTTTGCTACCCACTCATGATAATCTTTTTTTTCAAAATTCCAGAGATTGGTATGACAGCCAATACTGGTAAGATCTGAATACATTTTTCCGGAAATAAGGCAGGCCAGGTATTGCGGCAAATGCAATGCACATTTTATTTGCCGGAACAATTCCGGCTTTTCATATTTAAGACGATAGAGTTGCATACCGGAATTTAAATTGCCGAGTACCGGTGAAGCCGTTAGCTGCGTAAATTTTTTTTGCCCGCCATAAGTATCATAGAATTGTTTCAGAAGTTTATCATCATAAGGTTTCAGGTAATTATATAAAGGAGCGACTGGTTCTCCTTTATCATCTACAAAAACAAAACTGGCGCCATACCCTGAAAAGTTAATGGCTTTGATATTGTAGGCGGTATCATGGATCACTTCCTGCAAAGAATCATACACAGACGAACGGAGTGCTTCCACGTTCTCACAGGGAAATCCGTCTTCATCTTCTATTTCTGTAAATCTTGCCTGTCGTTCGAACACAACCTTGTACTGCTCATCAAACAGCAATAATTTCTTATTGGTTTTACCCACATCAAATATGGCAATTACGTTTTTCATTAACTCAGTTGGTGAGTTATTTGTTATGGGTTATATGTATCCGCGGATTGTAGTTTTTTTTAGTTTATCAGAAAGCAAAGCAAGAAGAAATTAATTAATCAATTTCTTCGTAACTCATCACTCATAGGCCTGTTGCTACTGTTTTCTGTCCTCTTTCTTTGATCAACCTTTCCCTTACCCTGAGCTCACGGAATAATTTTATCGGATCGAGTGCAGCATTACTGTTAAGGCGGGCCTGTGCGAGCAATGGTCTTACATCAGTGCGGTAGGCATGCTGTAAAATATCCTGTGCTAATGCAACATCGTTTGTTTCTCTTGCCTTTTCCATTTTCTGCTGATCCACCAGCAAAGCCTGTGCATAAGCGATCTTGATGGCTTCCACGGATTGCAACAGATCTTCCAACGGGTCTTTAATATTATGCGATGCGTCGATCATCCAGCCTAAATCGGTTGCATGATTCATATGCCGTGCATCCATGCCTTCTACTAATTCATAAAAAATGAGGAACAACTGGTAAGGATTGATGCTGCCCACAGTAAGATCGTCATCTCCATATTTTGAATCGTTGAAATGAAAACCACCCAGCTTCCCTTCCATTAATAATAGGGCAACGATCTGTTCGATATTGGCATTGGGTAAGTGATGACCAAGATCAACAAGGGTGTATGCTTTTTCACCCAGCTTGTTTGCATAGAGATATGATTGTCCCCAATCACCCACCGACATGGAATAAAAATTAGGTTCAAATGCTTTGTATTCTACAAACATTTTCCAGTTGGCCGGTAAGGCTTTATATATTTCCTGTAAACTTTCTAATGTATTTTGAAAAGCTTTCCTGAAGTTCAACTGACCGGGAAAAGATGAACCATCGGCCAACCAGACCGTCAGTGATTCAGAACCTAATGCTTCACCATGTTTGATCACTTCAATATTATGATCGATCGCCTGCTGGCGAACAGCTTTGTTGACATGCTGTAAAGAACCAAACTTATAACTATGCTGCTGATCTTTCTGATCCTGGAAAGTATTGGAATTAACCGCATCGAATTTCAACCCATGTTGTGCCGCCAGTGCTTTTATAGAAGAAGCATTTTGTGGAATAT
This sequence comes from Chitinophagaceae bacterium, assembly GCA_036383515.1. Taxonomy (GTDB): domain Bacteria; phylum Bacteroidota; class Bacteroidia; order Chitinophagales; family Chitinophagaceae; genus CADEDV01. The sequence goes on along the minus strand of DASVOE010000170.1, from coordinate 60,060 downwards.
CCCACGGAATATGCAAAGAGATGGCGCCGCTTGATTGATTTAACGCATGGAGTAATCCAACATCTTCAATTTTTTCTTCAAGATGACCGGGTTCGCCACCAATAGAGAATCGTCCAAACCGGGTACCACCTGCACCCAATGCCCAACTGGGAATCGCAATCTGAAAATCCTGTAATTTCTGTATCACATCATTTGCATCCGGCATTACTGAAGTGGTATAATCCAGTCTCCGTTGATGTTCTTTTAATAACTGCTGGTTGTGATCAGCGATTTTATTTTTCTCAATTTGCATAACAATCGTTTTAAGGCATGAAAAAAACTTCCTTCAATGGAATGGAAACGGGAGAATTGTCGGGATTGCTTTCCATAATATCCTTCATATAGCTCCACCATTTTTGCATCACCGGTTCTGAAGGTAATTTATCCAATATTTGCGGATCATCCATCTCCAGCACCCCAAAAAGAATATTTGTAGTGTTGTCCAGGAAGATGGAATAATTTTTTATTCCGCTATTTTTAAGGAGATCAACCAATTCGGGCCATATCGCATTATGCCGTATACGGTATTCTTCTTCCATACCTTCAAACAACTTCATCGTAAATCCTACTCTTGGCATGAGCAATACATTTCTGGTTAGCGAACGAATGATGCAGCTACGCCGCCATCTACGTTAATAATATTGCCTGTTGATTTATCCATGAGTCCGCTCACCAGCGCAAAACATGCATTGGCAATATCATCAGGAAGGATCACTTCATTCAATAATGTTCTTTTGGCATAGAAAGCCGGTAGCTCTTCAATTTTAATACCATAGGCTTTGGCCCGGCCCGCTGCCCATTCTCCTTCCCATATCTTACTGTCACTGATCACGGCATCAGGATTCACCACATTCACTCTTATTTTATCTTTTCCCAGTTCGGCTGCATTCAGCCGGCTTAAATGTGTTTGTGCTGCTTTGGCAGATCCATAGCCGGCATTATTGGGTCCTGATACCAACGCATTCTTGCTGGCGATATTGATAAAATCGCCACCGAGATTTTGTTTGCGCATTACTTTAACAGCTTCCTGGGTGATAAAGAACTGGCCTTTCACCAATACATCATATAAAAGATCCCAGTCTTTTTCTGTATGCTCTTCGATCGGCTTGGAAATGGAAAGGCCGGCACAGTTTACCACGATATCAATGCCGCCAAAATTCAGTGCTGCATTTTCAAATGCCTTATTAATATCGGGATGATTGGTTACATCCAGTAAGGTAGCTGTAACACAATCTTTATTGTATGTTTTTTTAAATTCTGCAACAGCACGTTCAAGCCTGCTCTCATCATTATCATTTAATACGATGCAGGCGCCTTCTTCAATAAATTTTTTGGCAATGGCTTTACCAATGCCGCCTGCACTTCCGGTGATCAAAGCTATCCGGCCTGATAAAGCTTTTGGTTTTGGTAAACGTTGCAGCTTGGCTTCTTCGAGCAACCAGTATTCAATATCAAAAGCTTCCTGCCGGGGGAGAGAAGTGTATTTTGAAATCGCTTCAGCTCCACTCATCACATTGATCGCATTGACATAAAATTCGGACGCCACTCTTGCCGTTGATTTATCTTTCGCATAGGTAAACATTCCTACACCAGGATATAATATCACTACTGGATTCGTGTCTCTTATGGCCGGGCTGTTGGGATGTTTATGATCATTATAATAATCACTATACATTTTCCGGTAAGCTTCGAATTGCGGCGCTAATTTTTCTTTGATCACATCTGCATCGGATAGATCTTCACCGGGAGCAAGATTTAACACCAGCGGACTGATCTTTGTTCTTAAAAAATGATCAGGGCAACTCGTACCCATGGGTGCTAACCTGTCAAGATCTTTTGAGTTGATATATTGTAGCACTTCATTGCTGTCTGTAAAATGCCCCAGCATTTTTGTATACGAAGAACAAAACCCACGTAAGATAGGAGAGAGTTGTGTAGCCTGCCTGGTGCGATCTTCTTTGGGCAAAGAAGTAACTTTCTGTCCGCCAAATATTACATCCTGTTTAGCAATTTTTGATTCAATGTATTCAGCGCAGCGTTCAATCACTTCCAGTGAATTGATATACGATTCATACGCTGTATCACCCCAGGTAAATAATCCATGCGAGCCCAACATGATGCCCCGGATACCGGGATTTTCATCCAGGCAGGCTTTTAGTTTTAATCCGAGGTCAAAGCCGGGACGTTGCCACTCTACCCAACCAATGGTGCCATTAAAAAGTTCTTGTGTAATCTTCTTGCCATCTTTAGCAGCAGCAATAGCGATCGCTGCATCAGGATGCAGGTGATCAATGTGCTTGAAAGGCAAAAACCCATGTAATGGTGTATCAATCGAAGGAGCTTTTGATTGAAGATCGAAAATGCAATGATTGAATAATTCTACCATTTCATCTTCATGCTCCAGTCCACGGTATACATTTTTCAGATTTTCTAACCGCTCCACATACAATCCCGCTAAACCACTTTTGGTGAGAGTGCCGATATCACCTCCGGAGCCTTTTACCCACATTACTTCAGTGTCTTCGCCTGTGAGTGGATCTCTTTCCACAGTTTTACAGGAAGTGTTGCCACCACCATAATTGGTAAGCCGGAGATCTGCTCCCAGCATATTGGAGCGATAGATCAACAGGGCTACTTCATCGCCTGCCAGAGATGCTGCTTTTGCCTCATCCCACAGGTAGCTCACATGTTTAAATGCTTTAACTTCTACTGACGGCATAATCTCAATTTTAAATACGTTGTAAAATTTATTTTAAGGAATTACCATACCCCACAATCAATACAGACAGGATGATAAGGATAATTCCAGCAGTGATCGTTGTTTTTGTTTGTTTGGTTACACCTTTCCATTCTTTCAATACAATACCCCACATATTAGCGACAAGTATGATAAAAGCCATGTGCAATATCCAGGAGCTGGCGCCATTGCCCAGTTTGCTTTCTCCCATGCCATAAAAAAAGAATTGTAAGAACCAGGTAGTGCCTGCCAGTGCTGCAAAAAGATAATTGCGCAGCAATGGCGTTTTTTTATTGGTGTAATCGCCAAAGGTTTTATTGCGGGCATTCAGGATCATACACCAGATAAAATTAGTAGCCAACCCTCCCCAAAGTATGATTACATAAATAACATTATTGCGATACAAAAACTCGCCTTCACCGGGATTAGCCGTTTTCCATATCTCGTTTGCCACATCTGCCATAGGCTTTCCGGCTTCCAGTCCAAAATTGAAACAGGCACTCAATACACCGGAGATGATGGATACCAGCATACCCAGTGCAAACTTGTATTCTGTTTTTACTACCACGCCATGCGGGTCTGTCGCATTGCCTTTTGATAGTTGTTTTTCTTTCATCACGCCGGCTTTACCGCAAACAACGATACCAAGAATACAAACAATTAAACCCGCCAAAACCGTTAATCCCCAGTTTGAACTTACCAGCATACTAAAGGTGTCTTTTCCTTCTTTTGGAAACACATCATAATAGATAGAAGGTATCAGCGCTCCGAATACCATACATAATCCAAGGATAATACTGCTACCAAGAGAAACGCCGAGATAACGTACACCCAATCCATAGGTCAATCCTCCAATACCCCACAATACACCAAACAACAACGTGTATTTGATAGTATCCATGGAGGTGGCGCTGATGATGTCAGCAAAACCAGGAACGGTTAGCCATGCAGCGAGAGGGGGAACGATCAGCCAGGAAAATAAACCACCTACGATCCAATAGCTTTCCCAATGCCAGCCTTTTACCTTTTTATAAGGAATATAAAAACTACCTGAAGCGAAACCACCAATAAAGTGGAAGATAACACCGAGGATAACGTGCATATAATTTTCTTATGGCTGAGCAATTAATATCCAATAAAAATAGAAGGGAACGGTAAATTAGCTATCATGGTCTGTCATGGTTTGATAGTGAATTCGTTGTACTTTGTGAAGACAATTAAAACGATACAGCTCTGATAATACTACACCATCATGAAACAGTCGCCTGTTGTTAAATATGTTGACATCGATTTTTACTCTGCCACTCCCAAATACCTGCAATTGGCCAATTGTATCATAAAAGCCATCCGGGAAAAAAAAGTACAGGAAAACGATGTGCTGCCTTCTATCAATGAACTGAGTTTTGAATTTGAGATATCGAGGGATACGGCGGAAAAGGGATATAAGTATCTTAAAAACCAGGGGATATTGGGCTCGGTACCGGGTAAGGGGTATTATATCAGGAGCACCGAGATCAACCAGTCGCTGAAGATATTTCTATTATTTAATAAGCTCAGTGCGCACAAAAAGATTATTTACGATGCCTTTGTAGCTTCACTCGGCGACCTGGCTGTTGTTGATTTCTATGTATATAATAACGACTATGCTTTGTTTAAAAAATTACTGGCAAATAAAAATGACAGCTATACTCATTTTGTGATTGTGCCGCATTTTTTGGAAGGTGCAGATACGATTCATGAGATCATCAATACTATTCCCAAAAACAAACTGGTGCTGATGGATAAACTGGTACCCAATGTAGATGGAGAATATGCAGCCGTATATGAAGATTTTGAAAAAGATATATACCATGCCCTGGAGCAGGCCCTGCCTTCGCTGAGCAAGTATGATACGCTGAAGATCATTTTCCCTTCCTACACCTATTACCCGGAAGAAATTTTAAAAGGGTTTTATACTTTCTGTAATGAATTTGCTTTTACGTATAAAGTGGTGCATGATATTCAAAGCGAGACCATCAGGAAAGGTGAAGCGTATATCAACCTGATGGAAGATGACCTGGTGATACTGATCGAAAAAATAATAGCCAATAAACTAAAGATCGCAAAAGATGTGGGTGTCATTTCTTATAATGAGACCCCGTTGAAAAAGATCATTCTGAATGGCATCACTACTATTTCTACTGATTTTGAAATGATGGGTAAAAAAACAGCAGAGTTGATACTGGAGAAATCAACCGAGCATATTGCTATTCCCTTTTCATTAACCCTGCGGCCTTCGTTGTAAGGCTAGTCTCCGGGTTTAAAACCCACTTCAAATTGGTTTAAATTTCATTTCAAATTTCAGGCAGGAATGGCTATTTTTGCCGCCCGTTGCCGGGGTAGCTCAGCTGGTTAGAGCATCGGATTCATAACCCGAAGGTCGGCAGTTCAAGTCTGCTCTCCGGTACTAAACCGAAAGTCTTTATTGTTAAGGCTTTCGGTTTTTTATTGGTAATGGAGAGTCGTAAAATTTGATAATAGTTAATAATTATAGATGCGTTACAGGGTGCTTACGATAATCTTTCAGTTTTCAAAAAAACTAAACAGGATATAAAATTTTTGCTCTCCCGGATAATTGAGCAAAATTGTGAATTCGAAGAAGGTTTAAATGTATGTGCTATGTACCATTTTATTTACGTTTTTTGAATTAATTTCAAAACATGGAAGTTTCAAATAAATCTATGGAATCTTGGGTAATAGTGTTGGAATTGTTATTCGGGATCGGCCTTAGTATTGTATTTTTCAAATTCACTTTGTTTGATAATAATGTCTCGGGTGAAAGCTACTTGAGCGGATTTATTAAAATTTTTGGTCTATTAAGCTTGTTGTTTTTCTTTGCCGTATTTTCGATAGGGATAATCGCATCCATTAGATTCAAGCAATCGCACAAAATTCCAAGAGCTATATTTTATTCATTGATCCATTGGGTGATATCTTTGGTGATTTCAGTAATGCTAATCGAAGTTTTTTATTTTCTTTCACTATATATCATTTTGATAGGAATAATTTTGGGGTTCAATAAAGGACTGAGAGAAAAATCGGTGCTGCCGAGAAAATTCTAAATTTGGATTAAACCACTTTGATATTGCCCTTCTTATCTTTATCCCATGATTCGTCTCGCTACCGCCGCTGATGCCAAAGCCATACTGGCGATCTATGCACCCTATATCAGTAACACATCCTTTACTTTCGAAACTGAAGTTCCAACTGTTTCACCTTTTGCCGATCGTATTGAAACGTATTTGCAAAGTTGGCCCTGGCTTGTATATGAAATCGATGGAATCGTCGTCGGCTATGCATACGCTACCCGTCACCGTGAACGGACAGCTTATCAATGGAGTGTAGAATGTTCCGTATACATTCATGATGATTATTTAAGAAAAGGCATCGCACACCAGTTGTATGAAAAACTTTTTCAATTGTTGAAAATACAGGGCTTTACCACTGTATATGCAGTGATCAATTTACCCAACGACAGGAGTGTAGCCTTTCATGAAAGTATGGACTTTACCTATTTTGCTACCTATGAAAAAGTGGGCTTTAAACTGGGCAAATGGAAGAATGTGGGGTGGTGGCAATTGCGGTTAAATGATTTTTTGGCTGATCCTGCAGATCCGGTCCTCCTTAAGAATTTAGATCAGGAAAAGATCCTTTCCATCCTGGAAAAATAAATAAGATGAGTTGGGATTTTAATGATAAAAAAAAGCGCATAAGCTTTTGCCTAGTGCAAATTGCCCATCGTTTCTTTCATCTCTTTTTTCACTCTTCCCGGGTATTGTTCTAATGCTTTTTCCAGGCAATCCATTGCTGCGTTGATCGCATCAAGATGTAAAACATAAGCCAGGCGCACTTCATTCTTACCCAAACCGGGTGTACCATAAAAACCGGTAGCAGGCGCCAGCATCACAGTTTGATTATGATAAGAAAAGGATTCCAGCAACCATTGACAGAAGGTATCTGAATCATCAATCGGCAATCTTGCCATTGCATAAAATGCGCCACCCGGATTAGGACAATACACACCCGGCATCGCATTCAATCTTTTTACCAACAAATCACGGCGGGCCTGGTATTCTTTTTTCGGCGCATCAAAATAACTATCAGGTAAATCAACAGCGGCCTCACCCATGATTTGCGCCAGGCCGGGCGGACTTAATCTTGCCTGTGCAAATTTCATTGCCGCATCATATACGGCTTTATTCTTTGTAACAAAAGCGCCGATCCTTGCACCACAGGCACTATACCTTTTACTGATCGTATCCATTAATACCACATGTTGTTCCAACCCTTCCAGGTGCATAGCGCTAACATAATCGCCATCGTAACAAAATTCACGATATGCTTCATCACTAAAGAGATACAGGTTATGGCGGATACAAATTGCCTTCAACGCTTCCATCTCTTCGCGGCTGTATAAATAACCTGTCGGGTTATTGGGACTGCAGATGATGATAGCTTTTGTTTTGTTCGTAATTACTTTTTCAAAATCAGCAATAGGAGGCAGGGCAAATCCTGTTGCTATACTTGAAGTGATAGGTATCACGTTTACTCCCGCAGCACATGCAAACCCATTGTAATTGGCATAGAAGGGTTCGGGAATGATCACTTCATCACCGGCATTGAGGCAGGTAAAAAATCCAAACAAGATCGCTTCACTACCACCGGTAGTAATTAATATCTGGTCATACGCCACCTCAATCCCAACTTTTTTATAATATTCCACCAGCTTGCGGCGATAGCTTTCGTTGCCGGCGCTATGACTATACTCCAGCACTTTGATGTCTGCATTGCGGACAGCATCCAATATAGCCGGTGGTGTTTCAATGTCCGGCTGGCCTATGTTAAGGTGAAAAACTTTGATACCTTTTTTTTTGGCTGCTTCAGCATAAGGCACCAGTTTACGGATGGGTGAAGCCGGCATTTGCTGTCCGCGGGTTGAGATTGTAAGCATCTTACAAAGGTAAAAGGGCAGGGGTAGAAGGCAAAGGATTTTTTGCTGGACAGCTTTAATTTTTCATGGTATCAGTTGTTGTGCAGCCAGTGCTGGGCCGAAGCCGAAGTATCACTTACTTGTATGTCTCGTTTTCATGACGATACTGCCTGCCTCGTATTGAAGCAGATACTTAAAACATTTTGCTGTCCCGTAGGGACATATCCTGGGTAAAAAGTTGATGTAAATGAAATTAACGTTCCATAGGAACGTTTGGTGTCTTTGCCATTAGCACGAGGCGTCCCTATGGGACGCTGTCATCATACCCATGTTACGATTACCTATGAGGTGTTCCGCTGGAACACAGGGAACTTTCCTGTATTGATCATACACCTGCAAAAGTTTATTCTTTACTTCATTCTAATCGTTATCTTCTTTACCGAGTGAGCTACTTTCTTTGTTATTGAATTTATTTCTGATTGAATCAATTTTATAAATGTCATTATATTTTGCTGCTCATCCCAGGTAGCACTTTTGGATACCAGCTTATAACAATTTATTGTTTGTTCCGCCCGGAGGTCAATAAGATCTGGTAAATTTATTTCGTGTAATACTTGCATACGATTGAGAAAACAATCCTGCTTTTTATTACCTGTAAATATTGTAGATTAATTTTCTCTTTGATTATGCTATTACTGGTTGCCGCTTCAATTTTACGGTTTCATAAATGATCAGCACAATCAATAATCCGAAAAGAATTAATGATGCAACCCAGGTGCCATACTCTAAGCCGCCTAGCTCCTGTTTTTTAGTAAGCAAATCACCGAAAGTGGCTCCAAAAGGACGGGTCAATACGAAAGCAATCCAGAATAAAACAACCCGGGAAAAGCTGGTAAAATAATAGGCAAGCACTACTACTAAAAGTACGGTGGTAATTAAGAGAGCACTTCCTCCAAATCCCAATCCTGAATTATCGGCCAGGAAATCACCCAAAGCAGTGCCCAGTGTATTGGAAAATAAAATGGCTGTCCAGTAAAAAATCTCGCCCCGGAATGATTTGATTTCCGTTACCGATAATGTTTTTTCCGTTAGCCGCCATGTAATTAAAGTAATAATTAAAACAGATACAAGGATCAGTGAACCCATAGCATATCCCAGGCCTAATGTCCGATCCATATAATCCGACATAGTAGTGCCGGCTGTGCTGGTAGCCACAATGACGGCCCAGAAGATAACAGGTATATATTTTTTAACCAGCAACTGGCAGGTAACCATGACAAGAAAGAAAGCAAAAAATAATATGGTACTGGTACCATAGCCGATTTGTAAAGTTTGAGCTAACAAATCACCGCCGGTTTCACCAAGGGTAGTAGCGGCGATCTTCATGATCCAGAATAAAAGAGTAAGCTCAGGTATTTTACTCCAACCATTTTTTTGACGATTATCCATTGATCAGTTTTGTGAAATGTTACAACGATGGTGCCATCATTGCTTGCGGACTTTCAGCCGCAATCAAAAAAACCAGCAATGCTGGTTTTTTAAAGCAGAAGATGATGCACTGAATGTATGTGCGGGATACTTCCATTGATATTTTAGTACAAAGAACTTTGTTTTATAACTGCTCCACAAAACATTCTTTATAAAGCCCTGCCTCTACGCCATTTTTTTGTTTTAGTTCCAGCAGTAATTCGTCCGCCTTATTTTCAGGAACAAAAAATTCCAGTACATATCCATACGAACAGCTTTCATAATAAGCCTGGTAAATATGCAGGGTGTGATAAAAAGGGAGCTGATGATAAAAATCAATATCGTTTTCATCATGACTGATAAAAGCGACAAGTTTCACATCATTATCCTGTTCCGGCTTTCTCCTGGTACCCTGTATAGAAATATAGCCGCCGATCTGCACCACTTTTACATTTTGCTCGGGAAAGTGTTCTGACTTTCTTTCGTTCATGAAGGTGAAGCGGAAATCACGGTCGGGCCATTCATGCTGGGATATAAAACGAAACTTATTTTTTGCAGCAGCAGCTTGTTGTAACACCGGCTCAACTTTATTCGTCATCAGCTTTTTAGCGTATCGTTCCCAATTGGCGGCAAATGCATCAAGGCTAAGGTTAGTTGCAAAACAAACAAACTGTACAATTGTATCCTTTTTCATATTGTTTTTTCCTGCAGTTAGAGTAGCTGCAATACCTGTAATGTAATCTTATTAAGGCACTAAATCGTTTATATTTTTGAAGAAGTGTAAACGGCTGATTACTTATGGTGCTTATAATTTTATTATCTCCTGAACTTTCCAATTTGTTGTCAAACGTGGAGATGATAATATTGAATGACACTTACAAAACGCATTTTTTTGTGTACCGCTATTTCAGTACGGGACAATCAGTAAAAACAAAAAACGGATGAATGATCACCCGTTTTTTTTATTGAAAACTCAAAGCTTAATAGTTTTCTTCCATATAACCGGATAAGGCCTGTTCAATAGGAATGATATTACAATTATGATTCACTACTTTTACCGGTTGCATCTCTCTATTTATTTCATGTTGAAATTCTTCTTCTATCTGGGTAAGATCTTTAAGAAAATTATTTACCGGCAATACCATCTTTGTAAGACAACTGCCTGCCGTGTCATAGATATCCATTATTTCCTCTTTTACAAACGCTACTCCATCCTGCAAATGTTTTTTTGCATGAGAGTAAGATTGTTTTACAACAGAATGAAAGGAAAGCAGGTTTTCAGTTAATGCATCCGTTTTCAGAATGTCAGATGGTGTATTGGCCATAAGCAAGCATTTGAAATAGAAAGTCATAAAAATTCATGCCGGAAATCTCCGGTTATTGGGAATGTTATCAACATGAAATAATAGCTGGTGTAAATGTGGAAAAAAGATATGAAGGGAATAATAAATTAATATGATTACTTCGTTAACAAAGAAGGAGAGTGGCCTGCTTTCCACATTTTCACAATTATTATCAATTCTCTGGAATTTTTTTCCCACTCCAATTCGCCGTGGTTGATCATGAATGCTGCAGAACTAGAAATCAGTTTACTATGGCAAGAGAGTCTTCTAAAATAAAAATCCTTCCTGGTAGCAGGAAGGATCTTAGCAAAGGTTAAAAGCTATTGTTATCTGAGTTTAATTTTTCGATTTGCCTTTTGGTTTAGGCAGGGCATCGTAGGCTTCTGCACTTAATACTTCACCAGTAATATATACAATTTTCTCTTGCTCAACACCTGCCAGCTTAATATATACTTCTTTAGTAAAAGGAGATACTGCACCAGCATTGTATTGCACTTTTAATTTAGCTGTTGCACCGGGTTGAATCGGCTCCAGGATTTTTTCAGGAGTAGTACACCCGCAACTGGCCCTGGAATTTTCTACGACTATCGGTTTATCCGTGATGTTTTTGATTTCAAATGCATAAGTAACGGGAACACCGACTTTGATCTTGCCAAAATCATGTTTTTCTTCAGCGATCTTGATAACATCATCAGGTTTTGTTTGCGACATGGCAACCAAACTAAATACAAGAGCTGTGGTAAATAAAGCGATCTTCTTCATAATAATAACTATTTAAATATTTAATGGTTTTGTTTTTTTAGAAAATCAACGGCGCTATTTGCCGGAGCTGATCCTTCCGGGGCTTTCCATACCGTACCCTTGATCTTTATCTGTTGACTTTGATTCGTATTATAAGTTACGGTGATATACTTTTCAAAAGGAGCTTCGGCGGCAGCATTGTACCCCACTTTTATTTTAGCAGTTGCTCCGGGTGCAATGGGGTCACGGCTCCATTCTGGAGTGGTGCATCCACAACTGGCATGCACATCATCAAGTTTTAATGGAGTGGCGCTTGTGTTAGTAATTACAAAGTCATAATAAACAGGCTTACCCTGGGGTATCTTACCAAAATCATGCTCCATTACATTAAATTTCAGCACATCTTCCTGTTTTACAGGTGCAGTAGCGACAGTAGCAGTACCATGGTTATGGCCGTCATGATTTTCAGGTGGCACCGTTTGGGCATAGGAAAACGAAGCCAGCCCGAGAGCAAAAAAAGCTGTACATATTTTTTTCATAAAGCTTGTTTGATGGTTTCAAATTTATGGAAAAGATGCCACATATTATAGATAGGTTGCAGCCGCTTATGTGTATTTTTTGGGGCTAACGAATGGAAGCTATTCTTATATCTTTGCCGCATGGAAAAGTCAATGCCACAAATCATGCCTGCGGAGGAAAAACTTTCTTTTGAAAGATTCCGCGATGAAATCCTACGTGACTACAGGATTGCCTGCATCAGCCGGGAGACCAGCCTTTTAGGCAGGAAAGAGGTATTGACGGGCAAAGCCAAGTTTGGCATTTTTGGCGATGGCAAGGAAGTGGCACAGGTAGCGATGGCCAAGTTTTTTCAGCCCGGCGATTTTCGTAGTGGTTATTACCGGGATCAGACTTTTGCTTTTGCCATCGGGCTGACGAATGCCGAGCAATACTTCGCCCAGTTATATGCCGACCCGGATGTAAAAAATGATCCTTTTAGTGCAGGTCGCCAGATGAACGCTCATTTTACTACTCCTAATACAGATGAGGATGGCAATTGGCTTTCTCTTGTCAATATAAAAAATACGGCAGCTGACATGGCACCTACTGCTGCCCAGATGCCCCGCAGTTTAGGACTTGCCTATGCATCCCGAATGTTTAGAAAGGTCGACTCCCTGCGCCGGTATACTGATCTTTCAAGAAATGGAAATGAAGTTTGCTTTGCTACCATTGGTGATTCATCTACCAGTGAGGGTCATTTTTGGGAAACGATTAATGCCGCCGGCGTATTGGAAGTGCCAATGGCCGTTTTCGTTTGGGATAATGGCTATGGTATTTCTGTTCCTAAAAAATTCCAGACTACCAAGGGTTCTATTTCAGAAGTATTGCAGGGTTTTCAAAAAATGGAGGGAACCAACGGTCTTAATATATATACTGTCAAAGGTTGGGATTATGCAGCTATGTGTGAAGTTTTTGAAGAGGGGATCCGGTTGGCAAGAACCACGCATACTCCCTGTGTTTTTCATGTGGAAGAAATGACGCAACCCCAGGGACATTCCACTTCCGGCAGTCATGAAAGATATAAACCCACTGAAAGACTGGAGTGGGAAAGAGAGTGGGACTGTATCAAAAAAATGAAAGAATGGATTATTGCTTCTGAACTGGCTACTGAAGATGAATTGAATGACCTGCAGGATGAGGCCAAAGATGAAGTAAGATCAGGAAAAAATAAAGCCTGGGAGAAATACCAGGCACCCATCAGGGTCCAGGCTGCAAGAAGTCTTGAACTGATCAACACCTTAAGCAATAGCATACCCGCCAAGGCAGAGGAGTTTCGTAAACTGTCGGCCACTCTTTCTGCCAATAGGGAACCCTTGCGCCGGGATATAATGAAAATATTGAATGCAGCTATCAGCCTGTGTGCTGATCATGACGCTGGTTTTTGGATTAAAGATTATTATGCTGATCTGCAAAAAGAGAATAAGGCATTATTCAATTCATATTTATACAATACAGGACCAAAGAGTGCATTAAAAGTTGCGGGTACAGAAGCAGTGTATGCTGATGATACACCGGTGATCAATGGTTACGAAGTATTGAATAAATATTTTGACCAGTTATTTGCCAATAACCCAAAAGTGGTGGCTTTTGGTGAAGACCTGGGATTGATCGGTGATGTGAACCAGGGATTTGCCGGTTTGCAGGCAAAGCATGGCGCCGAAAGAATTTTTGATACGGGTATACGGGAACTCACTATCATGGGACAGGGAATCGGCCTGGCCCTGCGTGGACTCCGTCCGATTGCAGAAATACAATACCTCGATTACCTGCTGTATGGATTACAACCATTAAGTGATGATGTGGCCACGCTGCATTACAGAACAGTAGGTAAACAAAGTTGCCCGTTGATCGTTCGCACAAGAGGCCATCGGCTGGAAGGTATCTGGCATAGTGGCTCACCTATGGGAATGATCATTAATTCACTCAGGGGAATGTATGTATGTGTGCCCCGGAATATGACACAGGCAGTAGGAATGTATAATACGTTGTTGCGTAGCAATGACCCCGCTATTGTGATCGAATGCCTGAATGGGTATCGGTTAAAAGAAAAACTACCTTCCAATTTATCAGACTTTACGGTAGCACTGGGCGTGCCGGAAATAATTAAACCGGGAGAGGATGTTACCATTGTATCGTATGGTTCTGTATTGCGCATTGTGCAGGAAGCAGTCACTACTCTCGAGGCGCAGGGCATCAGTTGTGAAATAGTGGATGTGCAAACCTTACTTCCTTTTGATATTCATCATAAAATTCTTGAATCGCTGAAGAAAACTAATCGCATTGTTTTTGTGGATGAAGATGTGCCCGGTGGCGCTGCTGGTTTTATGTTCAATAAAGTAATGGAGGAACAGGGAGGCTATAAATACCTGGACGTTGCTGCACGAACTATTACCGGAAAAGAACACCGGCCGGCTTATGGTAGCGACGGTGACTATTTCAGTAAGCCCAATGCAGAGGATATTGAGACGGTTATCAAACAGATGATGGCGGAGTAATCGAAAATTGGCAATAAGCAATAGGCAAGGGCGTAAAAGGTTTGTAGCGAATTTAAAAATGGCTGCAAAGAATTTTAAGGAAACAACATTGTACAAAATGATGTTTGCACAGGCAATGGATATTCTGGAGACATCGAAATCTTTTCCGAAGGAAGAAACCTATTCATTAACGGATCAAATTCGAAGGTCTTCGCGAAGTGTATGTTCAAATCTTGCGGAAGCTTACAGGAAGAAGCGTTATCCTGCGCATTTCATTTCAAAAGTTACAGATTGTGATGCTGAAAATGCTGAAACAAATGTATGGCTTGATTTTTCTGAAGCTTGCAACTATATTTCTAAAGAAAAGCATCAGGCCATGATTTTGCGAAATGAAGAAATTGGAAGGCTGATATATCACATGCTAAACAACCCTGATAAATATTAGTTTAATGCAGGGCGTTTGCCAATTGCTTATTGTCTATTGACGATTTATAAAAATTATGTCCACCGATTTTCTCCAGGTAATAGATATACTCGGTACTTTTTCCTTTGCTGTTTCAGGGGCTTTCCTTGCAATGCAAAAGAAATTGGATCCCTTTGGCGTATTGGTATTGTCCTTTGTTACGGCCATTGGCGGCGGCACACTTCGTGATATTATGATCGGCAATCTTCCTGTCAGTTGGTTAAGAAATGAAACAGCCATGATTGTTATTTTATCTTCTGCTGTTGCTACGATGTTCTTTGGGAGATTCCTGAAACAATTTACCACCACCTTGTTTTTATTTGATGCACTGGGATTAGGCTTGTTTACCATCATTGGTATTGAACTGGCAATAGAAAAACAGTTCAGCGCCGGCGTATGTATAGCACTTGGTACTATCACCGCCTGCTTTGGCGGAGTGATAAGAGATGTGTTGCTGAACGATGTACCCTTGTTATTCCGCAAAGAGATATATGCAATGGCCTGTATTGCCGGTGGTATTATTTATTTTTTATTGAAACAGGGAAGCCTGGATGAAGATGTTTCCAAAATCATCTGTATTCTCGTCATTGTTGCCATTCGTGTAATTGCTGTGCGGTATAAACTTTCACTTCCTCAATTTTACATGCAAAAAAAAGAATTATGAAGCTGACACTTTACCAGGTAGATGCATTTGCCGACCAACTTTTTAGTGGTAATCCCGCTGCTGTTATTCCGCTGGATCAATGGATTGATGATGTGCTCATGCAAAAGATCGCTATGGAGAACAATTTAGCCGAAACAGTTTTCTTTGTAAAGAAAGGCGCTGACTTCGATATAAGATGGTTCACTCCCGAATTGGAGATCAATCTTTGCGGGCATGCTACGCTGGCTTCGGCCTATGTCCTATACAATATATTAGGCTATGATAAACCGGGTATCAGCTTTCACTCTAAAAGTGGTCCCTTACGCATCAGTCGTGATGGTGAAATAATCAACCTTGATTTTCCTTCGTGGAAGCCTGAGCGGGTTGATGATTATCCTGCTGCCTTATTGGACTCGCTGGGTAATCCTGAAATTGCAGGTATCTACAAATACAGGGATTACCTGGTGGAATTAAATAATGAAGATGCCGTTCGTAATTGCAATCCTGATTTTTCTTTAATGAAAAAAGCAGGTGGTATGGTCATGATCACAGCGCCGGGAAAGCAGGTTGATTTTGTATCCCGTTTTTTTGCTCCTACAGCAGGTATTGATGAAGATCCTGTTACAGGTTCAGCCCATTCTCAGCTTATTCCTTTCTGGAGTTACAAATTGGGTAAGGATAAATTGAGGGCCAAACAACTTTCAAAAAGAGGTGGCGATCTTTACTGTGAGCAAAAAGGCGACCGGGTGATCATGGGTGGCAAATGTGTATTCTATATGAAAGGTGAAATACATCTCTGACACCTGAAAGGGGTTTGATACTTTCAATCAAGAAACCTTTCTTTTAGTTCCGGTGTTGGCACCATGCACTCTTCTCTTTTCCCATACCATTTATGCCTGTTCCTTGCGACCCAGTTATAAACCGCATCCCGGATAAAACGGGGAACGATCATAAATGCATAAAATAATTTCCACCCGCCTCCTAATTCTTTCAGCATCCGTAAAGCGCCTGCAGAGCGGCTGTATATTTTATCGCCGTCTATTAAAATAAAGGAATTGAAATCATCAGCTTGTAAGTTGAATCTTTTCAATAATGCCTGTCCCGATTTTCCCTGCAAAGAAGCAAAGAGGAATTTCTTTTTTGTATCTCTTTTTATAATAAACTGAACACTGCGGTTGCAGAGATTACAAACCCCATCAAAGAGAATGATTTGTTGCTTTAAATTCACGGGTTAAAGATAAATCTATTACAGCCTGTTCATGTTATGTGGAGCAATGTATAAAAGTATAGACGAATATATTTGTATAAAGCGATTGTTGTATCTTGATGATAAACTATTTGTATGCAGGTGATTTCTAAATCTATACTGGGGTCTGTAATATTGTTGTTTATAATGAAGGCTAACCTTTTTGCACAGGGTCAATTTGCAGGTGCCAAAACAAAAGTGCTGATTGGTAAAAAATATAATAATGACAGAGTATTACCCGGCTTACCCGACTATGAATACAGGCAGGTAACACTCGCTTCTGATGAAAATGTCCCTGAGCAATATGCAGTAGGCATATTTCAGAAAGGACCCACTTATATTGTTTTTTTTGGTATCAATGATGATACCACCTCAGATCATTATACCATACTGGATATAATGGTTGTTAAACAAGTAAAGAAAACCCAGGAAGTAAAAGCCTTGTTATGCCGGAATAATAAGATAAGCAATACGGAGATCGTAGCGGTGACAGAAACCGGGAAAAAAGAATTTCTTCCCGCATTACGGGCCTGGCGCTTCAATCGTGATAAAAGAAGATTTGAAATAATGAATAGTAAAGGGATTGATTGTATGAACGAAGGAGATGATTAACTGGTAAAAAATAAAATACAGGGCAGGGCTCACTTCTCATTCATCCATTGCGAGTCTAATTTACTCATCCCATATTATGAAAGACCTTCTGCACATCATCATCCTGTTCTAATTTTTCGATCAGCTTACTAACATCGGCAGCCTGTTCATCATTTACCGGCACTGTTACCGTTGGTATCCATTCGAGTTCGGCACTGATGGGGTTGATGCCTTTATCTTCCAACGCTTTTTGCATATTACCAAAATCGGTAAAGCCACAACGCACCACTAAAATATCTTCCCCGTTTTCACCAGTACCCTCACCTAACTCTTCTAAACCAAAATCGATCAGCTCCAGCTCCATGTCTTCGGGATTCAAACCTTCGGGTTTTAATTTGAACACTCCCATTTTCTTAAATTGAAAGGCCACACTACCACTATTACCCATTGCTCCATGTCCTTTGGTAAAGTATGATTTTACATTCGCCACAGTTCGTACATGGTTATCGGTTGCTGTTTCCACTAATATCGCTACGCCATGCGGTGCATATCCCTCGTATAAGATCTCATCATAATTTACCAGCTCTTTGCCCTGTGCTCTTTTAATAGCCGCTTCTACACGATCCTTGGGCATACCCACGCTGCGGGCATTCTGGAAACAACGACGTAGCGCTGCATTCGAATTGGGGTCAGGCCCCCCGGCTTTTACGGCAATAATTATTTCTTTACCAATACGGGTAAAGTTTTTTGCCATTTTATCCCAGCGGGCAAACATGGAGGCCTTACGTACTTCAAAAATCCGTCCCATCGTACAAGTTTATAGGTTGTTCTTTATTTCCCGGCTATAATATCGGCTCTTGTGTCACCCGATAGCTACCGGGTACCTTCATCGTTCCGCCATTATTCAATATTAAAATGCCGGGCTGCAAATCTAAGGCAATGCGGGTAAAAGAAAAACCGCCTCACCAAACGGAGAGACGGTCTTCTTAAATAATATTTTCACATCAACTGGCAGATTCAGCCCGGCCAAGCTTGCTGGCATATAACCCCAGGTGAACGACTGCAAAGATAATAGATATATAAAGTAAGGTTCTGTCGGCATCAAATCCTACGGTATACTGATGCAGGAGACCAACAATAACTAAAAGCACCGCCAGTGCAATACCAGTATACCTGGCCAGTCTCATTCCTTTTCTGCTATTGGTTCCATTGCCAAGGTGACTGTTCTTTGCCCCATACACTAAATAAATATCAAGACCGATCAGCATCCAAACCAATAAACGGATCCATGTATCCATCGGCAGAAACACCATCATAAATAAACAGGTGCCAATTCCCAGTATGGGTACTAGTGGAACCAGTGGCGTTTTAAAAGCTCTTGGTAGGTTCGGCATCTTTTTTCGCATTACCCACACGCCAATACATACAAGGATGAAGGCGAATAATGTTCCAATACTTGTCATTTCACCCACTACTCTTGCCGGAACAAATGCAGCAAATAAGCTCACAAAAAGCATGAACAATAAATTGTTCTTAGCCGGTGTTTGTGTTTTAGGATTTACAGAAGAGAAAATTTTAGGGATCAAACCATCTTTACTCATACTGAAGAAAACACGGCTTTGCCCCATCAGCATTACTAATATCACCGATGCGTATCCAAAAAGTATCGCTACAACGATAGCCCTGTTCAACCAGGGGTAATCAGGTTTTATGATACCGGCAGCATCAGGAGTGCCCATGTGGTCAATGGCTACGGCTACAGGAGCAATACCATCTTTACCCGCAAACGTTGTATAGCTTGTAACACCTGTCATCACGTGGGCAAATAGTATATATAGTATAGTACAAATAACCAGCGAACCTAAAATGCCTATTGGCATATCCCGTTTTGGATTCCTGGCTTCCTGTGCTGCTGTACTTACTGCATCAAACCCGATGTAAGCAAAGAACACAATGGCTGCAGCCCGTATAATACCACTAAATCCAAAGTCACCAAAATTGCCGGTGTTGTCAGGGATATAAGGAGTATAATTATCGTTGTTTATATATTTCCAGCCCAGTACAATGAAGATCAGTACAACTGATATTTTTACAGCCACGATGATGCTATTTACAAAAGCACTTTCTTTCGTACCTTTTATCAACAGCAAACTCATCAGTACAATAATAAAAACAGCAGGTAAATTTATAATGCCACCATCCCATGGACCAGCTATCATTTCAGCAGGCAGGTGGACATTAAATCCTTCCAGGAACCGAACAAGGTAACGGCTCCAGCTAATACCTACCGTAGCCGCACCCACTGCATATTCCAATACCAGGTCCCATCCTATGATCCAGGCCATAAACTCACCCATCGTAGCATAGGAATAAGTGTAAGCGCTTCCTGCTACAGGTATCATGGATGCAAATTCTGCATAACATAAACCAGCAAACAGGCAACCTAGCCCTGCAACTACAAATGAAATAGTAATAGCAGGACCAGCATGATTAGCTGCTGCCATACCCGTTATGGAAAATAAACCTGCCCCTATAATGGCACCGATTCCCAATGCAATCAAACCTCTGGCTCCTAATGTTCTTTTCAGTGTATGTGTTCCGGTTTCTGATGCTTCATTCATTAAAGCATCCATGGGCTTCCTGACAAATAAACTCATAAACTTGATTGTGGTTTTGGAATAAAAATATTAAAGTCCGTAAAATAAAGAATATTTCCTATTGACTGCCTAATTCTTTTACAGGAACGGAGATTTGGGATGTAAAAGTTTTGAAGCTGGGTTTTTTTCCCGATTTTCGGCAATCCTTAATGGTTTATCAAAGACTACTACTTATGCGCAAAGGTAACCGGCTCACTCTTTTTATTCTTATCGCTATGATACTTGGTATTGCTGTTGGATACCTGGTGCATGAAAACGCTTCAAAGGAACTTATTGATAAATTCTCTGTCAATATAAAATTATTGACAACCATTTTTCTCAGGCTGGTGCAAATGATTATTGCCCCTCTTGTTTTTTGTACACTTGTAGTAGGCATTGCCAAACTGGGCGATCTGAAAACAGTGGGAAGGGTTGGAGGAAAAGCTTTGTTATGGTTTATATCTGCTTCACTCATCAGTCTTTTATTAGGCATGGTGCTGGTAAATGTATTTCAGCCCGGTCATGCTATTGATCTCAGTAACGCAGATACAGCGGGTGCCAAAGACCTGATTGGTAAAACGCAGGAATTCTCTTTAGCCAAATTTGTGGAGCATGTGGTTCCTAAGAGTGTTTTTGAGGCCATGGCAAATAATGAGATACTTCAATTGGTGGTCTTTAGTATTTTCTTTGGAGTAGCTGCCACCGCTTTACATGATTATGCCAAACCAGTTGTAAAAGCGCTGGACGCAGCTTCACATATAATATTAAAAATGGTAGGATATGTGATGAACTTTGCACCCATCGGTGTTTTTGGAGCTATTGCTGCCGTTATTGCTACTAAAGGATTAAGTGTTTTTATTTTTTATGGACAATACTTGTTCTACTTCCTGATCGGTATTTTTTTATTATGGGGTATTTTATTAACTGTCGGGTATTTCATTCTTCGCAATCGCCTGCCGGTTTTATTAAAACGTATTGCACAACCTTTGCTGATCGCATTCAGCACTACGAGTAGCGAAGCCGTATTTCCTAAACTCACAGAAGAATTAGAAAGATTTGGCTGTAAAGACAAAGTGGTTGCTTTTGTATTGCCATTGGGTTATTCGTTTAACCTGGATGGGAGCATGATGTATATGACATTTGCCAGTCTTGCGATTGCACAGGCTTACGGAATCCACATGGATATTCCTACTCAATTAACCATGCTACTGGTATTGATGCTGACAAGTAAAGGCATCGCGGGAGTGCCCAGGGCATCACTGGTGGTGGTAACGGCTACTTGTGCCATGTTTAAGATTCCACCCGAAGGAATAGCATTGATATTGCCTATCGATCATTTCTGCGATATGTTTCGCACTGCCACCAACGTAGTGGGTAATGCGTTGGCCACTTCGGCAGTCAGCAAATGGGAAGGTGAGCTGGCACATGTGCATCATGACGGTGAGATTACTGCACACTAAAGAGACGGATTAAAATACAGGAAATATTTTATGACTATATACATACTTGGGTTTTTGCAAAATTTTATTGACTGGATCATTGATTACGGCGGCCTGTATATCTTATTGCTGGTCGTATTTGCTGAAACAGGTTTATTCGTAGGTTTCTTTTTCCCCGGCGATTCCCTGTTATTTGCGGCAGGTGTTTTCCTGGATAAAATCTCTAATAAATTTATCGGCGTACCACAGGATGCAGCTACTTCCTTTGGCTTGCCGCACATTACTATTATTATCCTGGTGATCGTTGCTTCGGTTCTGGGCAATATGGTAGGATACTGGTTTGGCCGCAAAACAGGGCCTTTACTATACGAACGAAAAGAGACCTGGCTTTTTAAACGCAAACATCTTGTCAGGGCTACAGAATTTTATAACCAATATGGAAAAGCAACGATCTTCCTGGCAAAATTTCTTCCTATTGTCCGCACTTTCGCACCTATTGTTGCAGGTATCGTGAAAATGAAGCGAACTCATTTCATGTTTTATAATATTGTGGGCAGTCTTACCTGGGTGGCATCGATGATGCTCGGCGGTTATTTTTTAGACTCATGGGTGCAGCGCAAATTTGATTTTAGCCTGAAAGATCATATCGAAGCTATTGCCATAGGAATTATTCTCGTGACCACGTTGCCGGTTTTATATAAATTATTTTTTGCAAAAAAATCTGTTGAACCGCCAGCAGAGAACAGCGATTTAAAATCATAATTTCATGGAGAACAAAAACTCCTCTGTATTCAACATTGCAGTAATAGTAGCTGCACTTGGTTATTTTGTTGATATTTATGATCTGCTCTTGTTTACAATAGTAAGAGAACCAAGTCTCCAGTCTTTGGGTGTCGATCTTCATGATGGAAAAACCGTACTCGCTGCCAGTACAAAAATCATCAACTGGCAAATGATCGGGTTATTGATTGGAGGTATATTATGGGGTATTATGGGTGATAAGAAAGGAAGGTTATCTGTTCTTTTCGGTTCTATCATTCTTTATTCGGTTGCAAATTTTATTACAGGTTTTGTAGACAATACTGATCAGTATGCGTATGCAAGATTTGCAGCAGGAATTGGTCTTGCAGGAGAATTAGGCGCAGGCATTACCCTGGTGAGTGAGTTACTGCCAAAAACCAAACGGGGAATTGGTACTTCACTGGTAGCGGGCATTGGGTTATTTGGGGCAGTGTTTGCTTATTTCACTTATAAGGTTACAGGTGACTGGCGCTTGTGTTACAAAATTGGAGGAGGATTAGGGATCGCATTACTATTTCTTCGGATCAGTGTTGCTGAAAGCGGCATGTTCAAACAGACAAAAGAACAAAAAGTATCGAGAGGAAATATCTTCATGTTTTTTAATAACCGGCAGCGGTTCAAAAAATACATCCTGGCTATTCTTATCGGCTTACCTACATGGTATGTAATAGGCATACTGATAAATTATAGTAACCGGTTTGCCACTGCTTTTTACGGAGAAAATAAAATTGAATCGGGTCGGGCTATCATGTACGCTTATGCTGCTATAGCTGTGGGTGATATTCTGGTGGGTTTAGTGAGCCAGTATTTTAAAAGCCGTAAAAAAGCTCTATATCTTTTTTACGGCTTCACTATTCTTTCCGGCATTTTATTTTTCAGCGGGGCTATACAATCAGATACAAGCATGTATATAGTCTGTGCTGCGTTAGGATTTAGTACAGGTTTCTGGGCCATCTTTGTTACGATGGGAGCTGAACAATTTGGCACCAATCTTCGTGCTACCGCTGCGACTACCATTCCTAATATGGTAAGAGGAGCACTGCCCCTGATCAATATGATGTTCCTGGGTCTGTTTCAGAAAGACTGGGGATGGAATATTGTACAAAGCGGCATCATCACCGGTACTATTGTTATGACAATTACTCTTGTAGCAGCATACTTTACGGAAGAAACATTTCATAAGGATCTTAACTATGTTGAGGCTGAAGAAATGATTCCTTAATTAATAATGACATGGCAAAATTCCTGGTCATACGCTTCTCTTCCATCGGGGATATTGTACTCACTACCCCTGTTATCCGTTGTCTGAAAAAGCAAGTACCAGATGCACAGATACATTTTTTAACTAAAGATGCTTTCCGGTCTGTCGTTGAGCATAACCCTTACATTGATAAGCTGCATGTGCTGGCTCATAGCTGGGAACTGATGATGGAAGAATTAAAAACAGAAACCTATGACTATATCATCGATCTGCATCATAATGTAAAAACACTTCGGCTAAAAAAAGAGCTGGGCATACCGTCATTCTCTTTTTATAAGCTCAATATTGAAAAATATATCTACACCAGCCTCAAAATAAATTTGCTGCCCAACAAGCACATTGTTGATCGTTATTTAAAAACGGTGGAGTCGTTTGAAGTGAAGAATGATGGAGGAGGATTGGATTATTTTATTTCAAAAGAGGAAGAAACTAAAAAGGAAGATATTCCTGCTTCGCACTACGCCGGGTATATCGCCTGTGTGATTGGAGCTGCACACGGCACCAAGCGATGGCCCGTTCATAAATGGAAAGAGTTTTGCAAAGCGATGGATCACCCCCTTATATTATTGGGGGGAAAAGAAGATGCTGAAAGAGGTAAGGAGATTGCATCTCTTGACGATGTGAAAATCTATAATGCCTGTGGCAAATTCAGCATCAATGAAAGCGCCGATCTCGTAAAGAAAGCCAAAGCGGTTGTTACCAATGATACCGGGCTAATGCATATTGCCGCTGCTTTTAAAAGACCCGTCATTTCTTTATGGGGTAATACGGTTCCTTCATTCGGAATGTATCCTTACTATGGCGATAATTTTTTAGCTATGCAGCAAAAAAAGCCTTATCAAATAATAGAGATCCGCAAACTGTGGTGCCGTCCCTGTTCTAAAATAGGTTATGACAAATGCCCGCTCGGACATTTTAAATGCATGGAGAAAATAACAGCCGATGCTGTTATTAAAGCTGTTACTTATTATTTATAAAAAAGCCCCGGCAGAACCGGGGCAAAATAATTACAGGGACTTTTCGTCCATAAGATTTTGGTGCAATTAGTGGTAGTTAAACCATTTATTTTCCTGCAGTGAGAATCAATGTAAGAGCAATTGCAGCGAAAATAAAACCGATAATTAAGCTACCCTGAACTCTTTGATCGTGAAGTAGAGTGTTGATTTTTTTCATACGCCTGACCGTTTAATTTTTAAAAATTTAGTTAACCGGGTTTTCAAGGGAGATGAACTAAACGGATTTGCAGAGGATGCGGATGGGAGAGAAATATATTTCAAAAGTATAATCCAGAAACATAAATTCCAAACGCAAGGTATGGAATTTACACGGAAGACAAAACAGAGTTTTGCAGACCTGTGTATTAAAAAAAAGCAGTGATCCTTTTCCACCATGGTTCGGGCCTGGGATAAAATAATGGATAAGCCGTATAAGCCTGTATTTCAGCAAGAATTTCGCTTTCGATAGCTAATTTTTCTTCTTCCTTTAATTCCCTTTTTGAATTGTCCGTACAGGACAACCAGGTTTGAATTTGCCTGGTTTCGGCAGGCATAGCCCTGCCTTGCAGGTAACGGGTTGTTTTCTTGTTTAAAACTTCGGTTGTCATATTATATCTTGTTTTTTGCTTACGGAGATTTATTTTAATACCATTACCATAGGTGAAGCATGCTGTGAAAAGCATGTCTTAGCCCTTTAAGGTTCGCCTGGGGCCGATGCCTTATCCACCAGAGATTTTCATCATTTTTTATTTTAATTGCCGGCGAGTGAGAATAACTGGCCTTATTAATGGGATAATGCCTCACCGGTTGTCTCGCTTTTTGTAGTTGTGCTACTGCAAAACCGGGAATGATCTCTTGTTCTACTTCAGTCAACGTAGCCTGGTCGTGTAATCTTTCATTCACACTTTTTATAACTGATTTTCTTACTTCGGTATACAAATGAAGTGAGATAGAAAAGCTGAGGGGGAGGTTGTGCCTGGTTTGCCAAAGTGAGACGAAAATATCCCGTACAATTTTTTTTGCGGCTTCAGGGGAATTCAATTTGCTGTTGCAATACAGGTATAATGAATAACAGTACCGGTGGTGGAGCTCTTCAAAAGCTGAAACGTCGTCTAGTAATAATTGATCAACAAGTGTTTGATCCGGAGTGAAATTCCTGCTCATGGGGTTACGATTTAAGTTAACAATCCGGATATTGGAGTGTTTAACGCAGGAATTGGGATTACGAATTGAATGGCAAAGTATAAAGGAAATACCGGGCATCAAAGCTTTCAGACCATTTTCTACGATAGGAAAACTACTTGCTCATATACAAACCCCTGGTAGCAAACCAGTAGGAACCCATTAATGGACATTCGAAAATTTTTTTCTTTTCGTAGTTATACGTTTCTCATCTTTAGGTCTATGATGCATTTTCCCAATTTCGGTGTTATGATGAAGAAGACAATCCTTCTATCTGTGGTTCTTTTTTGGGTTATAGCCTGCAGTGGACAAGACGCCGTTTCATCCTTTTATTTGAGTGATAGCGTAAGAGTAACTATTGATAAAGAGAAGTCTTTTGCACCCGCTTTAAGATCAATCATTGTATTCTATGCTCTTCCGAACGGAAATTCTACTGAGCAAACAATGGGGAAGAAATTGCAAACAGGTGATGACTGGCATTTTGATATTCAGCATATCAAAGCACAAACCATATTTATCAGGAAGAAACTGCGGCATACCAATTTGGTTGTTATTTACCTCGAGAATAATTATAAAAGCTGGCCGGCCTGGAAACAGCGGCATTCGGATTATAAAGTACTTATTCCTCACATTATTGACACGTTATCTGCATTGATACCGGGGGATCGAAAATCCATTTACCTGAATGGACATAGCGGCGGCGGGAGTTTTATTTTTGGATACCTGGCAGGAGTTGATACCATTCCTTCATCTATTCAACGCATCAGCTTCCTTGATAGTGATTATGGATATGATAGTAGCTATTATCCAAAGCTTAAACAGTGGTTGAAAGAAGTGAAAGGTGCTGCTTTAAATGTATTTGCTTACAATGATAGCGTGGCTTTATACAACGGCAAACCAATTGTTTCTGCCACCGGGGGCACGTGGTATAGAAGCCATTTACTGTTGAACCATCTCAACAATGATTTTTCATTTTCCAATCCCCAACAAGATACTCTCACCATTTACAAAAACGATAAAAAGAACATACAGTTCTTTTTTAAAACAAATCCCGACAGGAAAATATTTCATACTACACAAGTGGAATTAAACGGGTTTATTCATGCTGTATTATGCGGCACGCCTTATGACTCAAGAAAATACCGTTATTATGGAAAGAGGGCTTATGCTAAGTTTATCCGGTAGACAGCAGATCTTCCTGGAATAAGACAGGGAATTGTTTTTTTATTTTATCCTGCTTGCGGGTAGTTATATTTTCAAATTTATTTTTATACTTATGAAGAGAAAGTATATTCAATGTTCTCTGCTGACCCTGTTTCACCGCTTCGAGTATTGCTTTTGTTGATTCGGGCGGGAGTTCGTTTTCAAATTGCACTTTAATTACCTGGGGCATCTTGCCATTACCCACAAAACTTCTCCAGAGGCGTTGCTGTAATTCTC
The DNA here is from genome assembly GCA_036383515.1 of Chitinophagaceae bacterium. Classification (GTDB taxonomy): domain Bacteria; phylum Bacteroidota; class Bacteroidia; order Chitinophagales; family Chitinophagaceae; genus CADEDV01. The sequence continues at coordinate 33,035 of DASVOE010000170.1, read as the reverse complement.
TTGGCAGATCGTCTGTTTCAATTTTAATCCGGTCAATAGAAACCTGTCCTTTTGCATCGACAATTATGACCAGTGTTTTTTGCTGAAAGGGATCAGTTGATTGGCTAATGAAAGGAATCAGCAGGAATATCCAAACGAAAAAGCGATACATCACAACTATTTTTGACAGGAAAAGATAATACTATTTCATGGCAGGTAATGTAATGTTGATTTTAATTTACAAGTTCACTCAACTCCAGCCACCTCAGTTCTTTTTCGTCTAATAGTTGTGTAACCTCGCCTATCCGTTGCGATAGTTGCTGCAACTCTTCAAAAGGAGTGGAGCCGCTGTTTAGCTTAGTGGTGATATTTGTTTTTTCTTTACTCAATGCAGCGATTTCCTTTTCCAGGATATCAAACTCTCTTTTTTCTTTATAGGAGGGTTGTTTTTTTTGAATGCTGCTCGTGGCTCTTTGAGACCCATTGCTTGCTTTTTGAGCAGAAGATTTTATATTCATGGGTGAACGGTCATCAGCCATTTCCTGCCTGTATTGAGAATAATTACCGGGGAAATCCCTGATCTCGCCATCTCCCTCAAAAACAAATAGATGATCAACCAGCCGGTCCATAAAATAACGGTCATGTGATACGATCAGTAAACAACCGGGAAACTCACTTAAAAAATTTTCTAATACTCCCAATGTCGGAAGATCAAGATCATTCGTAGGCTCATCCAGTACCAGGAAATTGGGATTGCGGAACAAAATAGTAAGCAGGTGCAATCTTCTTTTTTCACCGCCACTCAGGCTACTGATATAGGTATATTGTTTATCAGGATCAAAAAGAAAAAGCTGGAGAAACTGGGCGGCGCTCAACGATCCCCCTGTTGCCAAAGGAAAACTCTCTGCAATATTTTTTACAAATTCAATGAGCCGCATATCTTCCTTTACGATCAACCCCTGCTGCGAATAATTACCAAATATCACGGTGTCACCCACGTTCACCTTGCCACTATCTGCCTCTTCTATTCCCTGCAGTATATTGATAAAGGTAGATTTCCCAACCCCGTTTTTCCCAACTACACCTATGCGTTCTCCTTTTTTAAATGTATAATCAAATCCCTTCAGGATAACCTTATCGCCATAGCTTTTATAAACTTTTTTCAGTTCGATCACTTTGCCTCCCAGCCGGTTCATTTTCATCTGCAACTCCACCTGTTCATCTACTATTTTCTGTTTTGCTTTCTTTTCTACATCATAAAAATTATCCTGGCGGCTTTTACTTTTCGTGGTCCGGGCTTTGGGCTGCTTACGCATCCATTCCAGTTCCTTTCGATAGGTATTTCGTGCCTTATCAATACTGGCCTGATCATTCTCAATTCTTGCCGCTTTTTTCTCCAGGTAATTTTCATAATTGCCTTTGTATACATACATGTTGCTGCCATCCAATTCCCATATTTCCTTACAAACGGTATCCAGGAAATAGCGATCATGGGTAACCAGCAGCAGTGTTACATTTTCTTTATCCAGGTAATGTTCCAGCCATTCCACCATTTCTACATCGAGGTGATTGGTAGGTTCATCCATGATCAGCAACACATGCTTATGTTCAAAACCAATATCAATTAAGGTTTTTGCCAGGGCTACTCTTTTGCGCTGACCGCCGCTCAGGGTGCTGACCGGTTGTGTAAGATGATGAATATTGAGTTTGCCCAATACCTGTTTCACCTTGGTGTCAAAATCCCATGCACCCAGGTCATCCATTTTAATAATGGCAGCGCTTAATTTTTCAGGATCAGCCTCTTCGCTAATGGCCTCATATTCTTTAATGGCATTGATAATAGGATGATTGTGGAAGAAAATATTATCCAGCACTGACTTGGTCTCGACAAAATTGGGCTCCTGCTCAAACAATACCACATCTGTTTCTTTATTGATCCATAGCTTGCCTTCGTCGGCTGTTTCCTGGCCAGCGAGTATTCTTAAAAGCGTAGACTTGCCCGTGCCATTGCGGGCTACCAGGGCAATTTTATCACCTTCTTCAATGTGAAAAGATATATCGGAAAAAAGGGGCTTGATCCCATAACTCTTTGTCAATCCTTCAGCAGAAACATAATGCATTTGGCAAAGATACTGAATGCACTTGCCGCATCATGACATTGGTTCTTTTTGTGGCACAGATTTTTATTAATTATTAAAAACGATTGTATGGCAATTAACATTATTGATACCCTTCAAAAAAACCTGGCATATTCCACCGTGCAGAAAGTAGATCCTAATCTGCAGGACACGAAAGGTCATCTGGATAATGCATCAATAGAAAAGTTGGGACAGGCAGCCATACCTGCCGTATTAACAGCGGTATATAAATTAACGAGAACCGAGGAAGGCTGCCTGCAAGTTCTTACCGGATCACATCACCAGGATTGGTTATCTGTAATTTATGGCACTAAAGAAACCGAGGCGGTGGAAAAAGTTGCCCTGTATGCTGGTGTTACTGAAAACCAGGCGGAAAGTCACATGGAGAATATTGCAGATGAAGCTATAAAAATAATAAAAGAAGTAGCCGGGAAAAATGGCACAGCAAGTAAGGTAAAAGCATATATGAATAGCCAGCGTCATAATATCCTGGCTCATCTTCCTGCTGCATTAAATATGGGCGATGTATTGAATGATGAATCAATGGATGACCGGACCAATAAAATGGAAGGACCCGTATCTAATCTTATGCATAAGATTGAGAATTCATTATCAGATGGAGATAAGAAAAAGGGACTGTTTTAGGCACTGAGTAAATATATCAGGATACAAATTGCTATTACCACCACGAACAGTAACACCGGTTTGTACTTTGCCCGCTTTTCTTTTTGCTGCAGTTGATACAATTTTTCATCAAGCATTGAAACAGAACCAGGATCGCCAGCTATCTTTTTAAATTGCCCCATTAGCTCCCTGAATTGTGCAGGCATTAACACCAGGCTGCAATTGACCAGCAAGCGTACAATCTCTTTTTTAATGGCAGGTTCATTAAATTGATTGAGCTTCTCTGCAATTTCATCCGAAGCGATCTCCTTAATGTATTCATACAAACCCAGTTTGTCCATCCGGTGAACATCTAACCTGGAAACATATTTTTCCAACTCAAGTGCCTGCTTCAACACGGAGACAGGTGTAACAACGGTGGCTGTTCTTTTTCTTCCGGCACTTTGATTATACCATCTCTGCTGCAGGTAATATTCTTTTCTTGATGGATTGGTCAGCACTTCGTATGCCTCTTTTATATCTGTAAATTGTGCGGCACTATAGGCATCATTATTTGTTTTGTCCGGGTGGAACTGCAGGGCCAGCCGGCGGTACGCTTTTTTTATTTCAGGTAAACTGGCCGAGGGTTCCAGCTCAAGTATCTTGTAATAATCTTTTAAATACATTAATAAAAGCGAAGATAGTTTTTACAATTTTATCCCTGTCGTCTCCCCATAATTTTTATACCTGCTTTTAAAATACTACTACCTTTAATATAAAACTCCTTTATTATGAGCCAAAAAATAATGTTTTCTCTCGCCTTTTTATTTTTACTGGCTTCCTGCAATGATTCAGGAAGTAAGGATAAAAAAACCGCGGATACAGCTGTCGCCAGTCATGATGATATGCATCACGAAATGCCTGCAGGAAGCGCAGTGCCAGCCTTGCCTGCCATTCCTGAAGGTGCCAAAGTATTTTTTAAGAATCTTAAAAATGGACAGAATGTTTCATCACCTCTTAAAATAGAAATGGGAACGGAAGTAATTAAAGTTGATACAGCAGGTCCCGTTGTAGCCGGTTCGGGACATCATCATTTGCTGGTAGATGTGGCAGATCCTATTGCAGAAGGTACAGTAGTTGCTAAAGACTCTACGCATATCCATTTTGGCAAGGGACAAACAGAAACAGAGTTGAAATTATCACCTGGCAAACATACCCTCACGCTGCAATTTGCTGATGGGTTGCACCGGTCTTATGGCAGCAAGCTTTCGTCCATGATCACGGTGAATGTAAAGAAGTAATTTACTTCAGGTGCTTTCCAAAAAAATCAATGGTCCGCTGCCAGGCAAGTTTGGCAGCGGCTTCATTATATCTTGTCGGGGCTGTATCATTATGAAAAGCATGGTTAGCCCCTTCATACATATAAATCTCGTAGGTGACATTATTTTTCTTTAAAGCCTCTTCATAAGCAGGGATGCCTGCATTCACTCTTTCGTCAAGACTGCCGTAATGCAATTGCACGGCTGCTTTTATTTTGGAAACTTCTTCTGCTGTTGGTTGCCTGCCATAAAAAGCAACAGCTGCTTTTAAGGAAGGAACATTTACGGCTAAGCTGTTGCTCATAGCACCTCCCCAGCAAAACCCCACACAGCCTGCTTTGCCATTATAATCTTTACGGGTTTTTAAGTAATCAAATACCCTGATGAAATTTTGTAAACTATCCTCGGCCTTTAATTCCTGGAATTTTGTTCTTGCTTCATCTTCATTGGCAGGGGTGCCTCCCAAAGGCGCTAAAGCATTTGGTGCAATGGCAAGGTAGCCGGCTTTCGCCGCACGACGGGTTACATCTTCAATATGTGCATTCAAACCACGATTTTCATGTATCACAACCACAGCAGCATATTTTTTTTCATCTTTTGGTCGTGCTACATATGCAGCCATTTCACCATTTATTCCTGCATAAGTGATATGTTCTGTAAAAAGATCATCGTCAGCAGTAACGGCAGCATGCGCATAATTTACTTCCAGCATAGGCAGCAGTGTCATGGCAGCGGCTGTGCCCCCGGCCAGTAATGCAAGCCGGCGCAAAAACTCATGACGGCTTAATGGCTTATGAGTATATTCATCATAGAGGTTGATAATGCGCTGGTCCATAATTGATTTTTTTGTAGTATTCTAAAGTTACGGAGATCTCAAACTGTGAAAGACTTTTGTAGAAAGTTTTCATAAAACATATTTAGCACGGGATATGAGCACTTCCTATGGCATAATAATAGCGTCCTATAGAGAGTATAAAGAAGAAAACCCCGATTAAAACAATTTTATTGCATTATTTATTACAAAAAATCATTCGTCCATGAAACGTATTTTAAAAACGGCCGCTGCAGTATTCGTCATAGTACTCAGCAGTGCCTGGCGAAACGATGTTTCTGCCCAAACTTACAACGATGACGAAAATTACCAGCAAGATTACCAGGATGATAATTACCAGCAAGACTACGGGAATGATTACCAGGATGGCGGTATAACCTATCAAACCTTTTATGATGACCTCAGTCCCTATGGCCGGTGGATAAATTATCCGCAATATGGTTATGTATGGTTACCCAATGCCGGACCTTCTTTCAGACCTTATAGTACAAATGGTCATTGGGTATGGACAGATAATTATGAATGGATGTGGGTTTCAGATTACAATTGGGGCTGGGCGCCCTTCCACTATGGCCGCTGGTTTTATGATCCTATGTATGGATGGTTGTGGATGCCCGGTTATGAATGGTCACCCGCCTGGGTAGCATGGAGAGATGGCGGTGATTATTATGGATGGGCTCCATTACGGCCTGGTATCAATATCAGTATCAATTTTTCAATTGGTAGTTATTCACCACCTTATGATTACTGGTGTTTTACTCCCCGCCGCTATATCACTTCTTACAATGTTTTCGATCATTGTTTCGACAGAAGCCGGAATGTTACCTACATTAACCAGACTACGATCATTAATAACTATAATTACGGGAATAACATATACAGAACAGGTCCACGTCGTTCCGATGCAGAAAGATATACAGGTCGCATTACACCGGTACGTTTCCGTGAATCATCAAGACCCGGAAGGACTACTTTCAGAAATAATGAAGTGAATATGTATCGTCCAAGTGTACGCCGGGAAGAAAGCCGCCGTATCACTCCCCGTAGTTTTGAAAGATATGATCGCCAGGGAGGAAGCAATAATAACAACGACCGTATCAATAACAGGGATAATAATTTCGGTGAAAGAAATAATTCAAACACTATAGACAGGAACAATAACCGTATTGATAGAAATAGTAATGGACCCGGAAATAACAGGACTGAAAACAGGGGACCGGGTAATAACCCTTCAAGACAGGAAAGAAGCAATCCCGGCATTGAAAGAAGAAATACAGATATTCGTCAACCCCAGAATAGTGACAGGAATGCTCCGGACCTGGGAAGACCAGATATGAGGGAAAGAAGAAATATGGAGACCCGTCAGCCCAACCAGGGCCAGGTGCAAGAAAGACAAATGAGACAACAGAGAGAGCAACCCATCGATCCGGGCAACAATAATAATAACCGGCAGTTTGAAAGACGCAATATGGAAAGAAGCACCCCACCTCAGTCTCAGCCAGAGGTTCGTGAACAAAGAAGAGAAATGAGAACAGAGATGCCAAACCGTTCTTCATCTCCGCAAATGGAGAGAAGACAACAGCAGCAACCCCAGGTTCAGCAAAGACAGCCGGATCGTCGTGAAGTTAGTGCTTCACAAAACGGAGGAAATGGGAATAATGGAAATGGCAGAGGTAGAGGAAGAAACTAAGCAGGATATTTTTAATAATAGCTCTTTATTATATGCAATGGGCAGCCGGATTTTCCGGCTGCCCATTTTGCAAAAAAAATCTTCTAATCGTTTGGGTGATCTAAATCAAAACGAGATGTAATAGCTTTATAATCAATGCCGACTTTGCACACCAGGTGATTTGGTAAATGGCCGGGCTTGACTCTTTGAAGCCTGCAATTGATGTTAGTCAATGAAATTTTCCAGGAAAAATACAATTGCCCAAAAAAAATTACTATTTTGTTTTATCCTATTTAAAGCCAAGCCACTGTATGGAATTTTTGCAACGACTTCAATACCTTCAGCAGAAGAAGATAAAATTCCCCGACCTCATTGGTCAATTTCAATCTTTCCGTCAAAAAACATTGAGTTTTATCCGGCGCATTAAAGCCATTGGAGTTACAACTGCATTGGAGGATTATGAGAAAAGGAAACTGGAGATATTTAATCTTCTCAATTTTTTTCAACTGGTAACAGGCATACTTCTTCCTCTAGCCGGCCTTTTCACTATAACGAGGATACCGGCAAGTGCGTGGCTCGTAGCTGCATTTCCTGCTATCGTAAGTTGTGTAGCCCTATTCCTCAATTCAAAGTTTCATTACCAGTCAGCTCTTATTTTTTATTTTATTTTTTATCCTCTCTTTACGGGCATCGTTTACTTTAATGGTATCAACCTGGGAGTAGAACTCTCTTTTGTGTTATACGGGATACTTTCTGTTTTCTTTTTGCAAGAGATCGGCTATATGGTTTTTTCGATAGGACTGTCGATGGTGAGTTATTTTATTCTTTCCGTAGTGCTTCAAGATTATCATTACCATTTAAAAACGATCAGTTTTTTTTATTACCTGCTTAACCAGGCAATCGTTGTAAGCTATATTTTTTATGGATTATACCTGATAAAAAGAGAGAATACAGGTTACCAGTCCGATATGATCTGTCAAAAAGCAGCCCTGGGTGAGCAGGCGGTGCAACTTAAAAAACAAGCGGACGAACTGGTGGAGTTGAATACGATGAGTAATAAATTATTCTCCATCATATCTCACGATCTGAAAGCGCCTATGTATGCCCTGCGCAATTTTTTTCACAATGCCAAAGAACACAAGCTGCCTGCCAAAGAAATAAGAGATATGCTGCCGGATGTGATCAATGATCTGAATTATACTACCAGCCTGATGGAAAATTTATTGCATTGGGCAAAAAGCCAGATGCAATCCAATACAGTACGACCCCAGCAACTGGATATGAACAAACTTATTCATGATGTTATCCAGCTTTTGCGAATTCAGGCAGATGCCAAAAAGATAATTGTAGAAATGAGATCAACCTTACCTGTATCAGCTTATGCCGACAGGGATATGGTGGACCTGGTATTGCGTAATTTACTTTCTAATGCCATCAAATATACTCCTATAGGTGGCCGTATAGTTATAGGCACGAATGAACATAACACATTTACAGAAGTATATGTCAACGACTCCGGAATGGGTATGACAAGAGAAGACATGAGAAAAATAAATGAAAATAATTTTTATTCTACTCCCGGCACATCAAGTGAAGCGGGTACCGGTTTAGGGTTAATGATCTGTAAAGAATTTCTTGTCCGTAACCACGGACAATTGATGATAGAAAGCGAACCCGGTAAGGGGAGTACTTTCTCTTTTACTTTACCGCAATTGTAAACAGTAGATTGTTTTATGCAGATACTCTTCTCTTAAAACCAATCAACTCAGCGCTGCCTCTCAAAAAATCTTTGCGGAACCTGGTTATATAATTGAGGTAGACATTATATTGATTGATCACCCTGTCTTCATCTGTATCCAGTATATCTTTTACTGGTTTTCTTTTAATAAAAGAACCGAGACGATTATTTTTTTTGGTAGCGGAGGTCTTGAAAAAATTTCTCATACATACTATTTGAAGCCGTTAATTAAATACTCTTTATTTAAATAAAAACCATGCCGGTTGATCGTATCCATTTAAATATTTTATTTACTATATGAATTTCTCCTGGCGTGAAAGTATACTAATAAAGAAAATTGGGTTTTGCATATAACGGGGAGTTATCACCCTGGAGCGTACAATAATATCTTTAAAAGGATGGGAGAGTCATTTTTTCCGTGTTTTAGCCACGATCATGATAATAATGAAAATAAACAAACCAACGAGGAAGAAAGCCCACCACATACCTGCTTTAAAAATCCCTTCGATCACTCCACAACTGTTAAGTGTTACAAGGGTAAAAAGCATAACAAATAATAACGCCGGTGAAAAATTTTTCATAATAAACCAATTTAGTCTACTATAATTTTTCAAGTATTATACCAGATTTCTTTTCTTAACTTATAATCGAATGACGTGCAGAAATCTCTACAGTGATAGCAAAAGCGAAGGCAATAAAGTCCCAAATTAATCCCTGAATTCCTGGCTCACCATCAATCCATAAAATCCGCCATCTAAAATCCCAATACCTAAACGACCATAACTGGGATTGAGAATATTGGCCCTGTGTCCGGGTGAGTTCATCAGGTTGGTATGTGCCATTTCCAGCGTTTGTGCAAGCGCCAGGTTTTCTCCGGCAGTCATAAATTTTATATTAGCTGCCCGCATCCTGTCAAAAGGATCTTTACCATCGGGATTTTCATGTGCAAAATATCCCCGTGCAAACATATCCTGGGAATGGGCTCTTGCTACGCTGGTCATTTGCGCATCGGGTCGTAATAATTTCAAACCCTTTTTCATTCGTTCCTTGTTTACCATTGTTAGCATTTTCATTTCCAGGTCGGCTCTCACTTTTGCATTATCATAAGTGAAAGCCAATGGGATCTTTTCTTTTGAATGCGTGTTTACGGTAAGGCTGTTCATCGTTTGCCTGACAGCGTCATCAAAAACGGGAGCTAATTTTTTATTGGCCCATTCTGATTGCAGGGCTAATCTTGCGGCGAGTTTACTGTTACGGGTCTCATCCGTCACACTGTCTTTTAATGGTAAAGCCAGGAGTAAAGCAGAAAGTATAACTGCAAATATCCACCCGTTGATAAAGCCCGGAATAATACCGAGTAATTTATTGCCGGTACCTTCATGAACGGTATCAGGTATAGCTTTTATAAGAAACCGGATGATCAAACCGATAAGAATTCTGGCGATTAGAGTTGTGAGTATAAAAGCTACGGGTAATAACCAAACGTTAAGATCCCAAAAATTGTTTAACCCCTTTGCTGTATAAGGATAGAAAACATATCCCAGTACAAGACTTCCTCCCCAGGTAAGCAGATCAAGCGAACCTAATAAAAAACCACGGTGCCATCCCATCCACACGGCGATCAGGACGATTGTTACAATAATGATATCAACCCAATTCATGAATAAAACTTTCTGGTGTGTTTGCAAATTATATGCCTGCACGACAGGCACAAAGCCTTATTGAATTTATATTCTTAATATCGTCACAAAAAAGCCCCGTAAGGGGCTCTCTATTATTTTTAACTTCTCAGCTATCAGGCTTCTGCCTCCATGTAAGATTCAATAGGTTCACAGGTGCAAATCAGGTTTCTATCTCCATGTGTATTATTTACTCTTGCTACCGAAGGCCAGAATTTATTCAGCGTAACATAATATAGCGGGAATGCCGCCTGTTGTCTTGAATACAAATGTTTCCATTCATCTGCAGTCACTACAAATTGCGTATGAGGTGCATTCTTTAATGCATTATCCTTTTTATCTGATTTGCCTTCTTCAATAGCCCTGATTTCTTCACGAATCGCAAGCATCGCATTGCAGAAACGATCCAGCTCTGCTTTGTCTTCGCTTTCTGTTGGTTCAATCATGATCGTACCGGGTACAGGAAAACTCATGGTTGGAGCATGAAAACCGTAATCAATTAAACGCTTGGCTACATCTTCAGCTTCTACCTCTGCCGTTTTTTTAAATGGCCGAAGATCAACAATGAATTCATGGGCACACTGCCCGTTATGATTGGTATATAAAATATCATATTGACCTTCCAGTCTTGCCCGCATATAATTTGCATTCAGGATCGCATACTCTGTAGCTGCTTTCACTCCTTCATTACCGAGCATCCGGATGTAACCGTATGAAATTAATAAGATAGATGCGGAACCATACGGGGCAGCAGAGACTGCCCCATCCGGCTTCCCCAAAGGGGAAGTGACCTTCGCACTAACCTCGCTTTTAGGAGAATCACTATTTATTACGGTATCTTGATTTAGCGGGGGCTGTGCAATGATGGCCTTCCCTTTGGGAAGGTCGGGATGGGCTATATGACCTGGAAGATGTTTGGCTAAATGTTCCTTCACACAAATCGGTCCCATACCCGGGCCGCCACCACCATGTGGTATCGCAAAAGTTTTATGCAGGTTGAGGTGACAAACATCCGCACCGATCAGGCCCGGCGCTGTTAGTCCTACTTGTGCATTCATATTCGCACCATCCATATACACTTGCCCACCATGCTGGTGAATGATAGCCGTAATTTCTTTCACGGTTTCTTCATACACTCCATACGTGCTGGGATAGGTGATCATGATCCCGGAAAGATTGGATGCATGCTGCGCAGCTTTTACTTTCAGATCTTCTACATCTATATAACCATTCTCCAAAGCTTTTACCACCACCACTTTCATTCCTGCCATTACTGCTGATGCCGGATTGGTACCATGTGCAGATATAGGTATCAGCATTACATTACGATGCTGATCACCATTCGCTTCATGATAGGCTTTTATGGTGAGCAGACCGGCATATTCTCCCTGCGCACCGCTATTGGGTTGCAGACTACAGGCATCAAATGCTGTGATCTCACATAAATATTTACTCAGTTCATCAATGATATATTTATAACCTTCGGCCTGGTCTGCAGGAGCAAAAGGGTGTATCTTACTCCAATGCACCCAGCTCAAAGGCATCATTTCTGAAGCAGCATTTAGCTTCATGGTGCAACTGCCGAGTGAGATCATCGATGTGTTCAACGAAAGATCTTTATTCTCCAGTGACTTGATATAACGCATCATCTGGCTTTCGCTGCGATGGGTATTGAAAACAGGATGTGTTAAGAACAAGGAAGTTCTGTTCAATGATGCTGGTATGTGATGCAGCTCATCGTCCTGGTGAATATCAAATGCAACAGGGTCTTTATCATTTTCAAAACAATTGATGAGATCATATAAATCATCCAGCGATGTTGTTTCATCGAGTGATATGCCAATATGTTTATCATCAATATAGCGAAGATTGATTTGCTGTCGTTCTGCTTTTGCTTTAATAGAGGCCGTTTCTTCTGTCTTCACCACGATCGTATCAAAGAAATGATCAGATAGTAATTCAAACCCTCTTTCTTCGATAGCTTCAGCCACTGTTTGCGTGAGGCAGGCTATCCGCTGCGCCATTTTCTTCAACCCATCTGGCCCGTGATACACGGCATACATAGCAGCCATGTTTGCCAATAGCGCCTGGGCTGTACAAATATTGGAAGTTGCTTTTTCTCTTTTGATATGTTGCTCTCTTGTTTGTAATGCCATTCGCAAAGCCCGGTTGCCTTGCGCATCAATACTCACACCTATGATACGGCCGGGAATATTTCTTTTAAAATCATCTTTGGCTGAAAAGAAAGCGGCATGCGGGCCGCCATAACCTAATGGCACACCAAAACGCTGGGCAGAACCTACTGCCACATCAGCTCCCAGTTCACCGGGTGGAGTTAACAACGTTAATGCCAGCAGGTCGGTGGCCATCGCTACATAGGCACCGGCATTATGTACCTGGTTAATAAATGTGCGGTAATCTTCAATAGCCCCTTTGTCATTCGGGTATTGAACGATGGCGCCAAAATAACTGGCATCGATCACAGCATTTTTATAATTACCATATACGATCTCGATACCAACAGGAATAGCCCTGGTTACGATCACATCTTTGGTTTGCGGAAAAATATGTTCGTCCACAAAGAATTTTGCTCTTTCAATATGATCATGGTCACGGTTCAATAAATTAAAGAACATGGTCATTGCTTCTGCTACGGCCGTTGCTTCATCGAGTAACGATGCATTAGCAAGTGGTAACCCGGTAAGATCACTCACCATAGTTTGAAAGTTGAGTAAACTTTCCAGGCGACCCTGTGAAATCTCTGCCTGGTAAGGAGTATACTGGGTGTACCATCCGGGGTTTTCAAAAACATTCCGGAGAATCACGGAAGGAACGATCGTATCATAATAGCCCTGCCCGATATAATTGGCAAATACTTTATTCCGTAATGAAATTTCTTTGATGTGTTTCAGGTAATCATGTTCGCTCATGGCCGGTGGGATATTCAGCACATGATTCATACGGATAGAAGCGGGGACTGTTTTATCTACCAATGAAGCCAGGCTTTTTTCACCTATGGTTTTCAACATGGCCTTGGTATCTGCTTCATGGGGTCCGATGTGGCGGGGGATGAATTCGTTAGACTGTTGTTCGAAGAGGGTCATGGGCTGTATATAGTTTGTTGTTCGTATTTGAAATATTCACAATTCAGTGTTCAGGGCAATGAAATACCGGATCTGCGACGATAACCTGGCTATGAACACTAAAAGAGGGGGCAAAGTTACGGGAGGGCAGTCATAAAAACAGGCTCTTGTACAACGTGGGGATAAGGGGTGAAAGAACAGGTATATAACACTATTAACAGATGAATTTGCTTTTCTTTGCCGGATGCAGGAAAAGCTTTTACAGAACTGGGAGAAGAAATCGGGGGAGCGGCAGAAAGAGTATAAAAAATTTCTGCACAGGGCCAATAAAAACAAAGTGCTGAAACAATTGCCGGTGCTAAATGAGGAAGCCTTTGCAAAAATTGATTGCCTGCAATGTGCCAATTGCTGCAAGAATTATTCTCCCCGGGTAACGCCTCCCGATATAAAACGGATCAGTAAATACCTGGGAATGAAAGAAGGTGATTTCAAGGAGAAGTACCTCGTAGTGGATGAAGATGGAGACAATGTCATGAAAACAAAACCCTGCCCGTTATTAGGAGAAGATAATTACTGCACTGTTTATGATGTACGTCCCACCGATTGTGCACGGTTTCCTTATATGGATGATGACTTTATGCTGAAGCGTCAGCCGATGGCGTTGAAAAATTCAACATTCTGTCCCATTACTTATTATGTGATCGAGAAATTGATTGACGTGGAGAAGGGGCGATAAGTTTGATCGGTCATTTTATCCTGAATAGCGGCGATGTTGCTTTTCCTTTCAGCACACTGATCACTTTATCAATATTTCTTTTTAATGCAGCTTCGGTTTTGAGATTGTTGAGATAACGAAGCACTTCCTTACGCCGATAAGGCGTGAGTGCATGAAAGACAGCTTGCAGGCTGTTATCTTCCAGTTTCTTTTTTAATTCTTTCGGCACCGGCAGGTTTTTCTTTTTCGTGGTGTTATCCTGCTCTATCTCAAAATGTACAGTCTGTCCCACTTTCACAGAACCGCCTTTTAGCATAGGCTCATTTACATATAACCGGTAACCCTGGCCCTTCACCGGTACCAGTGTTTGCTGAAAAGAGTAGTTTTCTATCATTCCTTTTACAGGAATATATCCTTTGGTAGCGATCATCCCGGATGTTATTACTTGTGGCACTTTCACACAGGGATTGATACCCACCTTATAAATTTTTGCTTTGAATGGAAAGCTCATCATCTGGAGTTTATTCTTCGTAAAACCGGATATTATTTTCTTTCAAAAAGTTTTTGATGATATCAACATGAACGCAATGGCCTACATTTAAAAAAGGTTGGTTGTTAACTTTTATAAAGCGGTCATTTATTTTGATCTCTGCATTTTTCATATCAAAACCCAAATGCAAATGATTGGTCCCGGATTGCATGCCGCAGACGATACCCTGCTGGTCGAATAAAGGTCCCCCGCTTTGACCCCTTAAGCCCGGTGTGCTTAATTCAATACCGGCTATTTCATTATCCTTCATGATATGCCTGGTCAGCATTCCTTCAATTGGAAACCGTGGTGTTTCGATCTTGCCTGTATTGGTCCATTCAATATCATCATTCGTTGCATTGTATTGAAAATTGGTAAACTCGGGAAAAGGAAAACCCAGCCGGCACAGGTATTTACCCTGCTTTAATGCCGTACTGTCTTTTATAAATCTTGCACAGGATTGATAAGCCGGGTTTTTAAAATTCTCAAAAACGATAATGGAAAGATCGTGCCTGGGATGGCTGATCCAGCGATAAGTTAAGGTAGGATCAGTGCTAACTCCTACAAAAAATTCTTTTAATTGAATAAGGCTGTCTGCTTTATACTTATAAGCTTCTTCCAGCGCTTTTATACGCTGGTTATAATTGTTATTCTTTCCTATCTTACTTTTTTCTTCTTTAAATTTTGCATACTGATCGTTGATGGCTTGCCGGTTGCCCACCAGGTCAATGACATGTTTGCAGGTGATGGCACAGCCTTCTTCATTTACAAAAAATAAGGTAGCTGCGCCGGGATTCACCAGTGTTTCTTTATAATTCCTGGTAATGGTATGAATGGGCCGGGTAAATTTTCCCACCTCTTCTATAGCGTTCACGAACATATAATGAAGGTAAGTTCTTTTTGGAGAGGTTAGTGAAGCGGGATGATGAGTTAGCTACGAACAGGAATGGAGAGATTCATCTGCGAAAGAGTTTGTGAGGACACAAAAAACCATTTGATGAAATAATTTTTTACGATAATGCTTTTTGAATTTTTTCAAACAACGCTTTCGCTTTTATTTTCGGATCGCCTTCACCCAACGTTTCTATGGGTAAATAGCCCCGGTAGCCTGAAGCTTTAATCATGTTTATGAGCTTGTTCAAATCGGTATCTGCCTGAGTGCCATTGATAAACATTTTTTCTTTTACCTGCCAGTTAACAGCATGCGGGATTGATTTTTCAATTTCTGCAAATGGCTCATTGATCCTGTAACTGCCGATATCCAAAATGATTCCAAACCAGGGAGAGTTAATTGTTTCAACTATGCTTATAATCTGATCAGCCGTTTGAATAAAGTCATTATGATTTTGCATGCCAATGATAACGCCATGCTGTTTGCCATAATCCACGCAGGTTTGAATATCCCTCAGCATCCATTCTGTTACCTGCTCTCTTGGTATTCCTTCATTTTTTTGTGTACCTGAAAAAATTCTTAATACAGGTGCACCAATTTTTGATGCAGCCTCAATCCAGTTTTTTACCAGTTGTACTTCCCCTTCACGTTTGGCCTTATCGGCAATAGTAAAATCATTTCTTACACCCGTGCCGGTTATCTCCAGCCCGGCTTTAAATGCTTGTCTTTTTATATCAAATAAATAATCGTCTGGTGGAATTTCCGGGTATCCCTTAAAATAATAAGCAGTGATGTCAACACCATCAAAACCTGTAACCGAACAAAACTCAATCAGCTCAGCAATAGACATGCTGCCATCGGTAAGCGCCTTGTTAAATGAATAAGCATTAAGACTTGTTTTTAATCCTTTTGCTTTAATCTTTTTTTTATACTCATCTTTTGCACTCGCACTCATCAGCATACCCGCTGCTGGTATGGTCATCACGGAGGTTAAAAATTTTCTTCGATGAAAGGTTGCGCTCATGAGGAATGAAAAATTATTTTTATCAAATCATTTTAATCACGCCACGGACATAACCCACTGATTCGGCCAGACCCGGTAAAGGATCACTGCCATCCTTCTCAAATTCAAAAGCAAGATTGCCATTGTATTTTATTTTTTTCAGTGTCTTCAAGACTTTTGGAATATCAATGATGCCCCGGCCATTTTCTACAGGAGAATTTTCTTCGGTTTCTCCTATCACGTCTTTCATGTGTATATCAAAGAGGCGGTCCTTATATTTTTCCAGCATAGCTGCCGGGTTTTGATGCAGGCGCTGCACATGCCCGATATCAATACAAAATCCTATTCTTTTATCCAGGCTTTTTATTTTTTCATGTATGTCATCCGGGCTTGCATACAATTTATCACCCGGGCCATGATTGTGAATAGCCAGCTTTATATTCGTGCTGATAACTTTTTCATTCACCAGCGGCAATAACTCATGATTGGGTGCACCAATAATCATTTCCAGCCCGGCACTGGTTGCATAGGCAAAAGTATTTTCCACTTCGGTTGCAGTCTTCATATAGATTACACCGGCGCCATATAAGTTCAAACCGGCGCTTCTTACTTTGTCTGCCGCCTTTTTTATGTCCTCTGCAGATGCATTCAATGGCAGATGCTTGTCTTTTAAAGAAACACTGGTAAGGCCAAGACGCAGCATCATTTTAATAGTATCATCCAGGCTAAAATTGCGTGTAGTATAAGAAGCTAAACCCAACGTAAATTTAAAATCACTGGCTACAGTACTTTTTGCAAAACTGCTGCCAGTCGTAACGGCCATAACACCGGCTGCACTAAGTCCTGTAAGCTTTAAAAATTCATTTCTTGTGTAGTTCATGTGATGATGATTAAGTTATGCAATTGTTGGTATGTGGCGCACCAACAATCTAAGATAATATAAGTTCAGGTATTATTCTGACTTACTCTTTCTGAATCATCAATTATATTTAAACAGCAACAACGGCGTAAAAATGTTCCTGCAGAAATGAATTTACATTTCTGAAAGAAAACTGTTGTGTTACACATTACTTGCTAAATCGGCACTGACTTTTCCAAATTGTTCTGAAAAATCTTCTTTAAAAGAATTATGTAGTTTTATATCCTCCTCTTCATCATCATTTTCACTTTTAATTTTTTTTACATCGCCGGTAAACTCTACCAGGTAGCTAAGATCTTCAAAAACAACAGGCTTATTATCATCCAGGTACTTTTTAGCCATTACGTATTCACTAACTATTTTCCCCAGGTATTTTTCCATATAGGCGATCCTGACCCCAACCATTTTATACTGATTAAAAGCGGGAAAGGCTATAGCTTCTCTTTTCAGTTCTTCAATCCTTCGTCTCAACGCCTGTAGTCTGTCCATTTCTTTATAATATGCTTCTTTTGACCGGGGGGAATTTAGGTCGGGTTTATTGCCACCTTTCGTTGAAAGATTGTTTTTGCGTAATTCTTCTCTTACGTCCTTTACTTCATGATAAAGCCTGTTTAGTTTATCAAACAGTGCCATCCGAATGGTAAGAAAGGCTTGTTCCTGTTGTCTTGTTGCTTCTGTTGATTTAAACAAATAAGTAATAACTCCTCCAATAATAATGACCACCAATAAATGCAACAATGATTTCAGCGTTTCCAGGCCCACGGAACCTTGCATGCTATTTGGATCGACACTACCTTGTAAGAGGACAGAGCCAAGGATACCTATAAATATAAGTGTTACGATAGCCCCGATTTTAAGATACCGGAATAGTTTATCCGTTGTCATGGCGATTATTTTGAGGTGAATTAATGAAAACAGCAGGTGACAAGGGGATAGGAAAAAGTAGTTTACAAGAATACGAATTGCGGATCTATATATCTATACCTAAAAAAGGCTATTTTGAAGAGTGGTAAGGTCAAAGATAGAAGGTTTAGGGTGAAGGGAGTGATGAGCTGGCCTCTGTCCCTCATCAATTCAAGCTCCTGTATTCATTCGGAGATTGGCCAACCCGTTGTTTAAATAAACGGGTAAAATGCTGCGGGTACTTAAACCCTAGTTCATAGGCAATTTCACTCACTGATTTATTTTGATCAAATATTTTTTCTTTTGCTACATCGATCACTTTCGATTGAATATATTCCTGTGCTGTTTTGCCTGTTTCTTTTTTTATCAGGTCGCCAAAATAGTTTGCTGATAAATTCAATTCGTTTGCACAATAAGCTACAGAAGGCAAACCAATTGTTTGTGGTTTGTCTGTTTGAAAATATTCGTTCAGCAAATGCTCAAACCTTTCTAATATCCCGCTATGAACATTATCACGAGTGATAAACTGCCGATCATAAAAACGAACACAATAGTTCAACAGCATTTCAATATTGGATACGATCAATCTTTTACTGTGCTTATCAATGGCATGCTCTAATTCATATTCAATTTTTGAAAAACAGTCCAAAATAATTTTCCTTTCACGATCTGATAAATGAAGAGCCTCATTAGATTGATAGCCAAAGAAAGTATAATCCTGAGTATGCCTTCCGAGTGAAGTACCATGTATTAGGTCAGGATGAAAGACCAGCGCATAGCCTTTCGGTTGATAAGTCTCTCCACTGTTATCAACGGTTACCACCTGTCCGGGTGCAATGAATACCAGCGTTCCTTCCTGGTAGTCATAGGTGTTTTTTCCATAACGCAGATCACCGCATTTTACTTCTTTTAAAAAAATGGTATAAAAACCAAAATACATGCTGGATGCTTTCCTTGGGTTTGCTTTGGACAAGTCAACAACACTCACCAGCGGGTGGAGTGTTTCATTATTGTTGAATGCGTTGTAGTCGCTGACTGTTTCAAATCGTAACAGGTTATCCATACATTATCGTTTTATCTATTCAAAATTACTACATTATTCATCCCTTCATTGGTGAGCATTCCCCAATCAGTAATATTGGTAGATAAATCCGTAATCTGTATACCATTGAGCTCAATAAATGCCAAGACCTTTGCCCTGCAATAGCACAATGTCATTGTTAATTATAAAATTCTTAAACAACAACCACATGGAAGTATGGAAGATGGGTTCGCTTACTTTCTCAAAGTTGACCAGGCCAATTAAAATGAATAATAACCAGAAGAATCAAAAATATTATTTATGAGTAATGTGAAAAAGACAGCTAAGAGAACACAAGTCGTTGTTTTATCAATTGCTGTTTCAATTCTGTTGACCGCATGTGCAACAACTAAAGAGAGCATGGGCAATGAATCATTAATTATAAAAGAACAGGGCAGCTTTGCAGTTGGCGGTACAGTGATTACTAATCCGGGTGTATTCGACCCAATCAAGGACGGCGCATTTAATCCAGCAAACCAAAGCTCAGAAGGACAAACATTACATGGCGATCATGCTTATGTTTTTTATCAAGTACCGGAGAATGCCCGTAAACTCCCATTGGTGTTTTGGCATGGACATGGACAGTCTGCAAAAACCTGGGAAACGACTCCTGATGGTCGTGAAGGCTATCAAAATATTTTTCTTCGTCGTCGTTTTCCTGTTTACCTGATTGAACAGCCAAGGCGTGGCCGGGCAGCACGGGGTACAAAACCTTTAAACATTACAGCTACCCCGATGAACAACTTTGGTTTGGGATCTTCCGCCTGGGTGCTTATCCAAATTTTTATCCGGGAGTTCAGTTTTCTAAAGATGCAGAAGCCCTGAACCAGTTCTATCGCCAGATGGTACCGAATACAGGACCATACGAAGCTCAAATAAATATTGATGCTGTGTCTGCGCTGTTTGATAAAATAAGGCAAGGCGTTCTGGTTACACATTCTCAAAGTGGTGGCCCGGGTTGGCGCACTGCGATAAAGAATAATAATATAAAGGCAATTGTATCCTTTGAGCCAGGTGGTGATTTTGTTTTTCCTGAGGGCGAAGCACTTGATACCATAAAGGTTTCCGGTCGTACCATTATACCTCCAAGAGTGGCTATAACAGATTTTATGAAGCTCACAAAAATTCCGATCATCATTTATTATGGTGATAATATTCCTGGTGAACCTTCAATAAACCCGGGTCAGGAACAGTGGCGTATTTTCTTTTCTATTGCAAAACAATTCAGGGATGTGGTAAATCGTCACGGAGGAGATGTTACACTGGTGCATCTGCCCGAAATAGGAATTAAAGGCAACACCCATTTTCTGATGTCTGATCTAAATAACGTTGAAATCGCAAATCATTTAAGCGAGTTCTTAAAAAAGAAAAATTTGGATTGATTTAAAGGATAAAAAAAATATTGAAATGAGAGTACTAAAAATTTTTCTGGTGTTGATATTATTTGCAATCGATTTAATTAAAGACTCAAATGGACAACAAGCAATGAATATGAATCAGCCATTAGATATGAAGCAGCAAAGTATAATCACGATTTCAGCTTTTACAGCTAAAGGAGATTTAGTACAGTTGCAAAAAGTATTGAATACCGGATTAGATGCAGGCTTAACAATAAATGAGATCAAAGAGGTGTTGATACAGCTTTATGCTTATACAGGATTCCCAAGAAGCCTGAATGCGCTCAATTCATTCATTGCTGTTTTAAAAGAAAGAAAGGGCAAAGGGATCAATGATCAACCAGGCAGAGAGCCATCATCATTACCGCCGGCTGATAAAAACAAACTACAATTTGGAACAGAAATGCAAACGAAACTTATAGGACAACCTGTGAGAGGCGAAGTGTATGAGTTTGCTCCAGCTATTGATCAATTTCTGAAGGAACACTTATTTGGAGACATCTTTGGTCGTGATAACCTGGATTGGAAAACCCGTGAACTGGCAACTATATCTGCTCTTGCTGCTCTTGGAGGTGCAGAAAATCAGCTACGTTCACATGTAAATGTTGGTATTTATAACGGACTTACAGAGTCACAATTAAACGGTATGGTGGCCGTATTCAAATCTACAGTCGGCTTAAAGGAAAGCCAGTCTTTGAATGACATTTTACAAACCAACAATAAAAAGAATATGAAAGAAGAACTAAAGAGTGGGCATCCAAAAAATCCCTATGGTTTGGTATATGATGGAGCAATAACTGAAAATGTGAAAGGAAAAGTAAACATAAAGCCAGTCACTTATAAAATCAATGATATTACAATAGCGGCCAATGTTTACACTCCTCCTAACTATGAACCGACAAATAAATATCCAGCCATAGTTATCGCTCATCCAAATGGAGGCGTAAAAGAGCAAGTTGCAGGCCTGTATGCACAACACTTGGCGGAACAAGGTTATATTACAATCACCGCAGATGCCGCATATCAGGGCGGCAGCGGAGGTTTTCCCAGGAATGTAGATAAACCTGCAAACCGAATTGAGGATATACATTCTATGGCAGATTTTATTTCTCAATTTGCGGGCGTTGACACCGCAAAAATTGGTTTGTTTGGAATTTGTGGCGGTGGTGGGTATTCTTTAACCGCAGCTCAATCAGATAAACGTTTTAAAGCTGTAGCTACTTTAAGCATGTTTAATTCGGGTGTAGTTCGTCGTAACGGATTTATGAATTCACAGCTATCCACTATACAGGAAAGATTAAAACAAGCATCAGATGCCCGGACAAAAGAAGCGGCTGGAGGCGAAGTGCTTTATGCCGCTGATACAAAAATCACTGATGAAATGGCAGACAAAATGCCGTTTGCTCTGTATCGTGAGGGTCATTACTATTACAATAGAAACTATGCACATCCTAATTCCACATTCAGATACACAATGAGCAGCCTGCTCGACTTGATGGTATATGATGCATCGAACAACATGGATTTAATTAATCAACCCTTATTGATGATGGCGGGAAGTAAAGCAGACTCCTATTATATGACAGAAGATGCGTTTACCAAAGCAATCAATGCAAAAAACAAGGAGCTATTTTTAATAGAAGGAGCTACACATATAGAAACGTACTGGAAACCAGGATATGTGACCCTTGCAGTACAAAAGCTCACAATTTTTTTTGGAAAGTAGTTGAAATAAATCATTAGTATGAAAAAATGTACAATCCTCATTGTTTGCTGTTTGTTATTGTTTGCCTGCAACAATGAGAGCAATAAGAAAAAATCCGATATCATCTTTCTAAAAGGAGAGAAGATCACAAATGAAAATTTTACTGGTAATGCATGGCTTTATCAAATGATAATGCCAGACACCTTAAATTCTACTCAGGTCGGAAGTGTAACATTTGAACGGGGAGCAAGAACAAACTGGCATTTACATCCCGCCGGACAGATATTACTTATTATTGACGGAACTGGTTACTACCAGGAGAAAGGAAGTTCAAAACGAATAATAAAAAAAGGAGAGGTGATTAAATGCCCTGCGAATGTTCCGCACTGGCATGGTGCAAGTAAAGAGGATGAATTAATACAAATCGCAATTACGAACACATATAAAGGTGCAACAGTTTGGCTGGAAAAAGTAACGGAGGAAGAATATGATAAGTAATCAAAACAATCTAAAAACTTTTAAAATGATTTTATGATAACAAAAAGAAAATTAGGAACCAGTGGCCTTGAAGTTTCTGCACTTGGCCTTGGTTGTATGGGAATGAGCTTCGGCCTAGGACCTGCTGCTGATAAAAAAGAAATGATCACTCTTATTCGAAAGGCAGTTGAAAAGGGGATTACATTTTTTGATACTGCGGAAGTGTATGGTCCATTTACAAATGAAGAGCTGGTTGGCGAAGCATTGGAACCATTTAAGGGAAAAATTGTGATCGCAACAAAATTCGGATGGAAGTCAAATGCTGAAGGCAGGTGGAGTGACCTGGATAGCCGTCCTGAACATATTAAGAAAGTTGCAGAAGAATCATTAAAAAGATTAAGAATTGATGCCATCGATCTGTTTTACCAGCATCGTGTTGACCTCGATGTTCCGATCGAAGATGTGGCAGGCGCAGTGAAGGACCTTATTAAAGAAGGTAAGGTGAAACATTTTGGTCTTTCAGAAGCGGGTGTAAAAACAATTCGGAAAGCACATGCCGTACAACCCGTTGCTGCGTTACAGAGTGAATACTCTTTATGGTGGCGACAGCCCGAAGATGAATTATTACCAACACTTGAAGAGCTTGGAATTGGTTTTGTCCCCTTCAGCCCGTTGGGCAAAGGTTTTCTGACAGGAAAAATTGATGAGAACACAAAATTTGATAGTTCCGATTTCAGAAACATTGTTCCTCGTTTTTCACCAGAGGCACGCAAAGCAAATCAATCAATGATTGATCTGCTGAATAATATTGCTCAAAAGAAGAATGCAACACCTGCGCAAGTCGCATTGGCATGGTTACTTGCACAGAAACCATGGATCGTTCCTATTCCCGGAACAACAAAGCTGCATCGCTTGGAAGAAAACATCGGTTCAATTAATATTGAGTTCACAGCTGATGAACTTCGTGAGATTGAGGATGCGTCATCAAAAATTAAAGTGCAGGGAGAACGTTATCCTGAACAGCTGCAAAAACTTGTTGGTCGCTGATCATCATCAATTATATATTTTCGAAAGCCCTCAAACGGGGCTTTCGTTATTTTTATATAAACATTCATTCAATGCAAAGCCAATTTATAGAATACGTCTATCTCGTCCTGATCATCCTGGCACTGGTAATGCTTGCCAATAAATTGCGCCTGGCTTATCCTATTGTACTTGTGGTGGGTGGATTGTTGTTGAGTTTTACAACAAGGTTTTCACAGATTACCATTGACCCGGAATTGGTTTTCTTTATTTTTCTTCCGCCGCTACTTTACGAAGCGGCCTGGCAAATATCCTGGAAAGAGTTTTGGAAATGGAGACGGATAATTACAAGCTTTGCATTTCCCATTGTTATTATTACTTCCTGTGTGGTTGCGTTTGCATCTTATGCGCTAATACCCGGTTTTACATTAGCGTTGGGGTTTCTGCTCGGAGGTATCGTGTCGCCGCCCGATGCTATTTCAGCAACAACCATTCTCCGGCAGGTAAAGGCACCTAAGCTACTGGTCAGCATAATTGAAGGTGAAAGTTTATTGAATGATGCCTCTTCCCTGATCGTGTTTCGTTTTGCATTGGCAGCAGTGATCACCGGGCAGTTTCATTTTCAACAGGCAGCAACAAGTTTTTTCCTGGTCATTGTCATAGGAATACTGATCGGTGTTGCTATTGGATTTATTTTCTATGCCATTCACCGCTGGCTGCCAACAACGCCCAGTATAGAAATTGTTTTAACATTGGCAACTCCTTACTGTATGTATTATGCTGCGGAGCATTTTCATTTTTCAGGCGTACTGGCTGTTGTTTCCGGCGGACTTCTTCTATCGGGCAAGCGACAGACGATGCTCAATTACCGCAGCAGGATCGAAGGCGTTAATGTATGGACCAGTCTTGTCTTTGTATTAAATGGGTTGATCTTTTTATTAATCGGGCTTCAACTGCCTTCAATCACAAAACAACTTGGCGATATTAGTTTAGGAAGAGCCATTTGGTATGGATTGGCCATTTCACTGGTATTAATTATTGCCCGGCTGGCTTGCACCTTTGGCGCTGCGGCATTCACCCGTTTTATGAGTCGTTTTATTACAGTAGCTGATCCAAATCCGGGCTGGAAGGGTCCCATTATTTTTGGATGGGCAGGAATGCGTGGGGTGGTATCGCTGGCTGCTGCGCTGTCTATACCATTGCTGATTGATGAAGGACAGGCTTTTCCTTATCGTAACCTTATTCTCTTTATTACATTTATTGTCATCCTTGTCACATTGGTTTTACAGGGACTAACACTGCCGTGGGTGATCCGCAAAGTAAACCTTGAGGATAATGATAATTTGATACCGGAACAAAAACAGGAAATAATCATTCAAAAAAAGATTGCACAATACTCTTTGCAATATTTAAATGATAAGTATGATGGGAAGTTGCCTGACAATGAACACCTCAATAACCTGCATGCAAGATTGAAAATTGATATGAAACTCCTGGGCGAGGAATTTGAAAATACAGATCGCACCAACGAAAATGCACTTCAACATTTTCAAGGCGTTTACCTGGAACTCTTAGAGCATCAGCGAAAATTGCTTATGAAGATGAATCATCGTGCTGAATTCGATGAAGAATTGATCCGGAAATATCTTGGACTGATTGATTTGGAAGAATTCAAGATCCGTGAAAAGCAATTGCAGTGAACCCATGTATTATTCAAATTCCAGGAACTCTAGATAAGGAATTAGATTTAGTCATATTTGGGAACCACATAGACATATAGGAACATAGCATTTCACATAGAGCTATGTGTCTTACTATTGTGGTCTATATCCTATGTGGTAACCAAGCCAGGTCATGAGCAGAACGATGAAGACCCGATAGCAATCGGGGTAGGAAGGGATAGGCGGCTTTAATACTCAAACTTCCTCAAGGTCGGCGCCTTCCACCATGTAATGATAACAACGGCCAGCGTCATACAACCGCCAAAAATAACTGAAGGCACCACACCCATGAGCCGTGCAGCTAATCCACTTTCAAATTGCCCGAGTTCATTGCTGGAGTTGATGAACATGGAACCGACACTGCTCACCCGACCCCGCATGTGATCAGGTGTTTTTAATTGCATTACTGTTCCTCTTACCACTACACTAAGTCCATCAAGCATACCTGCAGTGAGTAAGGCAGCGAAAGAAAGCAGGAACCATTTGGATACAGCAAATAAAATAATACATAACCCAAAACCTGCAACGGCAAATAATAATTTTTTGCCCTGTGCTTTTTTCATCGGGTAAAACGTGAGTAAGATCACACTGCAGATAGCGCCGATATCAATCGCAGCATTCAACCAGCCAAAGCCAACCGGGCCGATCTTCAGAATATCTTTTGCATATACCGGCACCATGGCTACAGCGCCACCAAATAAAACTGCAAACATATCAAGCGAAAAAGCGCCGAGTATCTCTTTTGTTTTAAATACAAACCGTAATCCTTCTTTTACACTTTCCCATGTTTTCTTTTCACCGGTTTGTTGAAAGGCGGGTTTGGATTTCAGGTAACTGAGCACAAAAACAGCGACGAGCATCATGGAACAAATGACGATGAGCGTACCGCTGATGCCTATTAATGCAATCAAAAATCCACCGCTGGCATGCCCGGTTACAGATGCAGCCAACCAGGTGCCCTGGTTCCAGGTGGTAGCGGTTTGCAACAATTGTTTGGGCACTACGCTGGCCAGCACAGCAGAAAATACAGGCCCGGTAAAAGCCCGGATCATGCCGGTGCAGAATATCAAACCATAAATAACGATAGCAATGTATCTATTACTGACATAACCAGCAGTGAAAGGTGTAGAGAGTAATAACAACAGTAAAGCTATGCAGGCATACAAGGAGATACCTCTCAGCAGCATTTTTCTTTTTTCACTGGTATCAATCACATGCCCGGCATAGAGTGCCATGGATACAGCAGGGATCACTTCCGATAAACCAATTAGCCCGATCGCAAAAGGATCGTGGGTGAGTTCATAGATCCACCAGCCCACCAGTGTGCTCATCATGCGGAGCGACATGATGAAAGTAAACCTCCCGAGCATTAAATTTTTAAATTCCGGGATCCGTACTGCTGCAAAGGGGTCGTTAGTGACCTGTGTAATCTGCTGGTTATCGTCCATTGATAGGCGAAGTTAGGAACACGGAGCTTTATTAATGAACATTAATCAATTTTCAATTATGGCAACGTCAGATAATGCTGTCCGTCCTCATAGTCCTTATCCAGGGCATCGATGATGAGCTGTAAATGTTTTTCATTACCGAGAAAATCGGCATTACTCACATCCACAAACAATGTTTTGATATTATGCTGTTTGATGTAATGGGTATATGTTTCCTGTATATTAAATAAATAATCGTCGGGAATATTCTGTTCATACGAACGGTTACGTTTTTTAATATTGGATTGTAGTTTATGTACCGGTGCATGCAGGTAGATCAGGATATCCGGTTGGGTGAGTTGCTGACCGATAATGTCGAATAATCGCTGGTATAACCGGAACTCATCATCAGGCAGGGTCACCTTTGCAAATAACAGGCATTTGGTAAAAAGATAATCGGCAATCGTGAGGCTCTGGAACATATCTTTTTGCTGCAGCAATTCTTTCATTTGTTTGAACCGTTCGGCCATAAAGAAAAGCTCCAGCGGGAATGCATATAATTTCTGGTTTTCATAAAACTTGGGAAGAAAAGGGTTGTCGGCAAATTCTTCGAGTACCAGCCGGGCATTGTAATGTTTGGATAATAAATGGGCCAGGGTGGTTTTACCAGCGCCGATATTTCCTTCTATGGTGATAAAGTGGTAGTTCATTCAGTCAAAAGTCAAAAGTCAAAAGTCAAAAGTCAAAAGTCAAAAAATGGTGACGGGTTGCAAAATAGGTTTAAATGCAGAGCCATAGAATTGACAATGATAGTTTGTGGAAAAAATCAGGAATACTTTTTTACCGGTAATTCATCAGCACATTCTTCTAACAACTGAACGATCGTTTTATTTAATACGGGATGAATCATACCCGGTGCAATTTCTGCCAGTGGCAACAAGGCGAAACGACGGTTCTGCATTTCGGGATGAGGCAATTTTAAAAAAGGATAGTTATGTTTTTCATCATTGAATAACAAAATATCAATATCAATGATACGGGGCCCATACTTTTCATCCCGCACACGACCCATTCCTTTTTCCAGTTTTAATATACGGCGAATAAGTTGCCGGGCATTTAATTTAGTATGTAATTCCAGCGCCTGGTTTAAAAAAGCCGGTTGATCGGTATTGCCCCATGCCGCTGTTTCATATAACGAAGAAGCGGAATGAATATGCCCAGCCTGTTGTTTGATCAGCGTTCGGGCGATGGATAAATTTTCTTTCCTGTCTCCCAGGTTGCCACCTGTCAATAAATATGCTTTATTCATGCCGGATTTTTAAGTTCATTGGGTCACTGATCCCTTTTCGTCGTGTATAGCTTCTATCAATACCCATCTCTGTTAACTTTTCAGCTACTGCAACAAATATCTCTATTTTTGGGGTTCATCAAGAAATGAATGTATGCGTAATTTTTTCAAAACCTTTTTTGCATCGTTTTTAGCCCTCGTCATATTTACTGTCCTCGGATTTTTTTTATTGATAGGTTTTATTAGC
Source organism: Chitinophagaceae bacterium (assembly GCA_036383515.1). GTDB lineage: Bacteria > Bacteroidota > Bacteroidia > Chitinophagales > Chitinophagaceae > CADEDV01. The sequence goes on along the minus strand of DASVOE010000170.1, from coordinate 4,668 downwards.
GGACTGACTTCGAAAGGTAAACCAAAGGTGGACAAGGGCTCCGTGCTGGTGTTGAACCTTGGTCAACTGTATAAAGAGCAATTGCAAAAAAATCCATTTGCTGTATTAAGTGGTGATGATGATAAGGATACACCCGGATTGTATGATGTGATCCGCTTATTGCATACGGCAAAAAAAGATAAAAATATCGAAGGCATTTATATACAGGCTAACCCAAGCCCTAATGGTTTTGCAGCCAGTAGTGAAATAAGAGATGCTTTGCTTGATTTTAAAACCAGTGGTAAATTCATTATTGCCCATGGAGATGTCATTACTCAAAAAACATACAGCATAGCCAACGTAGCAGATAAAATATATGTAAGCCCGCAAGGTGCATTGGAATGGGTAGGCTATAGCGTAGATTATGTCTTTTTAAAAGGGACACTTGATAAGCTCGATATTCAGCCACAAATTTTCTATGCCGGTAAATTTAAAAGTGCGACCGAACCATTACGGGTAGAAAAGATGACAGCAGAAAATAAACTGCAAACCACAGTATGGCTGAATGATCTCTATGATGACCTGTTGATAAAAACGGGAGAAGTAAGAAAAATAGACACTGCTACACTCCGACAGCTGGCCAATGAAGGAGTGATCCAAACGGCGAAAGATGCAGTGGATAACAAACTGCTGGATGGAATAAAATATGACGATGAAGTAAAAGACGAAATAAAAAACAAACTGAAGATCGACAAGTACCAGCGTATTTCTTTTATTACGATCAATGCTTACATGGAAGCGGCTAAATATATAAAATCAGGGGGTGAAAAGATCGCATTGATCTATGCTGAAGGGGATATTGTAGACGGTAAAGGTGACCAGGAAAATATCGGCAGCGATCATTACCGTACACTGATACGCAAAGCGAGGCTTGATAAAACCATTAAAGCGATTGTGTTTAGGATCAACTCAGGTGGAGGAAGTTCTATGGCCAGTGAGAATATCTGGAGAGAACTGTCATTAGCCAAAAAAGAAAAACCAGTGATCGTAAGCTTTGGTGATGTGGCGGCTTCCGGTGGTTATTACATTGCCTGTGCTGCAGACAGCATTTTTGCGCAGCGAAATACCATTACAGGTTCCATTGGTGTATTTGGTATCATTCCTAATATGGAAGGGTTTTTTAAAAACAAATTAGGTGTCACTTTTGATGGCGTGAAGACGGGACCTTATGCAGATGCGATGACGATTACCAGGCCCATGAATGAAAAAGAAAAACAACTGATCCAAAAAGAGATCGAAATAATTTATACATTATTCAAACAAAGAGTAGCTGATGGACGCAAAAAAGATACGGCATATATTGACAGTATTGCACAGGGCAGGGTATGGACAGGACTGCGAGCTATTGATATTGGATTAATTGATCGTTTTGGCGGAATTGAAGATGCGGTGAAGTCGGCAGCCTCTATGGCCAAATTGACGGATTACCAGGTAAAAGAATTTCCGGAACCACAAGGTTTGTTGGAGAAGATCTTTGGAAAATCAACTCCGTTAAGTTATAACGAACAGGTAAAACAGGAAATAGGCGAAGACAATTATAAATTGTACCAGCAACTTAAAAAAATAAAGGAAATGAGCAATACGGTGCAGGCCAGGTTGCCATTTGAGTTTTTTATTCATTAGGCGGCCCTCTCCTTTGGAGATAGCCGAATAAAGTGATTGGGTAAGAACGTAGTTCGGAGATGAGGCTTACATTTGCCTCTCAACTCTTTTCATGAGCCAACCATATAGTCAGTCAAAAGCATTGTGGGCCATTACCCGTGCCAGCTTCAGAGCCATTTTCAATCATCCTACTGCTATTGTATTCAGTTTGCTGTTCCCTATCATTTTTATTTTGATCTTTGGTGCCTTTGGTAGCGGAGGTCCATCCACTTTCAGGGTTACGATGGCCCCGGGAGCTGATACAGCGAATGAATTTTATATCGGTATGCAAAATCATCCGTTGCTGCGGATCATTAATTATCCGGACAGTTCAGCGATGAAGAAAGACCTTGTAAAAGGAAGACTGTCTGCTATTATTGATATCAAACGATCCACGGATACTACAGGTAAATCTCATTATGCTGTCAATGTAAGGTCTACTTCGGCCAGCAATAATACTATTCCTGCCACCATGCATGAGCTGGAGTATGTAAAATTGAAAATGGAACATATATTTTCCACTAACAAAGAAGAATTTATTCAAATCAATAAACCTGTTGTTGCTTCGGTGCGTCCTTTTCGCCAGATCGATTTTATTCTTCCCGGGCAATTGGGGTTTTCCATTCTCTTCTCTACGTTGTTTGGTATTGCTTTTACATTTTTTGGATTAAGAGAGCAACTGGTGCTAAAACGTTTTTATGCATCACCGGTCAATAAGATCAATATCCTGTTGGGGATCGGAATGAGCCGCCTGTTCTTTCAACTGATGAACGTGGTGGTGCTGGTATTGTTCGGTTACTTCTTTTTGAACTTCACCCTGTATCATGGAGCTGTTACTTTTTTTGAAATACTTTTTATGTCCATCATTATGCTGTTCCTGCTCATGGGAGTAGGATTGATAATAAGCAGTGTTGTAAAAACGGATACCTCCATCCCGTTGCTGATTAACCTGTTTGGATTTCCGCAGATGATGTTGTCCGGTACTTTTTTCCCGGTAGAAGTTTTTCCAAAATGGCTACAGCAGATTTGTAATATACTTCCACTGACACAATTCAATAATTCGATCCGTAAAATTTCTTTTGAAGGATTGCATCTCAGCGATTGTTTAAAGGAGATTGGCATACTGGGTATCTGGATGCTGATCATTTATATCGTTTTAGTGAGAGTGATCAAGTGGGAGTAATCAATTTATTAATACAATTTCAACTGTGAAACTTATTAAACTAGCTATCATCAGTTTTGTTTTCCTTTTCCTGCTGATCACCGTTATTTCATTATTCATTCCTTCCCATATCCGGATCTCAAGAGCCGTAAGAATCCATGCTGCAAAGGAAAAAGTAATGGAACAAATAGCCCAACCGCCGAACTGGAAAAACTGGTACCCGGGAACGGACTCTTCAACATTAATTATGGTGGAAGGAAAGCCGCAGGGAATTATGGCGAACAAAAAAAGAGGACAGGGACTTATTATCACAGCCATAAATGACAGCGCTGTTGTGGCACAATCAATTGGTGCTGCCAAACAGGTCATCACAACGGGCTGGAATATGATGCCAGGTGATAGTGTGAGCGGGGTTTCACTTCAGTGGTATATGGATTTCAAGCTGGGTTGGTATCCCTGGGAAAAATTTTCGAGCTTGCTGTTTGAAAAACAATATGGTCCGCAAATGGAGCAGGGCTTAAACAAGCTGAAAAAATTGGTGGAGAATAATTGACCAGCGGTTAATATTGCTGGATTGATTTCTCTTAATTTCATAGTCTCATTTTTAAACTAAATAAAATTTATATGAAATCAGTTCTGTTATTACTCACAGCGTTTGTTGCGCTTTCTGCCAGTGCTCAGCGCAAAAGCCCTCATGATACGGTAAGTAATGGGAAAGTCACGGTAACCTATGGCCGTCCGTATAAAAAAGACCGCGATATTTTCGGTGGGCTTGAGAAATATGGAAAAGTTTGGCGGGTAGGAGCAGATGAAGCGACTACGATTACATTCAGCAACGATGTAAAATTTGCGGGTAAAGAAGTTAAAGCAGGTACGTATACTTTATTTGCTATTCCCAATGAAAAAGAGTGGACGATCATTCTTAACGCACAAGGAGGACAATGGGGCGCTTATGATTATGATAAAAACAAAGATAAAGATGTGGCACAGGTAAAGGTGCCGGTTAAAAAGCTGGATAAAACTGTCGAACAATTAACGATCAGTTTTGCGGCTGACAATACAATGAATATTGCCTGGGATAAAACACAGGTAGCTGTTCCTTTGCATTTTTAATAGCAGCAATGAACTTTTTACCAGCCGCCCATGAGCGGCTTTTTTTATGCCTGGATAAAAGTTGCAATGATCTTTCTGATGGTTGCATATACTTTTTCCAATTGAACAGGAGAGATGCAATACGGCGGCATGATATAAACAGTATTGCCTAATGGCCGGAGAAAAACGCCTTCCTGCAGGGACAACTGTATTATTTTGTCTTTTATCGTACTCAGGTAATCATTTTTGCCGGAGTCAAACTCAAAAGCAAGTATCGTTCCCAGGCTTCGGGCATTCCTGATGGTTGCATGCGCCGATATTTCTTTTACAAAACGGGCATTTGATTCAGCGATGTATTCAATATTATTGAGGCATTCTTCTTTTTGTAACAGATCGAGACTGGCTAATGCCGCTGCACAGGCAATAGGATTGGCCGTATAAGAATGGCCATGAAAAAATGTTTTATGCAGGTCATCACTCAAAAAGGCATCGAATATTTTTTGTGAACAGGCGGTGATGGCAAGTGCCAGGCTTCCACCGGTTAATCCTTTGGATAAACAAATAATATCCGGTTTATGATGCATATACTCCGATGCAAAGAGGTTACCTGTTCTCCCAAATCCTGTCATCACTTCATCGGCTATACAGATAATATCCTGTTGTTTTAATTCACACAGCAATTCATTCAACCATTCCGCATCATACATATTCATACCACCAGCACCCTGTAATAA
>DASVOE010000169.1:0-14058 GCA_036383515.1 Chitinophagaceae bacterium | reverse complement strand
ATTCCAAAGCCAGGAATTGTCGGCCAAAAAAGGATTGAACATTGATAAGCTGCTCGAAAAGATTTTGCTCGAAGCAGAACTATTAGATCTTAAAGCCAACCCATCCCGGGAAGCTACCGGAACTATTATTGAAGCATCATTGGATAAAGGTCGCGGCTATGTAGCTACCGTATTGGTAGAGAACGGAACATTAAAGGCGGGTGACCTCGTCGTGAGTGGTCAGCACTATGGCCGTGTAAAAGCGATGTTCAATGAAAGAAACAAAAAAGAAGAAGCAGCTGGTCCTTCGGCACCGGCAGTTATACTAGGATTGAATGGTGCACCGCAGGCTGGTGAAAAATTCAAAGTATATGCAGATGAAGCAGAGGCTAAAGAAATTGCTAACCGCCGGGCACAAATATTAAGAGAGCAAGGTATAAGGGCGAAGAAACATATTACGCTTGATGAAATCGGTCGTCGTTTGGCACTGGGTAATTTCAAAGAATTGAATGTCATCATCAAGGGTGATGTGGATGGTTCAGTAGAAGCCTTAAGTGATTCATTGCAAAAACTATCTACCGAAGAAATTGCCATACGGGTGCTGTTGAAAGGTGTGGGCCAGATATCAGAAAGTGATGTAGTATTAGCAACAGCTTCTGATGCGGTGATCATTGGTTTTAATGTTCGTCCATCCGGCCAGGCTAATAAACTGGCAGAAAATGAAGGGGTGGAAATTAAATTGTATTCGATCATCTACACGGCGATTGATGAGATACGCAGTGCGATGGAAGGCATGCTGGAACCGAAGATGCAGGAGAAGATCGTGGCCAACGTAGAAATCAAGGATGTATTCAAATTTGATAAGGCTACGGTTGCAGGTTGTTACGTTAGAGATGGAAAAATTAAACGTGATTCCAAGATCCGTCTTATCCGGGATGGTATTGTAGTGTATCCAACTGGTGAAGGCGCTGTAGCAGAATTGGCCTCGTTGAAACGGTTTAAAGATGATGTAAAAGAAGTGCAGGCCGGTATGGAATGCGGATTGACGATCAAAAACTACATTGATACACGGGTGGGAGATGTGGTAGAGGCATATGAAGAAGAGGAAGTAAAAAGAACTTTATAAAATAGTTATGGGTTGTGAGTAGCGGGTTACGATACCTTAACTCATTCCCGTAACTGAAATTTTTGTTAAATACCCGTGGCTGACCCCTTCTCTCTTTTATAGAAAACTACTTTTGAAATCATGTATTACACAAAAAAAATAATAACTGCTTTTTTCCTTGTCATTGCCTTCACTGTTACAGCACAGGGACAACCTAAAAAAGCGGTAGCAGATAAAATAGTTGCCATTGTCGGCGACCGTATCATTCTTCAATCGGATATCCGCAACTCCATACTTGATATGCAGCGGCAGGGACAAACACTTCCTGACAGTGCTGAATGCCTGCTTACACAACAGGCGTTGATATCAAAAGTAATGATGCTGCAGGCAGAAAAGGATTCTTTGCCGGTAACCGATGAAGAAGTAGAAGCTGAACTGGATCAGCGTATCCGTTATTTTGTTAACCAGGTGGGAACAATTGAAGCATTGGAAGAAGTGGCAGGTAAAACAGTTTACCAGATCAAGGATGATGCAAGAGAATCAGTGAAAGAAAGAAAGCTGGCAGATGCTATGCAAAGAAAAGTGGTGGAGAACGTCCACATTACACCTGTTGAAGTAAAAGCGTTCTTTGATAAAATACCCAAGGATAGTTTACCTTTTTATGAATCAGAACTGGAAATAGGACAGATCGTTTTATATCCTAAAGCTTCAAGAGACCTGGAGCAGTATATTATCAGCGAGATGACCAACTATAAGAAGCAGATCGAATCAAAATTGACTACCTTCTCTCAGCTCGCCATGAAAGTATCAGAAGATCCGGGCAGTAAAGAAAGAGGTGGATTATATGAGATCAACCGCTCGGAAAAAACATGGGATCCTGTTTTTATGTCAACAGCTTTTCGATTAAAAGAAGGAGAGATATCAGCACCGGTAAAATCTAAATTTGGCTATCATCTTATTATGATGGAAGAAAGAAATGGTGATAATGCAAAAGTTCGCCATATCCTTCGCATTCCCCCGGTAACGGATGACGAAATAAAAATTGCTATCAATAAATTGGATACCGTACGTTCAAAGATCATTGCCGGAACCATTGGATTTAATGAAGCAGCAACGAAGTATAGTGAAGATGATGCACAAAAATTCCAGGGAGCTTTTGTTATGAGCCGTGATGGTGATACCTATGTTACCATTGATGAATTAGATAAGGATATGGTAGCCGCTATCAGCAAAATGAAAGTGGGTGATTATTCACAACCCGTAGCCTTTACCAATGAGCAGGGCAAAAAAGGGGCCCGCATTATTTACCTGAAATCCCGTTCCGAACCGCACCGGATGAACCTGAAAGATGACTATAGTAAGATTGCCGGTTTTGCTTTGGAGCAAAAAAAATCAAAAGCGCTGGATAAATGGATGAAAGCAATCATTCCCACCTACTACATCATGGTGGATAATATTGCTGCAGCCGAATGCCCGCTGATACAGAAATATAATACTACAGATGCGAAGGGCTTCTAAAAGTCTGCACTGAATAAATGGAAATGAACCCAAAACCGGGTTCATTTTTTTTGGACTGCTTTCTCCTTTTGATAGGACGAAAAGACCCGGAAGAAAAATGTTATCCTTGAAAAATTCTACGACAAAGTAATGAACATTCGCCTTACGGGAGGTTGATGTGATCAGGGCGAATTGAAATACTTTATACCTTATATAGTCGCCGTTGTTATGACTTATTTGGCCGAAGGCTTCATAACAACGAAACGTAAAGATGGCGGTGAGTCTTTAATTATATCCGAGCTACAGTGAATACAAACGAGAAAACAACACCAATACAAAAAAAGCATTGCTGTAGAATATTGGCAGCAGACTACAAGGTTTGGTTTATTCACGTTGTGTATATTTGGGTTAGCAACGATTTTTTACAACTGACGCTATACGTCACGTTTAAAGGACCTTTGAATAATTTAAAGCAATAAAATATGTCATGTTTAGGTGTTTTATTTTCTCTTGACAAAGAAACTGTTCAAAAGATAAAATCATTTTCATCTGACGCTGACAGATTAGAATATTTACAAGATGAAGTTGAAGAAAAATACGGGTCAATATTTATTACGAGGCAATATTCCACTTAAAAATATTCGAATTGGTAGATGGTTTGCAGCTAAAGCAGACGGAAAAACTGGTGGGCTTCCGTTAGAGCTATATCAGAATTATAATCAACTAAGTAATCCTGCTAATATCATTCTTAAAAAGCCTTTCTAAGATGTTTAAATTTAATAACAAATATAGAAACAAAGAATTAACACTTACATATCGTGAGAGTTACCTGATTATATTAACAAACCTTGTACAAATCCTCAGTAATGCCAGTTTGATTGCTCAAGCTCAAGTCGCTCAGACCTTAATTGGACTATTAGAACAACAAAAAGACGAACAGTTTATAAAGTTCCTGAATGGTGTAGATATGTGGGGAGGTTCGGGCGCAGTATGGGAAGTAAATATTGAAGAAGTTGGTAAGAATAGAGAGTTCGAAATGGAAATTATTAAACTCATAGATTTAATGAAAGAAACAAATATATTGGGAAAGGGGATAAAACCTATTCGAAAAATATTTGAGGAAAATGTCAAACGAAATAAAAACTGTTAAGACGACGGGAAATTCAAAGATAATTATTCAACATACATAATAATTATGAAAACAAAAGTGCTCACTTTTATTTTTACGCTGTGCGTTCATTTTTCGGTTGGACAAATAGTTCATTCAATTAGTATCGGCCCTGATTTAGGTATTCCGACCGAGAGTTTTGGAAAGGCCAACCTTGGTTTTGGAGGCAGCTTGGAATACAATGTAAAATTCTCAGGTCCGGTAGGTGCTCAATTTCATATTGGGTATCAAAGTTTTTCCAATAAAATTTACTCCGATCAGAAAGTAACTTTTTTACCCATCAGGCTGGGGGTAATTGGTTTTATTTATCAGGATATACTGTTCTTAAATGCTGATGCCGGTATTTCTCATTATTATTCTCCCAGTACCGGCACTAATCAAAATGGTTTTACGTTTGGAGCAGGTGGGGGTTCAAAGTTAAAATTAGGTAGTGGGCAGTTTATACAAGTATCAGCTTATTATAATCTTCATCATTATGATGGCCTTTATGCCGGTAATGGCTACAACTATAATTGGTTTAATATCCGTGCCGCCTATGGCTTGTCCTGGGGTAAAAAAAATGATAACAAATCCGAATAAAGCTATTTTTCAGGGTTATAATTCCCTGGAGTGAACTGGTGGTTGAAACTATCCACCAGGAAAGAGGTGGGATGATCTATAAAGGTATTCTTCAGTCTTCGGACGTGTATTTATATATGTACTTATGTTTTCAGGTTTGCTCTAACTATGCCAAAGCTTTGCCGTAACAATTTATAATGACAGCAAGCTCACCCTATTATCAGCAATATTTAATTTCGATAAATGAAAAGAATAACCCGCATCATCCTTTCACTGGTTTTTATATATCAGAACCTTCCTGCCCAAAATGTTTTTCCTCAAAAGGTTGAAGGATGTAATCCTGATCAATTTTGTTTGGACTGTGGTGACCCTAAAGCTAATTATGATGCTGATGTTTTTAAAACGCTTTCAGATAAACTCAACTCAACCTATAATTTCAAAGGTGGAAAAGGGAAAGTGGGCTTTCAAATACTGGTTGACTCGTTGGGGAAAGGCTGTGTACTAAGCCATACTGATGCATCCAATAATAAATTAACAAAGGATATTATAGCTCTTTTAAACGATTGTAAATGGATTCCGGCAAAAGAAGGGAACAAAGCTGTCAGTTCTTCCATTAATGTTTTTTTTGAAATCTCAAATGACCTGCTGGTAGGCAAAATCCGGAGAGTTGACCCAGGTAATGTGAATGAAAACACGAAGAACCCGGGTACGCCAGAAGTTTATAATAAGAACTATAAATATAGCAACCCGTCACTACATACATATGAAATTACAGTTTGGCAAAATGAAAATTCCCAACTCCCCAATGATATGAGTACCATATCCATTGTGGACAAAGACAACATTGTATGGTATGCGACCCATAATGGATTTGTGAAATTTGACGGTACACAAATAACAAGATTTAATGAAAGTAATTCACCATTTGAGAAAGGTGAATCGGTTCATGCCATCGCTGTAGATAAACAAAATAATAAGTGGGTATATGCAAATAAGGTCATTTATAAATATAATAATACCAACTGGGAAAAAGTTGACCTGAGTCAGACAGGGATTGACGGAGCCTATAATATAATCGGGGCTGAAAGCGGGGAAGTTTTGTTTTGTGATGACCAGGGTCTGTTGTTATGGAAGGATAATAAATGGGAATTAATAAATAAAGATAGGATAAAGCAACTCCCGTCGGATAAAGTTTACTATGCCTACAAAGATAAAAGGCATAGATTATGGATCGGCACGTTCAGTGGCAGCATTATGATTGATACCAATAATAAAGTAACTGAGTTCAATAAAACGAATACGCCCATTAATAAAACTTGTATATCCGGAGCCACCGAAGATAACGATGGTAACATCTATTTTTCTTTATATGCTTATGAACCCCATAAGGAAAGAAACAGGCCACAGGAAGGATTTGCTGTGTTGACAAAAGATGAAAAGTGGTTGCATTACAATGACAGCAATTCCGGGCTTCCTGCAAATCATATTAATTCAATCTTGTTTGACAGATTTGAAAATGTTTTGTGGATTGGAACCAATGAGGCAGGACTTGTCAGGTTTGACCTACATGGCGGTTGGGAAAATTATCACAATTTAAATTCGAAAATACCCAGTTCATATATATTCGACTTGTCGCAGGATTCAAAAGGAAATATATACGCATCGACGTTCTATGGCATGATGAGAATCAGGAAAAAATATTCATCAAACTAAAAAATGTCAAAAATATTTATGAGTCTCCTGGAGAATTTTTTGCTCAGTTATCCTGAGTATTTTGCTCTTTTGTTCTGTTTGGCATCCTTTCATCCATGCAAATCAACAGGTGCTGGGGTTTGGCCTAAGCCACCCCCGCTTAAAGCACTAACTCACTGTATAAATACTTAATGAATACTCCCTATCAAAGCCGTAGTAAAAGCGTTCAAGTTAAGGGGGACGAGGCCGGCACAAACACATCTTCTGCCAACACGGCCAATGGATAAGGAATTAATGAAATCGTCTCGCCTCAATCGCCTACCTTTGCGGCTTCTCAAATTAAGGTGGCGTACATGAGTGACCCGATCAAACACGAATGCGGTCTTGCATTCATCCGGTTAAGAAAATCTTTCTCTTATTACCAGCAGCAGTACGGTACCGTACTGTGGGGCCTCAACAAGTTATACCTGTTGATGGAAAAACAGCACAACCGGGGCCAGGATGGGGCCGGGGTAGCAGCGTTAAAACTGAATGTCGAACCCGGTTATCCTTTTATGCAGCGCATCCGCAGTAATGCACCACAGGCGATCGCCGATATTTTTCAGCAAATAGGAAAAGAGATCGATGAACTGGAACAATATCATCCCAATATCAAAAGTCATCCGGGACTGATGAAAGGGCATGTAAAATTTTTAGGTGAGGTATTGATCGGGCATCTCCGTTATGGCACACAGGGTAAAAACAAGTTGGAATACTGCCACCCGTTTATCAACCGGGATACCATCCCCACCCGCAACCTGGCATTGGCCGGCAATTTTAATCTCGTTAATTCCGATGACCTCTTTACCCTCATCGGTAAAGAACCTCACCCTACCCTTCGCTTCAGTGACCTGGCAGCAATGATCGAACTGATGCATACTTTTTTGTGCAGGGAAGATGAAGCATCGCCCGAGAAGATGGATATAAAGAAAGTGTTGAAGAAAGCATTGCCTTTATTTGACGGTGGTTTTCATGTCGGCGGATTTACCGGTAATGGTATTGGTTTTGTTTTCCGGGATGCACATGGCATCCGTCCTTCTTATTATTATATCAATGATGAAGTGGTGGTAGCTGCTTCGGAAAGAGCCGCCATCCGTACCACGTTTAATGTAGGTGAGAATGAAGTGAAGGAATTAATGCCGGGACAAGCTCTCATCGTAAATGAAAAAGGCGAGATCGAAATAGCACAGATACTGGAACCGAAGGAAAGAAAAGCCTGCAGCTTCGAACGTATTTATTTTTCACGGGGAAGTGATGAGAAGATTTATAAAGAAAGAAAAGCATTAGGTTATAATCTCAGCGAACCTGTATTGAATGCGATTGACCACGATCTGAAGAATACCATTTTCTCTTTTATACCCAATACAGCCGAAACCGCTTTTTATGGAATGGTAAAAGGAATGGAAGCCTACCTCAATAAAATAAAAGTAGAAAGGATATTAAGCTGGGGCAAGGAATACGACCCGGAGAAACTCACTGAAATTATTAATCGCCGTATCCGGATTGAAAAGATCGCTATCAAGGATGTAAAGATGAGGACCTTCATTACTGAAGACAGCAGCCGTAATGAAATGGTGCAACACGTTTATGATGTTACCTACGGAACAGTGAGGCCCGGTCTTGATACATTAGTAGTAATCGATGACTCCATCGTAAGAGGAACCACCCTGAAAGAAAGTATTATCCGGATGCTGGGCCGGTTAAAACCAAAACGAATCGTTGTTGTGTCTTCCTCGCCGCAGATACGCTACCCCGATTGCTATGGTATTGACATGAGCAAAATGGGTGATTTTATTGCTTTCAATGCAGCAGTAGAACTGATGCAGGAAAGAGGTAAAATGGATTGCCTGAAAGAAATGCTGGAAAAGTGTAAAGACCTGCAACGTAATAACCAACTGCATACCGAAAATGTGGTGAAGCAGTTGTATAAACAATTTACTGCAGAAGAAATTTCAGCAAAGATCGCACAACTGATCACTCCTGCTGGTTTGGATATACCTGTTGATGTAATATTTCAAACCATTGAAGATCTTCATAAAGCCTGCCCGAATAACCTGGGCGACTGGTATTTTACCGGCAATTATCCCACCTCCGGGGGTAATAAAGTAGTGAATAAAGCCTTTATGAATTACATGGAAGGAAAGAATGTAAGAGGGTATTAATTATTTTCGAATTTCAATTACCGGTTTAGATTTAATTTTATAAGATGAAGCTTGTCTTACTCATCCGCCATGCAAAAAGTGATTGGAATGATCCTTCTTTAAATGACATTGATCGTCCGTTAAATGAAAGAGGAAAAGCAGATGCACCCATAATGGCGCATCGGTTACTGGATAAAAAAATAAAGATTGATGCCTTTATTTCCAGCCCGGCAAAAAGAGCAAAGAAGACAGCTGCTGTTTTTGCCAAAGAGTATAAAAAGGAGAAAGACGAAATCATTTTAAAGGATAAATTATATGCGGCAGAACCTGACATTTTCTTTGATGTGATCAGCAGTGCTGATGATAAGTGGGGGAGCATTGCAGTCTTTTCGCACAACCCCGGTATTACCGATTTTGCTAACCTGCTTACAGATGCCCGGATCGACAATATCCCAACCTGTGGCATTTTTGCCATACAAGTGGATAGTAAACATTGGTCAGATTTCAAGCATGCCAAAAAAGAATTCTGGTTCTTTGATTATCCTAAAGCATAATTATTCGGTGACTACAGGTGGTGTTTTTCTGCTTACCAGGAAAACACCTGTAAAGATCAGTACAGCAGCAATAACCTTTTGCCAGGTAAAATTTTCATTTAGAAATAACATAGCTACAATAGCGGCCAGCACAGGTTGTGTATAAATGTAAGAACCGGTAATACCAGCCCCGAGATGACGAATGCCGTACAGGTTAAATGAATAAGCAAGGAAAGTACCGCATACCACAATAAACGCCAGCGAAGCGATATGTGACCATTCAAAACCAGGCCAATCAATTACAGCAAATTGTCCCCAGCCAAACGGAAGTATCATTATAAAACCAAGCGTAAACACCCATCGCATTACATGGAGTGGCGAATAGGCCTGCATTAATGGTTTTACCAGTATAAAATAAAAAGTGTAGGAGATAGCGTTCAGAATAATAAATATATCGCCATTCAGTGAGGCTGTTCCACTTACTTCCTTTGAACTTATTAATAAAATAGCACCACCAACGCCCATGGTCAACCCCATTATTTTTACGATCGTTACTTTTTCCTTCAATATCCAGAACGCCAATAAAGTGATCAGCAAAGGAGTGCACAACATCAATAAAGAAGCATGAATAGTGGATGTCATCGTCAGCCCTTTTATAAAAAGCATCTGGTTGATGGCTACGCCACTAAGTCCGCATAATAAAAAACGACCCAAGTGTTCTTTTTTTATACCCGCTTTTATATTCTTCCCCATCATCCATAATAACCAGAACAATAGAAGACTAACTCCCACCCGTATGATATTTAATCCATACGGACCCACAAGCGATGGAGAAACATATTTTACCATGCTGTAATTGCTGGCGAAAAAAATATTGGTAAAAAGAACAGCGATATGAGCTTTGGTAGTCGGTTTCAGAATTTTTTTAGACAAAAGTAAAGGTGAAAACTTATTGAACCCGGAGAGATCTTATAAACGCTGCAATTATTTCTTTAAGTGAATTGCTTTGTAAAGAAGGAAAGGATTGAAATGAAAACTGTTTTACGCCCTGTAAAACAGGAGCAAGAAAAAAGCGGTGTTGAGCCACAGCAAAAGCCAGCTTTTTCTCAGAAAGATACTTTGACAGATATTCCTGTTCTGTTTGCCCCGGGGTGGGAATCAAAACACTTTTCTTCTGTAAAGTAGCTATATCCATTACGGTACTATATCCGCTGCGGCTAATAATAAATGCTGCTTTCAGCATTTCTTTATTCAGCTCTTCGGCTGAAAGATGATTATAAAACCGGATCATGTTGGTAGAAGGTATTAAAGAAGGGGTTCCTGGCAAACCTCTCACAATGGTAGCTGTTCCATTATAATGGGCCACTTCTGCTATGATCTTATTTTCAAAGATCGTTCGCTGTGGTTCAGGACCCGAAAGTAGAAACAGCAAATGATCTTTTTTCTCTTCTATAGCTAAATGAGAAAAGCGGCTTAAACAGCCAATGTAATTTACCGGTATAGCAGGTAATTTGCCAGGATGGGACAACTCTCCTGCAAGGTTAGTTGTTCCTTCCTCATCGGGAACCCAGCAAGTAGTGTAGCGGTTGATATAGCGATAATTCATTTTTTGAAGTATGCTTTCGCTCCACTTGCCAAAAGGACTTTTAATATTGAGCTGATGAGTAATAAAAATGGAAGGTGTCTTTTCATGATATAATCCAAAACGGTTATCACTTATTACCGCATCAAATGCATATTCTTTTACCACTTGTTTTAGCCACACATTTTCCTTTCTGATGATCTGTAAAAATTTAGGATACTGCACAAGCATTTGCCACAGCAATCCCATTGCAGACCTGGCATATTTAATCCGGTAACCGGGCAACGGAAGAACTGGCAATAATGGAAATTCCTCCTTCAACAGTTTTTCCTGCGGTCCTTCGGCTGCCAGCCAAACCTCACAATCCTGGCCCAGTAATTCACGAATCACTGGTATGCAACGGGTAGCATGCCCGAGTCCCCAATCCAGCGGCGCCAACAATATGCGGGGTTTTCCCTTCGTTTTTCCCGTTTTGGTCTGATCCACGTTAATTTTTTTCGTTTTGAGCTTCAACCGATACTAAAATGTTTGTAAAATAGTTTTAATTTAGAACTTATAACGTATGAAGACAATCAACAAAATAGCCCTTGCCCTGTTAGTTTTAGGTGTACTGACCCTGACGGCCTGTAGTAAAAACTATTATTCAGGAACAGGAAAAGGTGGAGGCGGCTGCGGTTGTCCCAATACAAAAGGCATGACTGGTTATTAAAAAGAAGAGCATGAAGAGTTCGAAGCGTGACATCCTGGTTGTGGTAAAAAATCAATTCATCAGCGATGATGCCATTGAACAAGAAGTGGAATATCTCAACGAAATCTTAAGAAACACAGAATCTCCTGAACAGTTTTGCATAGCTCACGAATTAGTAGACCGGAACCGGATCACCCGGAAAGAAAAGAAAATGCTGAAAGAGGCCAATTATTTCCACTTAAGACCTTTCAGGTTTTTGATCAATAAAAATTAGTTTTCATCTTATCCAATCACGACACTTTCTTTAGCGCTTTTCTCAATGTAGCGATCATTTCTTCTATCTCATCTTTCTTGCAAGTGCCTACACTTAACCGATACCACGAAGAACTCTTATCAGCGCCAAACGCATAAAAAGGAACAACAGCAAGACCGGCTTCATTAAGAATATATCCTGTTGTATCGCTTTGATGGGTCAATATTTTTCCTTCAGCCGTTTTCTTTCCAGCCAGGTCAATTTGTATTGTAAGATAGATCGCTGCTTCCGGTGCAATAGCATCCACAGAAAGACCTTCACTTTTCAATTGCATAAAACCTTCATAGATGCGACGTAGTCTTTCTTCGATCTCACTTTTGAAATGAGTTAAATATTTTTTGATAGCCGACCTGTTTCCCAGGTAATAAGCTACCGCTTTCTGTTCGGCCATAGGTGCCCATGCTCCAAGATGCGTGAGAATCGCTTTCATTTTATTGATTACTTCAGCAGGTCCCAAACTCCAGCCTACTCTTACGCCTGTGGCGGCAAATACTTTGCTGATAGCATCTATAAAAATGGTGTAATCTTTCATCCCGCTTCTCAGCGATACCGGGTTATAATGCTGAATATCGCCATAGGTCAGATGCCAGTACATCTGGTCATACATCACATACAATTTCTTTTCTCCATCACTCCGTCTTTTGTTTTCCTCCAGCACTAAATCGCAGATAGCTTCCAGTTCTTCTTTTCTAAAGGTGGTGCCTGTTGGATTTTGCGGTGAGCAAAGCGATAGCAGTGTTGCCTCTTTGATATAGGGTTTTATATCAGCAGCTGTAGGCATAAAGTTGGTAGCTGAAGTTGCTTCTATCATAATATGCTCACCCCCGATAAAATGCGTATAGTGATTATTATTCCAGCTGGGTACTGCATAAATGATCTTATCGCCCTTATCACAAATAGCCCTGAACACAGCATATATTAAAGGACGGCCACCGGAGGCTACCAGCACTTCATTGATTCCATAATCTAATCCTTCTTCATCTTTGATGAAAGAAAGAATAGCTTCCCGCAGATCAAGATTTCCTTCGGCAGCAGGATAGTTTGTAAAATGTTTGCGATAGGCTTCCACGATAGCATCTTCCAATTCTTTTGGAATAGGAAAAATGGAAGGATCAAAATCACCTACGGTGAAATTATAAATATGTTCACCCTGGCGAATCTTTTCTCGGATCTCTCCGCCTAGTTTTACAATTTCAGAACCAATCAGTGTTTCGGATAAATGCGACAATTTCATTGCACAGTCTTTGCAACAAAAGTAAACGGATTGCAGCAGATGACAAGAAGGAGGCTAAGGTTGACGGCAAGTTCATCAAAGAAAATAAAAATGACCGCTTAGCTGCGGCCATTTTTGAATAAGTTTAAAAAAGAATTACCCTCTTCCTTTGCCTTTACCTTTTCCACCACCTTTCATTCTTCCATTATTTCCTCTCGCTTTATATGAATTGCCACCTCTGTTGTATTTAGGATGACCTTTTACCACATAATATTTTGGATTATTACTACCCCTGATAATCATTTGTGAATGGTTGTCCCTGTATCTTCCATATCTCACTTTATCAGTGGAGTAATATTGATAGGCTCTTGGCTGATTGATGACAACTTTATAACCATTGTATAAATCATAGCCCCTGTAGGCTGGTGGCAGGCTATATGCAAATACCCAGCGGCCTCCTGATAAATAAATAAACTGATGCGTGGGAACATAATAATAGGTTTCTATGTCGGGCAAATAATAGTAATCAACATAATCATATCCTATAGGTCCCCAGACAGGCTGAGCGCCAATATTAATATTTACATTCACTCCCACCTGTGCTTTTGCATTCGTAAAGCCAGCTACTGATAAGAATAGTGATAATGCCAGGATCATCTTTTTCATAACGTTAAATTTAATAATTACTGATTTCCAAAGAAGGTGCCAATTGGTAATAAAAACTGGCCAGTAAATCTTTCTCCCTTCATTTTCAGAAGGAAAAGAAATCATGAATAATGAATATTAACATTCCTGAAATAGCAATTTTTGCAAGCCGATAGTGAATGTAGTGATAGCACAGATTGGATGAACTACACGGGACGTCGTAATCCAATTACATCATTTTTAATTATTTTATTCTACTAAGAAAATGATCTTCGTATGCCATTTGGAAGTATCCTTTACCTGCATTGGATCATTCATATACTGTTCGATCACCGGAGCTTTTTGTTTAAGATTATTTTCAGCCAGGTATTTATCAATACTAGCATAAGCATCCATTGATTTATCATACGCCCCATAATAATCGGTGTACACTGCTTTTGAACCGGCTATAGTTATTACCTGGAAACTATCGTTGTTCAACCGGGTATCTGCCGGAATTTCAAACGCAGCTGCCATATCCGTTTCTTTATTCACTTCATCCCATACATAATATAACCCGGTGGGTATACCCGGTGAGGTATTTGCTTTTACTATTACTGATGCAATACGAGGAAGCCAGGTGGAATAGAAAACGGGGATACTTTCCCATGTGATTTTCTCTCTGTAAGCACCAAATGAAGTAGATGGAAAATTGAACGGTTGTACATTATATGTTTTTGCAGTTATGCTTGCAGTTGTATTTCCTTCAATAGCATTTTTCAAATGTTGTAACCCCAAAGCAAAATCATTCGCCATTTTTTTATCCATATTGCTGAAAAGATTTAAAATATTCCGGGGTCTTGGCGTTGCAATATCAATCTGCCATCTCACCCTGGTATGCCCGTTTATTTCTTCGAGATCAAATT
>DASVOE010000168.1:0-1562 GCA_036383515.1 Chitinophagaceae bacterium | reverse complement strand
GAGGAACAGCTCAAAAGAATAACAAAGAGAGAAAGAGAAATTATTTTAACTGAATTGTACATAATATGAATGGTTGAATAGGTTCCGGCTATTTATTTGTGAAACCTGAAGCTAATTAATTACGCAACTGCAACCAAATTGTAATTTAAAATCTTATAGATTGGGTTGCATAGTTGTACACTAGCTCTGCTACATATAAACTTTAGGATGTCTGTAAAAAGAAACTACGGATGAGAATCTTTGAAATTAAGATTGTGTAACAGTGACCCTATGTGTCTGTTGCAAAGACTCACCTGCTGTAGTGACAGAAAGTTGGTGGAGTTTTGCGCAGACAGTTTAGGTATAAGATTGTTCCGCCTTTGTTGGTAGGCTTGGCTGCATTATCTACGCTTCATGCCAACAAAGTCGTAAACAATAAAAATTTCATATCAATTAAATTATAAACCTTTTTCTTTTATCCAGGCCACTAATTCTTTTTTTATTGCTTCGCCAATCTTTTTCCGGCTATCTGGATCTAATAATAACTCCCGGCTCACAGCATTATCGCCGATCTCAAGTAATACCCGGTACGGTGCTGTATTAATATTTTCATCTAAACTATAAAAGCCGAGTTTGCCTGTTGCCTGGCAACGATAATCATTTCTGCCGGTAGTACTGTCAAGCCATATGCCACGATCTTCCAGACCGCTTGCAGCGCTGATCGCTTTTGTAAGTCTTGCGGCCAGCCCACGGTTTGCATTTTCATATTGATCGCCATAATGAATATAGCCCCATACAGCATTACGTTTGGTGCCACCGTTGTTATGCACGGCAATAAATACCTGCGGATGCAATTTGTTTGATTGCTGCAATTCATAAGCATAGCCGGAGATCCTCCCATCAATGACAGCAGTAGTGTGTTCGGTTTTTGTATTGCTACCTGAGTCAGCATGATGATATTCTTCTTTACCCAGGCTCCACACTTTATACTCTTTCATGTGAGGTTTTGTTTTCATGGCAGCTTCGGCAATAGCATTACAGGTAGCTGCCTCGCTGAAATCTTTTCCCGTATCTGTTTGATGCGATGGCTGCCACACTATAATTATTTTCTTTTTGCTGCCACTATCATGGAAGGGCTGAAATAAAAGAAAACAAGCTGTGAAAATTATAGTAGTAGTGTTTTTCATTTGGAGATGAAGATAATTAAATATCGTTTGTTGATAGACCATGCCTCTATCTTTATGCCTCATACCAACAACGATGTAAAAAATACAACTACACCATACTGTTTAAGATTTGCTTCAGTAAACACAGTTGCATCTTCCGTTGTATCTACTTTCCAGTTTTTTCCGGAACCCATTTTTAATAATGCTGTTTTCCCGGCTTCGATTGATTTATGGCGAAAGCCTTTCGTTGCACTGAATACCAATATTCTTGAAGATTGCATTATTTTTTTTGTTGAGGAACAGCTCAAAAGAATAACAAAGAGAGAAAGAGAAATTATTTTAACTGAATTGTACATAATATGAATGGTTGAATAGGTTCCGGCTATTTATTTGTGAAACCTGAAGCTAATTAATTAC
>DASVOE010000167.1:0-13029 GCA_036383515.1 Chitinophagaceae bacterium | reverse complement strand
AAATAATGTGAACGAATTGGATTCACCGGCGCTGGTTGTTTATCCCGAAAGGATAAAACATAATATTCAACTTGCCATCAGCATGATTGGTGATGTGGAAAGATTGCGACCGCATATCAAAACAAATAAATCAAAAGAAGTAACACAACTGATGATGCAGGCGGGTATCTGCAAATTTAAATGTGCCACAATTGCTGAAGCTGAAATGCTGGCGCAATGCCAGGCAAAAGATGTGTTGCTGGCTTATCAGCCATCGGGTCCAAAGCTGAAACGTTTTATTTCTCTGATTCAACAATACCCCGGTACAAAATTTTCCTGCCTTACTGATAATGTTGCTGCTGCCAATGAGCAATCGAAGGTCTTTGCATCCGCAGGTCTTAGCGTACCTGTTTTTATTGATCTGAATGTTGGCATGAACCGTACAGGCATTGCACCGGGTGAAGAGGCGATCAACCTGTACAAATTTTGCGCTAAGGCCCCGGGCATGCAAGCAGCAGGTTTGCATGCTTATGACGGTCACTTGCGTGATACAGACTTTGAACAAAGAAAACAAAAATGTGATGCTGCCTTTGCTACTGTAGTATCTATGAAAGAATCGCTTTTAAAAGAAGGGTTCAGTGTTCCGATGATCGTAGTTGGTGGTTCACCGACTTTTTCTATTCATTGTAAAAGAAAAGAAATAGAATGCAGTCCCGGTACTTTTGTGTACTGGGATAAAGGCTACAGCGATCTTTGTCCCGAACAAAAATTTTTACCTGCAGCAGTGCTGGTATCAAGAGTTATATCCTTGCCAACAACAAGTAGCCTCTGTCTTGACCTGGGCCATAAGTCGGTTGCTGCAGAAAATGAAATTACCCGCAGGGTATATTTTCTGAATGCACCGGAGTTAAAAGCGATCAGCCAAAGTGAGGAACATCTTGTTCTCGAAGCAGGGGAAGGGCATTCCTATAAAGTAGGTGATGTTCTTTATGGTTTACCCATTCATATCTGTCCTACTGTTGCTTTATATGAAAGAGTAAACATCATTGAAGACGGAATAGTAGCCGGTGAGTGGAGGAACGTAGCACGAGACAGAAAGATCGGTTTATAGTTTAAAGCGGCGTTGAGAAGCTATTGAAACAATAACTGCAAACGATAAACCATAAATTCTTCATGTTCACTATTGATGCACATCTTGATCTGGCTATGAATGCCATGGAATGGAACCGTGACCTGCGGCAATCCATTGATGATATCCGCATTCGTGAAAAAGGGATGACAGATAAACCTGATCGCGGTAATGCTACTGTTTGTTTACCGGACTTGCGCAAAGGAAATATTGGTTTAGTAGTAGCTACACAAATTGCACGATATGTAGGCCCGGGTAATCCCTTACCGGGCTGGCATTCTCCGGAACAGGCATGGGCGCAAACGCAAGCGCAACTGGCCTGGTATAAAACAATGGAAGAAGAAGGCGAAATGATACAGGTAAAAGATCTTCGTTCCTTAAATCTACAGGTTGATATCTGGAATGATGGGACATCTGCTGAACATAAGCCCATCGGGTATATATTGAGTCTTGAAGGTGCTGATTCAATGATCACATTGCAACATGTAGAAAGAGCTTACGCATACGGATTGAGAGCTATCGGCCCTGCACATTACGGACCCGGAAGATATGCGAACGGTACCGATGCCACAGGTGAAATGAATGCAGATGGTTTGGCCCTATTAAAGAAAATGGAGGAGTTGAATATTATCCTTGATGCCACACATCTTTGCGATGATGCTTTCTGGCAGGCGATGGATCATTTTCATGGACATGTTTGGGCCAGTCATAACAATTGCCGTTCGCTGGTAAATCATAACCGGCAATTCAGTGATGAGCAACTAAAAGTTTTAATTGAAAGGGGTGCAGTGATCGGTGCAGCATTGGATGCATGGATGATCGTTCCCGGATGGACACGGGGGCAATCAACTCCACAAGGAATGAATTGTAACCTTGAAAAAGTGATTGATCATATGGATCATATTTGCCAGTTAGCCGGCAATGCGTTACATGTTGGCCTGGGTTCCGACCTGGACGGTGGTTATGGAAAAGAGCAATGTCCTTATGATCTCGAAACCATTGCCGACCTGCAAACAATTTCTTCACGGCTTCATAAGCGTGGCTATTCAGATAAGGATATCGAAAACATTATGCACGGTAACTGGTTGCGGTTTTTGAGAAAGGCGTGGAGCCGTTAAGGAAATCAACCCATTGCCCAATAGTAAATAGCTACCCAAAGACCAGTGAAGATGAGAATGAAAGCGATTTCATTTTTCAATTGGCCCACTTTCTTTTTCTTTATAGCAAGCTGGTATATAATCCAGCCGGTTAGTGCGATGGCAACAAGTATATAACCATAAGCTCTGAACATATTGTTAGTTTAGGTAAAGATAAACCTTGATTTTATAAGATTCTGCATAGAACCCTTCTAAAAAAGCGGTTAATTTGTCGGAACAAATGTTGCACAGAAATGATAAAAATTCCTCCCTATTTACAAAAAGGTGATACAATCGGACTGGTATGCCCCGCCGGATTTATGACGCTGGAAAAAGTACAAACCTGTATCAGCACATTAGAGGACTGGGGCTACTCCGTAAAATTGGGCAAAACCATTGGCGGTGATTCATCCACTTATTTTTCCGGCACTGATGAAGAAAGGCTGAATGACCTTCAGGAAATGCTGGATGACGACGAAGTAAAAGCCGTATTATGCGCCCGTGGTGGTTATGGTATGGGACGTATTATAGACCAGGTTGATTTTAAAAAATTCAAGAAACAACCGAAGTGGATCATTGGTTACAGCGATATCACTGTTTTGCATGCACATCTTTATTCCAATTACTATATTTCTTCCCTGCATGCACCAATGGCCGGGGCTTTTAATGAGGAGGGATTTAAAAACGAATATGTGTTATCGTTAAAAAATACGCTGGAAGGAAAAAAGATGAAGTACTCCTGTTCAGTTCATGAGTTCAATAAAAAGGGAGAAGCTGTCGGTGAACTGGTCGGTGGCAACCTTGCTTTATTGGCACATCTTATCGGGAGCGAGTCAGACATAAAAACAAGAGGAAGAATTTTATTTATTGAAGATATCGGTGAGTATATCTATAATATTGACCGGATGTTTTACCAGCTAAAGCGAAGTGGTAAGTTATCCAAACTGGCGGGATTGGTCATAGGAGGATTCACCGATATAAAAGATACCGAAAGACCTTTTGGTAAAACGGCTTACGAAACCATCCACGCTATCATAAAAGAATATGATTACCCGGTTTGTTTTGATTTCCCGGTCAGCCACACGGATAAGAACTATGCATTGAAAGTAGGAGTAGGGTATAAACTGAAAGTGGCAAAGAATAAGGTTACGCTGGAAGAATAAAAAAGAGGCTGTCTCATGAGTTAAATTAAATTCTTGCCACTAAGGCACGAAGCCACTAAGTTTTGATTCTCAATTTTACTTTTCTTCGTGACTTCGTGCCTTTGTGGCAAAACACCGAACGCGGTGCCTGTGCAAGTTTATAGCCTCAATAATGAATCCAGTTTTTGAATCGTCTCTTTGAATTCATACAGGTCATTATGACTTCCCCCTTTGATCGTGATAAACTCATCAGCTGGTTTCAATAATTCTTTTAATCGTTTGGCGTTGCTGTACCTTATCACCCTGTCATCAGTGCCCTGGAAAATAGTGATCGGTGCTTTTACCCACGGCAGGTATTCATTCGTAGGAAGTTTATAGTGTAGCATCCGTTCTACCGGGTAGATGGGTAAATATTGTTTGATCACAGAGGGAAAATCATAATAAGGTGTTTCGAGTATAAGTCTTTTACAGGGTTTAATAAAAGCAAGATGTGCTGCAATGCCCGTGCCCATACTTTTCCCATAAATAATAATACTGTCAGCTCCATAACGGCTACGGGCAAATTGATAGACCAATGCTGACCAATCGTACAGGGTTTGTTCATTGAACTTGCCAGTGCTTTTACCAAAACCCGGGTAATCAATCATGATAACCTCGTAACCATGCCGGGTAAACCAGGGAGGGTACTTTGCGTACCAGGAAATGTTTTTCTTATTGCCATGAAAATAGAGCACAACTCCACGGGTCACTGTATCCGTACTGAAGAATTGCACCAGGTTCAGCGTATCATTTTTGTTGATGGTGATACTGATGTCTTTGTGTGGCACAGCAAAATCATATTGATGGGTTCGCTTCAGCGAAACAGGATGAAAAAGAATAGCATCCTGCAAAAAATAAATAGCTACTCCGCCGGCTATGTAAATCAGAACAACAACAATTCCCCACCTTTTTAATTTTTTCCAGTTCATACATAGTAAAAATAGATATTCCCACAGAGACACCGGAATAAAGAGAACCTTAATTAATCTTTGTTTGATGGGTGTTTATGTGGGATACCTATGGGGTGAACACTAATACCTGTTGTAAAAATCTTTTATTCCGCATTCTACTTTAGCTTGTATCTCGTCCATGATACAACGTATAATATCATCCTCCCGTGGCGGATATTGCTGCGGACGGTTGAGTAGTTGCTTATCAGTTTCACTCAAAGCACGGGAATCGCCAGTGTAAGTAGCAAACTCCGTACTCCAGTAATGCTGCCCTGTATAATTATCAGTCCAAACGTTACGATTATTATTTTCATCCCTGATGCTGATCTGCATCAGGCCATCTGAACGCATGGCCCTTGTTGTCGTGGTGATCTTAGCATACACTTTTGCATATTCCTTAACTACAGAATCCGGTTTATACACTGTTTCTTTCACTACCACATCTTTCGAAACAGTTCTTGTTGACTGGTCATTATAATTACGGCCAACATTCATACTGCTAAATCTTACATCTACTACCTGGTCGGGTCTTATGTTCCGGCTCCGGGCATCAAATGAAGAGTAGTATTTAACGAACTCGTTTCCGTTATTGGATTGAAGGTAACGGAGTATGTTATCATCAAAGCTGCGATACCTCTGATTGTAAGAACTATACTGGTAACTGCTTCTTTCTTCCAATGGTAATACAATCACATTTACTACAGCATTATTATAGGCTTCCTCCATTTTCTGACGGATAGTAATATCGCCGGGAATAAAATTTAATGCCATTTGAAATTCACGGTACGCATTGCGGGAACTTTGCTTATCATTATTATTCATTAATGCAAGACCCCTTTCATAACGAACGTCACCGGCTTTTTCTTTATAGGTAGTTACATACGAAGAGTAGTCTGTAGGGTTTACCCGGTTAAATGCAGCAGGCGATCTGCGGATAGATTCATATAAACGCTGCAGGTCTGCATATTCGCCATAGATCCATTCTGACCGTAACTCATTATTACTGCCCGTATGATTGCGGATACGATTTTCATGATCTTCTACTGCAAAGCGATATGAACTTTGCAGTACATCTAACAATTTTTGATCATTGGGATCTTTCTGTAATTTTTTTGCTGCCAGCTCAACAGCTTCATCGTAATGGCCTTTTTCATATAGCTTGGTAGCTGTTTTGCAGGATAAAGCCAGGCAACCAATTCCGATCAATAAGAATGCGTAAAATTTTGATTTCATAAACGCCTCCGTTTTTTAGTAATACGTTCAAAACAAGCTCCACGTCAATCAAGGTTCCGCTAATTAAAAAATCATTAACAGGTTTTAAGGAAAACTACTTCAGTATTTAAGGATATCCCGGATAAAATTATGGTATTCGTCAAACGAAGGTAGATTGTTATGGCCACCTCCATGAATACGGATCAGTGTAATTCGTTTTGGATTGAACTTTTGCAGGGCCTCACTATGTCGGATAGGGATCAGCCAGTCTTTAGTGCCATGAATGATATAGGTATGGCATTTTACTTTTTGTATCCATTGATCGGTGCGGAGGTGGTATCGCAACACAATCCGGACAGGAAGTATCGGTAAAAACCGTTCTACTACCCGGGTAAAATTATAATACGGGGCATCCAGTATCATGTAACGGGGATTATTATCGGATGCCAGTTTGCTCGCAAATCCGCTGCCCATGCTGCGGCCATACATGATCAGGTGTTCTTCAGCATATTGCTCCTTTAACCGCTCATAAATAAACTGCATATCATTGAGCATTTCCTTTTCACTGCGTTTGCCGGTGCTTTTGCCAAAGCCCCGGTAATCTACCAGCAGCACATCATAATCAAATCGGTAAAAATCTTTTGCGTATTTGGCCCAGCCTTTTATACTTCTTGTGTTGCCATGAAAATAAAGAATAAGTCCTTTGGGGTTTTCGCGAAAGAAATGGAGCCCATTGATACGGACACCCGGCGCTACATCAAAAAAATATTCCTTGAAAGGAATATCATATTTGAACTGGAAATCCTGTTTTAATTTCTCGGGCTTAAAGATGAAACGCTCTTGGAAAAAATACGCCAGCAGGGAAAGTACAGCGATACCGGTGAGGATATACCAGATGAAATTAGGAACAACGGTTAATAGTTCGTGGTTCATTGTTCGTGGTTTGGCGATCCGAAAATTAGTTCATTATGAACAATGAACCATCAACCATGAACTTTGGTAGAGTATCGGTTTGAATTTTTCACGCAACGCCGCTAAGTAATCCAAGACGCAAAGACTGAATCCTTAGCGACTTATTTTCTTTGGCCCTTTGCGTGAAATAAAAAGTACCTGGTAAATTTTGAAACTGATACACTACCCGAACTTTCGCTAATCCTCCACTCTCTTTAATTTTAAATTGGTAACGGGTGCTACGATCAGCGGGAATTTTTCCACTGTTACATTCGCAACGTCGAGACCAAAACCTTTTTCTTCTGATAAGCTGTGTTCTTTCAGCCAGAAGTGGAGTTTCATGATCACTCTTTCGAAGAAAGGCAATTCATTGTCCTGGCTCAGGTATTTTTCCATCACCATGAACTGGAAGTCGCCAACTGTATTGCTGCTGGCAAGACTTTCATACCGGCTGATGATATTTACTTCTTTATTTGCCACGAGGTCTTCTACTACTTTACGGAACATCAGGTTGATGCGGGGCTCCATCCTGAATCCGAGCCGGAAGTCAACCCGGATAATATCATTGGGAATAATATGTTCTACTTTATACTCACAGGTATACGGATCATCCATGGTATCCACATGCACAAACCAATAGATGTCTGCTCTCTTTGGCTTCTTATTTAGTATAGAATAGATGATCTTATGTTCTATCTCTTTTGGATTATTGGCACTGGTAAGATAAACCAGGTGTGTAGCATATTTGGGCACTGCTTTATCATTACTCAGCTCCTGTATCTTGGGTACATAGTGTTCCATTCGCACAAACTCCACGTAGCGGTTCTTGATCTTCCGGGCCCGGTACCAGATATACATCACAAAGAACATCAGCCCGCCGATCATGAGAGTGATATAACCGCCATGTATGAATTTATCCATCAGGGCCACCAGGTAACCACCTTCTACAATAAAATAGGCAGCAAGGAATAGCCAGATCCATATTGAGTTTACCCGGTGAAGAACAAGGTAATTGGCAAAAAGGATTGTTGTCATCAGCATGGTAACAATGATGGCAAGACCATAAGCCGCCTCCATGTTAGATGATTTACGGAAATAAAGAACGATAGCCACACAACCTGCAAACAACAGGAAGTTAATAGCCGGAATAAATAATTGACCCCTTGCTTCCGAGGGATAACGGATCTTTACTTTGGGCCATAGGTTGAGTCGCATGGCCTCGCTGATTAACGTATAGGCTCCTGATATCATAGCCTGGCTGGCAACGATAGCCGCCGTGGTTGCAATAATAACACCTGGAATAATAAACCACTCCGGCATCAGGTCATAAAAAGCATTTATTCC
This sequence comes from Chitinophagaceae bacterium, assembly GCA_036383515.1. Lineage (GTDB taxonomy): Bacteria > Bacteroidota > Bacteroidia > Chitinophagales > Chitinophagaceae > CADEDV01. The sequence continues at coordinate 5,147 of DASVOE010000167.1, read as the reverse complement.
CTGCACTTTTTTTACATCTTCTGTTATATGAAGACCCATCCTGTGCGATAATAAATAAGCGCCTTGTCCAAAATAATTGATGAGCAGGCAGACCTTTACATAGATCCACGATATGCGAATATTATCCCGGCCACAGTGGCCAAGGTCACTATACAGCGCTTCTGCCCCGGTTGTACAAAGAAATACCGCTCCTAATAGCCAAAAACCTCCGGGATATGTGCGAAGAAATTGAATTGCATAATGCGGACTTAATGCTTTGAATATGGCAAGATCATCAAACAAATGAACTGAGCCCAGCACAGCCAGCATGGTAAACCAGATGAACATGACAGGACCAAAAAGTTTTCCGATAGAAGCAGTTCCGAACTGTTGCAAAAAGAAAAATAAAGAAAGAATAACAAGTACAATGATCACAACTGTATCTGTGGGCATTCCGCTAAGGGCAGGCAATTCACCCAATCCTTCAATGGCAGAAGTAATGGATATAGGAGGAGTAATGATGCCATCGGCCAGCAATGCTGCGCCACCGATCATGGCAGGTAATACAAGCCATTTTTTTCTTCGTCTCACCAAAGCGTACAAAGCAAAAGTTCCGCCTTCACCCCGGTTGTCAGCCCGAAGGATCAGTATCACATACTTGATGGTGGTTTGTAAGGTTAAAGTCCAGATAATACAGGATAATGTACCTGTGATCAGTTCTTCGCTAACGACCCTGTTTCCTATGATTGCATTAAATACATATAGCGGGGATGTACCTATGTCTCCGTAAATTATTCCTAATGCGATGAGAAGTCCGGCGGCGGTAACTTTATTAGTGGGTATTTTCACTTTTTGAAATTAATGTAGCTCCCGGTACAGATATCAGGTGTGCAGGAACTTGCCTGCAAAGGTATAGGCAAAATTTAATTACAAAGAAATATCGTATTAAACTTTGCCGTTTATCATTCAGCGCTGTCCATATCCGGCAGCATGCAGCATTTTTTTAACCGGTTTCGTCGTTCCATGTAATTAGCCTGGCCACCGCATCTACAGCAAAGAAAATGGTCTGCTTTTGGCTTGCAAACTGTAATTTTAAAGTGTAAAAATCATGGCATTTATGCTCTTCAGAAGAATTGTACTGGTAACATTATTGTCGGCCGTTGTTATTCCTGCCCTTTCACAGAGAATCGTTTATTCAGAGCCCGATAAAGACGACACCCGCCGTATGGATTTTGAAATAGCCGGAAAAGTAAGTGGCAATTTTCTTATTTATAAAAATGTACGCAACCGTAACTGGATCTCTGTCATGAATAATGAAATGGTAGAAATTGCCAAAGTGGAACAGGAATATGTTCCGGATAATGACCGCATGATCAATGTAGATTTTTTCCCTTACAATGATTATTGCTACATGATCTATCAATACCAGAAAAAGAACGTTATTTATTGTATGGCTGCAAAGCTCGATGGGAATGGGAAAAAAATGGGCGAGGTCACGCAACTGGATACTACACATTTAGGGTTTGCAGCCAACAATAAGATATATACGGTGCTTTCCAGCGAGGATAAAAGCAAGCTGATCGTTTTTAAAATTAACAGCAAGAATAAGAAACACTACCTGATAACTACTTTATTACTCAACGACCAGCTTACCGCTCTTAAAAAAAGCCGGTTGGGCATGGCCATGGATGAACGTAATGATTTCCTCGGTGAGTTTAATGTTGACAATGACGGGGATTTAATTTTTACCAAATTCTACCGTGACAATAACGATAATATCTCCCATGGCGCATTTATCATCAAATATGCACTTGCTGATTCTTTCTTTTCAAAAGAACTGAACCTTGAAAAAACAAACCTGGACGAGGTTCGGATAAAAGTGGATAATGCTAATAAAAGATATTTTCTCACCTCTTTCTATTTTAAACAACGGAAAGGAAATGTGGACGGTCTCTACTATTATGTCTGGGATAAGCAGGCCAATAGTGTAGTCACTGAAAATACGGTTGCTTTCACCGATGAACTGCGTAAAGAAGCTAAAGGGGATGCCAATATCAAAACGGCCTTCAACGATTATTTTATTAAAGATATTATTACCCGTAAAGATGGCGGGTTTATCATTGGCAGCGAAGCTTTCTATACCACTTCCCGTTTCAGCAGTTGGAACAGGTGGGATTATTTATACCGTTATTCTTACCTGAGCCCGGTTGATTATTATTACTATTCGCCTTATTATAGCAATTTGTGGGGTAACTCCCGCTGGAACAATAACCAGAATGTGCGTTATCATGCAGATAACATTACGGTACTCTCTTTTGATAAGGACGGCAAACTTGAATGGAACAACGTGATTGTAAAAGAACAGTTTGATGACCAATCCGACGATCTGCTGTCTTATCTTATTATGATCACCGGCGGTCAGCTTCATTTTTTATTTAACCAAATGGAAAAAAGAGGGGTGCAATTGCTGAATGATTACAGTGTCTCTCCAGCTGGTCAAATGAATCGTAATCCTACGTTGAAAAACCTGGATAAAGGGTATGAATTCATGCCGAAATACGGGAAACAGATAAGTGCACGCCAAATAATCGTTCCTTGCCTGTATAGGAATTATATTTGCTTTGCCAAAATTGATTACAACTAACCATTAATATTGTTCCATTATCCGTGATCGGTATTTTTAAACAGAAAAACCCAGCCAATCTTTTTGTGCTACTGGTGTTCGGTGTGCTGATAAAGCTGCCGATGTTTTTGCATCCCTATATACCCGTTACCAAACCTGCCGATGGTGCTTTATTCATTTCACTTTTAAAATTTCTTGAACCTACAGGTAAATCATCGCCCGTCATTTATCCCCTGCTTACGTTTGGGTTTTTATACCTGCAGGCAGTTGTACTTACCCGGTTTGTGAATTCACAACGAATGGTAAACAGGTCAACTTATCTTTCTGGAATGTCGTACCTGCTGATTACTTCTCTTTTACCCGACTGGAATTATTTTTCTGCTCCATTGCTGATTAACAGTATTCTTTTGTTTGTGCTTACCTCGCTTTTCAAAATATATAACCAGTCAAGTGCAAAAGGAACCATTTTTAATATTGGGGTGGCGTTGGGCATTGCAGGCTTTCTTTTTATATCTTCTCTCACTTTTATCATCTGGGTATTGCTGGCCCTGGCAGTAATGCGTCCTTTCCGGTTAAACGAATGGCTTCTTTGTCTTTTAGGCATCACCACCCCGTTTTATTTTTATGGCCTGTATATTTTTATTACCGATGAGTGGAGCTGGAAGGCATTGATGCCGCATATCAGCATAGGCATTCCTGCCATCAAACAATCAGCCTGGCTGGCCGGAAGTGTGTTTCTTTTAATGATACCTTTTTTAACCGGGGGATACTATGTACAGGACAACCTGCGGCGCATGCTCATTAATGTGCGCAAAGGGTGGAGCCTTTTATTACTTTACCTGCTGGTCTCCTTATTATTACCCTTTGTTAATAATAGCGACACGTTTGAAAACTGGGTGATGGCTATGATACCGATGGCAGCTTTTCATACCTGCACCTACCTGTATTCCACCTTGCGGATCTATCCCAATCTTTTGTTCTGGATTAGTATTGCCTTTGTGCTGACGTACCAATATGCCGGTCCGGGATGGTAAAAACGATGATGACAACTATCATTTGTCAGTGAGCTCTATCATCTAAAGAATTATCTTTGCTTTTTCTGATTAAAATCTCCATTATGAAGTTTGGTGTAGTTGTATTTCCGGGTTCCAATTGTGATAGAGATATGTATGATGCATTGACCTATGATTTAGGACAGGAGGTGACCATGCTCTGGCACAAGGACAAGGATCTGAGTAAATTTAATACAGAAGATTGCGTCATCCTGCCCGGTGGTTTTTCGTATGGAGATTACCTGCGTTGTGGCGCTATTGCCCGTTTCAGCCCAATGATGCAAAGTGTAATTGAATTTGCAAACGCAGGTGGTAAAGTGTTAGGTGTTTGCAACGGATTCCAGATATTATGCGAGTCGCAATTATTGCCTGGCGGATTGCTGCGCAACAGCAACCAGCAGTTTGTTTGCAAAAATGTTTTTATCACGGGTGATGCTGAAAAAATTTATAAGATACCGGTTGCACATGGCGAAGGACGTTATTATGCTGATGAAAAAACACTGGACGCCTTACAGGAAAATAACCAGGTGATCTTTTATTATTGTGATGAAGAGGGAAGCATTACAGATGAATCGAATCCTAATGGGGCCATCCGGAATATTGCGGGTATCTGTAATGCCGGCCGTAATGTATTTGGTATGATGCCACACCCCGAAAGGGCCTGTTCAGAAGTGCTGGGTAATACCGATGGCCGTGAAGTACTCAGGACATTGCTCATGGCCGAACAACTAGTTTACTGATCCGGCCGTCTTATCAGCGATTTTGTGGCGTTCGTCATTTCCGGGCAAACCGGAAACTTACAACAAGTTAAATTTGCGGAAGAAAATTTAACAGCCATAAATGGTTAAAAAAATAGAATTTTATTGAATCTGAATCAAACAATCCAGGATGAAGAAAATTATAACATTCGCCGCAATCATTTTAGCAGTAACGACCGCCAAAGCACAGAACCCTGTGACCTGGGCTTTTTCCGCTAAAAAAGTAAGCGATAAGACCTATGAGATACATATGACCGCCACTATTCAATCAGGCTGGCATCTTTATTCACAAAACCAGCCGGAAGATGCGATAGCAATACCGACCGGGTTTAGAATCAATAATAATCCATTGCTGAAACTGGACGGCAAGATCAAAGAAGTAGGTAAACTGGAAAAGTTTCGGGATGAAAAACTGGATATATCGGCTCACCAGTATTCCACTAAAGTGGATTTTGTTCAACTGGTAAAATTAAAGTCGAATGTAAAAACGAATGTAAGTGGTAGTGTCGAATTCCAGACTTGTAATGACGAAAAATGTTTACCACCCAGGACAGTTAATTTCAATATTGCTGTCAGATAAAATGAACGAGTGCATTGAATCATACTACGAGTTCTTATTACAGGAACTCGTTTGTTTTTAAACCACCTCTTGTTTATGTTCAGTAAGCTAAAATGGGTTAGTATATTTTCTTTCACTGTATTTCTCTCCATTTTTTCTTTTGCGCAGGATTCAAC
>DASVOE010000166.1:0-1687 GCA_036383515.1 Chitinophagaceae bacterium | reverse complement strand
GCTCATACGCTTCTGTTTTTAAAGATTAATATTAATTAAAATAATAATTTGAATTATTTGCAATAAAAATAATAATTAAATGCATTAACATGTGTTAGGTTGTAACAATAAGTGCATAAAATGCCAATAAAACACATATTTCTCTAAATAAAAATGAATTATTTAAAGAAATAATGTTTTGAATCAATAATAATTAGGGGATCAAATGGCTTGAAGACGCAAAGAATTATCCCTGCTTTCCAGAACGGAAACGCCATTATTGAGGAACTCATCTACTTTACGGGCGCATTCACGGCCTTCGCTTATTGCCCAAACTACCAGGCTTTGGCCACGCCGCATATCACCCGCTGTAAATACTTTGGAAATATTAGTACGATACTCTTTTTCAGTTGCTTTTACATTGCCTCTTTCATCCAGTTCAATATTAAGATCATTAATAAAACCTGCATGTTGAGGATGAACAAAACCCATGGCTAATAAGGCCAGTTCACAGGGAATATCTTTTTCTGTGCCTTCTCTTTCTACAAAACTTGCCGGTCTTCCATTCATGATCTTCCATTCCAGTTCCACCACCTTCACAGCTTTCAGATTCCCTTCTCCATCACCGATGAATTCTTTAGTGGCTACGGCCCACTGGCGATCAGCGCCTTCTTCATGCGAGGTGGTTGTTTTTAATACCATCGGGTAAGAGGGCCAGGGCATGAACTCATTTCTCTCCGCCGGAGGTTTAGGCAGCAACTCAAATTGTATAACAGAAATTGCTCCATGACGATTTGAAGTTCCTACGCAATCACTACCGGTATCACCACCACCAATTACTACTACGTTTTTCCCGGTAGCTATTACTGCTTCATCCAATACATTACTTTCAATAGCTGCATTCGCTAAAAAATCTTTACCGGCGACCCTTTTATTATTCTGTTTTAAAAAATCCATGGCAAAATGAACACCTTTTAATTCTCTGCCGGGAATAAAAAGATTTCTTGGCATGGTACTGCCTCCGGCTAATACGATAGCGTTGAATTCGCGAAGCACATCATTGATATTAATATTCACCCCAACATTCGCCAGGCATTTAAAAATAATGCCTTCTTCTTCCATCAGTTTAATCCTCCTATCTACTACCCATTTTTCCAGCTTGAAATCAGGAATGCCATAACGAAGTAAACCACCGGGTGCATCGTCTCTTTCAAAAACAGTTACAGTATGACCAGCGTAATTCAATTGAGCTGCGGCAGCTAACCCTGCAGGTCCTGATCCGATCACTGCTATTTTCTTGCCCGAACGCAGGTTTGGCTTTTTAGGTTTTACAAAACCGTTTTCAAAAGCGATCTCAATAATATGTTTTTCTATTTCTTCAATGGCAACCGGGGGCTGGTTGATACCTAATACACAAGCTGTCTCGCAAGGTGCCGGGCAAATACGCCCGGTAAATTCCGGGAAATTATTGGTAGAAGAAAGTATATCATAAGCTTCTTTCCAATCCTTCCGGTATACAGCATCATTAAATTCCGGGATCACATTACCCAACGGGCATCCGCTATGGCAAAAAGGAACGCCACAGTTCATGCAACGGGCTGCCTGCTGGTTCAATTTGTCATCATTATATTTTTCTACAAACTCATTATAATGCTGCAAACGATCAGCTACCGGTTTTTTATCCGGCATCTCTCTTGTAAATTCTAAA
>DASVOE010000165.1:0-3032 GCA_036383515.1 Chitinophagaceae bacterium | reverse complement strand
CAACTCCGGAAAAAGTTATGACTCCATTTTCAATCCGCAGGGCAATTGTTGCAGGCTATATCATAGCCCTGGCTATTATCTCCTTTTTTGCTTTGTATACTTATTTTATCATGCAAAAAGGAGAAACAAATTACCGCCGGCAGGATGAAACTCTTCGATCTCTCAGAATTATAGAAAGCATTTTTGATGATGTTCAGAACATCGAATCGGGACAGCGGGGTTATATTATTTCCGGAGAAAAATCTTTTTTAGAACCCTATTATACCGGGCTGGCAAATATCAAAAAAGATTCCCTGGCGCTGCTGCAATTAAAAACCAGCGAAAAAAGGAAAACAGATATTGCTCATTTGTTGAATTTTATCCGCCAGAAAATTCAATTTGCTGAAACCACGATTCAGCTCCGAGCTGATGAAGGACCTCAGGCAGCAGAAAAAAGTGTGCAATCAGATAAAGGTCGTGTGCTTATGAATAATATTTATTTGATTATTCATAAAATAGAAGAAGAGGAAAGAGCTATTCTTAACAAATACAACAGTGACCGCAACAGGATAGCCAGACAAACCGCCACCTTATTTTTTATTTTAGCTTTTTTGTTCTTCCTTTTTCTTTTGTCTTTCTTCTTTTTTGTAAGGAGAGATGTTAAAGACCGGTTGAATTCTGAACTTAAAAGCAGGGTGAACGAGAAAACCGATGCCTTTAAAAATATCCTCGACCGCATCAGTGATGGTTTTGTTGCACTGGATAAAGAATGGCGATATGTTTATATAAATAACAGTGCAGCTGCTATATCAGGAAAGAAAGCTGAAGAACTTTTGAATAAACCTGTATGGAATTTATTCCCGGAGGCTGTAGACAAGGAGTTTTACCAGGCCTGTCACCGTGCCATGGAGAAACAGGAATATACATTCCTGGAAGTTTACCATCCGGGTTTTGATACATGGTTTGAGAATCATATTTATCCTTCACCTGCCGGATTATCTATACATTTTCGTGATATAACCGGGAAGAAAAAAACCGAGTTAAAACTAGCCGAAACATCAGAAAAACTAAACCTGGTTGCTAAAGCTACCAACGATATATTATGGGAAGCAGACCTGGCAAAACAAACGGTGTGGTGGAATGATAATTTTTATGAAAAATTCGGTTATGACAAGCATGAGATTGAAAAAACAGGCAAAAGCTGGGAAAATTATCTTCATCCTGATGACAAAGACAGAGTGTTGCGGGAAGTAAATGCAATAATAGAAGACAAAACTCAAATTACATGGAGTGATGAATATCGGTTTAGAAAAGCCGATGGAACTTATCTTAATGTTTACGACCGGTGTTATATTCTGCGGGATGCAGCAACCGGCAAAGCCTCGAAGTTGATCGGCTCTATGGCAGATCTCACTTTTTTGTTTGAAACGAAGAAAGAACTGCAACGAACGGAAGAACGTTATAAAAGCCTGGTAGACTCTATTGATAGTATTGTTTGGGAAGCAGCTCCGGATACTTTTCAATTCAGCTTTGTTAGCAAGCAGGCAGAACGCTTACTAGGATATCCCATTGAACAATGGACATCGGTGCCCGGTTTCTGGGAAGATCATATACATCCTGAAGACAGGACCGGGGTCATGAACTATTTTATTGAAAATACCCGGAAAATGCAGCCTTACGAACTTGAATACAGGATGATAGCTGTTGACGGAAGGGTGGTGTGGTTAAGAGATATTGTTTCTGTAACAATAGAAAATGATAAGCCGGCTTTATTAAGAGGATTGATGGTTGATATCACAAGCAATAAAGAGGTAGAGCATGCTTTGCGTAATAGTGAAGATAAATACCGGACACTGGTAGAACAGGCAACCGATGGGATCTTTATTGCCGATAGTACAGGTAATTTCATCATTGTAAATTCAAGCGGTTGCCAGATGTCGCAGTATTCAGAAAAGGAATTAAAAGGCATGACGATCTACGATCTCACCGATCCGGAAGATCTAAAAAATAATCCTTTTCGTTTTCATGAAATGAGTGGTGAAAGAGGAGCAAGAGCAGAAAGAAAAATGCGAAGGAAAGATGGGAGTGTGGTAGATACTGAGGTGAACGCTAAATTTCTTCCGGATGGAAGATTCCTGGCTTTTATCAGGGACATTACCGAAAGAAAGAAAGCGGTGGAAGAGCTGAGGGCCAGCGAAGAAAACCGGCGCCTGATAATGGATGCTGCATTAGATGCTATTATTTGTGTCGACACTTCCGGCACTATTACTGTTTGGTCAACGCAGGCTGTCAATATTTTTGGGTGGCAAAAAGAAGAGATGATTGGCAAAAGGCTCAGCGAAACTATAATCCCCCCTCGTTACAGGGCAATGCATGAGGCTGGTATGAAAAAATACCGGGATTTGGGTGAAGGACCTATATTGAACAAACTCATTGAAATCACTGCACTAAATAATAAAGGAATAGAATTTCCTGTTGAATTAAGTATAGTGCCCGTAAAACAGGGCAATACTGAATTTTTCTGTGCCTTTGTAAGAGATATTACAGTGAGGAAACAAGTGGAGCAAAAGCTAATCCAGTCTAATGAACGCTTTGAACTGATAGCCCGGGCCACCCACGATGCTATCTGGGAATGGAATCTTGAAACTGGCGAACTATGGGCCAATGAAGTGCATCAGCAGTTATATGGACTTACCAAGGCTAATCCTGTTCCACCAGTTGATGAATGGATACGACGCATTCACCCGGAAGACAGAGATAAAATTGTAAGTGCACAGGACATGGCGCTAATATCAGATCAAAACTATTGGGAATCGGAATACCGTTTTCAAAAGCGGGATGGGAATTATGTTATTCTCTTTGATCGTGCTTATATAATCCGAAACGAGGAGGGCAAACCCATTCACCTTACAGGAAGCATGATTGATATCAGTGAAAGGAAAAGAACAGAAATGGAGATCATCAAAGCAAGGGATATGGCAGACAAACTTATTGACTCTCTGCCAGGTGTTTTTTACTTTTTTGATAAGGATGGAAAATTTATCCGTTGGAAT
>DASVOE010000164.1:0-5920 GCA_036383515.1 Chitinophagaceae bacterium | reverse complement strand
CCTCACCCATCCTGACCAAGCGGAAGTAAACAAAAGAAAAATCCGGGAGGTCATGCAAAGCTAAAGTAATTTTCGCTGCTCTGAAAACCTATCTCTTTCATGTGGAAAAAAGCCGGTATTTTAGTTAGCAAATCAATTTCCGTTTTTATGAGAAAAGACATAACCTCCCTGCTTTGCTTGTTGATTACCCTCAATCTTTTTTCTCAGAAGACCTATATATGGTGTGGTGTCCTGGTGGATGGCATTTCCAACGAGCCCAGGAAAAATATGACCATCGTGGTGGAGAAGAATAAGATCACAGCTATAGAAAACGGTTTTTCTATGCCCGGCGCCACCGATAAATCTGTTGACCTGAAAACCAGGACCGTTACACCCGGGTGGATTGATATGCACGTACACTTTGAAGGAGAAACAAAAAAAGGAAACCTGGCCGACCGGTTTACGACCAATCCCACAGATATAGCTTTTGAATCATTGCAATATGCAAAAGTTACACTCATGGCCGGTTTTACTACCGTGAGGGATTTGGGCGGAAGTGGTGTAAATATTTCTTTACGAAATGCTATCAACAAAGGTCTTGTGGTGGGACCAAGAATTTATACTGCCGGGAAATCCATTGCTACCACCGGCGGACATGCAGATCCAACTAATGGATATCGAAAAGACCTGATGGGTGATCCCGGCCCAAAAGAAGGCGTAATAAATGGTGAAGCCGAAGCATACCAGGCCGTTAGACAACGGTACAAAGATGGGTCGGACCTTATTAAGATCACTGCCACAGGTGGAGTATTAAGCCAGGCAAAAGATGGTGCCAATGCCCAATTTACAGAAGCGGAAGTAAAGGCCATTGTTGCCGCCGCCAAAGATTATGGATTTAAAGTAGCTGCTCATGCCCACGGTGCAGAAGGAATCAAAAGAGCGATCAGGGGTGGCGTCAATTCTATCGAACATGGCACTTTTATGGATGATGAAGGGATCCAACTGATGAAACAATACGGCACATGGCTGGTACCTACCATTATTGCCGGAAAGTCAACAGCTGATAGTGCAAAGATCCCCGGCTACTATTCAGATATTGTCACTCCCAAAGCATTGGCTACCGGTCCGCAGATACAAGCCACTTTTGCCAAAGCTTATAAAGCTGGAGTAAAAATCGCCTTTGGTACGGATGCGGGTGTTTTCAAACATGGATTGAACTGGATGGAGTTTGGCTATATGATCGAAGCAGGCATGCCGGCCATGAACGCAATAAAAGCAGCTACTGTGAATGCAGCAGAATTATTGGGTGAAAAAGAAAGGTTGGGTAGTATTGAAGTGGGCAAGCTGGCTGATATAGTTGCCGTTGATGGCGATCCATTAAAAGATGCAAAGGTTTTTGGGAAGGTGGTGTTTGTGATGAAGGATGGAGTGGTGTATAAGAATTTAGAAAAATAGAGCCGTCATTAAATGATTGAAAGATTCAAATTGATCTTGACAAATAATCAATGTACATGAAAATCGAAGAAAGAAAACTGCGATTTTTCTTAATGTGTGTTTTACTTCTCCTGTCCCCTGCTCTTTATTCACAACAGGAATATAATGTGACCTCGTTAAGTTCGTACATATTAGACATGGAGGGGCAAAAATATGCTGGGGCAGAAAAAATACCTTTTAAAAACATTATTGTAAAAGATTACCGGTTTGATAGTACGAAACTCGGCTTCATTCACGCTTTTGGCGGCCATAATAAAATCAAATTCAGTTCTTCTTCCTCTAATTCTTTTACTAACTATTTGAATAAATATTTTGAAAACAACTTTGATAATACGTCGGGAAAAAGTCTTTTAATTGTTTTAAAAAATTATTGGTTCGAGCAGCCTGAACGCCCAATCGAAGAAGATCCAAAACTGGAAGATGTAAATCCAGATAATGTAATCTTTGCTCTATGCCATACCGATATGGAGGTTTTTTGTGGGAAAGATGATATTTATAAAGCGCTTATAAAAATCAAACACCGATTTTCTATTCCTGTCAACAAACGTAAAGAACTGGCCGATAATATTTTTTTACCATTTGATTCCCTGATAAAAAGAATTAGTACACTTGATATTGAAATCGTTCTTAAGGACAAAAAAGAATTTACTATTTCAGACATCAGCAACAACTATATGAAAAGATTTGACTTACCTCTTTTGAAAAATAAGGCAGACACAAAAGGGGTTTACATAACTTTTTGGGATTTTATTCAGAACAAACCTTCGCATACTGATTTCAAAATCAAGAAGACAAAACTCTCTGATGAATTATATATCCGTGTAAATAATTCTGATGAGCTATTAACAGAGTTCTGGGGCTTTTTTGACGGTAAGGATTATTACATCCGTATGGGTTACAATTTTTTCAGGCTTGTGAGGCAAAACAATACGTTTGATTTATACGGAGGAACAACTATTAAAACAGATTATATAAATTTGAATACTCAACAAAATCCAGCTATCCTTCGCTCAAGAGAATTATCATTAACTCCCTTGCAGATAAACATGGAAACTGGGAAAATTTATTAACCTTTCGTAATCTTATTATAACTCGCCACCAATCCTCTTATCAACGATGAACTGAATCCCTGGTGTTCCATTTCATTCAGGCCGGCGATAGTGCAGCCTTTAGGTGTCGTTACTTTATCGATCTCCTGTTCGGGGTGTGTATTTTTTTGTAGTAAAAGATCAGCAGCGCCTTTTACCGTTTGTGCTGCGATCAGGGTGGCTGTAGCTGCATCAAAACCAATTTCAATTCCACCCTGAATATTGGCTCTTATATATCGCATGGCATAAGCTGTGCCACAGGCGCCTAATACTGTGGCAGCATCCATTAGCTTTTCATCAATCATAGCAGTGCGGCCTAACACATCAAACAACTGTTGTATATAATTCAATTGCGAAGCAGTAGCTCCTGCGTGAGACAGGCAGGTCATGCTTTGCTGAATGGCAATAGCAGTATTCGGCATAGCCCTGATAACCGGAACAGGTTTGCCGATCGCTTTTTGCAATTGCTCGATCCATGCACCCGTGATCACTGATACTACCACATGCTTTTTAGGATTGAGCTGAGTCTTTATTTCTCGGATCACTTCTTCGTAATTATAAGGCTTCACGGCAAGTATGACGATCTCGCTGTCTCTTACAGCTTTTTTATTATCACTGTGTACCATGCATCCCCGCTCTGCAAAACGGTTCAGTGTAGAAATGTTGCGACGGGTAATCGTCAATTCAACCGGGCGGCTGAATTCACTCATGATCAAACCATCTGCTATAGAAGCTCCGAGGTTACCCCCTCCTATAATTGCAATTTTCCGGCTCATATTATATAAAGAATTTTGGTAAAGATAAGCCGTGCCGGTTATCCGGTCTTGTTGAATGAATTGGAAAGAGGAAAGGAGTGGCTAAAATCATTCTCTCTTTGTTTTAATAGTAAGCCTTTTTTGACAAGAAGTTTTTTACATAGTCAGCTACACCATTTTCTAACGAATAAAATGTTTTGTCATAACCGGCATTACGCAATTTATTCATATCCGCCTCAGTGAAATACTGGTATTTATCACGGATATCTTGTGGCGTATCAATATATTCAATAGAAGGAGAAAGACCGAGGCTCGTAAAGATGGCTGTTACCTGGTCGTTGAAGGTCCTTGCTGTGCCAGTTCCGGCATTGTATAATCCTGGTGCAGGTTTATTTTCCATTAACCAATCGCAAATCGTTACTACATCTTCCACATAAATAAAATCCCGCAGTTGCTCGCCATCTTTGAATTCGGGTTTATGCGAACGAAACAGTTTTACCTTTCCGGTTTTCTTTACCTGGTTATACGCATGAAAGATGACACTGGCCATTCTTTCTTTATGATATTCATTGGGCCCGTATACATTGAAGAATTTTACACCAGCCCAGAAAGATGGTTGCGCAGTTTGTTGTAAGGCCCATTTATCAAACTCGTTTTTAGAAACGCCATACGGATTCAGTGGCTGCAATTTTTCGACGATAGCATGATCGTCTTTATATCCCCATTCACCAGCGCCATAGGTGGCCGCAGAAGAGGCATATACTAAAGGAATATTATGCGCTGTACAGTATCCCCATATTTTTTTGGAGTATTCGACATTCAGTTTTTCATGAATGGAGTAATCAAACTCTGTGGTATCTGTCCGGGCACCTAAATGAAAAACAGCGTTTATCTTTCTGTCGTCCTTTCCCAGCCAGCTAAACAATTCTTCTCTCTCGATTTTTTCAATGAAATCTTTTGAATCAAAATTGAACCATTTATCCTCGTCACTAAAATCATCAACGATAATGATGTTTTTATAGCCTTGTTTATTCAAGTAACCCAACATGTAACTTCCAATAAAACCTGCCGCACCTGTAAGTAAGATCACTGAATCACGATTCATAATATAGAACGCATTTAAATTGAACTCAACGCAGCTCCTGCTTCTTCTTTTGCCAGGTAATTTTCAATAGCCATATCATAGGCATCCTTCCACCAGTCGATAGTGCCCCAGAAATCTCCGTCAATAACCACCTCGCCGCTGGAAACAACACCTATCTTTTCGCAGGGAAATAATCCAACAGCCATTTCAAATTCTTTTACCATTGCCACCGGCACCGTAACAATAACCCGGCTTTGTGCTTCACCAAATAAAAACGCATCTTTTCTTAAGCCACTTTTTGTTTGAATGGAAAACCCAAGGTCACGATTGAACCCGCTTTCACATAAAGCAGTAAACAACCCGCCTTCGCTCAGGTCATGAGCAGAAAGGACCATCTTCCTCCGGATCAGCTCAGCGATTTTTTGCTGCAGGCTATATTCTTCATCAATTTCAAAATAAGGTGCCGGAGAATATTTAACCTCGTTGATCGAATAAAGATATTCGGAGCAGTTCATATCGTTATTGATAACACCCAATAAAAAAATCACATCGCCTTCGCTTTTAAAATCAAGCGTCATCTTTTCAGTAATATCTTCCAATAATCCTACCATGCCAATAGTGGGTGTAGGATAAACAGGTCCATCCGGATTTTGATTATAAAAACTTACGTTGCCCCCGGTAACCGGCGTATCAAATTTGCGACAAGCTTCACCCATCCCTTTTATCACGTTGACAAATTGATAATACACTTCAGGATCATAAGGGTTACCAAAGTTGAGACAGTTGGTAACTCCCAATGGCTGGCCTCCGCTGCATACAATATTCCTGGCGGCTTCACTCACGGCAATCATGGCTCCCTTGTAAGGATCTGCAAATACATAACGGCTATTACAATCTGTGGTAACGGCTAATCCTTTGGTTGTGCCTTTCACCACTACCACCGGTGCATCGGTTGGTGTGTTGGTAGATGAATTAACCGTGCCCACCATACTATCGTATTGAGTAAATATCCAGCGCTTGGAAGCAATAGATGGCAATTGGATTAATTTTTCTGCGATTGCTTTCAGATCAGTTGGAACAGGAATGGAAGATGGATTGAATTCTTTTACTTTTTCCAAATAGGCCGGTTGTTTAAATTCTCTTTCATATTGAGGGGCTCCACCACCTAATACCAATTCGTAAGCAGGCAATGATGCTTCGAGTTCGCCCTGCATATAAAAATTGAGTATGCGATCCTCTGTTACTTCACCGATCACTGAACAGGGAAGATCCCATTTATCAAATACTTTTTGTACTTCACCTTCTCTGCCTTTCTTAGCCACCAGTAACATTCTTTCCTGGCTTTCACTCAGCAACAGTTCCCAGGCTTTCATATTTTTTTGACGTGCAGGAACTTTGTCAAGATCGATCCGCATGCCCACTTCACCCTTTGCACTCATTTCAGAAGTAGAACAAATAATTCCAGCTGCGCCCATATCCTGCATGCCGATGACGGCACCCGTTTGTATTACTTCCAAACA
>DASVOE010000163.1:0-18795 GCA_036383515.1 Chitinophagaceae bacterium | reverse complement strand
TATATGCTGGAAGTAAATGCTCAATGCGGATTAAGCGAAGACGAAAACTATACTTCGATAGGCGCTATTCTCAAAGTTTCTGATACTACATTTACAGAAATTATTGCTGAAATTCTTAGAGATGCTTTACGAAGAAGCATGAAGATCCCTGTTGTGGTTAAAAAGGTAAGAACTTCTAAAAGCAATAAGAGAGTTTCGGCAAAATAGCTCTTCAAATCATTTATATATCTTCAACAATTATCTTAGTGGCGTATGAGAGTTTGTGTATTGCAACCTGATTATTCTACGACCGGAGTTGATTATAAGAACTATGATCCTCCGCGTGAACTGGCTGTTCTGATACCGGAAGCAGAAGTAGATACTGTATTTCTAAATAAACTAACTACTTACAAGCAGCTTAAAGAATTAGGAAAACAAGGGTATGATATCTTTGTAAACCTTTGTGAGGGTTATCTGGAATGGGAAGTGCCCTCCATTGATGTGATCTATACCCTGGAATTATTAAATCTTCCTTTCACGGGTCCAACCACAAAACTCTATGATCCTCCCAAAGAACTGATGAAATACCTAGCTTATTGCGAAGGAGTAAAAACGCCGGGCTATTTTGTGATCAATAAATTAAAAGATGTTGATGAGGCGGTAAAGCATCTTTCGTTTCCGCTGTTTGTTAAACCAGCAAAGGCTGGAGATAGTCTGGGTGTTGATGAGCATTCCCTGGTTCATTCTAAAATTGAACTACAACAAAAATGTATCAGTATACTTAAGGAATATGGCCCTTTACTGGTAGAAGAGTATATAGCAGGAAGAGAATTTACTGTGTTGGTAGCAGCTAATGAGGATGGGCAAAGTTGTAGCGTTTATCGCCCGGTTGAATATCTTTTTCCGGAAGGAAGAGAATTTAAAACGTATGCATTAAAAACTTCTGAACTTCATCCTGATTGTAATGTTCCCTGTACTGATACTGATCTCGACAAAAAATTAAGAGCGGCTGCTGAAAGAATTTTTATGGGGTTTAATGCAGTAGGTTATGGCAGACTTGATTTCAGGGTTAATGATAAGAATGAGATATTTTTTCTTGAGATAAATTTTACCTGCTCTGTTTTTTATAAGGATGGATATGAAGGGTCAGCAGACTTTGTTTTAAAATATGATGGGATTGGTCAGACTGGATTTCTCCGTCATATTATTAATGAAGGTATTGCAAGACATAAAAGAAAGATGAAACCTTTTGTAATGAAAGGGAACTCCATTGCTGGCTTCGGGATTTATGCAGCGAGAAATATCCGCCAGGGAGAGATCATTTTTAAAGGAGAGGAACGGGCTCAGCGGATAGTAACCAAACGTCATGTGCAGAAAAACTGGAAGGAAGAAGAAAAGCTTCACTTCAGGCGGTATGCCTATCCTGTAAGCAAGGAGCTTTTTATACTCTGGGATGACGATCCATCAGAATGGGCGCCGCAAAATCACAGCTGTGAACCCAATACAGCGTTTAATGGGTTGAATGTTTTGGCGACAAAGAACATTAAAAAAGGGGAAGAGCTTACGTTGGATTATGCAGAATTTCTTGACGAAAACATGGAGCCTTTCGATTGTCAATGCAGCGCTTCAAACTGTCGGGGTATTATAAAGGGTGTAACCCATAATTCTCTTACAGAACGTGAAGCGGCTATTAATGGAAATGCAAGAGCTGAACTCATAAAACAAGCGGTGAAATCATCTTCCCATATAAACCATTAATATTTGTACATCGCTTGGATTTATCCCTGATATCCGGCTTGCCTGGCCCAGGGTTCTTGGTTTAACACGAGTCAATTTTTCCCTGGCCTCGTTTCCCAAAGAACCAATTTTTTTATAGTCAAATGTTTCGGGAATTTCTAATTCTTCTAATTGACTCATTTTTTGTACAAGCTCTTTTTCTTTTTCAATATATACTTCATACTTAACCTGGATGGACGCTTGCTCAATTGATTCTTTTGAATAATCGCTAAGGAGTGATGATAGCTTAGGAAGTTCAGTAAGCATTGCCGGGAGCTCAACATCCGGACGAAGTAATATTTTCTGTGCTTTTTGTTTTTCGATAATTGGTGAAGAGTTTATACTGGAAAAATACGGATTGATAGCTGGGGGCTCGACAAGAAAATCTTTGAGAACTGATTTTATTTTATCTACATCATTTTTCTTTTCTAACACATTATTCATTCTTTCCTGGGATGCAAGGCCAAGACGATAGCTCAATTCAGTTAATCTTAGATCAGCGTTGTCCTGCCGCAACAATGTTCTGAACTCTGCTCTTGAAGTAAACATCCGGTAGGGTTCATCCGTCCCCTTGCTAATGAGGTCATCTATTAAAACCCCAATATAAGCTTCACTCCTTTTTAAAATAACGGGGCTTTCATTTTTTACTTTTTGATGGGCATTGATACCTGCCATAAGTCCCTGACAAGCAGCTTCTTCGTAACCGGTTGTTCCGTTTATTTGCCCCGCAAAAAACAGGTTATCAATCAGCTTTGTTTCCAACGAATATTTTAACTGGGTCGGGGGAAAATAATCGTATTCAATAGCATAACCTGGCCGAAAGATTTTAGCATTTTCAAAACCAACTATCTTACGAAGTGCTTCGTATTGTGTTTCTTCAGGTAATGACGTTGAAAACCCGTTTACATAAATCTCAACTGTGTTCCATCCTTCTGGTTCAATAAAAAGTTGATGCCTCTCTCTCTCTGCAAACCGATTGATTTTATCTTCAATACTGGGGCAATATCTTGGTCCTACTCCATCTATTCTGCCAGCAAACATTGGGCTTTTGCTAAATCCTGTTTTTAGTATGTCGTGTACGGTAGAGTTAGTATACGTAATCCAACAGCTTCTTTGTTTTTTTGGTTTTTCAGTTTTCAAATAGGAGAAGCCGATAATCTCTTCATCGCCGGGTTGTTCTTCCATTTTTGAATAATCAAGGCTTCTTCCATCAATTCGGGGAGGTGTTCCTGTTTTTAAGCGATCACTTTCAAAACCAAGTGAAACCAGTTGTTCAGTAATACCTGTTGCGGCCTTTTCTGCCATTCTCCCACCACCGAAATTCTTCTCTCCAATATGAACAATTCCATTTAAGAAAGTACCATTGGTTAACACCACTGCCTTTGTTTTAATCTCATGCCCCAACCCAGTTACGATACCAATAGCTTTTCCGTCGTTGATTAAAAGCCCCTTTACCATATCCTGGTAAAAATCAAGATTGGGCGTGTTTTCCAGCATCTCTCTCCATTTGATCGAAAAGAGAACTCTATCGTTTTGAGCTCTTGGACTCCACATAGCCGGTCCTTTCGAACGATTCAGCATTCGAAACTGAATCATAGATTCATCGGTGACAATTCCAGAGTATCCGCCCAATGCATCAATTTCTCTTACAATTTGGCCTTTGGCAATGCCTCCCATCGCAGGATTACAGCTCATTTGAGCAATAGTCTGCATATTCATGGTAACTAAAAGGACTTTAGAACCAAGATTTGCAGCAGCAGCCGCTGCTTCGCAGCCAGCATGCCCGGCACCAACCACTATCACGTCATATTCGGGAAACATAAGAGGGCAAAGATACCGCAGCTCTTTAGTTATTGATCTTTTTCAAAAGGGCTATTTCTTTATTTACTTCTTCAATGCTGCGGCCCATATTAAGTAACTCAAACTCAAATGCTGAGTAATGTTCTATTTGCTCAAGGTATTCCTTGTGTTTGGTTATAAAGTCAAATTGCTTTTCGGAGCTAATAAGTTCAGATAGTTCTATTTTCTCTATTTTTTTATACAGCCTAAGACACGGGGCATACTGAGTATTTTTATAAAGCTCTGCGAAATATGCTTTTGCAGCTAAAACATCAACCCGACGACCCCTGTTTTTATTCGGGTGAACAGGATCTACTCTTAAGTTTGCAAAATTCCAGCACATTTTCATTTCTTCTGTATCTGAAAAATCGAAATAAGCAACTGGTATTATATGGTCAAATTGCCAGTTTTTTCCAAAACTATCCCAGTTCATATCATTTTCGAATTGAACTTCAAACCAATTCCTGATATTTTTTATATCTAGGCCAAAGTAGGGGGCATACGAGGCGCTATAGTGTCGATCAAAAACATATCGCCGAAGAGCTATTTGCCATTTTCTTTTTTCCCGGAGTTTCAATAACGCCGGCGTAACATCTTCCTGAGATGACCATTTCTTCCTCGACATAGAGAATTTTGATTATAACGGTTTCACGGAACACTGTTTCAGCACGAAACAGTGTTCCGTGAAACTACTATTTTAAATACATAGCCAGGTATTTATTTTCCATAGCTCTCATTTTAATTTTATCCTCCTTTAGCTTGTCTTTATAGCCGCAAAGATGAAGTGCCCCGTGAAAAATAACCCGGTGAAGCTCGGAGTTGAAGGATACCAGGTGATCTGAAGCATTATCCCGTACCCGGTCAATACTTATGTAGATCTCACCTTCCATAACCAAAGAAGTTTCAGAAAGATCAAAACTGATAATGTCTGTGAAGTAGTTATGCTTAAGATAATCCCTATTTATCTGGAGTAATTGGTTGTCCGTACAAAAAACATAATTAAGGTGCTTGAGCGCTTTTCTCTCTTTTCGAAAAATTGACTCAATAAACTGTTTTAATTCTGTTCTGTGCCTGAGGGTGGGTTTTACAGATTCAAAAAAGAAACAAACTTTTGATTGTGAATACGAAGCCATAATTTCAAATTTCGTAAACACCGCAGACAATACAATGGTAGCTTTGTATTTAACTAAAGAAAATGGAAAAAAAGCTTTCAGAAATGATACCGGGTCAGCAGGGAATTATTCAAAAGTTTGATAATAATGACCTTCTTCTGAAATTGATGGAAATGGGGTGTTTACCAGGAGAAAAAATAACGTTGGAGCAAATAGCTCCCTTAGGTGACCCCATATCAATAAATATCTCCGGGTACTCACTTAGCCTGCGTTTAAATGAAGCTGAGAATATTTTTGTAGAAATAACTAATTGATTATCAATAAATTACATGAAAATTGGACTATATTTCGGGTCTTTTAATCCAATTCATTGCGGACATCTCATAATTGCTAATCATATACTCAATGAATCTAACCTCGATAAAGTTTGGTTTGTAGTCTCCCCCCAAAACCCATTTAAAACAACTACCAGCTTATTAAAAGAATATGACCGGTTGCACCTGGTGAGGCTTGCAATAGACGATGACTCCCGCATGAAAGCCTCCGACATTGAATTTAATTTACCCAAGCCATCTTATACCGTAAACACGTTGGCTTACCTGGATGAAAAACATCCTGAACATGAATTTTCCATTATTATGGGAAGCGATAGTTTTCAAAATCTTCATAAATGGAAAAACTATGAAGTCATAATAAAAAGATGTCCCATATTAATATATCTGCGAAACGGCTATGATGTATTAAACAACATCAATGCAAATATTCAAATTCTTGAAGCGCCCCTCCTGCAGATTTCTTCTACTCAAATCAGGGAGTTAATAAAATCAGGAAAGTCGATTCGGTATATGGTGCCTCCTAAAGTTTTGGAAGAAATTGAAAGAGGCGGATATTATAAAAAATAGCCTAACAGCAGACAGCCCAAAACAATAAAGGGAGAAGCGATTCTTGTAAAATTCAATAAAAGAAATGTACCTGCTATAACAATCACATTGATGAAGCTGATTGTTTTGGGTTCAGCAATTGAAATATCTTTCATTATATAAAAAGTGGAAGCGATCATTATACCAACCACTACTGCATTGATACCCTCCAATGACCGGTAAACAGCGGCATATTTTTTTAAATTATTCCAAATAGGATAAAAGAAAAGCACTAGCAAGGCACTGGGCAGAAATATTGCGATAGATCCTATCAGGCAACCAATAACCTGCATTTCGGTACCCATGTCTTTTAATGCCATACCTCCGGCAAAAGAAGCAATGGAAAAAACAGGGCCAGGCAGGGCTCTTACTATTCCCATTCCTGTAAACATTTCTTCCTTGTCGATTTGTACAACATTATCATCTTTTTCTTTTATAGCCTCTGGCCTTACACTCCATTGCTCATACATCAGGGGCATTAAAACCTGGCCTCCACCAAATACCAAACTTCCCATCCGGTATGTATTTTCAAAGAGGTTGATAGGTTTTCTATTAGGCCAGTCGTCAATCCGGGCCCTTTCACTAATAATTCCAGCCGCAATAAATATGATCCCGAATAGCCAAAAATTCCACCACTTTATTTTCTTTGGTTTTTCCTCTACCTGCGGAATACGTTTACGGCTAAGGTTAGTTGCTATTCCGCCTACTACGATCAATAACGGAAATATCCAGGGCTGCTTAAATAAAAGATAAGTGCTAACTACGGCGACCAGCATAATAACCCAGGTGATATTATTACGTATGGCATGCGGAAAAGCTGAAACCGCTGCAAACATCAGGAACCCTGCTGCCATAGGTGGAATGAACTTAAATATATCAGTATCCAATGCTTTTTTATCAATGTAATGCAGTAAAAAAGAAAGAGCTCCCATCATAATACATGCCGGGAGAATCCAAATTATTAAAGTGATAATAGCTAAAGGAATACCACCTCTTTTATAACCAATAAGAGTAAGCGTTTGAGTAGAAGAAGCCCCCGGCAGAAGTTGACAAAACGCATTATATTCCATAAGTTCCTTCTCTGTAATATAAGGCCGCTGACGAACAAATGTTTTTAACATCATGCCTATATGAGCCTGCGGTCCGCCAAAGGCAGTCAAGCTGTGAAGAAAAACGGCTTTAAGAAAGGAAGCATGACGCAGCAACATGATCATTAAATATAAAAAAAAAGAACAACGCAAAAATTATAATCAGATTAAAAAAATGAATTCCAGTAAATTCATGCAAATTATTTTTCATGCAAAAGCTTTTTACAACAGCTCTTCTCTCTTTTTTATCCCTCATCCTGTTTGCTCAAAACGATGCAATCACCCTAAAGGCAAAAGCCGCTATTGCTACTGACAAAATAGAGGCTCAATGCATTGCCTGGAGAAAACAAATTCACCAATATCCGGAGTTGGGAAATCGGGAGTTTAATACAGCCAAACTTATAGCGGCTCATTTAAGAAAACTTGGCATTGAAGTAAAAGAAGGAGTGGCAAAAACCGGCGTGGTGGGTATTTTAAAAGGAGCAAAACCCGGACCCTGCATCGCCTTACGGGCCGATATGGATGCCTTGCCTATTGTTGAAAAGGTCAACGTTCCCTTTGCTTCAAAAGAAAGATCCAACTACAATGGGCAGGAAGTAGGAATAATGCATGCCTGCGGCCATGATACCCATGTGGCCATGCTGATGAGCGTAGCAGAAATTTTAGCAGGCATGAAAAATGATCTCAAAGGAACGGTCAAATTTATTTTTCAACCATCGGAAGAAGGTCCTCCGGAAAACGAAGAAGGCGGAGCACCATTAATGGTAAAAGAAGGGGTGATGGACAACCCTAAAGTTGATGTCATCTTTGGATTACATATCGAATCAAATATTGAAGTAGGCCAGGTACAATATAAGTCCGGATCTTTTATGGCATCTTCTGATTGGTTTACCATAAAGGTGAAAGGAAAAGGAAGTCATGGATCGCAACCCTGGCTTGGCATAGACCCTATTGCCATTTCTGCGCAGATCATTGAAGGATTGCAAACAATAGTGAGCCGGCAGTCTGAATTAACTAAAGCCCCCGTAGTTATTACAGTAGGGAAAATAAATGGGGGTGTTAGGAATAACATTATTCCCGATGAATGTGTAATGGATGGAACGATCCGGACACTTGATAATAAAATGCAACAGGAAGTTCACGAAAAGATAAAACACACTGCCAAATATATTGCAGAAGCAGGAGGTGCTACCGCTGAAGTAACCATAGATACAAAGACGCTGGTAACGTATAATACTCCTGATCTCGTCAGGAAAATGATCCCTTCTCTGCAATCTGCAGCTGGAGTCGCTAATGTAACAGAAAGAGAATGGGTGACAGGTGCAGAAGACTTTTCTTATTATGGAACAAAAGCACCCTCTTTCTTTTTTTACCTCGGGGGAATGCCTAAAGGAAACGATCCTCAAAAAGCACCGCCACATCATACTGCAGAATTTTTTGTAGATGATGCCGGGATGAAAACAGGGATCAAGACGTTCTGCCACCTTGTAATTGATTATATGAACACGAAATGATCACCATGAAAAAATACACTGTTCTTATCATTTGTTTATTCTCACTATCGTTTTCGTTTGCTCAAAAAACAGATAAAAAACTTGAAGCAAAACTTCATAAAGCCATCAGCGGCTTCAATGGAGATATCGGTATCTATGTGAAGAGTTTAAAAACAGGAAAAACGGTTACTATTAATGCGGATACCATTTTCCCTACAGCCAGTATTGTAAAAGTCCAGATACTATTGGGTATTATGGACAAGATTCAAAACGGTGAATTGAAGTATGACCAGGAACTTATTTATAAAGATTCATTATTGTATGCAGGGTCAGATATCCTGGGGGCATTTAAAAGCGATGAAAAGGTGCTGCTCAAAAAAGTGATGATGCTGATGATGACCACCAGCGATAACACGGCCAGCCTGTGGTTGCAAAGTTTGGCCGGCACGGGCACTCGTATCAATACAATTATGGACAGTCTTGGTTTTCAAAGCACAAGAGTTAATTCAAGAACGCCGGGCCGGGAAGATAACAGAACTATATATGGCTGGGGACAAACCTCACCGGCAGAGATGGGCCGGTTACTCGAAATGGTCTACCATAATAAAATTTATTCGGCAACTGCCTGCGACCGTATCATGAGAAGCATGGGTCGCAATTATTGGGACGTAGATGAAGCCATTTCTCAAGTACCACCCTACATTGAAGTGTTTAGTAAGAATGGCTGTGTGAATGCTGTTCGTAGCGAAGTATTACTGGTAAACGCTCCTCATCATCCTTATATCTTTTGCATTTTTACGAAGAACAATAAAGATATCAGGTGGGCTCACGAGAATGAAGCATGGACCTTAGCCCGCAAGTTGTCAGCCCTGCTTTGGGATTATTTTGAACCTAAGGACAAATGGGTAGCGCCCCGGCAATAGTTTATTTAAATAGTTGGTAAACGATCCAGCTCATCACATAGGCCAGCCCTGTCATATATATTAATTGAATGATGGGCCACTTCCAGCTTCTTGTTTCTCTTTTTACCACAGCCAGTGTGCTCATACATTGCATGGCAAAAACATAAAATACCATCAATGATAATCCCGAGGCAAGATTGAATACAGGTTTACCATCCGGCCTGACTGCGGCCTTCATTTTTTCTTTCAGCAGCAATTCATTGTCGTTATCCCCTACACTATATAGTGTAGCCATCGTGCCAACAAAAACCTCGCGGGCCGCAAAAGAGGTGATCAATGCAATACCTATCTTCCAATCATACCCTAATGGCTTTATAGCCGGTTCAATGCTTTTACCTAAAATACCTGCGTATGAATTTTCAAGTTTTTCCGTATGATAGTTTTTATCCAGTAAATTTGTATCTGCACCGGGAATATTTTTTGAATTTTCAACCCGTGCTTTGAGCTCCTTCATTCGATTGCCAGGCCCAAATGAACTCAAAGCCCAAAGTATTAAACTGATCACCATGATCACTTTTCCTGCATCCGTCACAAAGATTCTTGCTTTGCTGATCATTGTACGTAATACATTGCTCCATCTTGGTGAACGGTACGTTGGTAACTCCAGGATGAAAAAACTCTTCTCTTTTATCTTAATGAACCATTTAGCAACATAGGATACGATCAATGCCATAACTAATCCCAGCAGGTAAAGACCCATCATCACCAATCCCTGCACACCTAAGAACCCAAACAAAAATGTTTTAGGAATAACAAGGCCAATAAGTATTGTATAAACCGGGAGTCGTGCCGAACAGCTCATCAGAGGCGTGATAAGAATAGTCAGTAAACGTTCTTTCCGGTTCTCAATATTTCTTGCACTCATAATGGCAGGCACTGCACAGGCAAAACCACTGATCATGGGCATTACACTTTTTCCATTCAATCCGACGGTTCGCATAAGCCGGTCAGAGAGAAAACTGATCCTTGCCATATACCCGGTGTCTTCCAAAAGGGTGATCAACCCAAATAAAATCATAATCTGTGGCACAAAAACAAGAATACCACTTAGCCCGGCCAGCACTCCATTCGTTAAAAGATCGGCCCATAGATTATCGGGTAATGAAGAAGAAACAAACTGACTGATCTTTGAAAACCCCAGGTCAATCCAATCCATAGGAAATTGTGCGAGCCAGAACACACTTTGAAATAATAAAAAAAGCACGCCCAGCAAGATGATATAACCCCAGTGACGGTGTAATAAAATATTATCCAACTTTTCTGTAAACATTGATTTCTGCAAGGGATCGGGTTCGGAAACCGCCAGTTGCATGATATGTTTGATCCGGCTATAGCGTTGCAAAATTTCTTCAGCCTGAGTCTTTGTGGGATTGAATTTATTTTTCTCTTCAATTGTTTCTATCAACAACTGATCATCCTTTGACAAAGTGAAATATTCATGATTGATAAGATAGTGGATCGCTGTGTAATCACTTATAGCAGGAAAGCTGTTCTTTACAGCTTCAATAGCCGCCGGAGAAAGCGCATGATTATCTATGAAATCTCTTGCCGGTGACTGATACAATTGTTGTGCTGTTTGTTCAATCACTTTCTTTAATTGCGGTATGCCTTTTTGTTTTCTTGGATTTACCGCCACTACGGGTACTCCCAATTCCCGTTCCAGCTCTTCAATATCGATCTTAATTCCTTTTTTCTTTGCCAGGTCCATCATCGTTAAGGCGATCACTACCGGCAGTTTCAGATCTATGATCTGGGTGCAAAAAAGAAGATTTCGTTTCAGGTTACTGGCATCAGCCACTGCTACATATACGTCGGCTTTTAATTCCTTGTCCTGGTCAAGTAATACTTTATAACTCACCCATTCATCAAGGCGGCGGGGATACAGACTATAAGAACCGGGCAGATCAATGACCTGTGCTGTTATACCGGGTGAAAGTGAGGTCGTCCCCGTTTTTTTATCAACCGTAACACCAGGAAAATTGCCTACCTGCTGGTTAAGACCGGTAAGACAATTGAATAATGAGCTTTTGCCACTATTCGGATTACCAACTAACGCAATATGTAATTTGTTTGCCTTCACCTTCTGCTATAGCCTGCAAAAATATACAGGGCCATTCATTCAGCCTTACGAATTACGAAGTTAAACCAACGGCATCGGGAGAAATATATAGCCACCGTCCGGTTCATTGGGCATCGTCCCTTGCGACGCTCCGTTTATCTTTCTATTCATAGCTCAACTATTTTGTAACTAACAGGCGCTTGCGATGATTATGAATTACCCAAAATCTGTAACTGCTGCATACCTTTACGGGGTAAACTACTATTATGCCTTTCTCCTCAAGGTTTTTATTATTACTGCTTATTTTTTCAGCTTGCACTTCTCAACAAAAGACCGTCAAGACTGATACACTGCTTTTGGATAACCTGAGAGCCCATGTTCAATACCTTGCCGATGATAAACTGGAAGGCCGGAGAACAGGAACCGAAGGAGAAACGCTTGCGATGAAATACATCGAAAGTGAGTTCAAAAAAATTGGCCTTGTTCCTAAAGGAACAGAAGATTATTCGCAAAGCTTTGAAGTGAATGATGGCAAAAAGATTGATGATGTCACCGAGCTATTCATAAACGGCAATAAACTCATAACAGGAAAAGAATTTTTCCCTTTTCCGTTTAGTCAGGATACAAGTTTAGAGGCCATGCCGGTTATTGCTGTGCAGGAAGCAGACGTTCCCTGGTTTTTTGATCTGAAAGAAACACTGGAAGAGAATAAAGCCAATCCTCATTTCGATTTGCAGGATTATATCCGGATTAATTCTAAAAAGGCAAAAGAGCGGGGCGCTTCGGCAATCGTTCTATATAATTCATCAACCATAGACGATAAACTTGTTTTCGAAAGTAAAGACAGGTCAGAGGAATTGACTATTCCCGTCTTATATATACAAAAGGAAGCCGCTCAAAAATATTTTAGTGATAAAGCAGCTACCATGAATATAAAAATGAGGATATCCATCAGTACAACAACCAGGATAGGACATAATGTGATCGGGTTTATTGATAACGGTGCTGCAACCACTGTTGTATTGGGTGCTCATTACGATCACTTAGGCTATGGCGAAGATGGTAATTCAAGAAATACGACCACTGAAAGATTAATTCATAATGGCGCTGATGATAATGCAAGTGGCACAGCGGCATTGATTGAATTGGCCCGTCTCCTCAAATCTTCTCCTGCGAAAAACAATAATTATCTTTTTATTGCTTTTTCCGGTGAAGAGCTTGGTTTATTCGGTTCAAAATATTTTGTCGAACATCCATCTGTTGATCTGAAAAATGTAAGCTACATGATCAATATGGATATGATTGGAAGATTAAGTGACAGTACAAAAGTATTGACCATTGGTGGTATTGGCACTTCACCGGCATGGGGTGATGTTTACAAACCAGCATCGTTTTATAAGCAAACCATGGTTTTTAAATATGACAGCAGCGGTACGGGACCCAGCGATCATACTTCTTTTTACAGGAAAGATATTCCTGTCTTATTTTATTTTACCGGGTTGCATACAGACTATCACAAACCTTCGGATGATGCAGATAAGATCAACTATACCGGCGAACAAATGATCATCAGACATATTTATTCAGTAATTGAAGCGATGAACAGCAAAGGAAAAATAGCCTTCACCAAAACAAAAGAAACGCAAACAACGACCAATGCTTCGTTTAAAGTAACGCTGGGCATTATGCCGGATTACACGTATGCCGGCACTGGCGTAAGAGCAGATGGTGTAACAGAAGGCCGGCCAGCCGCCAAAGCCGGGTTAAAAACAGGTGATATCATCATTCAGTTGGGAGATAATACTATTACTTCCCTGGAAAGTTATATGCAGGCACTTGGAAAATTTAAGAAAGGAGATAAAACGAAAGTGAAATACAAAAGGGGGAATGAAACAGGAGAAGGAATGGTTGAATTCTAATCAGTAACTTGTAATAGCGTGATCTGCGTAAAAATATTGTATGGCTGAAAGAGGAACAAAGCTTTTATTAAGTACAAAAGATCTCACAGACGGGTTCTTTGATGAGACGCGGCTGCTGGGCATCATGGCCCCGGTAAAAGATTACCAGTTTTGCTGGCATCTTAACAGTACCATGAACATGGACTTTCGCATCAACAATGAAATAGAGATACAACTGACAAAGAAACAACGAAACTATTTCTTTGCCGTATATGAATATTGCGAACCCGCTGGTTCTCTTGCCCATTATGTATACAATAACCTGTTTGACGGGGAATACCTGTTGCCCGAATTCAAACACCTTGATTTTTTATGGTTGATGAAAGGCGACCTGGTAAACGATGAATTTTTGCAGCAAACGATCAATTCAATTAAAACGATCAACGGTGTGCAATTGGTACTGGAATTAACCAATGAAAAAATCAAGAATAAAGAACATCTTGTTTTTTAAAACATAAAACTGAACCTATGTGGAAAGAGGAAGAAAATAAACTGTATCGTAAGTTTAAGTTTAAAGATTTCAGCGAAGCCTTTGCTTTTATGACAAGAGTAGCTTTAGAGGCCGAAAAAATGGATCATCATCCTCTTTGGACAAATGTTTACAATACGGTTGAAATTTGGCTGAATACACATGATGCCGGGGATATTGTAACCGATAAAGATAAAAAGCTGGCGAAAAAAATAGACGCCTTAGCAGAACAGAGATAGTTTTAAGCATTATACCAAAACAACCACACTGCCTGTTGCCTCCACTATACTAATGGTTCGCCCTGCTGCTTTTGGTTTCAATGCAGAAACAGCGGCGAATAATTATTTTCAATCTGATGCAATAGCCAATAAAGAAGAATTGCAGAAAAATGCGCTGACTGAATTTGACAACATGGTTTCAACATTAAGAAACCATGGTATTGATGTACTCGTAATAGCAGATACCAAAGAGCCTGTTAAGCCCGATGCCATCTTTCCTAATAACTGGATCAGTACTTCACCGGAAGGGATTGTTTCTGTATTCCCAATGTATGCAGCTAACCGGAGGACAGAAAAAAGAGATGATATATTGCAGGAACTAGCAAAACAATTTGTAGTGAACGATGTGCATGACTGGAGTGAATATGAAGTGGAAGGAAGATTTTTAGAAGGAACAGGAAGTATGGTGATGGACCACGATAATAAATTGATCTATGCCGCCGCATCAGAAAGGACAAGCCTGGCGGTACTTGAAAAATTTGCGACCACCAATAATTACCAGGCGATAGTTTTTCTGGCTACGGATAAAACCGGACGCCCGGTTTATCATACTAATGTTGTGATGGCGTTGGGAAATAGCTTTGCCGTGGTATGCGAAGAAGCAATTGAGGAGGAATGGGAACTGATCGCCGTTCGCCAATTGCTGGAATCAACAGGCAAGATCATCATTCCCATTACAAGAGACCAGATGCATGCCTTTGCCGGTAATATGTTACTGGTAAAAAATAGTGATGACGAAAACATACTGGTGCTAAGTCAAACGGCTTTTGATTCATTACGAAAAGAACAAAAACAAATGCTGGAAGCTTACGCAACATTGTTGCCGGTGGCTGTTCCTACTATTGAAAAAGTAGAAGGCGGCAGTGTGCGATGTATGATGGCGGAGATATTTTTAAAGAAGAGATAGATTTATCTGTTTGTCTTAAAATCATTAAAACAAATAAAGGATGTTTCATAAGATGATAAAATGGGTGTTATTCGCTTTTGCAATAACAATAATTGACCTCGCAATTAAATATTGGATAAATAAGAATTATGAGGCGGGACAATGGTCCGGCATATTGAATAATTCGTTAATTACCGGTAATATAAAAACACTTAAGCTTTCCTATGGATGGGGCAGCTCAATAAGCACAAATTATATTTTAAGTAAGGTACTTGAGGGGTTAGTATTTCTGTTTTTTATAAGAGTATGGTTAATTAAAAGTATTAACCGGTTATATAAAGTTTCTACTCTCTTTATAATAGTGGGATTGCTTGGAAACTATATTGACATGTTTCTCTTTTCTGATGGCAATAAACAGTATATACAAATGGATTACTTGAACGTAGGGATGCTATCGTCTTCTTTTTTTAATTTAAGCTCGTTATTGACTTACGCTGGTTTGATTTTACTTATTATAGCAATATTTAAAAAACCCGGAGACCTGAAACTGATTTTTTCAAGAAAAAAAAATAGTTAGACGGGCAGAATTTTTTAGGAGAAAAGCTAATCCCTATTTTTCAACAACTCAAGATGATGCTGGTTATGATAAATGGTAAAATAAAGCATTTCTCTTAAGGTGAGTTTTCCCAATAAAGGATGAGGAAGAATGTATGTATCTAAAGCTGTCTCGTTCTGCTTCCTGATTTTTTTAATCAACTTTTCTTTTTGAAGTAAATAAGTTTGAATAAGAGTGTCCTTATTTTCAAATGCAATAACAGGTGGAATAAAACGCCCGCTTGCTTTGCCTCCTTCCGCCAATTTTCTTTTGTATTTCACCACCAGTTCATCATAGGTTTTGGAAGGACGGTTAGCTTTGCCGAACATAAGCTTCAACATAAATTTTGGCAACTGAAACGGCAATTGCAAAGGCTCAATAGCTTTTACCATGTGATCGAGATTTTGACCCGCACTCCATTTTTCATTCGGAGTAGCTTCAAATTCATCCTGTGAAAGCGTTTTTATATAATTGACAAACGCCGATACTTTCTCATCAAGCTGCAGGGCAATCTCGTTTCTGTTGTACATAACGATTATTGGTTATTCACCTGAATTAATTTTTCTTCCTGTGCTGTTATTTTGCCAATAGGCTCAATATAGTTTTCAAGCCCGGCCTCCACCATTATTTTTTTTACATCAGCTACAGCTTTTTCCTTTACAGCAATTAATAATCCACCACTTGTTTGCGGATCAGCTAATACCAGTTTTTGAAACTCATGCTCATCCGATGAAAAATAAATATGCTGTCCGTAACTATCCCAGTTACGATGGGTGCCTCCCGGTACAGCTTTCTGTTCCATATACCATTTCAGGTTGCCGGAGATAAAAGGGATTTTTTCAAAATTAATTGTAGCACTTACAGCACTGCCTTCACACATTTCTACCAAATGACCCAGCAAACCAAAACCGGTCACGTCCGTCATGGCGGAAACACCGCTTAGTTTTCCTAACTGTTCCCCAACTTTATTTAATTGCATCATCTGCCTTGCAGCTACACCTTTGTCCTCTTCTTTTAAAATTGATTTTTTTTCGGCCGTGGTGAGCATGCCCACTCCCAATGCTTTGGTAAGAAATAAAAGATCACCCGGCTGTGCTGTATTATTTTGCTTTACCTGTTGTGTATTCACTAAACCGTTTACGGCCAAACCAAAAATAGGCTCGGGCGAATCAATACTATGGCCGCCAGCCAAAGGAATACCGGCCTCCCCGCAAATACTTCTTGCCCCTTCAATTACTTTTTGTGCCACCGATGCAGGCAATGTGTTAACGGGCCAACCCAGGATAGCAATAGCCAAAACAGGTTTACCACCCATGGCATACACATCACTGATCGCATTGGCCGAAGCAATTCTTCCAAAATCATAAGGATCATCTACGATCGGCATAAAAAAATCGGTGGTAGAAATAAGGGCTGTCCCATTTCCCAGGTCATATACTGCTGCATCGTCCTTGCTATGATTGCCAACGATCAATTTATCATTATCAGGAATGGCGATATTGCTTTTCAGGATTTCATCCAGCACTTTGGGAGAGATCTTGCAACCACAACCAGCGCCATGCGAATATTGAGTGAGTTTAAACGAATCTTGAATCATGAGTCGGAAGTCTTTTGAATCGGCCAAATTACTTCTTTCTCCGAAACACCACCGATGCATTTTTACTTAAGTCGGCGCTAAACCTGAGCTGGTATCTTTCTTCGCCGTCATATATTACCAGCAAACCAGTATTGGGAGGATATTTTCCTAAATTCTCGGCATAGAGCAATAAGGTCAGCTCTTCATTACCGGGTGTGATGTAGATCGTTTTCCTGATGGCAGCTGTTGTCAACCTCTGTTTGGCCATCAACATTTCACCATTGAGCAATACACTTACCGTATCGCCATCCACTTCACCATTATCATATAAGATCAAAACAAGACTATCTGAAACATACGTAAGCTCTTGTGGCTTATCAGTTACCCTTTCAGCAACAAAAGCAGCGGGTGCATTCCTGTCAACGGGTTTGTAGACAACTTTATTTGAAGCGGTCTCTATTTTCGGAGGCTCTACTTTATCAATGGTATTATTTTTCTTTTCATCCGCAACCTTTGGAACTGTTTCAGGAATTGTATTTGTTTTCGCTATCGGTGTCTCTGGCTTTGTTATAGTTTTTTGAGGTTCCGATTTTACTGCAGCGACAGTCTTCTTTTCATTAGTAACAACCGGGACAGTCGTTACCGGGGTTGTATTGGTTTTTGCTATTGTTGTTTCTGGCTTAGCGATAACGTTAGATGTATTTGTAGTTGTTTTAGGCGGTTCAACTTTTACGACATCCGTATTTTTCTTTTCATTTGTTACGGCGGGAACCGTAACGTTATTGTTTGTTTTAGTAGTTATTGCTTCTGGTTTTGTCACCGGTTTGTTTGGAAGAGATTCCGTAACAGCCGGCTCCGTTTTAGCAATAGTTTTTTCTTTTTTTTCATCAGCAACAGGTGGAGCAGAAGTAACAGTAGTGGTTGTTGTTTTTTTCGTCGGAGTTTCAGGCATCGTTACCGTACTGCCGGAAGCCGTTGCGGTTTTCGGCAATTCCGTTTTGGCGACATCTGTATTTTTCTTTTCAATAGCAACCGTATTGACTGGATTCGTTTTTACAACTGAAGCATCGGGCTTCTTCACTGCCACATCAGTTTTATTAACTGGTGGAGCTGTTTTTTTAACCAGTGCTGCTTCCTTTTCTTTTTTATAAGCAGTATAGAAAGGAATGTTTTTATCTAATCCTAATTCCTCCAGGTGAGGAAATATTTTTGATAGCTCCAGGTCTTTCTCTTCTTTTAATTCTACTTTCCCGCTGATGGCATAATATTTTTTTGTTTTCGTTGTTTTCCAATCACCGGAGAGATACCAGTTGCTGTCCAGTTTATTCCGGTTGAATATACTGGTCACTTTCACTCCTTTCTCCGGCCGCTTAGGAAAATTATGTGAAACGATGTAGCGCTTCATGAGCGCAGCGAGTTTTGTGCGCAGGCGTTCGCCGGTTGCGATGATCTCGCGACGTATACCGCGCAGTTCGGGGCTTGCAGTATCCTTGATCGTGCCATTTGCTTCAAAGATGGAGTCGAGCGCCATCTCAAGCATGCGGTCATCGAATAAGTGAACTGCTGTTTTCCAAAGAGTTGGCGTTTGTCGTGAGCGTTTGGCGAAGAAGTCACGGAGCAGCCGCATGCCGCGAAATGTCTCGAGCAGGGGAAGGCCTTCGTCTTCGTAGATCGTGCTGCCTTCAATTTCGATCTTATGAAGGAGATTACGAATGTCGCGAATACCACCGAACGACGGATGCTCGTTCGTGCCGACGAATGCACGCAGCTCCTCGATCTCCGCATGAGACGTGGTGATAACCGAT
>DASVOE010000162.1:0-19327 GCA_036383515.1 Chitinophagaceae bacterium | reverse complement strand
CCGACTCAGAAACACTTCTGTTTTCCTCGAACCAAGGTCTGTTGGCTTACCCACTCCTGCGCCTGTTGCATTCCATTCTCCTCCTAAAATATTACTATTTCTGTTTTTTGTATTTCTACCACCGACTACATCATGTAATATGTAT
Organism: Chitinophagaceae bacterium; assembly: GCA_036383515.1. Lineage (GTDB taxonomy): Bacteria > Bacteroidota > Bacteroidia > Chitinophagales > Chitinophagaceae > CADEDV01. The sequence continues at coordinate 19,182 of DASVOE010000162.1, read as the reverse complement.
GCATTATCAGCATTTGAACTCATTACACCTCCCGCATAAGCTTTTTCGGCCCAGGTTTTAGCTTTAGTTGCATCTGCTTTGGTCAGTCGCATACTTAAGCGAAGCATCATCGAGTAAGCCAGTTTTTTCCAAAGTTGGATAGAATTCGTTGCTCCACGAAAGATAAGATCACCAGTTCCCGGGTTATCCTTTGCCGGATTCAAAGCTATTGCTGCTTCATCCAGTTCTTTCAACATGTTGTCATAAATAGCAGATTGCTGATCATACTTGGGTGTAAATACTCTGTCATAATAACCCAACCCTGCTTCAGTATAAGGTATCTCTCCATAAATATCAGTGAGACGATGAAAAATCATCACTTTCATGATCCGCCCGATCTGGTAAAGGTTGGCAAGATTAGGATTATCTTTTGTGATCTGCAGCAGGTCAACAATATACTTGACCTGGGAAGGATAGGCCACATCAAAATAAGCATTGGCCCAGGCATCGTTCTGAATATATTTATCACCGGCATACCAGCTTGCATTGGCCAATTGCTGCATCATCATACCGCAATAAATAATATTTACCCGCCATGTTTCATAACTAAAATCATTATTCCCGGTATATTCTAATTGTGCACGGGTAAGATTGTATACAGGCGGATAATTGTTTGCAGAAACACCATTCGGGTCTGTATTCAATTCCTCAAAATTTTTAGTACAGGAAGAAAGCAACAGGCCGTTAAGAGCAATTCCGGTAACTATTTTATAAATAAGTTTCATATTGAAAACATTTTCGGTTATGAATAATTATAATCAAAACTTCACATTCAGGTTAAGTCCATAGCTTTTCACACTTGGCAGGCTGGCATATTCCAATCCGAGAGAAGTGTTATTGCTATAGTTGGCTTCCGGATCAATGTTGGGTGTATCCCTCTTGATGTAAAAAAGATTACGTCCCACCAATGAAATAGTAAGGCCCTGAATTTTGTTCTTAAGTTTTGCAGCAGGGAAATCGTAGGACAGGGTTAATGACCTGAACTTGATAAAATCTGCTTTATAGGTCTGCACAAAAGAAATATTGGATAAGGCTCCATAATATTCCTGGGCTGTTAATGTTTTTGTTACAGCAACTCCGGCATCGTTCACACCCGTTACAGTAACACCGGATTCTCTTCCATTTAGTGTTTCTTTCTGCAATCCATTTGCATAAGCCCGTGCATTGGTACCTGAATAAATATAAGCGCCATATTTATAGTCAATCAGGAAATCAAGATTGAAATTTTTATACGTAAAAGTATTCGTCCATCCACCTGTTGTCGGATGAATACTGGTGCCCGCCGCTACCAATGCATCGGCTGCCTGGGGAAAACCGCTTGCATTTAATACAAGGGCATTACTCTTGGTAGCATCTCTTTTAAAATCATATACCATTACCTGGAAGGCTGGCATACCTAATCTATGCTCAGTAAAACCTCTGGTGGTACGGGATTGACCCAGGCTCATGAATTTTTGTCCTTCGGCCAGTTGTATGATCTCATTTTCATTATGAGCATAGTTGAAGGATGTATTCCAGGTAAAATCTTTTCCTTTGATCGGAGAACCTCCAACAAGGATCTCTATCCCTTTATTTTGCACTTTACCAATGTTGACAACAGCGGCGCTATAACCTGAGGTTTGAGAAACTGTTCCCTGCACAATATCATTCAATGTGTTCTTTTTATACCAGGTAAAATCAATATTGAGACGATTCTTCAAAAGGCCTAATTGTGTACCTGCTTCAAATTCTTTTGCCTGCAACGGTTCAAGGGATTTGTTAGGAATAACAGTAGGCAAAGCTCCTAAAGGTTGCCCATTTATAGACCCATTTAAACTATAATACAAGGCTGTCTGGTAAGGATCAGCATCCCGCCCTACCTGCGCATAACCCGCTCTTATCTTACCAAAACTTAACCAACTGGCTTTAAGATTTTCTGAAAAGATATAGGAAGCATTAACGGAAGGATAATTGTATGAATTTTTATCAATGGGGATGGTACTTGACCAGTCATTCCTGTCTGTTACATTTACAAAAAGAAAATTCTTATACGAAAATTCAAGACTACCATAGACCGAACGAACATCTTTTCGGGGAGAAGTTGTTACTGCATTGTTTGTAGTAGCGGCCCCGGGATTATACAAATAAGGAAAAGCCAAACCACTTGCGTTGATCGTATTTACCTTTTGTCTTTCTTTTAAAAGATTGGCTCCTGCTGTAAGATTAGCTGCAAAATCAGGAGTGATATTTCGGTTTACACCGACCAATGCATCAAAATTGGTTTGATTGTAATACCAGTTAATATCATTATCAAGGCTTCCTGTTTTACGATAAGCTGTTCCGGTGGGAGTGATCTGTACACCGTTAAACGAATAGTTGTCGTTGCCAAAACGACCCTGTATGTACAACCACTTCAATGGTGAATAACGCAGGCTGGCTACTGTGAATGTCCTGTTCTTCTGTGTATTGTTTTGAAACTTGTTCGCAGCAAAAAAAGGATTGGTAGTAAATGCATCCCCACTAAATTCGATCTCATTTCCTAAGGCATCATACCCGGTTCCGAGATATGTTGCATTCACATTGGGAGGTAGAAAATTAATGGCATAGTTACCATTACCCGGAGCATCACTCAGGTTAGTGCGATTTTTACCTTCCTCTTTTGAATAAAGTATAGATGCCTGTCCTGACCATTTTTCGGATAATTTATAATTCGCATCAAGGCTTACATTATTCCGGTTATATTTTGAATTAGGATAAACACCATTGTTTCTCAGGTCAGATAATGACAACCGGAAATTACCTGTTTCATTACCAGCGTTAATAGAAACTGTATTACTAAAAGTAGTGCCTGTTTCATAAAACCTGTCGAGGTTATCGCCCTGTGCAGAATAAGGTTTCAACGAACCATCAAAAATGGGAACATTGGAACCATCCAATTTAGCACCCCATGATGATAAACCTGTATTTTTTGCTGAAGTGGCATCAACGGGTTTTGCATTCAATGTTCCTTGCCCATATATATTTTGAAACTCCAAAAAATTATTGATCCTGTCCACCTGCACGTTACTATTTACTTCAATACCCAAACCTTTCCTGCTTTTACCGGATTTAGTAGTGATCATGATCACACCTCCCAATGCCTGTTGTCCATATAAGGCTGCGGCAGCTCCTCCTTTTAAAACAGTAATATCTTCAATATCATCAGGATTAATGCTTGTAAGACCTTCACCCAGGTCAGCGCCACCCCACATACCGGCGCTTCCGAAATTATTATTGTTGAAAGGGATGCCATTAATAACATATAAAGGTCTGCCGCCACTTAATGAACTCATGCCCCGTATCATTACATTGGATGATCCACCCGGTCCTGTTAAAGGACCACTGCTGTTTACACCAGCGATCTTACCTACCAGTGCATTACCAATATTGATCTCTCTTGATTTGGTAAATTCTTCACCACCCACCTTGGTGACAGAATAGCCTAGACGTTTTGATTCCTTTTTTATACCCAGCGCCGTTACTACTACTTCAGTCATCTGCAGATCAGCAACCGTTAATGTTATAGCAACAGAACGATCATCACCTACAGTGAGTTCCTGTGAATTGTACCCGATATAGGAAACAACCAGCACATCTCCTTTATTGGCCTCAATAGAAAACTCCCCACGAGTATTCGTGGAGGTTCCCCTGCTTGTACCTTTTATGGTAACACTTACACCAGCCAGCCCCACCCCATTGGCATCGGTGATCTTGCCGGTTATTGTTGCATACGCTACTGAGTTCGTAATATTATTATCCGTAAAGGCCGCTTCAAGATAATCTGTATGGTTCTTTGTTTTTTCACCAGCGTTTAAAATAACAAAAGTATTCGCTGATATTTTTTTGTACTTAAGCCCGGTATTTTTTAATACTTCATCCAGTATCTTTTCTATATCTCCCTGCATATCTTTCACCTTGTTCACCATTCGCTGGCTCATGTCTTCTTCTGAATAAAGAAAATAAACACCCTTTTGTTTGTTCAGATCCTTTAAGGTTATGATCAATGTTTGTTTGCCATTGGTGTCCTGCGTACCGGAACTATGATTCCGGTTCTTGGAAAGTTTAGTGGATGAATAAGCAAATCCATCCTGGGCTACTGTGTTTACCGAAAGAAACATCGTTGCTACCGGCAAAAACCTGCATAGTTGGAGAATAGTTCTGGTTTTGGTCATAAAGCAGAGTTTAAAAAGTTTTGGAACTAATTATTTGTTAGTCGAAAAGATGATCTCTTTATCAGATCGTGTTACCCTGATATCAAAAGCCACTTCTATTGCTTTCAGCAGATCGTCGACATTATTATTATTAGGCATGATCCCCGTTACTGATCTTGCGGCTGCTTCTTCATCTGCTACCGTTACTTTAATGCCATAATGATTACTGATAGTTTGGGCTACTTCTTTCAATGGTGTATGATCAAAAGCAAGCTTATTGTCTTTCCATGCAAGTATGCTTTCTTCCTTTGCTTCTTTACGTTCTATAGCTAGCTGATCGCCCATTTCAATATAATCCCCCGGTTTCATCGCCAGTTCTTTTCCGTCTTTGGTACGGATAATCACACTTCCTTCTGTCAGTAACACGGTGGTTTTATGATCACGGTTCAATACATTGAATTGGGTGCCTGTTACAATCACATCCAATTTACCTGTATGTACAATGAACCTTGTCTTCTGTTTTGTCTTCGTTACTTTAAAAAAAGCTTCTCCATTTAACCATACTTCCCTGTCCTTTCCTTCTTCCCAGCCTTCACTTAACCGGGCTGTGCTATTGGCATTCAGGATCATGGTAGAACCATCCGGAAGTTGATTGTTCTTCACTTCTCCGAAACTGGTATCCAATTTTTCACGGGGTTGAGAGAGTTGTAAAAAGGTGTATCCGCCAATCAATAAGAGAATCACGGCTGCAGCGCTCATCCACCAACGTCTTGTGGAAGTTCTCATAGCTATTACAGGCGCAGCAGATTTCTTCATTCGGTTATGTAGCTGTAAAAGTTTTGCTTCCACTTGTTCTGCAGGCAGGGTTTTTTCTTCATGAGATAAATTATTCATGAATTCAACGGCTTTTTCTACCAAAGATTTATAGGGAGTGTTTGAAGCCATCCAGCTCTCCCAGGAACTTATCTTTTCTTCGCTTTCCTTAAAATACCAGCCCAGGAACGTCTCATCTATCACTACTTCACCTATTGACTGAAAATTCTTTACCATCTTTTTGTTCTATTTTATAGTAGTGACCCAAAAAATGATTTTGTAATGTTGTTATCAAAACTTTTTTACATTGTGCCTCTGAAGTTGCTATAGAAAAAGCCATATAACGATTGCTTAAACAGGTTAATGCTTGAACGATAACCAAGGCGATATTCTTTGCTGGAATGCTTTTAAAGAAGGTGACAGGACTGCTTTTGACAACCTGTTTCGCCGGTATTATCCTTTTTTGTTACAATATGGGCTCAAAATAACCGGCAGCACTGAACTGGTTGATGACTGCATCCAGGATCTTTTTATTGAATTATGGCAAAGCAAAGCCAATTCCCCGGTGCAATCAGTCAGGGCTTATTTATTAAAAGCACTGAAGTATAAACTATACCGGCAATTAAAAAATACACTGCCTCTACAATCAGCGGAGACCATCCTTGAAAACAATTCATTCGAGATCAGCCATGATCATTTTATCATCACAAAAGAAGAGGAAGGGCAGCGAGCCAAAAAAATAATCGCAGCGATCAATCAACTCCCTAACCGGCAAAAAGAAATTGTTTATCTCAAAATATACCAGGGCCTGGGTTACCACGAGATCAGTGAAGTAATGAATATCAATTACCAGGTGGCCCGTAATTTATTTTATCAATCCATCAAATCGCTTCGCCAGTTGCTCACTCCGGAATAGCTAATAAAATAAATTTGTTTTTGCGGCTTTATGCAATCGTTTCCACTGTGTTGCCTGATTACATTTTAATATCTTTGAGCACTTCTAATTAAGCAAATCAGCATTCATGGCAAAACGAATCGCCCCCATTGACCTCACTGACAGTTTTGAAAAGATACCTGTAAAAATTTATCCTGATCTCTACGAGGGATCCCGGTTTGTTGCCCAGGAAATTGCAGCACTCATCCGCGATAAACAAAATAAAAAAGAATCTTGTGTACTGGGATTAGCCACCGGATCCACACCTAAAACATTATATGCTGAACTGGTGCGGATGCATAAGGAAGAAAAACTAAGCTTTAAAAACGTTATCACTTTTAACCTCGATGAATATTACCCCATTGATAATACTGCCTTACAGAGCTACAACCGTTTTATGCAGGTCAATTTGTTTGATCATGTAGATATTAAACTAAAAAACATTCATATTCCTAATGGCGAAATAAAAAAAGAAGATATCAAAGCACATTGCCTGGAATATGAAAGGAAAATAAAAGATGCCGGTGGTATTGATCTGCAGATACTCGGCATCGGTAACAATGGCCATATTGGTTTTAACGAACCCGGTTCTGCCATCTATTCCAAAACAAGATTAATTACACTGGATAATTCTACCCGCATTGCCAATGCGTATGAATTTGCCAATATTTCTGAAGTGCCGAGGCTTGCCATTACGATGGGCATCGGTACAATTTTAAGATCCAAAAAGATCATCCTGATGGCATGGGGATCGGGTAAAGCACCTGTTATAAAAAAAGCTGTCGAAGATGACGATACAGAATATGTGCCCGCTTCGTTATTGCAGAATCATGATGACGTACAGTTTGTAGTAGATGAAGCCGCTGCATCCGAGCTCACGAGAAATAAATCGCCATGGCTTACCGGCGATTGCGAATGGACACCGAAGATGATCAAGAAAGCGGTGGTGAATATGGCATTGAAATTAAAAAAACCAGTGCTTAGTCTTACCAATGCCGATTACAATGAATATGGATTAAGTGATTTGCTCGTTGAAAAAGGTGATGCTTATGAAATAAACCTGCAGGTATATTATATGCTGCGGGATTCAATTACCGGGTGGCCGGCAGGTAAACCGAACGTCAACATACCAGCACATCCTGAACGATCCCATCCTTATCCCAAACGGGTGATCATCTTTTCTCCGCACCCGGATGATGATATTATTAGTATGGGAGGCACTTTTCAACGCCTGCATGACCAGGGCCATGAAGTGCATGTAGGTTATCAAACCAGTGGCAACATTGCTGTCACCGATGAATTTGTAACCCGCTTCCTCGATTTCGCAGTAGGCTTTGAAGAAATAGCCGGTATTGATACCAGCAAATCAGGAAAGATATTGGCAGATGCAAGAAAATTTTTAGCAAGAAAAAAATCGAACCAGGTGGATACGCCGACCATCCGCGCCATCAAAGGATTGATAAGGCGATGCGAAGCAAGAGCTACCTGCCGTTATGTTGGTATCAACGATGAGAATGTGCATTTTCAGAATCTTCCTTTTTATGAAACAGGAACGATCGAGAAAAAACCGATGAGCGAAAAAGATGTAAAGATCACGATGGAGCTGCTTCGCAACGTAAAACCACAACAGGTTTTTTGCGCCGGTGACTTTGCAGATCCGCATGGTACTCATATTGTTTGTTTTAATGTAGTGGTAGAATCATTGAAGCGTATCAAAGCTGCGGGTGAAGAATGGATCAATGATTGCTGGCTATGGTTATACAAGGGCGCATGGCAGGAATGGAATATCGAAGAAATTGAAATGGCAATACCGATGAGCCCGGACCAGGTATTAAAAAAACGCTTTGGTATTTTTATTCACCAGTCGCAAAAAGACATGGTGCCATTCCAGGGAAGTGATTCGAGAGAATTCTGGCAGCGGGCCGAAGAGCGGAATGCAGCTACAGCAAATGTATATGCTGATCTTGGTTTAACTCATTATGCAGCCATGGAAGCTTTTGTGAGATGGCATTATTAGCAGCTGATTTTAGATTTCAGATTTTAAATTTACAGGCTTATATTTGCTGCCCCAAATAGGCTGCGTAGCTCAACTGAATAGAGCATCCCGATTCAGATCGGGAAGATTTCAGGTTTGGGTTAAAAAGTTTTGATAGATGGTTGCGTAACTCAACTGAATAGAGAGCATCCCGACCATTGGTCGGGAAGATTTCAGGTTTGAGTTAAAAAGTTTTGATAGATGGCTGCGTAGCTCAACTGAATAGAGCATCTGACTACGGATCAGAAGGTTTCAGGTTTGAATCCTGACGCGGTCACCACATTGGAATGGCCCCCATTTTTGGAGGCCATTTTATTTTTATCACCGTTGAAATCCTTACCAGTCCTGCATATCAGCGGAATGGCCGCATGGGTGCGGTTGGTTTGAATTGAATTATCTTTAAAAACGAATTTTTCGGGGTAAATCAAACCAACTATTTGACGCTTGAGTATCAGATCGGCTGTTTTATAATACCCGGGCAGGTTTGTAAAGAAGTGGGTGCAGAATTCAACCTGATCATCTATGGTTGAATCCGACCCGGTTAATTTTGCTAACTCCCGTTCCAGCCTCTCAATTACAGGTTGACACTGCTGCTTGGTCTCTTTAAAATCTTCATCATCCCACAAATCATCCAACACTTTTTTTCGGGCAAGGCCAATCCTTTCTTTGTTCTTTTGGATTTCGGCCTGAAGCAGCTCTACTTTTTTGGTGTTCCCATCCGTATCAATATTCAAATAGTGCATTAAAACCGCCTTGTTATATTCCTTTGCGTTCTCATTGGCTTTGTATTTTTCCAATTTCAAGTTGAGCGAATTATTTACTTCTTCGGAATGAAAACGTTCCTTGCATCCTTTAACGCAATGATAGTAGTAATAAGTGCCTCCATTCCCTTTGGATGTGCTTGCTGTTAGTAATCGGCCACACTTTTTACAAAGCAGATTACCACGTAACGGAAATTCCTCTCTTAATCCATGTTGATAACCCAATGCTTTTCTTTTTCTACCATTTAAAATATCCTGCACGTCATTAAATAAGCCTTCGCTGATAAGAGGTTTATGGACACCTTTTATCAGCACAGCTTCTTCGTTCTTATATGCGGGAATAAATAATTTGCCATAATAAAACGGGTTTCGGAACATATTCCATATCTGGCTTTTACTTACATTCAATCCTTTCGCTTTAACCATTCTCCATACTTCCATCACGTTATAAATACCCCTTTCTACTTCTTCAAACGCCCATTTGATTAAAGGTGCATCTTTACCCGGTTCTATTATTGGATTATTATTTTCATCCCTCGTATTTCGGTATCCTTTTGGAGCCATATTCATATGCCTTCCTTCTTTCATTGCTTTGCGCATACCTGCAATCACATTTAAAGCTCTTCGATCATTTTCTACTTCCGGTGCAGCCAGATAAATGGCCAGCATGATTTTACTTTCAGGAATACTCATGTCCAAAGGTTGTTCAATTGCCTGTGGTTCTATTCCCAACTTACTCAATTGATGAATCATAGCGTAGGATTCCGCTACATTGCGGGAGAACCTGTCCCATTTCAGAAAAAGTAAAAGGTCGGCAGACTTGCGGTTCTTTTTGGCATACTGTAAGAAATTAGTGAACTCGGGACGGTCAAATGTTTTTCCCGAATAATCCTCCCAATAAACTCCGGCAATTTCAATATTATGATATGCACAATGCTGCCTGAGTTTTTCATCCTGGTGTTTCTGGCTATACCCTTTATCAGCCTGTTCGTCGGTACTTACCCGAATGTAGAGATAGGCTCGTTGCTTCATCCTGATCTGTTTGAGTTATAGAAATTACTTTTGAATTGTTTTCTTTTATTCGTTGGTAATGTTTAGCCGTTATTTCCGCTACACAATACATAAACTCCCGGATAATAAGTATTTCTTCATCTGTGTATTCTATTCCGTTCTGATTTAGAATTGTTCTTGATTGTTCTAAGGAAAGCATTGGCCGGGATACTGAATTATCTTCCCTTTCCTCCTTCAGTTTAGTTGTGGTTTTTATAGGCATGTAAATTTACAATATATTGATTATCAATGCAAATAGTAATTTTTTGAGGTTCGCCGCACTAAAAAAATATTCCAATAAAGCAAACAGTTATTACTGGAGTATCTTTTTATCCTTTCATTACTTGTCCTCTTCCGCCTCATCATCCTGGTCTGCTTCCTCCAGAAAATCGGAAATCATATCTTCCACTTCGTGGATGACCTCCCGCTGTTCTTTGCCGTATTGTATTTCGAAGATAATAGTATCCTCATCCGTATCAGTGCCGATAATTTCGTTGATAATCTCATTTTCAATTAACACGTCGGCAACGTCTATGATTGCCCCTGTGGGAACATGCAATTCTTTCTTTGTAATAACTGTTGTTGACATAGGTTTTTCTTTTTATAGTTAAAAAATAATTACTCATCTTATTGACGCATGAATATTTTACTCTTTAAAACCCATTTCACTGAACCTTTATAGCTGATATAGAATCTGCCAATATTGGCAGGTAGCGATAAGCTACGCCTTACGATTTTGCGTTAAGCGAGACCGGATAGATTCAGAATGCTTATACTGTTTAGCAACAAACGCTAACTTTTTTGTTCCGGTTCTTTCATCGATGGCGTATAGAATAATTGATTAGCTGTAGTCTACTTCTCTTTGTTAAGATTTAAACTCATCAAATTCTGATTAGTTTTTGCCAGCGATACTTTACCTGCACACTCAAGCAATTTCGACTTAACAAATGCACCAGCAAGATCACCGATTTCAAAATCAACCAGGAATGAGCTAATAGACAGTAACAAATTCAATTTCGCTTTGGCATCTGCTTCTGAATATGCCTGTACGCTAATGGGGAAAGTATAGTATTGCATAGTTGTAATGGATTTTACAATGATAATTTCAAACATTTATTGAGAAAGTTGAAGGTTATTTCTTTAAGCAGCTTCCTTATCGGATTCTTCCTGAGGCAAAACCAGTTCATATACTGTAATTAGTTGTTCAGGATTGGTCGCTAATACGTGTATGATTTGAATCACCATGTCAAGTTGTTTCTCTGTAAAATTTTCTTCCATCTGTTCAAAAAATGCCAGCTTAGCGTTGGTTTCTTTATCCCCGGTTTCCTGCGCTGATTCTTTCGCCTTCTTTGCAAAGCTGGCAGTGGTTTCTCCGGATGCTGTTTTATTTTCTGTGCCATCTAAAACAGCAGGTCCTTCTGTTTCCAATAAGCCCGATAATGCGCCTATCAAAGGAACTTTCTTTGCCCAGGCAGGATTTCTTTTTATCACATCTTCAATCGCTATAGAAGCTATATTTCCAAATTGTATCTCACGGGAATTATATTTCTTTTCTTTTTCAGCTTGTAGCACTTCGGTCAGTTGATCAATATATTCCTCAGCTTCTTCCAGTTGTTTTGTTTTTGCCTCCAGCTCCTCTTTCATCTTTTCGGTATTCATCCTTTCTCTCTCGGTCGTAATTGCTGAATCTATCTTGTTTTGTATTTCAAAGCCATTCAGCTCCGACTGTTTTTTATCCTGCTTACGCCGTTCCTCTTCATTATTGATAATAGTGAAAATAAACTTATCATTTCGTGGAGAGTTTTCAGCAGATGAATAGATCAGCACCTTGATAACTTTGCTATCCTCGTTCATATACATGGTGTAGTCATCAAAACAAGTGGGGTCATTGGTTTTATCAACTGCTTTCAGGTTGTCCACGTAGATTTCATAATATCTTGGTTTCTCTCGTTCAGCATTGGTTTCCAGGTAATGCTTGAGACGTTCCATTTTTACTACATCATATTTTTCAGTTGTAATCTTGCTGCTCATAGAGGTCAAATTTTTAAAAGCGCATCAAATATCAGCCCTGAATTGGCTATGCCAATTTTTTGTAGTGCATACTCGGAGGGTTCAAACCATGCGGTATAATTGCGGAGCTATTAGGGAGTAATTAGGGAGCAATTGAAATGATAGAAAAAATTCATCCGCTCTGTTGATTTGTTAGAAAATTTTAATTTTTTATTCAATCTTAAAAACTATATAAGCTGACAGAAACCCTGACAAAACGGTTGAATTGACAGTGTAATCATGGCAGAATAATCTATGACTAAAAGTACTATACCCCAAACCGCAATGTAGAGGACGGACAAAACAGGGAACAAGCGGAATAAACCGGTGCATAATAGTGGGTAAATATTCACAATTATTTTTTAACTCTCTATAAAACAAGAATAGCCGCGATGTCTCAATGTGATTCCCCTATTGCTATTGATGCTCATAGTATGTTGCAGCCATAGCGTAAACATGGAGCAGTCATGCAGTAGCATGTGTACTCCATGCCATTAAAAGTTTACGAAGCCTGTGTCTTACCCTTCTTACCGGAGGCAATATCCTTCAGTTTTACGTTATAGTATTTAGAAAGCCGGTATAAAGTAATAATTCTACAATACGGAGAAGCTCCCTTTTCCATTTTGCTGAGCCGGGCAGAAGACATCTTTACAGCTTTGGCGACTGTTTTTAAACTTTGCTTTCTTGCTATTCGCAGCGTATACAGGTTGTTGCCGATTGTGCTAAGAAAATTGTGTAAGACGTTATTATTTGTTTTACTTTTTCCCATTATGTTAGAGGAATGAAATTAATTATCTATTCAGCAAATCCGGATTTAACCGATTTTTATTTTGTTTCTATAACCTGATCCTGTAAATCCTTAATTTGTTTTGTCAGCTCTTCGATTTTAGTTTTCTGTATTTTGATAATTTCTTTTTTTGCCAGGAGTGAATCTAGTTGCAGGGCAGCTTCATAGAAGTAGTCTTTTTTTACATTAAACAGCTTTCCCAATTGCCAGGCTTGTTTTTCAGAAAGAAACATATTCCCGGTTTCGATTTCCTGGTATTCGCTGAGGCTTATGCCTAAATTGGCGGCAACTGCAGCGGAGGTGTACCCTAAAGTATCCCGGCAAAAGCGCATCAATATATTTTCCATTTTAAACATTGTTTTGGTGTCGGTAAAATTCTTATGTGCAGCCCCGGTATTCAATATCAATAACTGGTATCTTAGCTGATAAAAAGTTATTTTAGGGAGTATTTTACCTTTTGACTTTTCTTATATTTGTTGTATATCAATAACTTCTGACATGGAAAAAACAATACATCAAGGCCGGAATGTAAAACGATTCAGGGAAATGTTGGGCATTAAGCAAGAAGCATTGGCTTTAGAATTAGGGGATGATTGGAATCAGCGAAAAATATCACTGTTAGAACAAAAAGATATGATTGAGCCGGAATTATTAGAACAAATAGCTAAAGCACTAAAAGTACCGGCTGATGCGATTAGGAATTTTGATGAAGAGGCTACTTTCAATATTATTTCAAATACATTTTCAGATTTCAAGGACAACGCTCATGCCTCTGCTTTGAACTATTATTGTACTTTTAATCCTATCGATAAATGGATAGATGCATTGGAAGAAAATAAGAAGCTGTATGCTGCTTTGTTAAAAGAAAAAGATGAAAAGATTGCCTTATTAGAAAGAGTGCTGGACAAGAAAAAGAAGTAAGGCATAGATTTTACTGAAATTGATGAGCCATCCTTAAAGGATGGCTTTTACATAACCATTATCGATTTTGCACAGACATATCTGTTATTGGGCAATGGTAATTTCAGAGGTTTTATTTTCCTTTTTAAATTTTTGTAGCTAAGTTTATTGAAACCGAAACAGACATGCTCATTAAAAGCGACCTGGGTCGTTTTCCTTGTTTGAGTACTACACTCACTAACCTGAAAGGAGAAAAATGGAAGGAGATACCCGGTTTTGACGGTTTGTATGAGCTGTCCAATTATGGGCGGGTAAAATCACTTGGTCGTTGGATAGACTATGGAAAGTTTGATGCTTTCTGCCCGGAAAGGATAATAAAACTACGGTTAACTCCCACACAAGGAAAGACCAAAAGGGTTGACCTGCAAATGAAGTTGCACAAAAACAAAAAACGTTACCAGTTTTCAGTAGCCAGGTATGTATACTATTTATTTGTTGCTCCCTTTGATTTGGAAGATCATACCGTTATTGTAACCCGCAAGAATGGCGATACGTTGAACTGTTACTATAAAGATCTTCTACTAAGATCTATCAGTGATGTAGCAAAAGAAGGATTTGCTACCAATAAGCGTAAAAGCCGGTTCCAGCTCCAGGTAAAACCAGTGACGCAATATGATCCGGATGGAAAAAAGATCAGAACCTATAAAACGCAGAAGAAGGCCGGTGAGGCGACAGGCATATCGTCCGATTATATCAGCGGAGCAGCAAGGACAAAAGATCGCATGGCAGGAGGTTATTACTGGCGGTATGGAGAACCAAAACTTCAGATCAATGTAACCCGACTTAAAAAACTGCCGGATGATGCTAATAAAATAGTGAATGGAAAATCTCGGCACTATTATTTGAACAGAAATAATAAAACGATACCCGGAGAGAAGTGGAAAGCGGTGAAGGGTTTCGAGGGTTTTTATGAAGTATCCAGTTATGGCCGGGTAAAATCGTTACGGCGTTTAAAAGATGTCGTAACAGGCAAGGGTAATACTAGCCGGTACTGGACAAAAGAATTCATGATGAAACAATCTGTCCTGAAATCGTACTGTAAGTACCCCATTTTTCAGACAGTAACTTTTAGAGGATTTTCATTATTAAATACTTGTATTCTTACTTCATTCGGTGTTAGGTTGTTCAATCCTTCATGGGGTCTTCGTTGATTGTATTCTTCCATCCATTCAGCGGTTAGATGCCTTACCTGATCCAATTCAAAAAACAAGTATGCATCCAACACAGCTTCACGGTAAATCCTGTTAAATCGTTCTATATAGCCATTCTGCATTGGCTTACCAGGTTGAATATATTGGATGTCTATCTGTCTGTCTTTGCACCATCCTTCAAAATGATGAGAAGTAAATTCAGGACCGTTATCAGTTCTGACCACTGTAGGTGCGCCTCGCTGCTCAATGATTCTTTCCAGCGTTCTGATGATCCGCCTGGAGGATAAAGAAGTATCAACTTCGATCGCCAGTATTTCCCTGGTACAATCGTCGATTACATTAAAGGTTCTGAACTTCCTGTTACCAACCATACTGTCACTCATAAAATCCATACTCCCACTTTTATTAATTGCCGTTTGTTGCTGCAGAGGTTGTTTCACCCTTGCAGGTACTCTTCTTTTCCCTTTCCTTTTCTTATTCAGTTTTAAAAGTTTGTATACCCGGTATACCTTTTTATGATTCCATGATCTCCCTGATCTTCTCAAATATGCAAAGAGCTTTCTGAAGCCATACGATGGATGTTTAAAGGCCAGTTCCTGCAAAGCTTCCACTATTGTGGTATCATCTCTTTTGCTCCGGTAATAGAACTGTGAACGGGGTAAGCTAACTATTTTACAGGCCCTGCTCACAGGGATCCTATGCTCCTCAATTATCTCTTCGCTTAATTGCCTTTTGGTGGCAGGGCCCAGCCTTTTTTTGTGAACAGATCTTTAAGAATATGATTATCCATCGCCAAATCGGCATACATCTTTTTCAGCCTCGCATTTTCTTCTTCCAACTCTTTAAGTCGCTTAACATCCGATGTCTCCATGCCTCCATACTTGCTCTTCCAGTTGTAAAAAGTAGCTTCTGAAATGCCATGCTCACGAGCAATTTCCTTTGTTGAAATACCAGCTTCTTGCTGTTTTAAAATCGAAACAATCTGTGTCTCTGTAAATCTTGTCTTTTTCATGTTGATAGTTTAAAATTAATCGGTTTCTCTAATTTTAAACTGTCTGCGATTTAGGGGTACTTACAGTACAACTATTACATTGATGAACCTTTACACTACCTATCCATAAGTCTTAAAAAAGATAATATTTACACAACGTATATTGTTTCAAGGCTGGTGTACCAGGCTTTTGGAAAAGAAAAAAAAGTTTCTGAAAAAATCAGGATCATTCATAATAATAGAGACAACCTGGATAATCATATTGACAATCTTGTGCCGGCCAAACAAAGTGAAATTCATCAAACATCTTTTAAGAATAAAAGAAGACAGCGTTATTTTGCTACTCTTACCCAAAAACAATGAAAAAAATGTGTGTAGCAGACAGTTGAAATAAACAATCTTTCTGTGACGCAGTATAATATGCAGGATAGATGCATGGCCTTTTGAAAGTATTGCCAGTGCTGATAATATGGGCGGCCTCAATCATACTTTCCATTCTTTCATGCACAGCCGTTCAGCTTTTTTTATTTAATGAACATTACCAGCAACTGGGAAGATTGAAATATTACAAAAGATAAAGGGTCCCGAGGACTCTTTATTTAAACCTATTTTTCAACGCTTTTAATATACCTGCTATTGAGAACACTACAACTTAGATCGGAAAGATGATGAATGCCGTACAATTAAGTCAACACTATTAAGCCAAATTTTCTCTTCTTTTGCCACGTCAATCGCCAAAGGATTTTCAGAATAATCTATAATTGTCCCTAGAGAACGATAAAAGATTAATTTATCTGGTTTTCCATATTCAAGTAACAAATGGGCAGCCCAAAGAGAAACAAAATATTGCCCTTCTGTAAGAAACCCCGAAAATTCTTCATATGCACCACGATTAAAATACTCCTGTGCTATTTTAACTAATTCTATATAACCACTCTTAGAATTGTTAGATGCATTTGCAGGAGTTATTTTATCAATAAAGTTTTGTTTACAGATAGCCAAAAAATTATTTGCAATGTCATTTATCATAATATACTATTCTATTCTTTAATAATTTCTGTAGATACGCCTTTAGCATTTTTAGGAATGCCATTTACAATACCTTCAGTTATATTACCTGGAGTTTTGCCTCCAATTTGAAATAATGTGTTTGCTCCCACTTCTTTTCCAGTAGCCACTCGTAAGTCTAGGCTATTTAACGTAGAAGAAGTTACATTAATTCTTATTAAGTCTCCTTTCAAAAAATTAGGGGACAAGGCTGCCAAACAGCCGCAGGCGGTAAAGGTTGTTGATAACTACCGACTTCTTACAAAAAAGAACAACAACAAGACAAACTCTTCGAGTTTGATACTAAGACACAATCTCAGTATAACAACCCTGAATTTTTATATTTATCAAAAAACAGAACGCTACACCAATCGGGGAAGCTCTATAACCTTAATTCTGTTTAAGTTTTTGATTAGCAATTTTATACTTTAATCTATAAGATGGCGGCACTTCATTTTTATCAATCTTATCAATTTGGCTAATAAATTCTCGAAAGTTTTCATTTTGCCAAGCCTCATTTGCAGCAAAAAAAATTTGTTTATTTAAAAGCATTGATGTGTAAGTTTCACTTCTTTTTTTCTCAAATTCTCTAATACTAATTAACTTTTGAACATTACCTTCTAAAATGCATCTCCCCTCACTTTTCAAAAAGTTGATTAAATCATCTAAAAACATTTCTGAAGGAGTAATCCTAAGTTCCGCTTGTGCGTTAAGCACTTGTTTTATAATCGTATTATCTATGAGCGTTAAATTATCATTAATAAACCCAACATAAAAAGAATTTGAATTTTCTCTTTCATCATAGCTAACGACTACTTCGACAACAGCAGATACTAGTTTTACATAATTCTTGAATTCTTCAGTAATACTGAAACCGTGTTTATTTAAAAAAGGAGAAAGCTTGTTAGATACCAGTTCATTAAATTTCATAATCTTGTTTTATTTGCCAGGAACCCATGCTCCTATACTTGGATTATAAGTCCATCCTCTACTACTTAATAAATACCTTTCGGCATTAAGGAACTGTCCAGGATTCCCTGGACCACCTGCTTGAATAAGACTTCCGTTTGAGTTTCTGTAGGAATCAAAAATAGGGAGACCCATCCTCATTTCACGTCTCAGTGCGCCAGAATTTTGTTTCCAATTAAGATTTGAAGATCCTTTATTAGGTAGATATAAAAATCTATCCCCAATTTTCCAGACCCCTTTGATAGCTTGTTGTGAACCAGACTTATATAAATTCACCCCCCCGGCTTCAGTTGTAACCAATGACGGGTTTCCTTTTGAAAGACTATTCTTTGATTGTATGTTCCCTCTTGCTAATTCCAGCGGTGCAGCTATCAAAAATGCTTGGTTGACAGGATCTTGAAACCAAGCATTTAAGTCTCGAATATTTTGCTCAAATTGAAGTTGTTGATTATATTCTGTTACTGCAGCATTATAGCTCTGCCCTTTACTGTTAAGATACCCTACAAATTCAATTGTGCCATCTTTATGTTCCTGCCAATTAGCAGAAAAAACACCAAACTGCCTACTTTCAAAACTTCTAAGTTGACCCTCCTCTACAGGAGCAATAGTCGTTGTACCTTTTAACCAATATTGCTCTTTCTTATAGGTTGTGCCACTTTTTACATCATAAGGTAAGGTTATTGATCCACCGCCAATAGATGGAAAGGTTGTGTCCGCTCCACTTGGATCTATATAGCAGATAGGATTATTCCCCATACCAGCATAAAGACTTTCGTAATATTTCTCTACAGGATCTATCTGCCAAAACCGACCAATTTGGGGGTCATAACTTCTACTTGGCATCTCATATATTTCAAGTCCACTTCCATCTATAAATTCCTTATTGGATAATTCAACACCGTTAAATTTGAATTTATTTTCAGGTGTTCCGAAATTAAAAGCCTTTGAACTAATTCCAGCTTGAATCAATCCAAACGGATAATAATGCGTCTCTTCCAATAAAGGCCCTCTCACATGCGTCACCTGCAAATTATCAAAGAACACGTCAACGTTGGTAGCATCATTACTGGTATAAATATACAAATATCCATTCTTGCTTATTGGTAAATCTGGTTTGTAATGTATAGTAGCTGCGCCTCCATCCCCTACTTGTTCAAAGCCGCTATTACTGCTTACTATTTTAAATTGTTCATCCAGCAATATCCAGTTGACATAAGCTTTGGGCTTTGTACCGGACGTCGTTTGGCTGGTTAAAAAATCATTTAGCCCGGCATTTAGTCCGCTATTGCTGTTTTGCAATTGTAATTGTGTGGCTTTGCCACCACTTGCACCGGCAACACCGCTGCTTAATAAATTAAACAAATCAGCTAAAACGTCAGTATTGCTGTTGGTTGCAGGATCATCACTTTTCCATCCACTCACCACCC
>DASVOE010000161.1:0-19946 GCA_036383515.1 Chitinophagaceae bacterium | reverse complement strand
TTGTGTCAACGAGACATTAATGTGTGTTTAAAAATAGTACATTTAGTTTTTCAAAAGTGTTTTTTCAAAACTAACGATACAATAAACCAACTTGCTCATGAAATCAACGACCCGCATCCAATTATCCGCAATGATGTTTCTCAATTTCTTCGTGTGGGGTATCTGGTTTGTTACAATGGGAACCTACCTGACTAAAGGAAATATCGGTGCAACAGGTGGACAAACAGGGCTGGCGTATGGAACACAATCACTCGGTGCCATTATTGCGCCTTTTATCATCGGGATGATCGCCGATAAATTCTTCTCCGCACAAAAAATTTTGGGAGCATTACATCTCGTTGGTGCGGCCATCATGTATTTTATTTCACAAAAAACAGACTTTGGATCTTTCTATAGCCTGCTGCTGATATATATGGTCATTTATATGCCTACGCTGGCGTTAGTAAATGCGATCTCTCTCAAACAAATTACAAATCCTGAAAAAGAATTTTCCGGCATCAGGATGTGGGGCACTATCGGGTGGATCGTTGCAGGATTAATTATTGGCTGGATGGCCTGGGAGCCTGCCAAAGAAATCATGCAGGCAGGAACAGCAACAGATGCAAGCCCGGCAGCAAAAGAAGCATTAAAATCTGCAGCATCTAAGCTCAGTATTACGTTTATGGTAGGTGCCGCCGTGTCTGCATTCCTGGGTCTTTACTCATTTTTCCTTCCAAATACACCTCCGCCCAAAGCAGGACAAAAAGTATCTGTGGCAGAAGTTCTGGGTTTGGACGCATTAAAAATCTTAAAGAACAAGAATTATCTCGTATTCTTTCTCGCATCAATTTTAATATGTATACCGCTTGCATTTTATTATGGACAAGCCAACCAGTTTTTAAATGAAGCCGGTATGGAAGGTGCTGCAGGAAAAATGACGTTGGGACAAATTGCTGAAACAGTCTTCTTATTTATCATGCCTTGGTTCTTTGCCAGGTTTGGAGTGAAACAAATGCTTTTGATCGGCATGTTTGCGTGGATACTTCGCTACCTGCTATTTGCCTACGGAAATGTTGACAGCGGTTTGTGGATGCTATATGCTGGAATTATCCTGCATGGAATTTGTTATGATTTCTTTTTTGTAACGGGGCAGATCTATACAGACAAAATAGCGGGACCAAGGGTCAGGTCTTCGGCACAGGGACTTATAACTTTAGCTACTTATGGAGTAGGTATGTATATTGGTTTCTATATAGCTGGCCAATATGTTGATAAGTATAAAATCGGTGAAAGCATGCATGACTGGAAAAGCATCTGGCTTTTTCCTTGCCTTTTTGCCGTTGGTGTATCTTTATTTTTTATACTGCTATTTAAAAATCCCAAAAAAACAGAAGTACCAAGTATGAATAGCTAACGATTCAATTTGATTAACAGATGAGCCAACAACAATCAAGAAGAGATGTTTTAAAAAAATTAGCAGCAGGCTCACTCGCCGCTACTGCCCTTACTTCATTAAATTCATTTGCTACTGCTGATACTATGGATGAAGAAGCATATAAACTCAAAGGCAATATCAATCATTCGGTATGCCAGTGGACCTATAATTTTTTATCGCTGGAAGAATTGTGTGTGGAAGTAAAAAAATTAGGACTAAAAGCAATTGATCTTGTGCCTCCCAAAGACTGGCCTACTTTACAAAAGCATGGATTGTTTTGCTCAATGTGCTACACAGCCGCTCCGCAAAGCCTTACTGAGGGATGGAACAATCCAATTTTTCATCCCAAACTTATTAAAGAATTTACTGAAGCCATTCCTTTAGTAGCAGCTGCGGGTTATAAAAACCTGATCTGCTTCAGTGGCAATCGTAAGGGCATGGATGATGTAACCGGTATGAATAATTGTGTGGACGGATTAAAGAAGATCATAGGCGTTGCAGAAAAGAATGGAGTGATCATCCAGATGGAGTTATTCAACAGTAAGATCAATCACCCGGACTATATGTGTGATAAAAGTGCATGGGGTGCTGAGCTGTGTAAAAAGATCGGTTCGCCCAACTTTATGCTGCTCTATGATATTTATCACATGCAGATCAACGAAGGAGATGTGATCAGAACAATACAGAACAATTACCAGTACTTCGGACATTATCATACAGCCGGTGTACCGGGCCGCCATGAAATAGATGAATCGCAGGAATTGTATTATCCTGCTATCATGAAAGCTATTTTGGCCACAGGATTTAAAGGGCATGTAGCACAGGAGTTCATGCCTACGGGAAAAGAAACAAAAGATAAACTGGCAGCACTGAAGAAAGCGATTAAGATCTGTGATGTGTGAGAGACGCCTCATCCCGACCCTGCCTACCGGCAGGCAGGCTTCTCCGAAGGAGAAGGCCATCTAATCGCAGCCCTCGCTTTTTGAAAACGTTGAAAAGATTTAATTTTTATGAAAGCATTGATTTTATAAAAAGTTGTTGTAAGAAGAATATAAAACAATCATCAACTTTAAAACTCATCCCCTCCGCGGGAGGGGCGAATTTAGAACACACTATACTTTAAAAAAGTGAGGTGGGTTGCCGAACAAAGAACAAAACGCTGAAGAGTGCGACGCAACAAAGATGACCAAAGAACAGAACGCTGGAAACGCCAAAAAATAAATAACAATCTATAAAAAGAAAGTATGGCAGACAATACATACGACGCAATCGTCATTGGTTCGGGCATCAGTGGTGGCTGGGCTGCAAAAGAGCTTACTGAAAAAGGTCTAAAAGTGATCATGCTGGAACGGGGCCGCAATATTGAGCACATTAAAGATTATGTGAATGCAACTAAAGAACTCTGGGAGTTTCCACACCGGGGTGGCCGCACACAACAAATGATCAACGACTATCCTGTACTGAAAAGAGATTACCCGCTCAATGAAGTGGTATTGGACATGTGGGTAAAAGATAAAGAATCACCTTATGTGGAAGAGAAGCGTTTTGATTGGTATCGTGGTTATCATGTTGGTGGCCGGTCGTTAATGTGGGGCCGCCACAGTTATCGCTGGAACAAATGGGATTTTGAGGCGAATGCCAAGGATGGTATTGCAGTTGATTGGCCCATTCGCTACGATGACCTTGCTCCCTGGTACAGCCATGCTGAAAAATTTGCAGGTATCCAGGGAAGTAAAGAAGGGTTGGAAGTATTACCTGATGGCGAATTTATGCCGGCCATAGAACTTAACTGTGCAGAGAAAGAAGTGAAGAAAAGAATGGAAGCCTATTATAAAGGTGCCAGAAAATTAATCATTGGGCGCACCGCTAATATTACACAACCACATTACGAAAGAACTAATTGCCAGTATCGTAACAGGTGCTGGAGAGGCTGCCCGTTTGGCGCTTACTTCAGTACACAATCTTCTACATTACCGGCTGCCATGAAAACGGGTAATCTCACCCTTCGTCCCTTCTCCATTGTTACCAAAATTTTATACGATAAAGACAAGAAGAGAGCAACAGGGGTTGAAGTACTGGATGCTGAAACCAACCAGACCTATGAATTCAAGTCAAAGATCGTTTTTGTATGTGCATCGGCGCTTAATTCTACATGGGTATTGATGAATTCTGCTACGGATGTTTGGGAAGGCGGGTTAGGCAGCAGCAGTGGAGAATTGGGTCATAATGTAATGGATCATCATTTCAGGTGTGGCGCTAACGGTATTGTAGAAGGCCTGAGTGATAAATACGAATATGGCCGCAGACCAACAGGTACCTACATTCCCCGGTTCAGAAATATATATGACGATAAGAGAGATTATATCCGTGGATTTGGTTACCAGGGTGGTGGTGGCAGGGGCCGTGGAGCTGAGGTAGCAGAATACACGATCGGTGCAAATCTGAAAAATGCCTTGAGCATACCTAAGGATGACTGGAGTATGAATTTTCTTGCCTTTGGCGAAATGCTTCCTTACCACGAGAATAAAATAACATTGAGTAAAGAGGTTAAAGATAAATGGGGCTTGCCGGTTCTTTCCTTTGATGTAGAGATAAAGGAGAATGAAAAAAAGATGCGGAAAGATATGATGAATGATGCCAAAGAAATGCTGGAAGCCGCCGGTGTAAAGGAAATAAAAACGTATGATAATGGATATGCGGTAGGCATGGGCATTCATGAGATGGGAACTGCCCGCATGGGCCGTGATCCGAAAACATCTGTATTGAATGGTAATAACCAGGTATGGGATGCGCCCAATGTTTTTGTAACAGATGGCGCTTGCATGACCAGTGCCTCTTGTGTAAATCCTTCATTAACCTATATGGCATTGACGGCAAGAGCAGCAGATTTCGCCGTGAAAGAATTGAAAAAGATGAATTTGTAAACCCCTAAATCCCCTGAAGGGGACTTTAGAGTCTTATAGCAATAATGACATTAAAGAATCCATATAAACAAGGTGGTATGTTTGAAGGGGCTTCGCATTTAATCTTTGAAAATGCAAAGCAACTCCGTAAAAATATGACCCATGCCGAATTGGTTTTATGGATGCATCTTAAGAAAGGAATAAATAAATTAAAGTTCAGAAGGCAACATCCAATTAGAATTTACATTGCGGATTTTTATTGTCATAAAGCAAAATTAATTATTGAAATAGATGGAGGAATTCACAATCAATTAAACATAAAAGAACACGACTTAGTGAGACAACAAGATTTAGTAACAATGGGCTACAAAGTAATCAGGTTTACTAACGAACAAGTGATACAACAGGCTGAAGTAGTTCTTCAAACTATCAAGCAGGAAATACTAAATATTATTAATTCACAAAAATTAAACGCTTCTTCGAAAGACGGAGTGTAAAGCCCCCTTCAGGGGGTTTGGGGGTTTTTATTATGGACAGAAGAGAACTTTTAAAAATGGTTGCCTTACTCACTGGTGGCGTAGTAATTGGCGGTGAAATTTTTTTAAGCGGTTGTAAAACGGCCGTAAAAGCTGATGCAGGATTTACGCCTGAAAATATTGCCCTGCTGGATGAAGTAGGTGAAACTATCATTCCAGCTACTGCTACACCGGGTGCCAAAGCAGCGAAAGTGGGTGAGTTTATGAAAGTAATGGTGAATGATTGTTATACAGCCCGGCAACAAACGGCATTTACCAATGGCATTGCCACGCTGGAGGAAGCCTGTAAAAAAATGTACAGTAAATCCTTTATGGACTGCACACCGGAACAACGTCATGAATTTTTAGTTAGTCTGGAAAAAGAAGCCAAAGCCTTTAATAAAAAAAGGGATGAGGACGACAAACCATTGCGGGAAGCTAACCAGCAAAAGAATGAAACTATTTCATGGAAGGACCGGAAGGAATTTGAAAGTGCTCCCAGTCATTATTATACCATGATGAAGCAATTAACCTTATTAGGTTTCTTTACTTCCAAAACAGGAATGACAGAAACGCTTCGCCATATACCCGTGCCGGGTAAGTATGATGGCGCTTTTCCATACGCAAAAGGGGATAAAGCCTGGGCTGAATAAATAAAATTGGTCGCCTTATCTAAATAATAAGAGATGTACAATCGCAGGAAATTTATACAATTAAGCGGTGGTGCCGTCGCAGGTGTTACCTTAAGTTCAATGACCAGCTTATCCTTATTCTCCTCCTGTGATGATGGGAAAAAGATCGAAAAGTTCGGTTTGCAGTTATATACATTGCGGGATGATATGCCCAAAGATCCTAGAGGAGTTTTGAAACAGGTGGCTTCATTCGGGTATAAGCAGATTGAAAGCTACGAAGGAGCACAGGGAATGTTCTGGGGTATGAGCCATACAGATTTTAAAAAATATATGGACGAGCTCGGCATGACGATCATTTCTTCTCACTGCGATATCAATAAAGATTTTGAGACCAAAGCTGCGCAGGCCGCAGAGATCGGTATGAAATATCTCATCTGTCCTTACAAAGGGCCGCAAGCTTCGATAGACGCTTTTAAGAAGTTTGCTGATGAGTTTAATCAAAAAGGCGAGGTCTGCAAAAAAAACGGGATACGGTTTGCCTATCACAATCATGATTATTCCTTTAAACCGCTGGATGGTCAGCTGGGCCAGGATGTGATGATGAAGAACACGGACCCAGCCTTAGTAGATTTTGAACTCGATATGTATTGGGTAGCTGCCGCCGGCCAGGATATAGAAACCTGGTTAAATAAATATAAAGGCCGGTTTAAGCTATGCCATATAAAAGATCGCAGCAAAACACCCGGAACAGATAATGGCAAAAATTCTGTGAATGTAGGCACTGGCAATATTGACTGGAGGAAAGTATTGAAAACAGCCAAAGCTACCGGCATGGAATATTTTATTGTAGAACAGGAAGCTTATGCCGGAACAACACCATTGAAAGCAGCCGAAGCAGATGCAGCGTTTATGAAGAAGTTGAAGATATGACCGAATTACAATAACGAACTTCGTAAAGCCCTGACTTCTTCAGGGCTTATTTTATTATTTGTATAACTTTCTTCCGAATTTTCAAATCCCGGATGGATAAATTCCATTTTACTTTTTTCTTTTCCCCGTAAGGAAGAATGAAATTCTGTACACCCGGTTTTCTCCGCCAGCATTTTAATATTTTCTTTTCTTACACCACTGCCCGGCATAATGTGAATACGATGACCGGCCATCCTGTTTAATTCTGCAATCAACTCTACTCCATCATTAACCGTTGGACGTTGCCCCGATGTCAGAATTCTTTCGCAGCCGATCTCAACAAGATGATCAATTGCTTCAAAAGGATTGGCACAGCGATCAAAGGCACGATGAAAGGTAACTCCCAATGGATAAGCAGCTTTCACCAATGCAGCGCTCCGTTTTATATCTATACCACCATCCCTGTTTAATAAACCAATCACTACCCCATCGCAACCCAGTTGTTTGCATTGCTTCACATCATTCATCATAATAGCAAACTCCTCATCTGTATATAAAAAATCACCGCCTCTTGGACGGATGATCGGGTATAAACTTACCTCTAAAGCTTCACGGCATTGCAGTATCGTGCCATAAGAAGCTGTTGTGCCTCCTTCAGCAAGGTTCGCACAAAGTTCTATCCTGTCTGCACCACCTTCCACGGCAGATTGAGTAGTGCTAAAATCTGAAGTAGCAATTTCAATAATATACTTATTCATTATTTTCTTTTAAAATACTATAATGATTTCCTTACAACTCCCGACTATCGGCTACCGACTCCCAACTTATTACAACCAGCTTTTCGCATTATACACTTTTGTTCCTTCTTTTGTGGTTACACAATACGTAAATCCTTTTTGCACAGCAAATCCACCATACTCTCCTTTATTATTGATGGCTAAAAATCCTACCTGCAGGTCTTTTATTTTATCGCCTTTATTTTTTATGATTCTCCGGACAGCTTCTTTGCAGGCTGCTTCAGGTGTTAAGCCATGGCGCATTGCTTCTACTACCGTATGCGAGCCGCATATCTTTACCACTTCCTCTCCCACTCCCGTTGCCGATGCTGCTCCCACTTCATTGTCTACAAATAAACCGGCTCCAATAATTGGTGAATCGCCTACCCGGCCATGCATCTTAAAAGCCATTCCACTGGTGGTACAGGCTCCGCCTAAATTACCATTCATGTCCAATGCTACCATACCAATCGTATCATGATTCCATACAGGCGATGGCCAGGGATAAGGAACTTCCTGGTGACCCGGATTATTATTCTTTATACTTTTTTCAAACTCTTTCATCGTATCCATCGGGTCATACTTAGCAGTTTTCAACCACTCTCTCCATGTCTTTTCACTTTCAGGTGTCAGCAGGTTTTCTTTTTGGAATCCCTGCGATAAAGCAAATTGTAATGCACCTTCACCTACCAGTTGCACATGTGGTGTTTTTTCCATTACCAGTTTTGCTACCAGCACCGGGTGCATGATATGTTCAATAGCCATTACAGCACCACAGTTACCCCATTCATCCATTACACAACTATCCAACGTCACTTTCCCATCTCTATCAGGTAAACCGCCATAACCAACACTGTTATCTTTGGGATCTGCTTCCGGCACCTGCACTCCCTTAACTACTGCATCGAGTGCCCGTCCACCTTTTCCCAGTATCTCCCATGCTGCATTATTAGCTTTTATATTGGAATCCCAGGTAGAGATCACTATAGGTTTTCCTTTTACCGAAACAGAATGCAAATCACCGGATGCAACTTTGCCCAGCAATAAAGCTGCAGAACTAAAGGCTGATGTTTGAATGAACTTTCTCCTGTTGAACATTGTTTAGGTTTATATGATCCGAAATTAAAGGTTTCGGCTCCAATATGGATAAAAATTGAAAATACCTAAAACATCACCTATCTCCTTTTTAACAGCTGTAAATGATTAACAAACCGGTAAGAAATGATTTTTGATGTTTAAACATTGATTTATTACCTTTGCCCTACAAACACACACAAATGAAAATTGAAATAATATCAGGAAGTCCCAGGACTACTAGTGTTACACACCGGGTGGCCCTTCATTTAAAAAACTGGATCAGTCAAAATACCAACCATGAAGCAGCTATCATTGATCTGAAGGAATGGAATATTCCACCTATGCAATCGGTGTGGGTATCTGCGGAAAAAGCACCCATAGAGCTCAGACCTTTAGCCGAAAGATTTTTTTCTGCTGATGCGTTTATACTTGTCACGCCTGAATATAATGGCAGCTATTCACCAGCCTTGAAAAATTTATTGGATCATTTTCCCAAGCAACACCACAAACCATTTGGTATTGTCACAGCATCACCAGGTGCAATGGGTGGTATAAGAGCTGCACAACAACTCTTATTGCTGATACCAGCTTTATTCGGACTGGCATCGCCTTATATGCTGATCGTTCCCGGCGTTGATAAAAAATTTACTCCCGATGGCGATCTGCTGGATGAAAATTTCCAGAACAGCGTTCATAATTTTATATCGGAGTTTCTGTGGTTGTCTGAAAAAGTTGTGACCGAAAAAGTAATCGTGTAATTAATAACATTGTAACCAAATAATATAAAAGGAGATTGTATGAAAACGGTCTTACATAAAGCAAATACAAGAGGACATGCGAATCATGGCTGGTTGAATTCTTATCACACTTTCAGCTTTGCAGGTTATCATGATCCTGAAAGAGTTCATTTCGGTGTCTTAAGAGTGTTGAATGATGATACAGTAGCAGGCGGAATGGGTTTTGGCGCTCACCCGCATGATAATATGGAAATCATCTCTATCCCTACCAGCGGCGACCTGGAGCATAAAGACAATATGGGTACACAGCAGGTGATCCGGCAGGGCGATGTACAGGTAATGAGTGCCGGTACCGGCATACAACACTCGGAAAAAAACAAGAACAAGGATAAAGAAGTCAAGTTCTTCCAGATCTGGGTTTTTCCCAATAAAAAAAATGTAGCTCCAAGGTATGATCAGAAAAGTTTTAGTGATGCCGATAAACACAATAAACTTTTAACGGTAGTCTCTCCTGTCGGCACCAATGACACCGGTGTACAGATTCACCAGGATGCCTGGTTTAGTTTAGGTAAATTGGATAAGGACTTTACAACGGTCTATGACCTGAAGAAAAAAGAAAACGGTGTTTATGCTTTTGTAATTGAAGGCGATGTTACCATCAATGGACAAAAGCTCAACCGGAGAGATGGGTTAGGCATTACCGGATCGGATCAATTAGAAATAAAAGCAGATAACAATGCGGAACTTCTGCTGATGGAAGTCCCGGTCAACTAAAAAGAATATTTATGAGTAATAATAAAAAAACAATTGAAGCAGTGATTGCGCCACCGGCTCCTCACATGGTAGGTGATGGGTTCCGTGTGCATAGCTTTTTTCCCGGCGGACAACTCATTGATAAAAAAAGAATGAGCCCATTCTTTTTGATGGACTATGGATCAAAGGTTGATTTTTCACCCAGGAATGAACCACGCGGTGTAGGAGTTCATCCTCATCGTGGATTTGAAACGGTAACAATCGCCTATCATGGTCGTATTGCCCATCATGATAGCGCCGGCAATAGCGGTATCATTGGTGAAGGTGATGTGCAATGGATGACGGCGGCTTCAGGTTTACTGCATAAAGAATATCATGAAGAAACATTCAGCAAAACAGGCGGCTTGTTTCAAATGGTGCAGTTGTGGGTGAACCTGCCGGCAAAATATAAAATGACAGCACCCAAGTACCAGGAGATAACACATGGTATGATGGGGAAATATGAAGTGCCCGGAGATAAAGGTGTGGTAGAAGTAATTGCCGGTGAATATAAAAATGTAAAAGGGCCTGCCTCTACTTTCACTCCCCTGCAGGTGTATAATGCAAGATTGAAAAAGGGTGCTGTGGTTGAATTTAATTTTCCTTCAATTTATAACACAGGATTATTGGCGGTGGAAGGAACTGTTGTGGTCAACGATAAAAATATAGCAACCGATCATTTTGTTTTATTTAAAAATGATGGTGAAGAGATAAGCATTGAAGCGAGTGAGGATGCCATCATACTCATCTTATCCGGCGAACCGATCAATGAGCCTATTGCGCAATATGGACCTTTCCTGATGAATACATGGGAAGAACTGGAACAGGCGATCCAGGATGTGAATGCCGGGAAGTTTGGAGTATTGGAAGATTAAGGATCAATGGTGAATAGTCAATAATGAGTAGGTTGCTAATGTTGCAGATGTCATTGACTATTCACTACTCACCTTTTTTCTTTTCTATAAAATTCACCAGGTTCTTTCTTGCATTTTTCTGCACCGCTCTTTTCATCCACCCCATCCAGCCAAAGAGTTTTCCTTTCCAACCCAGGGCCTGGCCAATCCAGGTACTAAGGCGGAATGCATCACTGTGTTCAATGATCTTTCCGTCTTTTAATTTCATGAACGCTTTAATCCTATTAACCACTTTATTTCCTGTTTTGGAGAACGTATAGGTCGCAACCCAATTGCAGGTAGCATATTCTTCATCCAGCAACTGGATATTGGAAAACGTCAGCGAAAAATCTTTGGCATTTTTGCAAAGCATCTCCCACATATACCTGGCTTCATCTCCCCTTAACAACATAAACACCGGGTCACTAAAGACAATATCGTCACTATAGCACTCATTCATGGTTTTGTAATCCAGCTTTTGAAAAGCCGAATAGAAACGGGTTATTACTTCTTCGTTGACTGACATAAAATAAATATAAGAATATTTACGAGGCGAAGCCAGATGATTTTCAAAAAGCACCGATCAGGATATATCATGCTCCTGTTAATTCAAGCAGTGTTGTGTTGCCAGTACTAAGATGATTTAGTAACTTTAAAAAAAATTAATTATGGATGCCCTGGTATTTTTTCCAGAGAATGAAGATCAGCTTAATAAATTGGTAGCACTGGCAAATGATACTAAAATTAATGTAGCCAGGTTAAATGAAGACGAAAAGAAAAGAATAGCTGGTATTTTACTGGCAAACCTTGCTTCAAAAAACCCGAATGCTTACGCTACTGACGAAGAAATCATTTCAGTAGTACAAGAAGCAAGGCAAGAACGGTATGGAAAAAGAGATTAAGATAATTGTTGCCGATACGAACTGGTGGGTAAGCCTGGTCATAAAAAGCTTTAATAATAAGTTTGCTGAAGTATTACTCTCAACGCATCTCAAATTCATTACTTCACAAGAACTAACAGATGAGATAAAGTCAACTTTATTAAAGGAACGATTACAAAAGCATTTAAGCCCGGATGCATTAAATATTTTCTGGCCATTGTATAATGCATTTGCAACAGAAATAAAAGTATCCTCTATTATTAGTATTTGCCGGGATCCCAAAGACAATTTTCTCCTTGCTCTTGCTAAAGATGCTAATGCTGATTTCCTGATAACCGGCGATAAAGATTTATTAATCCTGCAAAAATTTGAAACCACTATTATTTGCACACTTACTGACTTTATTGAAAAATATCTTGAAAAATAAGTACTCATTTAACCCCTCCTGCTCTTCTATCGTTACAAAATGTTTTAAATTGACACTATATATTTAAAAGAACTCTATGCGCTTAACGATCAGCTTTGTTATAGCTCTATTAGCATCAATTGCAATATGCGGTCAACAGCCGCTAAATTTAATCCCCTATCCTGTTAAAGTAGAACAGTTACCAGGAACCTATGTGATGAAAAATAAAATGACGTTTTCGTCTGCGTTTCCGGCACAAGAGCAAAGCCGTGTTAATGCTTACCTGAAAGACCAGCTGAAGAAGAATTACAATATCGACATGGTGGAGGCTGTAAAAGGTAAACCTGCAGATATTATACTTTTTGCCCGGCGCATGCCCACATCCGGCAAAATAGCGTATGAGCTAAAAGTTGATAAACAAGGTATACGTATTGATGCCAATTTTGATGTGGCTGCGTTCTATGCAGTACAAACCCTGTTGCAATTACTTCCTGTTGAGGGAGGAGTGAAAAGGGAAATCCCCTATGTAACTATTTTTGATCAGCCCCGTTTTGACTATCGTGGTATGCACCTGGATGTGGGCCGTCATTTTTTTCCTGTTGCTTTTATCAAACGTTATATTGATTATCTCGCTTACCATAAGTTCAACACCTTTCACTGGCATTTGACAGAAGACCAGGGCTGGCGTATTGAAATCAAAAAATATCCAAAACTTACTTCAATTGGCGGATGGAGAAACGGAACGATCATCGGTCGTTATCCCGGGAAAGGAAATGATAATATTTCTTATGGTGGATTTTATACACAGGAAGAAATAAAAGACGTGGTGAAATATGCCTCCGATCGCTTTATTGAAGTGATCCCTGAAATTGAAATGCCCGGTCATGGCAGTGCTGCAATCGCTGCTTATCCCTGGTTAAGTTGTTTCCCGAAAAAACCAACTGCTATTCCTGCCAATATGATTTCAACTAAAAGTGTGGAGGAACAAAAAAATGGAAGGATCAAACTGGTGCAGGAAACATGGGGAGTATTTGATGATGTGTTCTGTGCAGGCAATGATTCTACTTTTTTATTTTTAGAAAATGTGATTGATGAAGTGATCACACTATTCCCTTCCAACTATTTTCATCTCGGTGCGGATGAATGTCCCAAGACACATTGGAAGCAATGCCCCCGTTGCCAGCAAAGAATGAAAGAATTAAAACTCAAAGATGAACATGAGTTACAGAGCTGGTTTGTACAGCGTATCGAAAAATACCTGAACACAAAAGGGAAAACACTGATCGGATGGGATGAAATCCTGGAAGGCGGGTTAGCTCCCAATGCTGTAGTGATGAGTTGGAGAGGCGAAGCTGGTGGAATAGAAGCAGCCAAACAAAAACATAAGGTGATCATGACACCGGGCAACCCTGTTTATTTTGATCATACGCAAAGCCTGAACGAAGATTCTGTAACTATTGGTGGCTATAACCCCCTCGAAAAAGTATATGCCTATGAACCCGTGCCCAAAGAGCTGAATGAAGAACAAAGCAAATATGTATTAGGAGCACAGGCCAATGTATGGACCGAATACATGATGAATACCCGCAAGGTCGAATACATGATATTCCCGCGGATGAGTGCACTGAGTGAAGTAGTGTGGAGTCCAAAAGAAAACAGGAACTGGGAAAGCTTTGAAAAAAGATTACCGGCACAGATCAAGCGGTATGAAAAATGGAAGGCAAATTATAGTAAAGCCTTCTTTGATTTGAAAGCAACCACATTGCCAACTGGTAATTTCGATGGCGTGTTATGGAAATTGGAGACAAAACAACCATCTACAGAAATAAAGTATATCGAACATTTTGCGGGAAGGCCCTATGAATTAAAATTTACAGAAGGGAAAAAATATACGACCCCGGTTCCATTGAGCTCCACCCGGCTAATGGCAGCTATCAGTATGGTGAATGGAAATTCGGTTAGCAATCCTGTATATCAAAACTTTTTATTTAATAAGGCTACGGGTAAAAAAATAACATTAGTTAACCAACCTTCCACTAAATATCCCGGCGACGGACCTTTTACACTGGTGAATGGTGTACAGAATGAAAAAGGCCTGGCACGTTCCAAAGAATTTATAGGATTTGAAGGAACAGATTGCGAAGCAGTGATTGATCTTGGCAAGGATGAAGAAATAAGTGTCATCAGGGCTTATGTGTTTGAACAAAAAGCAAGTTGGATATATCCGCCATCTTCTGTTCTATATTACACCAGTGATGATGGAATCAACTTTAAGCAGATCACAGATGGCAATTACACTGCTATTGTCCCCAATGAACCAGTAAGAAAAATGGATATTACTTTTTCAAAAAGAAAAGCAAAGTATGTAAAAGTGCTTATTAAAAACTTTGGCGTCATTCCCGATGGTATGGCAGGTGCTGGTAATAAGCCATGGTTATTTGTGGATGAGATAGAAGTCAATTAATTTATAAACGTAATCCAACTCGTCATTTTAGGATGGGGGCTAGTTTTAATTTATTAATAATAAACTCCCCTACCCTTTTCCCCTGCTCGCCTCCATTTTCAATAGCATCACGAAAATGAATGCCTCCATACAGACGGCTGATCCTTGCTTCTGCCGCTGCAGCTCTGAAAGAGGTAAAAGTTCTTTCCGGTAAACCAATATACGTTTCAGTAGAATCGGTAAAAGAAAAATTGCCGCCTAAAAAATGAGTGAGCAATTCTGCAACAGCTGTTGATATCACACTATGCCCACTGCTGTATTCCGGGAAAGGCGGTGTTTGCAACAATGGTTTCCACTTCGGATCAACGTAACGATTAATGGCGGTCTCAGGACGGATACGATTACTTCTGTACTTTTCATCCCAGCAACTCGCAAATGCATCATGCAGGGTTAAGGCAACCAATATATGCAATAGCATGGTTGAGTTAAAATCAAGTTTTGCTTTTTTACAAACAATGCCGGTGATACCCATCCAATGTCCGCCGGGTGATATTTTTTTTAACCCAATACTCATATGCCCCTGGAATTGCACGGCAAAAGGATTACAATCCCAAAAGTTGGCGATCAGTTTTTGTTCATCATTGAGCTGTTGGCTGACCGTATATACTTCTTTTGTTAAACGCATGAATGCGGATGCATTACTTGTATCAAAACATACAGCTGGTATAGGTTTGCATTGTTGCGATGAATCAAGCAGAAAAGTGCGGATCGTTCGCCAATGAGGTTCAACAGCAGCCATGTATTCAGGTGGCGTAGGACGCCAGCAGCTATCAGCAGTAAAAGGTGTATAACGGATCCTCGTACTTAGTTGAAAATATCCATCTGACTTTGCATACTGAACGATCTGGCGTGATATTGTTTTTGCAAAAGCAACCGTCGAATCAATAATTTCGGTAGCAATCTTACGATCCTTATATCCATTAATCAGCTGCTCCTGCTTTTCTTCTAACAAATAACCAGAAGGAATTATGTTCTTACCGGTTTCAAGAATGCCATATAATACAGCAAGTTCTTTATTCACCGTTAACGGTTGTGTCCGTGTTTCGAAAACAGGATAAGCCTTTAATAGTCGTTGAAACAAAGGCGTCGTACTATCAAGTTGTGAAAGTATTTCATACCCTGTTAATACCGAATAAGCATAGAAGCGGGCGGCTGCCGGGGGATTCACCACATCATGATACATTACTTCGGTCAGGCTCCACACTTGTTGAGAAATACTTATCTCGTTTTGTTTCATTGTCTTTACCTGTGCAACTACCTGGCTGCTTAAAAAGATCAATATAAAGCTGATTCTTTTCATGGATTGATTTTAAAATTCATCCAGCCTATGTTATTAATACCTATAAATAAATAAGGTTGACCCGCCACTTTTATAACTGCTGCATCTTTTACATCGCCGGCCACTAATAACCCTGTTTGATCATACCGCAGGCAATTAAAATTGCCTTTCCCATTATTCAGTAACACGGTTCCGAAGTTGGCATCCATCTTTCCCATCTTAAGCCGTGGATGATCGTTATTGCCAAGCAGCAGGAGGTCATTGTATCCATCCTTGTTCCAATCCTGTATGACGATCTTATATACAGGCGAAAACTGTGATTCTATAGGCAACGGCCGTTCGACAAACTTTCCATTTATGTTTTCAAATAAAGTAGTGCCCAAATGAGTGGCCTGCATAAAGTGAGCATCTTTCAAATCTTCTTCACTGAATAGTTGGTTGATCGTTGCATCTGCAAAGCTTTTGTAACTGGTAAATTTTTTTCGCATAGG
The DNA here is from genome assembly GCA_036383515.1 of Chitinophagaceae bacterium. Lineage (GTDB taxonomy): Bacteria > Bacteroidota > Bacteroidia > Chitinophagales > Chitinophagaceae > CADEDV01. Next base: position 3,738 of record DASVOE010000161.1, on the reverse strand, counting down.
ATAGATTTGATCAAGCAGTTCATCACGGGAAACATAAGGATAAGACCGACCCTGTATGTAGTAACAAAGTATAGGATCGATGGAACCGTTCTTATCAAAGTCTTTCCAGACCATTGCTGCGGGTTCATTCACACTGGCTTTTACCTGTGAATTCAACCCCCAGTTACCAACGATCATATCCTGGTCACCATCATTGTCCATATCAAAAAGTTCAACGGTATTCCACCACCCTTTATAATTATCCAAACCAGCATCATACTTCTCCAGCTTATTAGCTTTATTAATCAAAACAGTTGGCGCCATCCATTCACCTGTCAACAGAAGGTCGGGTTTTGCATCCTGATTAATATCTATCCATGCCGCATCGGTGATCATACCCATTTCTCCAGATGGCATCCATACTTCCGTAGCATCGCTAAACTTTCCTTTTCCATCATTGAGTAATAAATAACTGCGGGGTGTTTGCGGATATTCACCGGGAATGACTCTTCCCCCTACAAAAAGATCCATATCACCATCGCCATCAACATCAGCAGCTGCAACAGATGATTTGCTGCCATTCATTTCGGGCAAAGAATGTTCTGCTTTGATAAAAATGCCAGCCCCCTGGTTCAAAAACAACCTGTCCCGTAATCGGGTATCATCACTTGTATAATCAGCATACCCTCCGCTTACTGCATAAATATCCAGATCGTTATCATTATCGGCATCAAAAAAAATAACATCAGTCGTAGTCGAAAGGCTATCAGCAATAAAAGCAGGAATAAACTGTTGTTGAAAACCACCATCCTTCTTTTGAAAAAACAATTCACTGCTTTGTCCCTGTGAACCGCCAATAAAAATATCGTCCTCTCCATCATTATTAAGGTCACCCACTTTGAACCGGGGACCACAGGGTGAAAGCATGACCGGCATCAAGGGCTGGCGTTTGAAGTCGTTATACTCTAATTGCAAATGTGAGAAACCGATCAGCGGTTGTTGATAGGTAAATATTTTAGGCACCGATACGATTTTATTTTCCTGGTAAGGCTTGGCATCTTTCTGCTGAAAAAATATTTGCTGATCACCCTTGATAGCATACATCGTTTGCGACGATCCTCCCGGCCATATTATTTTCAATGAATCAACCAGCATGGCTTTACCTAAACCAACATGTAACACTTCACTGACCGAGGATTGATATCCGCGGGTTGGCATCTGTTCTAAAAACTGGAGATTGCCCTGAGTATAACAGTACAGTTTACTGCCTGTGCCAAAACGATTACCGCCCGATCCTTTTAATTTCACCTGCAGGTAATGATGATCCGGAATAGTATTCGATTCGTTTCTATAAATACCTGCTTCATCGTTGATATTATTAATGATAATGTCAAGATCACCATCATTATCAAGGTCGGCATACGCAGCGCCATTGGATAAGACAGCCTGGTTTAATCCCCACTTTTCAGAAACATCTTTAAAAGTAAGATCACCGTTATTACGAAAAGCATAATTTGGTAACAGCGTTACCGGCATCATTTTAATAATATCCATATAATTGATGCTGTCCCTGTTCACTACCTGCTTCACCAGGTAATCGCCCCAGTATTTTAAAAAATCTTTGTTGGTATAATCACGCAGGTATCCATTGGTAACATAAAGATCTTTGTATCCATCATTATCAAAGTCGGCAAAAAGCGGGGCCCAGCTCCAATCCGTATTGGAAATGCCAGCTAATTGACCAATCTCGCTAAATGTGCCATTTCCATTATTGACATGCAGCATATTTCGCATGAACTGGTAATGGAACCCGTTAGTGGCCATCGTCTCATACAGTTCATAATTCTCCTGCGCCTGCAACAGTTTCTGACGCCGGTTATCCGGTGGCAGCATATCCAGCGTCAATATATCCACCAGGCCATCATTATTTATATCTGCAATATCGCTGCCCATAGAGAACTGGGAAAGGTGACTGAACATATAATGTTCCCTTGAAGTAAAACTGCCGTTGCGGTTGTTGATATAACAGTAATCCTGTTCCGTATAATCATTACTTACATAGAGATCGGGCCAGCCATCGTTATTAATATCTGATACAGCTATTCCCAAACCAAAGCTGATGGGATTGCCACTAATGCCTGCCTGCTGACTGACATCATGAAATTTTCCTTCATCATTTCTATAAAGTCTATCGGCTGCCAATGTATCATACTCTGTCTTCAAATATTGCAATTCTATGTTCTTATATGCTTTGATATTATGGTTGAGCACATAGCAATCAAGATCGCCATCAAGGTCATAGTCAAAAAAAACAGCCTGTGTGGAGCAACCTTCATCCGCTAAGCCATATTCTGCTGCTCTTTCTGTAAACGTGAGATCATGGTTATTGATGTATAACTCATTTCGGCGGCTTGCAGCGGAGCCTTTGCCTGAATAGCAGACATAAATATCCAGCCAGCCGTCACCGTTTACATCTGCCATCGTAACACCGGTCTTCCAGTCTTTACGACCATTTAAATTTGCCTGTTTTGTAATATCGGTAAATTGAAAAGATCCTTTGTTCAGATAGAGTTTACCAGGTTTTAAATTAGCGGTAAAGAAAATATCAGGAAGATCATCGTTGTTAATATCACCAACTGCTACGCCACCTCCATTGTAGAAATATTCATAGGCCAGCACATTCAAGGCATCATTTTCTTTTATAGTATTTGTAAAATCAATCCCTGTTTGTTTACTCTTTAATTGTGTAAACAAAGGAGTTGTTTGCTGGGCTGATCCTTTCAGCATAGTCAACAGGAGAATTGCCGGTGATAGTAGCCAATTTCTCATGTAAGTGTAGCAATCGTTAATGATATTAAGCTATTGAAATTAATTTAAAAAAACAGAAGGCCATCCTGGGAACAGGACAGCCTTTTGAACTGCTTAATGCTTGAATCACGGTTTATCCCACCATACACGGGTGAGAAAATTATTAGCACCCTGTCTTGATATCGCTTCGGAATAGTTAGTACCATTCGCTGACGATTCTAAAGCAGGATATAACATTCGTCTTGGTATTTGCCCTCCGGTTGCGTTGCCTGCATAATTTACCGCTGTTAATACAGGATAACCACTGCGCCGCCAATTAGCCCATGTTTCATACCAATCTAAAAAGCTTGCGGCCCAATATTGTGTATTGATCTGTATATATCCATTAGCATCCACATAGGGGTTAGCAAGCAGGTATGCAGTAATGCTTGCATCTGCTACCACTGCGCTTGCGTCATACTGAGAAAGTTGTTTCATAGCGGCTGTTACTCCATTCGCATAATGCGTGGCAGCATTAGCGCCTACACTCCATCCTCTTTTAGCAGCTTCGGCCAGCAACAATTCGGTTTGTGCATAGGTAACAAGAAATGTAGGTCCATCTAATTTCAAAAAAATATCGCCTCGAATAGTAGAATAATTAGTGATATCTCCTGGATAACCGGGGGCTGTAGAAATATCAGTAGCGCCACCATTCTGATCATACCCGTTTGGTAATCCTATTTGGGCGGCTGGAACAGTGCTCCCGTTCCAAGTTTGTGATATCAATCCTAGCCTGGGATCATTATTATTTTTAAGGAAATTAATAAAGGTCCGACTCAGAAACACTTCTGTTTTCCTCGAACCAAGGTCTGTTGGCTTACCCACTCCTGCGCCTGTTGCATTCCATTCTCCTCCTAAAATATTACTATTTCTGTTTTTTGTATTTCTACCACCGACTACATCATGTAATAT
>DASVOE010000160.1:0-7806 GCA_036383515.1 Chitinophagaceae bacterium | reverse complement strand
AGATGTAGTATTCGCCAGTGCGAAGTACACAAAAGAGTTTTTAACCGATATCTATCGCCGTCTGCCTTATGGCTGGGATGATAACGTATATCTTGATGCAGCAACAGATGACGGTGAATCACGGCCAGGCTGGGGCTGGGTAAACCCGGTTCAGATTGGTGCATATAACCCTACAAGTCTTCCTGATAAATTAAAACGCTGGGCCAGTTACTATGCAGCTATCAGGGCATGCAATCTATTTCTTAGTAAGATAGATGATGTACCAATAGATCCGGAGCAATACATGAACACGGAGGCCATAAAGACCAGGATGAAATACGAAGCACTTTGCCTGAGAGCTTATTTTTATACTGAACTAGTTAGGTTCTATGGTGGAGTACCCATTATCACTAAAGTTTTAGACCAGAACTCTCCTGAGCTATTTACCAAGCGGGCAAACCTGCAAGAAATAAAGGATTTTATCCTTGCCGATTGTGATACAGCTACCGCTCATCTTCCTGCAAGGGAAGTTGGTACGGACTACCAGCGTGTAACCAGCGGGATAGCAAAAGCAATTAAGGCTCGTTTATTAATTCACCTCGCAAGTCCTTTATTCAATACCAATGCTTCAGTATTTGGAGCAGGCGGACTTAGTCCGTGGTCATGGGGAAATTATGATGCGAATCGCTGGAAAGAAGCTGCTGATGCAGCGAAAGCTGTAGTTGATCATAAAGACGAATTGGGTGCTCTTGTATATAGTCTTGTAGTGCAAACGCAAGCGGCAGGTTATTTTGGTACGGGAGTTACTTATCCCGGTTCAATGAAAGCCATGGGTTGGTATAGTGTGTTTATAACTAAAGTCAATCCGGAAATGATGCTGGCCTATGCTAAAAAGAATTTAACTAATGAACTTGAAAAATGGCAATTACCAGGCTTCATGCAAAAAGACGGGGACAAATCATATACGCTGCCCACTTACAATTATGCTGCAGCTTTTGAGAATAAAGATGGCGTACCTGTTTACCAGACGGATGATTATGGTGTTCCTTTATTGGATGGGAACAACCAGTTTATTGTGAATCCCCTGTCAGGCTTTGATCCGCAGCAACCTTACATAAACCGTGATTCGAGATTCTATCATTCTATTTGGTACAATGGATCAAAATTCGGCGGCGCTACATTTAATACATGGAGAGGTGAAGACGGTTCTTATGGTACAGAATTTCTGAATGGATATGCGCATACCGGCGTTTTCCTTAGAAAATTTATGGATCCTAAGAATATATCTTTAAATAATGGAGTAACGGGACAGACAAGCCATAATTTTCCTTTGTATCGCTTTGTGGAAATGTTATTGGATTATGCCGAAGCAACTAACGAGTTCCTGGCCGATGGAGCATCCCGTGCTGAAGTTATACTCACGCTTGATAAAATCAGGGTTCGTGCAGATATGCCCGGTGTTGCTGCTACTTTTACCAAAAATGGCTGGAACGTAAATGATCAAAAGCAGATGCGGAAATTTATTCAGAATGAACGCAGAATTGAACTGGCATTTGAAGAGCACCGTTATTTTGATATCAGGCGCTGGTTGATCGGTGAAAAAACACAACGAATAGTTTATGAGCATGACGTGCTAAAGAAACTGAATGGCACTTTTCAATATTCCATTAAAATTTGGGAAAGAAGGTATTTTGAAACTAAGAATTACCTGCTTCCTATTCCACAGTCTGAAATCAATAATAACGCAAACATGCAACAAAACCCAGGCTGGTAATCCGGTGTCCAACATTATTTGTGAACTCAACTGAATTTTGATTATGAAAAGAATACATTTTTTATTTATACTGGTACTGCTTGGTTTTTCCAATTGCGGGAAAGACAATTTTTATGATAGGTTCGTTCCTGAGATTTTATATTATCAGAATGCAGATGTAGAAAATGCAAATTTTACCGAAGTGACACTTCCCGTCGGCCAAATAGATTGGGTAGTAAAAGCCAGGGTAAGCGCACCTATGCATCTCAAAGAAATAAAGGTTTTTAAAATAACAGGCAACACAAGCGAAACGCTTCTTCAAACCTATACTGATTTTCAATTAGTGCCAAACGTTTATAAAGTAAACTATACACTAACTGGTATAGCAACAGAAACTACAGTAAAGATCCTTGCAACGGACGCAGATAATAAATCCAGTACAAAGAATTTTAAAATAAAAGTGCAATAAGGAAGGCCTGATTGATGCGGCCATTATAATTTACTGGATATATCTTCCGATAAGCAAATACGAGCTTTCCAGAAGCTCAACCTTTTAAGAGCTGACAAAAGTCAGCTCTTAAAAGGATACTCATGATACAAAGGCAGGATTACTGAAGCAGAAATGGTAACAACTATCCGGCAACAGGAAGAGATAATGACTACACTGGTTAATCAGGTTCTCTTTCCGGGTATTTTAAACTCAATACACTGATATGAAGTTTATTTGCTTCTTCTTACTTCTGCCTGGAATTATTACGCTACACGCCCAGCGGAAAGACCCGGTTGAATATGTGAATACCCTGCAGGGCACTAATTCTAAATATGAATTAACACGAGGTAACACGTATCCGACTACAGCGTTGCCATTTGGCATGCATACATGGACACCACAAACAGGAAAAAATGGAGACGGATGGAAATACCAGTATTTTAAAAAAACGATCCGCGGTTTTCAGCAGGCCCATCAGTGCAGTTCCTGGACATCTGATTATTGTGTTTTTTCTTTCATGCCGGTTACTGCCAAACTGGTAGTTAATGAAGAGGAAAGAGCTGCAGGATTTAGCCATGATAACGAGATAGCAAAACCACATTATTACAAGGTAAAATTAGACAATGGCATTGTTACCGAAATGTCGCCTACAGAACGTGGAGCTCATCTCAGGTTTAGCTTTCCGAAAGGTAGTGCCAGCTATCTTGTACTTGATGGTTATACAGGTGTAAGCCAGGTCACCATATTACCAAAAGAAAGAAAGATTACAGGTTATGTGAGTAATAATAAGAACAAAAGCAGGAAACTCATTAAAAGTTATTTTGAAATTGTTTTTGATAAGCCTTTTACAAGTTTTGGTACCTGGGAAAACCGAAAGAATACCATTCAGAACAATCAATCGGAAGGTGAGGGAGAAGGAATTGGTGCGTATATACAATTTAAAGATGGCGAAAAAATTCAGGCTAAAGTAGCTTCTTCATACATAAGCCCGGAGCAGGCGGGGATAACATTAAATGCTGAATTGGGAAAATTCAAAAGTCTTGAGGATACAAAAACTGCTGCAGCAAACGTATGGAACAAACACCTTAGCAGAATATTGGTTGAAGGTGGAACCGAAGAGGAAAAAGCTACTTTTTATTCCTGCTTTTTTAGAGCCAGTCTTTTTTCACGGCAGTTTTATGAATATGATAGCGAGGGCAATCCCTATTATTACAGCCCTTATGATGGGCAAGTGCACAAAGGATATATGTTCACCGATACTGGCTTTTGGGATACTTTCCGCGGACAATTTCCACTCAATACAATTATGTATCCTACCATGCATGGCCGTTATATGAAGGCGTTGCTTGATGCACAGGAGCAATGCGGGTGGCTCCCTTCCTGGTCATTCCCTAGTGAAGGCGGAAGTATGATAGGAAATCATGCTATTTCATTATTGGCAGATGCATGGGCCAAAGGCATACGAACTTTTGATCCTGAAAAAGCATTAAAAGCTTACCTGAATGAAGCGACTAACAAAGGCCCATGGGGACCTTCAAATGGAAGAGATGGCTGGAAGGAGTATTACCAGTTAGGTTATGTACCTTATCCTGAATACAAAGAAGCCACAGCTAAAACACTTGAGTATGCTTATGATGATTTTTGTGGTTATCATTTAGCAGACTTAACAGGCAATAGTTTCTATAAAAATATTTTTGCCCGCCAGATGTATAATTACAGAAATGTGTATGATTCCTCAACCGGTTTTATGCGGGGGAAAAAAGCAAATGGAGAATGGGTTCCTGGTTTTGATCCTTACAACTGGGGTGGTCCCTTTACAGAAGGGAATGCGTGGCACTGGCAATGGTCGGTATTTCATGATATCCGGGGTCTTATTAATTTAATGGGAGGCGCCAAAAATTTTAATGCTAAACTCGATTCCATTTTTACCGTCCCTAATACTATCAAACTGGGAGGCTATAACCATGTAATTCATGAAATGACAGAAATGGTTATGGCCAATATGGGACAATATGCTCATGGCAACCAACCCATCCAGCACATGATCTACTTATATAACTACAGCGGCGAGCCGTGGAAAGCACAACGTCATGTACGGGATGTAATGGATAAATTATATAACGCTACAGAAAATGGTTATCCTGGTGATGAGGACCAGGGACAAACATCATCCTGGTATGTATTAAGTGCCTTGGGCTTTTACAGCGTTTGCCCCGGAACAGGTCAATATGTTATCGGAAGCCCCGTTTTTAAGAAGACAATTATCACACTGGAAAATGGAAAGAAGTTTACTATTGAAGCAAAAAATAACAGCAAGGAAAATGTTTATATCCAGTCAGCTTCACTGAATGGTAAAGCCTATGACCACAATTGGTTGACTTATGATGATATAATCAATGGGGGACTATTGGAATTTACAATGGGAAATAAACCTGCATTGAGCAGGGGATTGGGAGAAGAGGATAAACCATTTTCCTTGTCGAAATAAGAAGCACTAGCAGTAGTTATGATATGTAAAAATATATTGCCGTTCTCCGGGCGGGGTCACTACCAGGGCGTCTGATCATTCAGAGGCCTCTTTTTTTTCATCTATATCCGGAGTTTCTGAAAGACTGCTGAAATAGGTAGAAAGACCGTGGCTTTTGCGAATCCTTTCTGCAAACCATATCCCTGCTACAATTCCTATCAGCAATAATATTATCCCATATACCAGGTTTGCAGAAGAACTGTCATAAAAAAGCCAGGCAGGAGTTCCTGTAATAATTACGGGCACAAAAAATGCCCATAGCCAATAAACAGAATTGATAAAGTACATGAAATATTTCATCGCTTATTATCAGTAATAACTTGTACGGCAGTTTGTATCATTGCTGTCTGTTCTTTCAACTTCCCGATCTCGGCTTCCACATTTACATAGCTTTTATTTTTTCTGCCATAGTAAACGCTGAGCGAACCATCATCTTTTGCTTTTTTGTTTTCCTGCATTACTGAATTGTAGTTTTCAGTTTTCAATTTATCATAAAGGCCATTGCTAGTGGTAAGAAAAAAATTGTCGGGGTCTTGCTGAGTGGCTTTATAAGCAGTAAATACATCTTTTTCGTAGGGGCCTCCGGGGAGATAACTATCAATTGATAATCTTCCTTCATCATTATTGTGAAGAGCAATAAGTGTGTTGTTCTTTTCTGAAATTTTATCCCGAACAAATTTGCCAAAGCTATATACCATTTTAATGGCAGCTTCTGAACTCTGTTTACTATGTTGCAATAAAGTTGCTTTGATACCTGTTTTGGTAAACATCCGGTTGGGATCAAATACGTAGGTCTTGCCATTTTTTACAAAACTAACAAGACGTTTATTGGAATTGTCGATACGAATAAGTGTGCCGCCAGTTTGCTGAAGGATCAATTTTGCAGCCTCAACGGAAGTGGTTTCGTTGTCATGCAGGTTGATCATCACTATATCTTTTCTGTCTCCAAATTGCGTGACTACAACTTCTGTTTTTGTATTTCCCCAGGAATAAGCATACCGGGATTCTTTTCCATCGAAATAGTTCATCACTGAATTATCGTTTTGACAAAAGGATAGGAGGTAAATCCAGCAGCCCCATACGGACAAAAGAATCTTTTGCATGAAGTGGTATTAATAGTGTGCACCAACAATGGATCAGTTCTTTAACTCGTCTTTCATTTTTCCCAGCACATCTTTTTCGATCATCTTTTGTGCTACGCTTATCATATTCTTAAATGCCTTTGCTTTGGATATACCATGGCCGATGATTACAGGTTTGGTAACACCTAACACCGGTGTGCCGCCATAATTTTCAAAATTGAACCGATCAAAATACTCATGATGAATTTCCTTCCGCTGTGTAATGTCGTATAAAGATTCGGCCATCTTCAGGATAATATTCCCGGTAAATCCTTCGCAAACCATTACGTCCGCATTGTCTTCAAAAATATCCCGACCTTCAATGTTGCCAATAAAATGAATATGGCTGTTTTCTTTAAGCAAAGGATAAGTGGCCTGGGCCAATAAGTTGCCCTTGCCCTCTTCTTCACCCACGTTTATCAATCCTACTTTTGGATCTTCAATACCCAGGATCAGTTGCGCATACACAGCACCCATCACTGCAAATTGATTCAGTTGTTCAGGTTTGCAATCCGCATTCAAGCCTACATCGAGCAGTAACCCGGTTCCTCCATTGGCTTTTGGAATAATAGTGGAGATCGTGGGTCGTAATACACCTTCCAATGCTTTAATGCTGAATAATGCTCCTACCAGCATAGCGCCGGTATTACCTGCGCTGATAAATGCATCCGTTTTGCCCGTGGCTAATAAATGAAAGCCGATAGCAATGGATGATTGCTGCTTTTCCTTCATGGCTTTGGTAGGATGCTCATTCATTTCAATCACCTGTTCAGCATGTATTACCTGTATCCTTTCCATAGGGACCTGCTCCTGCAGCAGGATCCGTTCTACCTGTTCTTTATCACCAATAAGGAATAAATTAACGGAAGAAGAAGTTTCTTCTGTTAAGTAGTGAAGCACACCTTTTACTGCTTCAAGGGGAGCGAGGTCGCCACCCATCATGTCAAGTCCTATATTCATCTGTAAAATTCCAAAAAATTAAAAATTCCAAATCCCATTACCAAAAGTAAACTTAGTAATGAATTTGGAATCGACTATTTTATTAGTTGGGATTTTCTCTGTTATTATTTAACAGGCGATTTTTCCGCAACTACTTTACCCTTGTAGTAAAGTTTTCCTTCACTTACGTGTGCACGATGGCGAACATGTATTTCACCTGTAGTGCTGTCCGTACTTAATGTAGCAGCAGTAGCTTTATAGTGTGTTCTGCGTTTTGCACTTCTTTGCTGACTGTGTCTGCGTTTGGGATTTGGCATAACTCAATGATTAAAATTCGTAAATACGTTTATGTTCAATTATCCAGGTCTTTAAACTTCTCCAATCCTTTCCAGATCGGATTTCCTTCACTTATTTTCTTTTCTTCGGGCTCCATTTTCTTCAATACATCCAGCGCTGCTTTATTACAATGGGGGCCATCCATCTCATCAAATCCACATGATTTAAGCATGGGGATACTCAGGTTGATAAATTCATAGATCCAGTTGGCTACATCAATATGGCTTTCACCACGGCCGATGTAATATACATCAGGATCATCTTCCTGTTCGTTCATCAGCTCCGGCTCCTCGACCATCTTAACGGTGATCTTGAATTCATCCCATAATTCAAAGGGAAGAGCATTGTTGCAACGATCGCAGGTAACTTCGAGGCTACCGCCTATTTCAAACTTCAGTAACATAAAGCCGGTCTTCTTATCCAGCGACAGCTTTACATTGGCTTTGCAGTTCCGGAAATCCTGCAATTGAAAAGGCTCAAAGAACTTATCTCTGATTTCATAGTTGTATTCATGAATCCCGGGTTTTAGCCCCACAAAAGCTATCTCAAATTCACGACGGTGCCCCATGAATCAACTTTTTATCCCGAAAATTCGGGAGGCAAAGGTAGGGGAAATGATCGGAAGTTTGTGACAGATTTTATATTATTTTCGGCTTTGGTG
>DASVOE010000159.1:0-22898 GCA_036383515.1 Chitinophagaceae bacterium | reverse complement strand
AACCAATATTCACAGCAGCCAGGGAAAGCACAAGTATAACCAACCATTTATGGGGTTTCAGGTATTTTAAAAGGATCTTCATAAAAGCAATTGATAATTGAGGGATAAACTGCACAAAAATCATGACAGAAATAAAACAGGTAACTATGGCTTAGTTTTCTGCCAGCGACTTACCGAATATACGAATTGAATGCAATTTGCTATGCCAGTCTGCCAGATGAACGATCAGGTAGCAGTAAGTGAATCCAGTGTATGTGCAAAGGCTGATAGCTGGTTAAAAAGTTTGTGGCGTGAAATATAACCATTGAGCTGACCGGTACAATTCATAAAGGATAATAGGTTGTCGGGGTGAAACCGGGCTGGCTTTTTATAATCTAACAATTTGCGGGCAGCTTCATGGGTGACGGCATAGGCATGTGTGCAATCATGAAAACCTGCCTGCGCAATCAACGGAGAAAGAGGTGTGGGATAATACCGTTTGAAAATTTGGCGGCTCATCTTTAATTGTGCATGATGCTGGAAATTGGTTAAAAGAAAGCGGTTTACTTTTTCCTTTATACCAAACTGTTCATTTTTTTCATAACCGAGGTACAATAGTTCCCAATCTTCCGGAAGATCTTTGATGACGGCCGGAAATTTTGATAATTGTTTGATAACAGGCACTGCATCGTCTTCCAAGATCAGTGTTTTTTTAAAACCATTTTCCAATATATACTCATATATCCGGAGATGCCCCAGTGAACAACAAAGCATACCCGTAGCGATCTCTTTTGGTTTTTTGTAAAACCTCCTGTATTGTTCCGTACTGTAAAGTCCTTGTTCCTTTAGTTCATCAAGTGAAGTGTTTTGTTTATCTACACCATAAAAGAAATCATAATTCAATCCTTCAAATGTTTTTTTGATGTATTCCATCCGGTTCGTTAACCGGGGTAATGTTAACACAACAATTTTATCAAAATAATCATTCAGGTATTGAAAAGAAGAATGCATGGTTGTAAAAATAGCACAAAGAAGATCAGCGTTTACAAAAGGATTGATACATATTAATCAATTCGTTGATAAGGCGGTCGCCATAATAATTTACTGCTTTATCGCGATTGCGTTGCCCGGACTTGATTCTTTCAGAGGGATTCGCTAACCATTGACAGATCTGCTCGCTAATTTCCTTTACATCATGTGGATTTACCAACGATCCTCCCTGTATATCTTCCAGCATGTCTTTCATTCCTCCTTCACTGCTGGCAACAATGGCTTTGCCAGCACTCATGGCTTCAAGGCATACATTCGGAAAGTTTTCCCATAAACTGGGGAACACACAAAGACCTGCCGTTGAAAGATAACCTGGTATTTCAGTAAGCGGTACATGATCAATAAAAGTTACCTGTCTGCGGGCATCACCTATTTCACGCAGCATTACTTCTTTCATCGATCTTTCACGAAATGGCCCCCTGCTGTCTTTGCCTAAGAAAATAAATTGCGCTTCCGGTATTTTTTTTAACACGAATGGAATTGCTTTAGCGAGATTGTACACTCCTTTCCTGGTTTCAAGCCGGCCCAGGTATAAAAATTTTTTTTCAGTTGCAATTACAGGAATGTTCAATAAGGCTGGTGAAGGAAAATAGGGATTGGGAGCATGCAAAATTTTTTCTTTGGCGATGCCCCATTTAGCGGCTACTATTTTTTTCAACGACAAAGAAGGTGAAAGAATATGATCAGCCAATTGTATAGCTATGTATTCCGGGTCTTTATTTTTATCATACACGAGACCTACTGATCTTTTTATTTTCCGGATAAAAGTCTGGTCATAATAAAAATCATTTAATTCTTTGATCAGGTATTTGGGTGTGTGCAATTTTATTACCAGCGGAACATCCGGCAATTTTTCTTTGATATAAAGACCCTCTGCTCCATATTCCGGCACTTCGATCATATCAAATGGACGCAGTTGATGCCGCTGTGCAGCAACAGCCGGCGAAAGTTTTCTGAAATCAGTGATACGGCTGCATTTTATTTTAGTAACATTCAGCCATTCGTTTTCTTTATGTGTGCCACTATACAGCGGACTCGCACAAATCACTTCTGTTTGGATTCCTTTAGCGGAAAAGGCTTTTGCTACCTGGTAAACATAGGTGGCAATGCCGCCTATGCCAGTATCAGGCGGGTATTCGTAGGAAATGAAACAGATATGCATAGATAAAGGGCAAGTAAAAGAAAAGAAGTTAAATTGCCCAACTTTAATTGAAACACATGGCATCGAGAATGAAAAATATGATCCGGCTATTGGGATGGAAAGATGGCTTGTCTTTTTACCTGAAGTCAAAATCAGGAAAGATGGGGGAGATCAATGCTTCCAGATGGAATACAAGTTTCCGGCTTCGCCCCGGCACCACCGATTTTGATACCTATGAACATGTATTTGTATTGAAAGAATATGCTATCGATCTTCCGTTTGAACCTAAACTGATCATCGATGGAGGTGCTAATATCGGTATGTCAGCTATTTTCTTTGCGTTGCGGTATCCAACGGCAACTATTATTTCGATAGAACCTGATGCAAAAAATTTTGAATTACTTACACATAACAGCAGGGCTTTCCTCAACGTGCAGCCCGTATGTAAAGGTATCTGGAATGAATCGGGACATTTAAAGATCGTTAATAGCGGCGCTGATGCCAATGCATTCATGGTTCAGCGACTGGATCACCCGGCACCCGAAAGTATACCCGCTATATCTATCGGTGATATTATGAAGGAACAGCAGGCAGCTGTTCTTGATATTGTAAAACTGGATATTGAAGGTGCCGAAAAAGCTGTTTTCGGGAGCAACTATGAAGACTGGCTCCCCAAAACAAGGTTACTCATCATTGAATTGCATGACAGGATGCAACCGGGTAGTTCAAAAGCATTATTCAATGCATTGACACGGTATAATTTTTCATGCGAAACGAAATGGGAAAATTTACTGTTGTATAATAACGATCTGCTTTAGCAAAGAATAGATTTATTATTTACCCCGCCCATCCTTCTCTATCCAGGCTACGATACTGAATGGCTTCTGCTAAATGCTCAGGTTTAATGTCTGCGCTTTGTGAAAGATCGGCAATCGTTCTGGATACTTTTAAAATACGGTCGTAAGCCCTTGCAGAAAGATTGAGTTTTTCCATCGCAACTTTTAATAAATTTTGTCCCACCTGGCTGATCACACAGATCTCTTTCAGCATTTTACTGCTGATCTGTGCATTGCAATAAATGCCGGGATAATTTTTATAACGTTCTGTCTGCACTTCTCTTGCTTTGATCACCCTGTCACGAATATTAGCAGAGTTTTCCTGTGGCTTGAGCGTTGATAATTCACTAAAGGCAACAGGTGTTACTTCTACATGCAGATCAATGCGGTCAAGTAATGGCCCTGATATTTTATTCAGGTATTTCTGTACTGTGCCGGGAGGACAGGTACATTCTTTTTGTGGGTGATTATAAAATCCGCAGGGGCAGGGATTCATCGATGCAATAAGCATAAATGACGCAGGGAAGTCCAGCGCAATTTTCGCCCGGCTAATGGTAACTTTTCTTTCTTCCATTGGTTGGCGCATTACTTCCAATACTGTTCTTTTAAATTCCGGTAATTCATCTAAAAATAAAACACCGTTATGTGCCAGTGATATTTCACCCGGCTGCGGCACACCGCCACCACCTACCAGTGCTACATCAGAAATAGTATGATGTGGTGAACGGAAAGGACGTTTAGAAACCAGTGTTGCATTCTCCGGCAGTTTACCAGCTACCGAATGAATCTTTGTTGTTTCCAAAGCTTCCTGTAAAGAAAGTGGTGGAAGAACAGTGGGCAATCTTTTTGCGAGCATTGTTTTACCGGCGCCCGGTGGACCAATCAGTATAGCATTATGACCGCCGGCAGCTGCGATCTCCAAAGCCCTTTTAATGTTCTCCTGCCCTTTTACATCAGCAAAATCAATTTCAAAATCGTATTGCGAATGAAAAAATTCTTCCCTTGTATTTACAATTACCTGTTCCAATCCTTTTTCCTCGTTTTCAAAAAAGTCAATTACCTCTTTAATATGCGTTACGCCATATACCTGCAGGTTGTTCACCATGCCAGCTTCTTTTGCATTTACTTTCGGAACGATCAATCCTTTAAATCCTTCTTTCCTTGCCTGTATCGCAATGGGCAACGCACCTTTGATGGCTCTTACTTCACCATCAAGACTCAGTTCTCCCATGATCACATACTTCTCCAATGCATCCCTGTTTTCAATTTGTTCGGTAGCTCCTAATAAACCAATAGCAATAGGAAGATCAAAAGCAGTTCCGCTTTTTTTAATATCAGCAGGAGCGAGGTTGATAACGACTTTGGTGCGGGGCATTTGAAAACCGTTGGTCTTGATGGTGCTTTCTACCCGTTGCATACTTTCTTTTACAGCACTGTCCGGAAGGCCTACGATCATCGGATCCTTACCGGTTTGTGTCATCCAGTTCACTTCGATGGTAATGGAAATAGCTTCTACGCCATATACGGCACTACCATACGTTTTAATTAGCATGCGCTGAAGATATATAAAATCACTAAAAATGGAATGCCCTTAAAGTGGTAGTACGATCCTGAGCCTGACGAAGGATCATCTGATAGAGATACAGAATTATTTTACCAGCTTCGGCTCCCTGATCATCTTCATTGCGACGCTCCCTTCATCGTTCGGTTCACTATTCAGCTTCTTTTAATTATTTCCCACCAAGACACAAAGTCCACTAAGAAACCTTAATTGATTGCAACACTTTGTGATCTTCGTGTTTTTGTGGGGTACATTTTCTTTTTTTCAAACTCGGGCACTACCAAACGCCACTGATAAATAAATTAGCTTGGTTGAATCAGATATGAACCAATACAGGGCAATGAGGAATTTGCAGTTACCTCACGGCATTATTTCGTTTCAGTAATCTTGCCGGAAAATAATAATGATACCAGGGGGTCAGCTATTACCGACAAAGGTTTTTGCAGCGATGCGATCGTAAAAGTTTCTGTTTTTTTGGTAATACTTAATTTTTCAATTTTTGGTTTGGCAGAGGAGATGCCGATAGCCAGCTCTAATGGAAAATTATAGGGTTGTGTTTGTAACTGTTCTACCATGATCGTAATCTTCTTTTCATTTGGCTGGTATTTCCAGCTGATCTTTAGATCTGGTATACCGGGAGTAAAAAGCCATTGAGTAAAAAATGTACGCAAATCTTTTCCGGATATTTTTTCAAACACTTTTCGCAGATCATCGGTATCAGCCGTTTTACCAGCATAAGTGCTATAATAAGTTCGGATACTTTTCCAGAAAACAGAATCACCCAATTGCCGGCGAAGCATGTGTAATACCCAGCCACCTTTTTGATAACTGTTGGGATTGAGCAGTTCCATATAATCCGGGTTATTATCTACTACAGAACGATTACTGCGGCGGACAAAATCAATAACCTGGCTACGATCTTCTAACAGCATTTTCGTGGCAGTATCTGTACCATATTTATTTTCCATATACAGGATAGTCATGTAAGTAGCAAAGCCTTCACTCAACCAGAGATGGGCAAAAGTTTTTTCCGTAGCCATATTGCCAAACCACTGGTGAGCAATTTCATGAGCAAGCAGGCTTTCTGATTTACGGTTACCATCAATAGAACTTTCAGAATAGAAAATCGTATTGGCATTTTCCAACCCGCCAAAAATGGTTTTTGATTCTACATTCGCTAATTTTTTATAAGCATAGGGCCCTACGTTTTTAATATAGTAAGGAAGTATCTCAGCAGCCTGAGCATAATCATAAAAACCTTTATTCCTGTCTTCAGGATATACCCAGCTATATACCGGAATGCAACCATTGATCATACCCGAAAGATTCACTGCAAAATCAGCTACACCGATCACCATTACTTTGGTGGAGACAGGAACATCTTCTTTCCAATGCGTTCTTTTTTTATTAGCTGGTAAATTGGTTTCTTCCAGTTGAACACCATTCGCTACCACCTGGTAATGTTGCGGAGCAGTAACGATAAACTCAACGGATGCTTTATCAGCAGGGTCATCATGACAAGGCAACCAGTTATGGCCACGATTGGGCCAGTTATCCGCAAAAAAAGTGCGGTTGCCATATTTGTTTTTTGAAATGATAAGGCCATCTGATGGAATGCCTTTGTAATTAATGATGACAAAGCCCGTATCATTCTTAACTATTTTTTCTCCGAGGGGTATGGAAATTTTGTTGTTTGTTTGAGTAAAATCACTTTTTTTCATATTGATCTCACCCGGCCAACCGTACAGATATTGCACAGACTGAACTTTCATCCCGGTTCCTTTGCCAGTTATCGTACTAAGATCAAAATCTACTACCTGAGAACCTTTTGCTGGTATAAATTTAATGCTCGCTTCTCCGTAAATGCTGTCATTATTATCATTTAGTTCAATCTTGAACGTATAGTGCAATACATCAATGTCACTTTGCGCAGATGCGTTCATAAAAAGCAGTGTAAAAAACAGGAGCCCGGAAATTTTTTTCATACGGTCAATTTAAGAAACTTATTTTTCAATACGCTAACCAATCATATAAATAATAGTTCTACAATTTCTCCAGCATATCCACCACCTTTTCTCTTTTCAGGATAACGTAACCGATGCGGTCGTCGCTGATACCTTCTTTAAGCTGGTAGGTAAACTCCAGCTGATCATTTTTTACGTTAGTTTCAAAATAGCGGAAGGAAATGTTGGGATATTTTTTCAATTCATGTCCTATTTCATAAAGGTGGGTGGAGAGAATAAAAAGAGAAGATTTTATTTTTATCAATCCTTTAATAACAGTGGTAGAGCATTTCATAGCATCTTCCACGTTAGTGCCCTTAAACAATTCATCAATCAGCACCAGCCATTTCTTCCCGTTGTTGATCTTTTCGATCGTTAGTTTGATCCGTTGCACCTCGTTAAAGAAAAAACTTTCGCCCTTGGCAATATTATCCACCACGTTGATATTACTGAGCAACCCGTCAAACAACGTAAGCTTCATGGATGCAGCTGGCACACCCATACCGATATGCGCCAGGAACACAGCTGAACCAACCGATTTTATCAATGTGCTTTTACCTGCCATATTAGCACCGGTGAGAAAAAGAAAATTATGTTCGGGATTCATTTGCAGATCGTAGGCAACAGGAGCAGGAATCAGAATATGGTATAAACCTTTTGCATCAACCATTGGCGCTTCCTGTATAATAAATTCAGGAAAACTCAGTCCATATGTTTTTACGGCCACTGCCATCGAGTACCATGCATCGAGCCGGCTATAGATGTCTATTAATTCAAGCGTTCCTGTTTTATAATAGCCCCGGAGATGATATCCATAATAAAGATTTTCTGCTATTGAAAATTTTTGCCCGGCTGTTGTTGCAGCAAGTTTTTTTAATGGCGGCTCTTTCAGCATTCCGGTGATGCGATCTATATAAAGTTTAATGCCAATAGGAAGGTCCAGCTCCTGCAGCAGGTTAATGATGTTTTGGAGTCCTCGGAAAAAATCAGCAAAATGGGTCACCGAATATTTAACCATGGAATAGTCTTCGATATGCAGCCATTTATAGAGAGTACTATTGAATGGATTGGGATTTTCAGGAATGGGGTCGAGTGCATAATCAAGGAACTTGTTCATCACCAGTATCGTTCCATTGCTGATATCAGTAGGCCATTCCTCCACATGATCCATTAGTGTGCGAATCAGTTTCTGCGTGCCGAGTATTTTTTGAAGATCGTCCTGGGGTTCGCTAAAAAACTTTCGAAGCCATGCTTTTCCACCCACTGTACGGGTAAAATTCAGTTTATGAAAAATAGAGAATTCTTCTTCCGTATGAAAGATCGAAATATCGTTGAATGAGATCTTATCTATTTGCATAATCGGAACACTGATTATTATGATTGTTAAGATTTTCGCAGGTTATGGCTTACCTGGAGTACAGGGTTATCATTTATCATAACTATCATGATAATCTGCGTTCGTCTCTATCTGTCGAATTTTAATCTTTCCCCTTTTTTCGATTCATCCCAGTTTCCGTTTGCATAGACCAGTTGCCCGTTTACAAACGTATGGGTTATAGATGCAGGAAACTCAAAATTCTCTAAAGGACTCCAGCCACATTTATATAAAATATTCTCTTTTGAAACTTTTGAAATTTTATTTAATGCTACAATCACTAAGTCTGCCTGGTAACCTTCTCTTATATAGCCGCGATTTTTTATTTGGAAACAATCTGCCACAGCATGGCTCATCTTGTCAACGACTTTTTCCAGGGAAATTTTTCCTTGTGAATGGTAATAGAGCATTAGTAATAATGGATGTTGTACAAGTGGCAAGCCGGCATGTGCTTTTTCATAAAGCCCCTCTTCATCTCTTCCCGAGAGTGTCGAACCCTCATGTCGGAATAATCCTTTTTCTTCTAAGGTATGTGGTGCATGATCGGTGGCAATTACATCCAGGCGGTCATCGAGCAGTCCCTGCCATAGCGCCTGCCGGTTGTGTGGGGCTTTAATAGCAGGATTACATTTGATCTGGTTTCCCAGGCGTTCATAGTCTTCGCTGGTAAAATGAAGATGGTGTACACACACTTCAGCTGTGATCCGTTTATCTTTTAGAGGGATCATATTGGTGAACAGCTGCAATTCTTTTTCGGTACTGATGTGTAGGATATGCAACCTGGTGTTATACTTCTTTGCAATCTGGATAGCATACAAAGAAGATTCGTAACAGGCATCTTCGTTCCTGATGATGGGATGATCTGCAGCAGTAAGTTGTTTTCCGGTTTCTTTGATGCGTTGCAGGTTATCCCGGATGATCTTTTCATCCTCGCAATGTGTTGCGATCAGGATTTCACTTTCACGAAAAACCTTATCCAGCGTGTTCGGATTATCCACCAGCATATTTCCCGTACTAGAACCCATAAATATTTTTATGCCACAAACATCTTTTCGTTTATCATTAGTCTTTAATACTTCATCGGCGTTATTATTGCCCGTGCCCATATAAAAGGAATAATTGACTAATGATGTTTGCGCAGCAATGGCATACTTTTCTTCCAGCAATTCCTGTGTCAATGCATTGGGAATAGTATTGGGCATTTCCATAAAGCTGGTCACACCACCTGCAATAGCCGCTTTTGCTTCGGTAGCAATGGTTGCTTTATGGGTTAAACCGGGTTCCCTGAAATGTACCTGGTCGTCAATTACACCGGGCAGCAGGTATTTGCCTTCACCATTTATTTCTATATAATTTTCCGGGGTGCCTGTAAATGGCCCGATTCTTTCTATTTTCCCACCGGCAATGAATACATCGGTTGTTGTAATGCTTCCTTCATTGACAACCTGTATCGCTTTAATCACATATTTTTGCATACTTTGTTAGCTTAAACCTGAATCTTCTACTCATGCAATTTAAACAAACCCTGGTTCAACTTTTCCTGCTTTTTTGTCCAATTATTGCTGCTGCACAAACTACATACTTACCACAGGGTGATAAAGCTAATATCCTGGTTGAGCGATGGGAGATAAAGGCAGGGGCTGACTCAATATTTAATTTTTCGAAAACAAAACCGCTGTCCCGCCAGCATGTGATCAATGCTGTGAACCGGTATGTAAGTAATGTTGGCATCGGCGCTCTTTCGAAAGTAGATGCCTATAATCTCCGCAGTGTTTATAAAAATAACCTGGAATACCTTTCTGAAGAAGAAAGAGAGCAGTATAAAAGCAAAAAACCTATTCTCAAAAATTTTTATACCAGCCCTGCCAGTTTATACGAAGTGCATGTAAAAGATTTTGACCTGGTGATCAACCCGGTTATTCAATACACGATTTCCAAAGAAAACAATAATGACCAGGACCTTTTTTTAAATTCAAGAGGAGTCAGTGTCAGGGGTCGTATTGCAAAGAAGATCGGGTTTGCTGCATATGTCACCGATAACCAGGAGAGAGATCCTTTATATGTGCAACAATTTATCAGTGAAAGAAAGGCGGTGCCCGGGGCAGGCTTTTATAAAACATTTAAAGCAGCTGGCGGTGTAGATTATTTTGATGCAAGGGGCTACTTTACATTCAATGCAGCAAAATATATTGATATCAGTTTTGGCTATGATAAGAATTTTATTGGTAACGGCTACCGTAGCATGTTCCTGAGTGATTTCAGCAACAACACCTTGTTTTTAAAATTGAATACAAGGATCTGGAAACTGAATTATCAAAACCTGTTCATGGAGTTGCATACGGCAGAGATACCCGGTGGTGATAAGTTATTACCGAAGAAATATGCGGCCATGCACCACCTGGATATTGCTTTTACCAAATGGCTCAACGTGGGTTTATTTGAAGGAGTGATCTTTGGTCGTAAAGACCGGTTTGATTTTGGATACCTGAATCCAATTATTTTTTATCGCTCCATCGAGCAGCAGAACGGAAGTTTTGATAACTCTATCGTGGGTTTAGATTTTAAAGCCAACCTGGCGCATCGTTTACAGGTGTATGGACAATTATCATTGGATGAGTTTTTATTATCAGAAATAAAAAAGAACAGGGGATGGTGGGCTAATAAATGGGGCATACAGCTTGGAGCAAAATATATAGATGCTTTTGGGATAAAAAATCTTGACCTGCAGGTTGAGCATAACCGTATCCGTCCGTTTGCTTATTCGCATCGTGATTCGGTGGCCAATTATACGCATTATAATCAACCGCTGGCACATCCGCTGATGGCTAATTTTAAGGAGTTTATTGGCATTGCACGTTATCAACCCGTGCCAAAAGTTTTGGCGGTGGCTAAACTGATCTATTACCAGCAGGGAAGGGATTCGAGCAGTGAAAGTTTTGGCAGCAATATCTTTTTACCCAATACTGCTCCTTACCGTACCAAAGAATTTGGATTTGATATTGGCAGTGGCTGGAAAACAAATGTGCTGTATGCTTCTTTCCTGTTATCGTATGAGGTAAGGGAAAACCTGTTTTTAGAATTGAATGCTTTGTATCGTAAGCTGGAAACGGTGACTGCACCTGTTACCTCTAATAAAACAACCGTTATTACAGTAGGATTAAGATGGAATATGCACCGGAGGGATTTTGAGTTTTGATATTATCCTTCTATGTGAAAGCTTATAACGATCATCCTGGAAAAGATCTTATCAAACACATTGGAGTATTTAAGATTCTCATCCCGGCTATGCAGATTGGTCAGCCCGTTGCTGATCTTTATCTCGGGAGAAAGGATAAAACTTTCAAAGAAGAAATTGAAGCCAATACCTAATTCGACACCGTAATCATATTTGTTGATCTTTACAAGATCTTCAGCTCTTTTAGCCCTTGCATTACTGGCAAGATCTATTTCTCCTTTCACACCGGAGAGCATATACACCCGGAAGTTGCCGATACGATCCGACTGGAATTTAAGTTGAAAAGGAAAAGCGACGATCACTGACTCTACAGGTTTGGTAACTTCTTTCAATCCATCAATATCAGGATGCTTGAGTTTGTAAAAAATGCTTCGCTCCATAAACATTAATTGGGGATTGAAACGAAACTGGAAGCGATTGGATATCCGGGCGGTTGCCAGCAATCCCAACGTAAACCCACCGGAGTTTACCGGCTCGGCTATGTATACACTATCATACTGTAAAAAACGGGGATGTAATTCGGTTTGAAAACGGGCCAGGTTTGCGCCAAGTGTTATACCAAAATAGTAGGGCTTTGAGTCGTGGTCATATAGATTAAGGTCTGCAGGTTGCGCTAATGCGGTTTGGGAAAAAATAAGGGAACTAAAAATGAAACACACAGCTATCTTAGCTATCGGGGCTTTTTTCCTGAATAAATACAACATATTCCTAAGCTTAGCGATTTAAATCGGGTATCAGAATAACCAATTTTGTTTAAAATAGTAACGAGCTCCTGCCGATCAGGAAAGGCATTGGATGAAGCACACAAATAATCATACGCCTCTTTATTCTGCCTGAACCACCTGGCTACCTGTGGTGCAATAATGCGCATATACAAATTGTATAGACCTCTTACAGCTTTGCCCGGAGGTTTTGAAAATTCTAAGATTATCAATTGCCCGCCGGGCTTTAATACCCGTAACATTTCGGCCAATCCTTTCTCCAGGTTTTCAAAGTTTCGTACACCAAACGCCGCCATCACGGCATCAAACGTATTTTCCGCAAATTTTATTGTTTCGGAATCCCCCGTAAAAAGCTCTATTTTACTTGCAAGCCCTTCTTTTTCAATCTTCTTTCTTCCTACTTCCAGCATTTGATCCGAGATATCAATACCTGTTATCTTTTCGGGGCTTAGCATTTTATAGGCCATGATAGCCATATCAGCAGTGCCGGTAGCCACATCGAGAATTGTTTGGGGATTATCTTTTTTTAAAACCCGGATCGCTTTTTTCCGCCAGCCAATATCAGTTCGGGCCGATAAAAAACGATTCATAAAATCATAACGGCCAGCTATACTGTTGAACATATCAGCCACCTGTTCCTTTTTTGTTTTTTGTGAATCCTTAAAAGGAATGATATGATCGTGAGGTAATGGGTTTGACATGGGAGGGCAAAGGTAAGAATGAAGGTACAAGGCACAAGATTCAGAGAATACTAATTTGAGACCGTATTTAATGAGGTATGCAAACCACTCTTCGTTTTCAAGCCGGTGCCTTGTGCTTTGTCCCTTGTATCTTTGCCAACTCATGGAAATCACCTCAGCAGAATATGTAATTAGTAGCGCAACGTATAAACAATGCCCGCCAGCCGACAGACCGGAGTATGCTTTTATTGGCAGAAGTAATGTGGGTAAGTCTTCGCTGATCAATATGCTGACCAATAAAAAGAACCTCGCCAAAACTTCAGCAACGCCGGGAAAAACCCAACTGATCAATCATTTTGAGATCGTGTCCAGTGATAAGAAGAAATGGTTCCTGGTAGATCTTCCGGGATATGGATTTGCCACCATTTCGCAGAAAGCCCGTCGCAACTGGTCCAATATGATCGAATCATACATCCGGAAAAGAGAAAACCTTGTTTGTTTGTTTGTGCTGGTAGATAGTCGTCACGAACCACAAAAAATAGACCTGGAGTTTATAGCTCAGTTAGGAGAGTGGGAGGTACCGTTTGTGATCCTGTTTACAAAAAGTGATAAGAATAAACCCGGGGCTACAATCAGGAATGTTGAAAATTTTTTAAGTTCACTGGCTGAAAAATGGGAAGAACCACCTCCGCATTTTGTTACTTCGGCCACAGATAGAACAGGGCGATTACAATTATTACAATACGTTGGGGGGCTAAATCGTAGCTTTACTAAGCTATAAATAAAAACCCCCGGTTTGGGGTATTAGTTTGTATGAGATTTATACGCTATTTTGTGACACCTTATTACCATTTATGAAATCAATCTTATCCGAAAGAAACATTGTTGTGGTGTTATTTGTAATGGTGCTTATCACCTTTTCGTTGGCCCAGGAAGACAGCAAAAAAATTGAAAAATTATACCTGGGGACATCTTCAGTCTCTGTTACCACCACTCCCGGCCGGCTGGTAAAAAATGAAATCTCGCAAAAAGAAGAGAAGAACGACGCTATTTTACCTGCAGCATACAAAGAATAAAACATCCATTTACAGGCTTCTTTGTTCTGGTTATAAGTTTAAGAAGAAGAATTACGAAAAAATAGGGAGACAACTGCCTGTGCAGAGAGTTAACTCCGCATCGCTCTGGTCTGCGGAGACCGCTAGTTCACGATCTTATTGGCACAACTGCTGCTGGCAAACGCTTCAGGTTTGGCTTTGAAAGCAAAACCCATCCCCAGGATATAACCCATGGCTTCTTTCAATGCATCATTACTCTTGAAGTGTGGGTTGGTGTTAATGTCAGCATGCACCTCCATATCCACATCATATAAAGTAAAAAGATTACAGAGCTCATAAGCGATCTCGATGCTTTTGGCTACTTCCATCAGCATTCTTTCTTTGATCGTGTATTGCTGGCGGGTTTTGTCATTATGAATGAACATAAAACCACCATGTCCTTCCCGAAGAAAGACGATCACCGTTGCAAATTCTGTTTCCTGTCCTTTTACCTGGGAGTCGGTACCGATGCAGACCTTTAGGCGGAATCCTGCAGCAATTTCCCGCCTGATAGCATTTTCTACTGCCTGGATAATGGGTGTTTCAATCGGGTCGCCATTAAATTTTCTCCAACGCATATTAAAAAAGGTTTTCCCAAGTTATGGAAAAACCTTTTAATTACAAATAGGGCACGGATTAATGTTCTGTTACCAGAACGGAGAAAAAGTTTATTGATGAATCAATTTGTCGGTCCATTGTTGTTCATTGTCTGCAAAACGGATCAGGTACATACCACTGATCATACCCGTTGTATTGATAGTGTTACTACCGCTTGTCAGTTGTCCTTTATTCAGCGTTTTGCCGGACATATCCAGTATCGCATAACTGAATTTACCTGGGCTGAGTACAGAAATTGAATTACCGGTGATGATGTTGCCCAATACCTGGGGTTTCGTTGTTGAGCCTTTTGATCGAAGCGATACAACATTTGAATAATACTGGCGGCCATCATCAAATGTTACATTCAGCCTGTATTGTACCGTGGTATTTACAGAAGGTTTGTAGGTATACGAACGGGTATCATTAGTTGTTTGTGTCAGTTCGCTGAACGTTATTCCATCTGTAGACATTTCAACTTTCAGATCAGTAATTTGTTCATCGGCAATGATCTCCCAATTCAATTTGTGATTATCACCTACCAGTGTTCCATTCAACTCCAGTTTATGAAGGGGTAGAGTGCCGCTTGTTGAAAGCTGTCCTTGAAGAATATATTCTCCAAGACTTGCATAAGCAGGCGTATATTGGTTGCCAACTGACTCCATTTTCATATAATAGGTTCCGGGAGTAAGGATGGTATCAATCTTAACACTTAATAAATCAGGTGGATTATAAGTGTTCAATACAGTCTGGGAATTATTATAGAGTGTTACCTTAAGATCTATATTGGATCCTACACTCGATCCAACACTATAAGGAAGTACATCCATTACCAGGTGAGTAGCTGTTGTATTCGGTACTACCATTTTAAACATATCAGCATCAGTACTTGTTTCAATCATTCCCTGGGCTTGTAACTGGTTATTAACAAAGCCTACTGAAGTTGCCTGGTTGAAGGTAGCTGGCATGTCATCCGACTTGTAACTAAAACCATTCCGGCTAACTATAATATCCAGGTCACTTTGTAAACTATTACAACCATAGGAATTGGGACCATTATACCAGGTAGTAACATTTCTGTAGTAACCTACTCCCATAATAGGCGCCCAACTGGTTTCACCGGAACCTGTTCCTGCGTAATAATCTGTAATTTTCACACAGTTGGCATCGTATAATGATTGATGATACAAACCCAATGTATGACCTGCTTCATGCGAAGCCGCTTCTGCAATATTTTTTGCGCTATAGCCTAATAATGCTGTAAAAACGAAACAGGGCGTGTTGTCATTCGAGGTAAAGGAATTAACAAAGGCAACTCCACCGGAATTACCATACCAACTTGAAGTAACAGTCAGGATCACTCTCATTCTCCTGTTAGCTGCTGCTGCAAGAAACTTTGTTGAATCGGTAGTTATATTTATATTAAAGGGTCTGTAATCTTCAGCTACCCGGTTAAATATTTCCGTTATTTTGGCCGTAGTGAGTCCGGCGCCACCACATTCAATAGGACCGCTATAATTCCAACTGGTACCATTAACAGTGTGGCCATCAAAATCAAGAAAGATAACTGCGGAAGAGGATGGAGAGCTATTGTAAAGGGGAACCTGTGCTTTTACGTTCATGGTGCTGATCAACAGCAACATTAGTAAACTGTGACGAAATAGGTTTTTCATAACAAGGCGGATTTTAAAAGTTTTTCAATAGGTACAAAAAAAGGACACAAGGGATACGGAATTAGAAACGGGTCAGTTATTCATTGATCAGATCGTAATAATTTTTCTTTACAAAACTGTATTGGCCATCCTGGTTGATTAATTCATATAGATCGCTATGATCTCTGCTTATTATCCTGCCAGTATATATAATATTTCCTTTTTCATCTTTAGCGCTGCTGAATGTTAAACGGGCACCGGGATAGTTAACCAGGCGAACAACAACACTTTTAATTTTATTATCAGATTGGTCAGATGCAGATACGACCTGGCCCTGCAGACGCAAAGAGTTGGTGACACCCAGGCTTACAGATTTGCCAACTTCGTTGGTAAGTATGCCTGTAAATGAGCTCACATCAACGGGAATATTATCAGGTAAAGCGCTGAATAATTTAGGTTTGTCAGCATTGAGTTGATTTGTCCGGGATTCTGGAGTTTGAGAGAAGGCAAACATGCCGGTGAGCAGCATGCATACGCATAGCGAATAGGTACGAAGGTTTTTCATTTTACAGTTTTTAAAAGGCAATAGGATATTAGTCAGCAGCCAGGATTGTTAGCTACATTTTCAGTGGGGGTACGGTAATACAATATTTGTAAAAGTTTTTTATTAAGTCAAACAACACTAATAAGAATAAAAAAAGATTGAGTGGTAGTACCCTGGGTATTTCGTAAAAGCCCGAAATGAGGATTGGTGATCTACTTATCAATACTGATTTGTACTGAGCATTACCAGTGTGCAGGCTTCCATTGTCTGGATGCCATTTTTTTCAGCAAGTTCTTCCAGTTCAATATTTTCTGCACCAGGATTAAATATGATCCTGTTGGGTTTTAAGGAAATGATATAATCATAATACTCCTTTTGATGCTGCGGATTAAGATAAAGGGTCACCGTATCAACACCTTCCCATGATTGCTTTTGTTTACAGATCTCTACATCACCTACAAAGCTGTGCTTTCGTCCCACCGCCACAACGGGATGATTATGATTTCTTAATCGCTGAATGGCCAGGTGGCTATACCGGGAAGGGTTATCAGAGGCGCCCAACACCAACGTTTTCTTTTCTTTCATAAGGTAAAGCTAAGAAGTATATATATTAGGATAGGAGCTTTCGCAAGAGTAAATTAAATGAAAAGGAACAGGATAAAACCGCCCATACATACAAAGTTGATGGTGGCGATCCATTTATTAGTCGGAAGCACCGATGCATATTCCATTCTTCGGATATATTCCCGGAAAACAACAATGGTCACTGCTGTGAGGTAAAATAGGATGATACTTTTATCCAGGTCCATGAATTGCGAGACCAGGTGTATAGGCAAAAGTAACAGGATGCCAATCAGCGCCAACATATTGACCTGGCCCAGGTATTCTATTGATTTTTGTTTTTTTAGATTCAATGAAAGCAAACAATTGATGCCAAACAGAAAAAAATGGGCCGCTAAAAGTTCATTGATCGAAACAGTAAAGAAAGAAACCCGGGAGAGAAGACTGTTATGCAGGGGATAAAGCATCACGGTGTTGAATACCAGGAACAACAGCATAAATAATATGCGGTAGAAATAGTTCATATCAGGTGCGCAATCTATCGCACCCGGGCTACATTTTTTTGCCACAATCACTTTCCTGTTGAATGAAATCAGTTTATATAATTTTTTTAATACCCGGTTTACAGGTTTTATATGCCCAATTGTTTTGATTACGGTAAATCGCTGACCAAGTATTTCTAACAATGCATCAATACCATAAACTACTTCTCCAGTAATGGTATCCAGCAAGGGAATCTCGTTGCGGCTTTTGTCAACATCTATCCGTACCAGGAGTTCGGGATCAAGTATTGAAAAAGCAACCCGTCCATCCGGTGGTAAAAAACCATAACGTGTAAATAAAGAAGAATACCAGCTACACAGCGGGCAGTTATCATCATATACAAGAATCTTATTTTTCATGATCAATGATTTGATTTAATGATTCCGGCTATTTCTTTTTTTATAGAAAGATGATCAATTAATCTTTTATATATAAGCAGATAATAAAAGGCAACAGGTATTGATCCAATCACCGCAATCACACCGATCACCTGCAGATCGTCAGTGTCAAACAGGATGGACAAGGGAATATATAATAGTAAAAGAGCCAGGATAAGGCCTGTCCACTTCCAATAAGTAAATATTATTTTGCTTTGCCCTGACTTTAAAAAGCAAGGCGTGGTAAGTGCTGCACTTAGCAGTTGCCAGCAACCCAGGATAAATAAGCCGGCCATAAAGCCATACAGAAATAGAACAGGGATGGAGAGAAATAGCAGTATACAAAGACCATATTGTAAGTAATAATCTATTTTGTAAAAGGAAAGCATATTAAAAATTTTATAATTTCAGAAAAAAATGAAAGTATTGCCCCAATTAAAAGCCGGTATCGCCGGCTTCAATTTTTTGCCACAAAAATTATTTAAAGAACTTCAGCAAATTTCCAACAAACCAATTCTCTTCCGCTTTTACCATTACATCAAGTGTTTTATCTGCCTGCTTACCTAGTTTTTTAATGCTGCTTACTGTATCTACAAAAGTTTTCACATGCTTATCTCTTTTATCACCCTCCACATCTTCCAGTTTGTCGAGCAATTGAAGCATCGGTTCCAGCTCCCGTTTCTTTCTTTCTTTTACGATCTGTTTCACCACTTTCCAGATATCTTTTTCGGCGGTAAAGTATTCTTTACGTTCGCCTTGTAGCAATACTCTTTCTACCAATCCCCAATTGATCAATTCCCGGATATTCATATTAGTATTACCACGACTAATATCCAGTTCTTCCATGATGTCATCCTGGGTCAATGGATCGGGACTCACCAGCAATAGCGCATGTATCTGTGCCATGGTCCTGTTAATCCCCCAATGCGTACCAAAAGCACCCCAGCTACTGATAAATTGTTGTTTGGCTTCGATTAATTTCATGAACCAAAGCTACACTGCTGTTTCCGAATTTTCAAAATTTATTGAAAATTAATTTTGAAAAAACAAAACTCAATGATTCAAAGCGGTAAAGTTTAAGAAAACCGGCAGATCATTTATCAATGTAATTTGGTGGAGTGAAAAGTTGCAGACTAATCGCCTGAATTACTACCCAACTCCGTTGCCTTTATTTTCGATTTTCTTGCTTAAAAAATAGCCTGGGGATATAACATTGATCATTCAATTCAATGGTCAATACGGTGAATGTGCCGGGCAATCAAAGTGCTTGCAAGCACTGGATGGTAAAGCAGCAATAATAATACCTACGGGATATTAAAGATGATGTTCTTTTTGTTGCGACGAATTTGATGAAGTTTTATTCTTATTATAGAATTTAGGACTCAGCCATACATTAAGATAAGCAATCACACCCAGCGCTGTACTTAAAAGGCCAATGCGAAAAAATAGTTCTATATGTGATCCGTCTAAAAGCTTCAATAATCCGCTGAAACCGAGAAAACTTAGCCCCGTAACCATAAATAAGTTAGTCCACGAGAATCCAGATAATTCTTTCTCTTC
Source organism: Chitinophagaceae bacterium (assembly GCA_036383515.1). Classification (GTDB taxonomy): domain Bacteria; phylum Bacteroidota; class Bacteroidia; order Chitinophagales; family Chitinophagaceae; genus CADEDV01. Next base: position 3,388 of record DASVOE010000159.1, on the reverse strand, counting down.
CATGATAGTAGGGTTTACTGTGCTATAACAGATGTTCAAAAGAAGTATTTTCTTAATGAATCAGAATTTTTAATCTTTAAGGAAATACCCCTAACTTTTATCGTTTTTTTCCTACAAAAAACACCAAATATTTTGCCATTGTAAAAATTAACGTATAAAAAAAATTATATGCCGGTAGTTTTACTATAGCAGATGCTGAAAAACTACTTACAGCAACATCATTACCGGATTTTCCAGGTATTTTTTAAACGTTTGCAGGAAGGCAGCGCCAGTAGCACCATCCACGCTGCGGTGGTCACAACTCAGGGTTATCTTCATCACATTGCTAACCGCAAAACCATCCCCTTTCTTTACCACTACTTCTTTTATCCTGCCAACCGCCATGATGCAGCTATCAGGTGGATTGATAATAGCAGTGAATTCTTCAATATCCATCATGCCCAGGTTAGATATGGTAAAGGTGTTGCCGGAAAATTCGTTGGGGTGTAATTTTTTATTTCTGGCTTTTCCACTCAGCTCCTTGCTTTCAGCGGCTATTTGTGGTAAGCCCTTCTGATCAGCAAAACGAACCACAGGTACGATCAATCCGTCTTCAATGGCTACAGCAATGCCGATATGAATATGATGGTGCCGGCGGATCTTATCACCCATCCAGGAAGCATTGACAGCAGGATGCTGGCGAAGCGCCACAGCAGCTGCTTTCACCACCATGTCGTTAAAACTGATTTTTACGGGAGATACTTCATTCAGCTGAGCTCTTACTGCCATCGCTGTATCCATGTTGATCTCCATGGTAAGATAAAAATGCGGTGCTGAGAATTTACTTTCAGCCAAACGTTTGGCAATTACGTTCCTGATTTGTGAATTTGGAATATCTGTATATCCTTCTTCACCTGTTATTGGGGCAAAACTGGGTACCGGTGCCGATGCTACAGCTTTTTCAGTTGCTTTAGCCGCCGGTTGAGCAGATGGTTTAAAATTATCTATGTCAGCTTTTATAATACGGCCGCCATCACCACTACCCTGAATTTGTTTAAGATCAACTCCTTTTTCACCAGCAATTTTTTTCGCCAGCGGCGATGCTTTTACCCTTCCGTTCTCTGCAATTGAAGTTGTGCCTGCAACACTTTTAGTAGAAACGGATTCTTTTTTATCTTCTTCCGTTTTTTTAGCAGGCGCTTCTGCTGTAACACTACCACCTTTAAGAGCCGCCACGATTGCATTTACATCTACTTTATCTTTTTCACCAATGATGCAAAGCAGGTCATTTACATTTATCTTTTCACCTTTCTGGGCGCCTATATATAATAAGGTACCATTCTTATAGCTTTCCAGTTCCATGGTGGCTTTATCGGTTTCGATCTCCGCAAGGAGTTCACCTTTCTTTACGGCATCACCGATATTTTTATGCCAGGCAGCAATAACACCGGCTTCCATCGTATCACTCAACCGGGGCATCAGCACTACTTCCTCCATTTTCGAAACATCAACCGCAGGTGCAGTTGTTGCCGGTTCAGTCTTTACTTCTTTGGATGCTTTCTTTTTTTCTTCGGGTTGTTGTTCGCTTGCTTTTTTCTCTTCAGCTTTTGCCGGGGCAGCATCTGCACCGCCAGCATGTTCTTTCACTAAAGAGGAAACATCTTCGCCGGCATTACCAATGATGGCCAGCAGATCATTCACCTGCAATTTGCCACCTTTATCAATCCCGATATGCAAGAGAGTGCCATCTTTATAACTTTCCAGTTCCATGGTGGCTTTGTCTGTTTCTACTTCAGCCAGCAGATCGCCTTTTTTTACCGTGTCACCAATTTTTTTATGCCATGCTGCGATCACACCTTCTGTCATGGTATCGCTCAGGCGGGGCATTAAAATCACTTCAGCCATTGCCTTTAAATTTTGGTCGAAATTAAGGTAAAATGAGCAATTGAAACGAAGGCTAAGTAGTTATAAACAGGTTTGGCTCATTTGTTATATGAAAGAAAAAGATCAGCGTATCCTGGTAAAAGTAAAATAAGTCTGTGTGGAGGATAGAAAGTTAAACCATTCGATACCTTGAATGGTAAAAGATTGCTGAGCCTGAATCCACGCAAAGGTTTGAAATTCCCGGTACTCATCTGTCGAAGGATAGCCCGGTAATTTAATAGCGAGTTTATTATTATTGTACCTGAACTCCCGTTTCACGGCTACCGGTAAGGAAGGGTTCATTAATTCATTATAAATAAGAACGGATTTACCATTTTCTTTTTTAAATTCTATCGTATCACCATAGCTTGTCTTCCATTTTCCATAAAATTGCTGGTACTCCACCTGGTTTTCTTTGCTGCAGGAAAAGAAACTCCATAAAAGAATAACAAATAAAGGAAAACGGAGAAAGCCAGATCGCATAACCGTATGATTTTACCTCCTGACATCAGCAACCGTTTTATCGTTGCCTGGTAACCCTTAATAGTCCAGGTCCAGTTTCAACCGGTCTCTTAATTCCTTTACCAGCGGATATTCTTCAGCCATCTTTTGAAATTGTTCCTTGGCTGTCAGTGAAAGTTCAATAACAGGTCGGTCCTGGGTTTTTTCTTCAACCGCTACATTAAATTGTAATAAACGATTCTGCAATTGTTGCTGTAAAAACGCAAACAGTTTATTTCTTTCCTGTTCTATAAATTTCTGTTCAATATTATTGGCTGTAATTACCTCAAAGCAATTTTCATCTTTCACTCTCAATAAAGCCAATTCGAAAGGCTGTGCCGCCGGGTTCCTTTCTTCCTTCAGCTTTACTACGTATTCGGCCCATGCTTTTTGCAACAATTCCAATTGGAGAGATTGATTGATAGCACCATTAGCAGCTGTGCCATTGCCCTGGTATTGCTGGCGGATCTTACCCAGCGCAGAAATTTTGTTACCCGTTACCGGTTGGGAGCCCTTCGTCTGTCGCTCAGGATTGGTTATTGGTTGTTCATAATTGGCGGGTTGCTTACCATAGGCCACTTCTTCTTCAGCAACATTTATATTTCTACTATCCGTAGTTTCAATAATTAATTTTTCTTCCGTTTCCTTGCTCTTAACCTGCCTGCCGGTAGGCGAGATTCCTGACTCCTGACTTCCACCTCCCGGCTTCTTCATCTCTATCGGGGCTATTTGCCGAAAAGCAACCGACCTTGCTGTCTCAACTAGTTTTTTTTTACTAATATTACCGGCATCAGCAGTGAGTTCGAGTGCCTGTTGCAAATAGCAAAGTTTGATCAGCGCCAGTTCTACGTGCAATCGTTTATTACGGGCTGCTTTATAATTTATCTCTGTTTCATTCAGAATATTCAGCGCACTGATGAGTAAGGCTGCCGGAGTTTTTTTAGCTGCGGCGATATATTTTTCTTTGAAGCTTTCTACCACTTCT
>DASVOE010000158.1:0-16913 GCA_036383515.1 Chitinophagaceae bacterium | reverse complement strand
GAGGAACAGCTCAAAAGAATAACAAAGAGAGAAAGAGAAATTATTTTAACTGAATTGTACATAATATGAATGGTTGAATAGGTTCCGGCTATTTATTTGTGAAACCTGAAGCTAATTAATTACGCAACTGCAACCAAATTGGAATGTAGAAGGTAGTGTACCAGTTTGAATTTTTCACGCAAAGCCGCTAAGTAATCCAAGACGCAAAGACTGTATCCTTAGCGACTTATTTTCTTTGCCCCTTTGCGTGAAATCCTCTGGCCGCAATAGCTCTTGCCAGGAGTCTTATGGAGCCGTCCGGTTCAGCCGGTAATTTCTTCAGAAGAAGGCTTTTTATTTCATTCTTTAAATTGCCTGGTAAAGAAGCTAAATAAGTTGGCGCCGGTCCTTGTCCGCCTAAAAATGGATTCCAATAATCTTCGAAATTTTTAAAAACAGTGTATATATCTAAAAACGTTGTTTCTATTTCCGTTAAGCCTGCTTCCCGGAATGTCTTTTTTAGATTATCAATATTGCAGATTGGGAAACGAATACCTTCATCATGGTTTTTAGCATCCGGATTAATTTCAATCACAGTGTCCCAGAAAAGTCTCAGGAAATCCATACGACCTGCATAATCCCAAACATAAGCAGCCATGATGCCTTTTACTTTTAATACCCTCTTTATTTCAGAAAATGCACTGTTTAAATCAGGAAAAAAATTAAGTGCTAAGCCTGATACGACAACGTCAACTGAATTGTTCGCCTCAGGAATATTTGAGGCATTCCCAATTGCAAATTCTACCTTGTCACCCAGCTTTTCTTTGGCTTTCTCCAGAAAGTCGGCAGATGGGTCAATGCAGGATAAGCGGGCAGGTTTACATCGCAGATTTATGGTTTCGCTTAAAGCTCCTGTGCCACAGCCGATATCGAGCCATGACAAGTTATAAGGTAGGTCTAACCATTTAAGAAATTCAGGCGCCATTAATTTACTCCAACGCCCCATAAAATATTCGTAAGGGTCTCCGCTATTCCATGTATCACTTGTTTTTTTCATTTGGTTTGAATTTGTTGGACGAATGGCATACAAATTCCAGGCATCTGTTCTAATGGGAGCTTTATTTATTTATCACCAGCGGCGATTTCGCCCTAGGCAAGGCCGAACGTCGTTACTAAAGATAAAAATTTATTTTGTTGCTCAATAAAATAACGTCAGTCGACAAAAGCTGCAACAGTTTGTCTGCCTACTAATTTTTTTCTGATCATTCCACACGTCTATAGATACTTGTTGCGCCGTCAGCGTAACAATAAGGAGTGCTTAGTTGCAAATTATCGGCGTCTAGTTGTACGAAAAGAGGTCTGGGATCTGAACCTTCATTGGTCGACAAGGCAATGTCGCCGGTGGCTTTGTTACATTCTTTATTTCTCTGCAGGACATAACTGCCCTGAAATGTTATTGAATCGTCGATCCTTCGCTCAAAAACACCTTCAGTTGATAGTACAATAACGTTTCCATTTCCCTGTAAGAAATAGGTAATTGGGTTAGCGCATTCCCCACAGATGATCTGTCGCAATTCCCATTTACCTGAGATTTTGTTTTTCAGGTCGTTTAGATCATTCTCCTTTTTGCAGGAAAATATGATTGTCACAAATAGTAATAGCAGCAGTTGACCTTTCATGTGAATTGTTTGTACCCTGGTGACAAGTTTTACGAGCAATCCGTTGCACAAAATCAGCTAGATCCTTCACAGTGGTGCTAACCTTACCGCATTTGTATTTGTGGCGGACATCGTGTTATAAGCAGGCCTTCAAGCTACTTTAGGTTTCTTCTAAATTGTTCTAAAAGAAAGTCATACTTAATCTTTGACGCTGTTGATGTTGAATTTAGTACAACGCAGTCAATTGCTCGGCCCTTAAAATGTATTTTAAATAACATTTCAGGTTTAAATTGATCAATTGCAGAAGCCTCTATTCCTTTTTGTTGAATATATCTTATAAATGATCTCGCAGTACTATTAATGGCCGAATAACCAGGTAATAGAATTCTCTTTAACTCAGGATGAGTTTCAATAATAGAAATGATATCGTGATATTTATTAATTCTGATATGAGTATCTAGAGCACTTTTACCTTTTCTTTCAATTTCCAAACCTAAATTTTGTACTCCAATTTCCAACTTCTTCATTATTTCATATCTCTCTTGAACTGCCTTTGTTTTATCAGCCTTCCTCCATTTTAAAGGTTCTTCCGCTAAATCGGCTAAAATTCTCCAAAATCTATTTCGTCCATTAGGATAGAAAAAGGGATATTCCCATTTGGTGGGATGAGGTGGGAAGCTTCCAAGAATTAAACATCGCATCGGAGAAACATCTCTATACCAATTTGGATGCTCTTCTTTATTCCAATCTGTATCCATAAACTTTATGCCTTAGGCTTGCTTATAACGTCTAGGCTTGGCATGTAGTGATATTCCGTATTACGTCAGCCTGAACCGCCGCTGAGTAAAGTTAATGCAGTTGATAATATATTCGGGTGCCCGGTTTTATTCGTTCAGACCGGACTGCAGATGATAGCGATATGTCGATGAGTTTATATTCTTCAGCCAGCATAGCAGAAAATCCCATGTTGTATGAATCCCTGTGTTTAATACTTTGAAATAGGCAAACAGAGCTTATCTGCAGTATCCCGGATATTTCTTAGCGTTTCATTGGAGAACCCATCTTTGCTTCTATCAACCCTGAAGATTTCAATTTTGCTACTTAAAAAATAAATAGTTAAGCTGTCATTGCGCCAGCCTATGTGCATATCAATTTCCAATTTTGCGAACTTAAACTTAAGCACCTTTTGCCTTGTTTGGGAGAAAAGATTTTGGAAATTAAAAATGATTTGTTGGGTTTCGGAGTTAAACTCTATTTCAACTACTCTAACCCGCAAAACCTCTCGAACTACTGTCACGATTAATACTGAACCAACAATATAATAATAGCTATCATTCGGTGAATCATGTGAAAATAGAATCTTGTAAACAGGCCAGATTGCGATCGCGACTATTCCCCAAATGAATTGCCTTAAAATATATATCCTGTTATTTGGTCTGCTCGATTTGAATTTTGTTTGCATTGGTAATGTTGAAAAGGGTTGCATACAACGAGCAGGTCTTTATGCAGGTTGGGCATTAGTATTTCGTCCGCCGATACCGCTGCTGATTAAAAATATAAAGTTGAATTTAAGAACTAATGTTGAGATTTATTCGTCTGCTGGAACTAAAGCTTGGATTTGCACATAGCTGATGTTACAATGTCAAGTCCAACTTGCGTAAAACCCAATGTTTACCTGCCTTTAATTGTCAAGCAGATTGATGAATCGGTCAACCTTTTCTCCTTTAGGCACCATAATATTTTTGTCATAGTCAAAGAATGGTTCTAATTGCCAGTCCTCACTGCCTGCAAATCCTATTCTTGAATAAAAGTCAAGGAACTGCCAAAGATTTTCTCCAAGCATTTTCCCATGCATCGTGTCGCCTTCATGTGAAAAATAGAGAACTTCTGATGGACTATTACCAACAACAATAATGTCTCCATTTGGCACATCAATTAGTGGCAGCTTGTTTTGCCATAATTTTTCAGTTATTTCTATTGAGTCTGTATCGTTAAACTTTGGGTCTAAAGATATCTTCACCCATTCTTTGAAATTGTCATACTGTTCAGACAATGTGTTTAGATTCCAATAAATTTCACCAGAAAAGTTTTGTCTGAATTCTTGGGAAAGAGTCTCGTCAAACTGATAGCTAAAACTAAGGTGCTTTGCGAAAGTGAATAGTTCTTTCAAATCTCTTGGAATAGTTTGTCCAATGTGTTTTTCAACAACTTGAATCTCTTCCATAGTTGCAGGTCTGTCAATATACAAAGGACGAGTGATTTCCCAATTCTTCCGAATTGCGATTTTGCTTATCCAATTTATTTTGTCGAGGACTTGTTCGTATGTTTCTTGATGTGTCATTTTAATGGCAGGTAACGGTCAGCATTGCCGCAGGTGTGGGTTTTGAAAACCGTCTGCCCGGCGGTGATGATGAAAAAAATATGATTATAAAATTATCGAAAAGATTCTTAGAAATAGTCAAGCCCCAAACCGAAGCTGATAGCGAACTGCAGCCAAAGTTACAACGTCAAGCCCACACTTGCGGCAATGCAAAGTTGTATGCAGTACTTTTAGTGATCATTGTAGAAACACCTCAAAACATCTTCTTTAAAATAAGGTTCTTGGTTTGCCCAAAACATATAATTTATCTTTAGAAAATCCTTGGCAAAGGCATGTAGCAATGGAACAATATTTTCGTGTATTTTGGTTTTATCTTCGGTTGCATTTCCTGTTTCGCCAATGTAGTTGCCGTCTTCTATGGCTATACCAAGCGGAACGGTATAATGGTTTTCGTGCATCATAGCAATGGTATGGTTTAGTTGTCCTTTTCTTTTTACCATCAAATCGGGGCCCCCAAGGCCAACACCAATTTGTTCGCCGTATTGATAAATACTTCGTAAATAGCCTTTGTCGTTTCCGGGCAACCATTCGCCGGGTATAAAATTGGCATATATCATACTAACTGATTTTGGAAAAGATTTTTTTAATGCAAGCATATTTTCTTTTAAGCCGGTTACATAGTCTAATTCCGAAAAACTGGAATCCTTTACTTCTATTGATGTTTCCTGAAGGTTAATGCCTTCTATTTTTCCATCGAAAGCTTTGCCCAATGCTTGCATTAGTTGCGCAAATCGTTCTCGTACCTTTTTATTCCACCGTTTGGCTACCCAACCTCCTGGCTTTCCGTCGTTGTTGTATTGCTCTACGGCACCACCATCATACTCTGCAGTAAGTATGTAGTCTGGCACTGCTTTGCGTATTGCGTTAAAGGTTACATCTTGTAACGTAACAAATAGTTTCTTTTTAAAGTTTTTAAGGTATTTGTAATCTTCTTGCAAAATCGAAAAATCGTATTTCCCTTTTTTAGGTTCAAGCTGACGCCACGAGTACATAATTTGTGCTCCTTTAAACATTGAGTGTGATAATAAAGGATGATCTTTTATCAGTTCTCTGTCTCTGGCAAAGTAAACAAAATGTTGAATGCTGTCATTTTTGATTGGACATGTAGCATCTAAATATTTTTTATACACATCCAAGTATCTTTCACTGTGCTTTTTTTCTTGTGCATTTACAGGTGTCCATAAAATACAAAGGAAAAGCGCAGAAATGGTTAGACTGTTTTTTTGTTTTATTTTGAATAAGAAGTGCATGGGTATTTTTAGTATTGCATACAACGTTGAAGCATTGGCGATGTGGCGGTATTCTGTATTCCGTCTGGCTGGTGCCGCTGCTGATTAAAGATACAAAAGCTCATTGTTTATTCTGTTGTTCGGCGTTATTAGTCTGCCGAAACTGAAGCTGGGTTACGAACAAAAAGCTGAGAATATATTCGTCGCCCCGCCATATTGCCAATGCAATGTTAGCTGAAGTACTTGTTTGTCTAATTTCAGGGCTCATAAATTTTAATCAATCTCCATTTTTCATCTCTTCTGTCGAGACCTAAGAACCCTTTACTTATACTCCAGTAAAATCTTTCGGCATAGTTTTCTCTTTGTTCATATTGCTTAGCATAGTCGCTTGCTTCAAAAATCTTGACATCCTTATAAACTGTATTACCTATTGTCAATTCCGAGTTTGGCATTTTGTCAAATTCCGGCAAACTATATGAGCCCATATTATAAAACCAAGACCCTCTTAAAACGATGTCAAAGGAAATGTGCGTTTCGCCACTTTTAGTTGCTACCAGTTCTACCAGCCATTTACCTTCCAAGTATCTGTCATAATTTGGGTCGGTACGTGTGCAGTTAATACTTATTCCTTCACATTCGTCGGGAAATAATTCTTGCGAACCTGCGCAACCACTTCCTTTACCTTTTCCTGTCAGAAATGTGGTATCCATTCGATTATTGTCAGATTTAAACACTAATATTTCATTACCCTTGTATGGAATATATTTTAAATCGCCCCGTTCTAGATGGTAACTACGACTGCAAGAAACAATAGTTACCAGCATAGAGCAGCATATAAATATGTAAGCAATTATTTTCATCCTTTCTTTTGCAGGGTGGTCGAATAGTATCACAACTAACGTCCAAGCATTGGCGAAGTACAGGAATTTGTTGTTTGTCCAGCCCGAACCACTGCTGCACAGCGTTACAAATGATGCGACACAGCTTCCGTCCGCCTGTATTTTGCCAATGCTCGTGTTAGCGGCTGTGCGTTAATGATTCATTATTTCGCTAGTGGCTCTTTTTTTAATCTCTTTAAATTTATCATCCGCAAAAACAAAAGGTCCTTTAGATTGATTTTCTATATCAGCAATAATATCCTTGATTCTTGTTGTCGTTCTTTTTTTTAGAGTGTTCGTAAGTTCTTGATAATCTTTTTCAGTCCATTGGCTTTGATTTTTTGCAAACCGACCTACATAAGTATTTTCCTCAATCCTAGTATTTATATGTTGAATTTCCTCTTCTATATAATCGTTAAAATATCTTAATGCAGATATGTAAGCATATTTATATTCTAGCGTCCCCATTGTCTGCGTTATGTTTGAAAAAACTTCATTTACAGTTTTTTTGATAACTGAGCTTTTATCTGCTGCAATTATTGAATCGACCGCTTCTTTCTTATCACTTGAATCGGGTAAAACTATATGCGGATTTGCATTGGATTTATTACCACTTACATCCTTAGTTAAAGTTGGTACAAAAAACACAAGAAGCATTATGAATACAACAGCGACCGCTCCAATTCCCTGCCAAGCATTCCAATTAACTTTACGTCCATGAACCCATTCTATCCGTTGCCTATTCCACCAACTAAGCCTTAGTTCTGCTTTTATGTTATCAACTTCTATTGAATATTTTGTTTTCCCTTTTTCATGATGTCTATGTAAAATATATTTGACCCCGTCAGAAAATGGTCTACCGGCTCCATAAAATGGATGAAGCTGCAAATAATTTTGATACTTTTCCTTTTGCTTGGTTGAAAATATTATATCTTCTTTTGAGAAAGTGAAATTTTCATTGCTAATATTAACCTTAATGAATTCTAATGTGTAAGGATTAGAGTCGTTAAAAAGAAAAGCATCTCCCTTTTTCACAATCTCGTTTTCTGCCTGAGTTTCTATTCGTCCTTTGAATGTATTGAACATAGTTATGTAACCACATTAAGTTTAGCATTGCCGCTAACACGTATATTGATGTATTATACGCTATAGTCCTAAAAATACTAATTATTGCTAATCAACACAATGGTATTATACGTTTTGTACCTGCCTACCGGCAGGCAGGTTGTTTATAGCGCCAATACAAATTAGCATTCAATACCCCCTTCTCTTCCAATGCGTCTAAGGACTTATTATGTTCAGAAGTTTTTTACCGGGCTACATAGAGTGTCAAAAGGTTGTAAGATAATGGCTGGCATGAACGTGAATTTTCATACTGAAAAAAGTAAATACCACTCCTTTTCGTTCCGAGACTCAACCCCTTAGTATTTATTATAAAAACTCTTAAACCTTTTTGTATTTTACTTATCACAGTAAATCCCTTTTCCCATAAACCCGGAACATTCAAAACCAAAACACATGGACAGAAGAGAATTCCTGGCTCCTAAAGAGAAAAAAATAAAACCGGCTCCGCCACCTGCACCAGGCTTCCGCACCAATTCCGGTCTCAACCCCTATAGCGGCCCGTGGACAAAAAATGAAGCACAGCATTTACTGAAACGAACGATGTTTGGTTCCCGTAAAGCGGATATTGATTATTTTCTTACCCGTACCATGAGTCAGGCCGTTGATGAATTACTGACACCCACTGCACCGCTTCCTTCACCTCCGGTAAATGATTATAGTCCGGGTACGGCAGATCCGATTGTTGCTGCAGGTGCTACCTGGATCAATGATCCTACGAATGATGGCACACTCAACAGTGTTCGCCGGGCTTCGTTTAAAAAATGGTGGGCAGGATTAATGATCAACCAGGATCGTAGCATCCGGGAAAAACTCCACCTGTTCTGGGCTGATCATTTTGGCAACGAAACCGTAACGGTAGGCCTTTCGCATTATGTTTATAAACATTATGCCTTACTACGGCAAAATTGCCTGGGTAATTTTAAACAGCTTATCAAAGATGTAACCATTGATGCCGGTATGCTCCGTTACCTCAACGGTTATCTGAATACGAATACAGCTCCCGATGAGAATTATGCAAGAGAGCTGCAGGAATTATTTACACTGGGCAAAGGCTCCACGGTTGTTTACACAGAAGACGATGTAAAAAAAGCGGCAAAGGTATTAACGGGCTGGCGTATCAATGGTACTACATTCACCGTTTTCTGGGATGCTACCAAACATGATGGTACTAATAAACAATTCTCTTCTTATTATAACAACACGGTGATTACCGGCCGCACCGGTGCCAGTGGCGCACTGGAAACGGACGATCTTATTTCAATGATCTTTGCAAAAGATGAAGTTTCTAAATACATATGCCGTTGTTTTTATCGCTGGTTCGTGTATTATAAAATTGATGCAGCTACAGAAACGAATGTAATAGAACCACTGGCTACTATTTTCCGAAACAATAATTATGAGATCAAACCCGTGCTGGATGCTTTATTTAAAAGCGAACACTTCTTTGATGTATTGAACCAGGGTTCTCATATTAAAAGCCCGGTGGACCAGGTGGTGAGTTGCCTGCGGGAGTTCGGTGTTGTTTTTCCCAACTCAACTACTGAATATGCCGATGCGTATGGAATGTGGAATTATATACGAAACTGGTTTGCCAGTATGAACCAGGATATCGGCGATCCACCCGATGTGTCGGGATGGGCAGCTTATTACCAGGAGCCACAGTTTCATGAATTATGGATCAATTCGGATACGCTGCCGAAACGAAACCAGTTTACCGATATAATGATCACCAATGGTTATACCCGCAACGGAAAAAAGATTGTCATCAATGCCGTGGCATTTGCCAAAACATTACCCAACCCCGGCGATCCCAATGCTGTGATAGATGATACTCTGGCAATCATTTTCCGGGTGCCACTGTCTGCTGCTACAAGGCAGGTATTGAAAGAACAGATATTATTAAGCAACCAAACCCAGGACGTTTACTGGACCAATGCATGGGATGCCTACCTGGCTAATCCAACCGATACAGCTACCTATAATATTGTGAATGGACGGCTCAAATCATTATACCAGTATTTTATGAATATGTCAGAATACCAATTATCCTGAATATAGCTACAAGCTATGAGCCACCAGTTTTAATTCGTAGCTCAAAGCCCAGGGCTCAAAACTAACTTTATGCGTAGACGAGATTTTATAAAAAACACAATTCCTGCGGCGGCAATATTGCCGGCAGTCGTAGATGGTTACTCCATCAAGGCGTTTAGTAACGACTCACCACTGATGCAGGCATTGATGAATCCATTGATCGATACAGACCATGTGCTGGTGATCGTGCAATTGAATGGCGGTAATGATGGATTAAATATGGTGATACCCATTTCCAACTATGGTGATTATTTTAATGCCCGGAGCAATGTGGCGATCGCACAAAATAAAATATTGCCACTGACGAATATTACACAAACAGGACTGCATCCCGGCATGACGGGGCTGCAAGCTTTATATAATGAAGGCAAATTAAATATCGTGCAGGCTGTAGGTTATCCATCACCTAACTTTTCACACTTCCGTGCTACCGATATCTGGATGAGTGGCTCTTCCAGCACTGAAGTGGTGAATTCGGGTTGGACCGGTCGTTATTTAAACACAGAATATCCCAACTTTCCTACGGGGTATCCCAATACAACAATGCCCGATCCGCTGGCTATCCAGATCGGTTCTATTACATCATTAGCATTGCAGGGACCTAATGTGAGTATGGGCATGAGCATTACCGATCCAACCAGTTTTTATAACCTGGTCAATAATATACAGGATCCCGTTCCCAATAACCCGATGGGCCAGGAGCTGACTTACATCCGCACCGTAGCGAGCCAGACTAATTTATATGCACAGCGCATAAAAGCAGCAGCGATCGCAGTAACGCAGCAAGTCACTTATCCTGCTAATAATTCATTGGGTGACCAATTAAAAATTGTTGCCCGCCTCGTAAAAGGTGGATTGAAAACAAGAATATATATGGTGAATTATGGTGGGTTTGATACACACTCTTTACAGGTAAATACTACTGATACATCAACGGGATCGCATGCCAACCTGCTTACCAATGTATCCAATGCCCTTAAAGCTTTTGTGGACGATTGCCAGTTTCTCGGTGTGCAGGACAGGGTGATCGGGATGACCTTCTCGGAATTTGGCAGAAGAATAAAATCCAACTCCAGTGTAGGAACTGATCATGGTGCAGCAGCTCCTTTATTTTTATTTGGCAAAGGTGTGATACCGGGAGTAACAGGAAATAATCCAACTATCCCTACCAATACTACGGTAAATGATAATATCCCGATGCAATATGATTTCCGGAGTATTTATTCTTCTATTCTTGAAAAATGGTTTTGTGTTCCGGCTGCAACATTGCAAACGATCTTATTCCAAAATTTTCAAAGCCTCAATATTGTGAACGATATTTCCTGTCGTACCACATCAACCGGTGATCCCAATCAAACAGCAGGTGAAGAACTGATCACTAACAGCCCCAATCCATTTACAGAAAATACAACGATCAAATTTAAAACCAGGGGTGGACATACTTTAATACAGGTCATCGATATGCTGGGCAGGGTAGTGCGAACACCTATTGACAGGGAGTATACACCCGGCACTTACACCACCAGCTTTGAAAGTAGTGGTTTGCCCAACGGCGTTTATTATGCCCGGCTACAGAACGGACCCATACAGCAGGTAAGACCCATGCTGAAAGTGAGATAGTTCAGGATAGGTATACATATTTATAAAACCCGGATCACCCGGGTTTTTATTTACCTCTTAAAATAATTTTTGTGCAGGTGATCCTTCTTGCTTTATATTTGCAACAATGTATCAAAAAATAAAATGAAAAAATTAGTAGCCCTTTGCGTTTCGCTTTCCTTTTACATTCTTTCTCCTGCACAGCCCTCACTTGAAATAACTGCCCGTGGTAATGCCAGGTCAGGTGAGTTGAAGGTTAGTATATCCGGTAAAATCACTGATCTAAAAACAGGGGAACCGTTACCGGGTGCTTCAGTTTATTTTGCAGATGAAAAAATAGGCACTTCCGCCGATGCTACCGGGCACTATGTAATAAATAATATTCCCGACGGTCATCATGTAATTGAAGTATCGTATAGCGGATACGGAACCATAGTAGAACATTTTGAACTTTCAGCCAACACAGAAAAGAATTTTGCTTTATCACCAGTGGTTACAGAAAACCAGGCGGTGATCGTTACCGGTGTTACGGGTGCTACGAGTGTTCGCAAATCACCAGTGTCGGTGACCACTCTTCGCCGTTCAGCATTATTGCAATCCACTTCCAACAATATCATTGATGCATTGAGTAAGATACCCGGCATATCGCAACTATCAACAGGTCCTGCAATTTCCAAACCCATCATTCGGGGCCTGGGCTACAACAGGGTGGTTACGATCAATGACGGCACCCGGCAGGAAGGCCAGCAATGGGGCGATGAGCATGGTATTGAAATAGATGAGTTGAGTATAGCACGGGCAGAAGTATTAAAAGGGCCTGCTTCTTTAATGTATGGAAGTGATGCGATGGCGGGTGTGGTAAATCTTATTACCAATGTGCCGGCGGCAGAAGGAACATTAAAAGGAAACCTGCTCACCAATTACCAAACCAATAATGAATTGTTTGGATTGAATGGGAGTCTTGCTGGTAATAAAAACGGTATTAATTGGAATGTATATGGCACTTATAAAAAGGCTGGCGATTATCACAACAAGTATGACGGTGATGTATTGAACTCACGCTTCAATGAAAAGAATGCGGGAGGCTATATCGGCATCAATAAAGGCTGGGGCTTTAGTCATCTTATTTTAAGCCGCTTTGACCAGCATATTGGATTGATAGAAGGAGAAAGAGATGATGCTTCCGGGAAGTTCTTATTATTTACCGGCACAGCTTTAGAAAGAATAGCTACGGAAGCCGACCTGGCATCCAAAGATCTTTTTGTTCCCCAGCAACATATCCTGCATACTAAAATAGTAAGTGATAACAGTTTTGCTATTGGCAAAAACCGATTGAAAATAAATGTTGGCTACCAGCAAAACCAACGTAAGGAATTTGGTGACCCCGAAAACCCAGCTGAAGCCGGGTTATTTTTTGATCTCAAAACGATCAACTATAACCTGCAATGGCAATTCCCGGAAATAAAAGAATGGCATACTACTATCGGCGTAAATGGTATGCGGCAATCCAACCAGAATAAAGGTGAAGAAGTATTGATCCCTGAGTATAATTTATTTGATATCGGCGGATTCATATATACACAACGGTTTTTTAAAAAAGCTACCCTGAGCGGGGGAGTAAGATTTGATAATCGTTCGCTGGATTCAAAAGCATTCATAGATAATGGGGACCCTAAGTTTTCTTCTTTTAAGCGAAACTTTTCTAACCTTTCAGGAAGTGTGGGCATTAGTTATGAGCCGGCTGATTACCTGACATTGAAAGCAAACGTGGCTCGCGGCTTCAGGGCACCTGCACTGGCAGAATTGGGAAGTAACGGCGCCCACGAAGGAACCAACCGTTACGAGTATGGTGACAATAATTTAAAGTCAGAAACAAGTTTACAACTGGACGGTGGAATGGAGATCAATTACGAACACTTCAATATCGGGCTGAATCTTTTTTATAACCGTATCAATGATTTTATTTTTTACAGGAAACTGGAATCCATTTTGGGTGGAGATTCATTGGTGAATGTAAACGGTAACGACATTCCTGCTTATAAGTTTAACCAGTATGATGCCAGTTTATCCGGCCTTGAAGCGACGATTGACATTCACCCGCATCCGCTGGATTGGTTGCATTTTGAAAACACTATTTCGTTTGTAAGAGGCCAATTTGATAATAAGATAGATGGTTCCGATAACCTGCCATTAATACCGGCTACCAAAATCACCAGCGAACTCAGGGCGAGTTTTAATAAAGCCGGAAAATCATTGGGCAATTTATATTTTAAAGTAGAAGCAGATAAAACATTTGACCAGCAAAAACCTTTCTTTGGTTATGGTACGGAAACTGCTACGGCCGGTTATACTTTATTGAATGCAGGGATGGGAGCAGATATTCTCAGTAAGAAAAAAACACTGTTCAGTATTCATATCGGTATGACCAATATTACGGATAAAGCCTACCAGAATCATTTAAGCCGGTTAAAGTATGCAGCTATCAATAACGTTACGGGGCGGCAGGGGGTCTTTAATACCGGGAGGAATTTTTCTATTAAGTTGAATGTACCACTTGACTTTAGCCGAAAATAATACTGAGATATTTTCACGCTGAGATCATGGAGTGAGCAGAGAACATAATGCAATAAACTACTCAGCACACCCTGCTGTCTCTGCGTGATGCCATCGGGTTGACGATCTCTGCTTTTATGTAGTAAATTGTGCTATGGAAATTACATTCAATACACCTGCACTGCTTTTTCCTGCCATCAGTTTATTATTACTGGCCTACACTAATCGTTATCTCGCACTGGCTAACCTCATCCGCAAATTGCACGATGAATATACCAGGGGAGAGAAAACACACTTATTATTAAAGCAGATCAAAATATTGCGGATACGAATCAACCTGGTGCGGCAAATGCAGGCGCTGGGTGTTTTCAGTTTTTTATGCTGTGTGGTTACTATGTATAGTATTTACGAGGAGTGGTCCCGGTTTACACGGTATGTATTTGCTGCAAGCTTATTAAGCCTGCTGGCATCACTTATTATCTCATTGATCGAAATAACGCAAAGTACCAAAGCGCTGGAGTGGGAACTGAGTGATATGGAGGAATTGGAAAAGACAAATTTCTTCAGCGACCTTTGGGGAGGAAAAGAACAAAAAGAAAAGGAATAGTAATTGTTTTTTGAAAAGAGCATTGGGAGAATACCCTCAAAAATAAATTCCCGGTTCGTAGGTCTTATTGACTATTAATTATTCGAAGCAGCTTTTCCCAGTTGCCTCCGTCATACACATCGCTGATGCCATTTTGTTTTATAAAACGTACAGCCTTGCTGCTATCAGCATCATAACCTGAACAGATGATAATGGGTTTGTTCATGCTTCTTATTCTGCCAATATTGACAGGAAGAAGGTTCAACGGGATATTGATGGAACCACGAAGTCTGCCCTGGTCATATTCAAATACAGTTCGTACATCAATGATGACAGCGCCGTTACGCAACGCTTCTTTGATTTTATTTTTTCCTGAACCAAAAAAGAATCCTAACATAAAATTGTCTGACTTTAAGAATCAAAACTCAATTTCACAGGAAAAGGGATTCATGAAACTCTTTCTATGTCTATTATCCCACAAAGCCACCAAGTACACAAAGAAAAGATTTTAAAATAATTGACCAAGAATTTTTCGATGAATGCCGTCTTTAATAAGATTGACATTAAAATTTACAAGAAGAGCCAATTTCATACCTGAAAGGCGGAGATAAGTCAATACCGTTTTGTGATGAACTTTTTCTAAATGTTCTACTGATTTTATTTCTATAACTAATTTATTGTCCATGATAATATCAGCTCTGAATCCTACATCTAATGTTACTTCTTCATAATTGGCAAGTATACCTTGCTGACGTGTATAAGGGATATTCCTTTTTTCTAACTCATAAGCAAAAGCAGCTTCATAAACACTTTCCAACAGGCCAGGGCCAAGGGTTGTGTGGATTTTAAAACAAATATCCACGGCAATGGTGGCTAATTCATTTTCTGTCATAAAAGATTTTGAAATGTATGTCCCACAAAGTCACTAAGTCCACCAAGTTTTTTATTTGTAATCCCTTTGTGTTCTTTGCGACTTTGTGGGAAATCTACGCCGCTGTAATCTTAGTTTTTCTCTCACCGATCTGCTGCCGCCACATAGCATAATAAAGCCCTTTTTCTTCCAGTAGCTTTTCATGATTACCGGTCTCTACCACATCACCTTTTTCCAATACATAAATACGATCGGCATGCATGATCGTGGAAAGACGATGTGCAATCAATATGGTGATTTGATTGCCTTCCTGTGAAATATCACGGATGGTATCAGTAATCTCTTCTTCCGTTAATGAGTCGAGTGCAGAAGTGGCTTCATCAAACAGCAGCATTTTAGGTTGACGCAATAATGCCCGTGCAATAGAGAGACGTTGTTTTTCTCCACCGGATAATTTCAAACCACCTTCACCAATCATGGTTTCTAATCCTTTTTCGGCCCTTGTTAAAAGATTAAGACAGGCGGCTTTTCGCAGCGCATCCATTAGTTCATCATCCGTAGCAGATGGATTCACAAACAGGAGATTTTCTTTGATCGTGCCGGAAAAGAGATTGGTATCCTGTGTTACAAATCCAATTTGGTTACGCAGGTCATCAAAACGTATTTCTGTTTCATCCAAATTGTTATAAAATATTTTCCCTTCCTGCGGACGATATAATCCTACCAGTAATTTCATCAGGGTGGATTTACCGCTGCCACTTGGTCCTACAAAAGCAATGGTTTCTCCCACCCGCACATCAAAACTTATATTATTAATTGCTTTTTGTGAAGCAGTCTGGTGCTGGAAAGCCACATTTTTAAAAGATAGCGTTTCAATATTACCCAGGTGTTTTGGTTTTATAGGTTCGGGTTCAGGAGCTTTCTTCATCAGGTTGTCAAAATTATTCAACGATGCTTCTGCCTCCCGGTAAGAAAGAAGGATATTACCGATCTCCTGTAGTGGTCCAAAGACAAAGAAGGAAAAGATCTGCATGGTCACCAACTGGCCGGCATCCATTTTATCTTTAAAGATCAGCCACATTAAAATAAAAAGGATTACTTGTCTTAATGTGTTTACCATCGTTCCCTGGATAAAACTGATACTCCTGATTCGTTTTACTTTCGTCAATTCTAATCCGAGTATTTTATAAGTATTTTTATTTAAGCGTTCTACTTCCTGTCTTGTTAATCCCAGGCTTTTTACCAGTTCAATATTGCGAAGCGATTCTGTAGTAGAACCTGCCAGGGCTGTTGTTTGTCCCACAATATTTTTTTGTATGATCTTTATTTTCTTACTCAGTATGTTGGTGATGATAGTAAGTAAAGTAATGCCGACGAGATATGCCACTGGTATACTCCAGTGAATAAAAAGAGCGGCATATACAAACACAAACACAATCCCGATGATGACACCAAACAGGATATTAATAAAGTTGATCATGAATTTCTCTACATCTGATCTTACTTTAGTCAACACGGAAAGTGTTTCACCGCTCCGCTGGTCTTCAAATTGCTGGTAAGGCAATTTCATGGCATGTTGCAAGCCATCTGTAAAAACTTTGGCGCCAAATTTCTGGATCACCACATTCAAAAAATAATCCTGGAAGTTTTTGGCGATACGGCTTATCATAGCCACCGAAATAGAACAGATAACGATAAACCATACACCGGCCTGTTTCCAGGAGAAGGAGTAGAAAAACCTGTTATGATCAATAAGGTCAGGTTTATTTACCCGGTCTGCAGCCAGGTTGATCAGTTTACCTAAAAGAATGGGATCAACGAGTGAAAAACCAATATTCACAGCAGCCAGGGAAAGCACAAGTATAACCAACCATTTATGGGGTTTCAGGTATTTTAAAAGGATCTTCATAAAAGCAATTGATAATTGAGGGATAAACTGCACAAAAATCATGACAGAAATAAAA
>DASVOE010000157.1:0-41250 GCA_036383515.1 Chitinophagaceae bacterium | reverse complement strand
CACAGAACACCATTGAATCGTGGGACAGTTCACAGAACACCATTGAATCGTTGGGCAGTTCACAGAACACCATTAAATCGTGGGGCAGTTCACAGAACACCATTGAATCGTGGGACAGTTCACAGAACACCATTGAATCGTTGGGCAGTTCACAGAACACCATTGAATCGTGGGACAGTTCACAGAACACCATTAAATCGTGGGACAGTTCACAGAACACCATTGAATCGTTGGGCAGTTCACAGAACACCATTGAATCGTTGGGCAGTTCACAGAACACCGCAGCAGTAGGGGCTTTTTCGTCTGCACACATTGCAGACTATCATTCAGCCAAAACAAAGTTTGAATTAACAGAAGGTGATTGCCCTGTCATTAAACACCTGACAAAAAAGAAGGTGTATATCAAAACTTCTGCATTTTCTATTGAACAAATCAATTAATCCAAATAAAAATTGTTATGGCTCCAAAAAATAAACCAGAAGTAAAACTGGAAACACCGGCCATTGAAATCAAGGCCGCAAAACTCAAAGATGATTTCTGTAATTACTCTTATGAACTAACAGAAGGCGTTACCGCTGGTGACGTATGCAACCGAAGTGGTGCTTCCATTGTGCATGATGACATGAAGCTGTCTTTCAAAAATCTGAATGTTCACCTGGCCGTGATCTGCGAAGAGATTTCTCCCAATGAAATTGACATTGACAATCTGCCTGACATTAATAATGAAACTCTGAAAGGGAAGGAAAAGCAATTGGCAAAACGTATTGATTCGTTCGCAGTCTCTGCTTTCAAAATTGATGGCACTGGTGAAAATGAAGGAGTGGTATTGATCGGAACAAAGAAACTTAGTTCGGGAGATTATTTGAAACTGGAAGCTCCAAAAGTAAAGTGGTCTGAAAACTATGACTTCATTCAGGAACTCATGGCTGATGTTAGCGAATGCAAGAATGAAGTTGAAGAATATATGAATGGAAAGACTGCGCCTAAGATGGTTCAACAGGATTTGTTTGACGACAATGAAAATTCAGGACAGTAGTGCTATCTGTAACATCTATATCAGGAGGTAAAACTTCCGCATTTGTTGGGGCTAATTATCCATCAGATCATCTGCTTTTTGCTTTGGTCAGGGTAGAAGATCCCGAATGTATGTTCCCTGATAAAAAAATCAGGCAATTGGTTGAAGACAGAATACACAAACCATTTGTAGGCACTGTGGAAGATGATACTATTATCTACACCATTTTGGATTTGGAACAATACTATGGCAGGCCAATTAATTGGGTTAGCGGAATGACCTATGAACAAGTGCTAAAAGAAAAAGGCGGATGGCTTCCAAATAAGCTACATAGATACTGTACTTACTTCTTAAAAATTGAACCAATGTTTTATTGGTGGCAAAAAAATATCTCTGATCCTGTATTAATGCAAATAGGATTTAGAGCCAATGAAATAAGCCGGGCAAACGACACTCTTGCAAAAACTAATACCCAAGGCCTTCTTGAGTTTAAAGGAATCATAGGTAAATCCAAAAACGGAAAAAGAAATAGATGGGATTTAATACCCTGGCAAAAACCTGCTTTCCCTTTGATAGAGGATAATGTTTATAAGGATGAAATTATTTCTTACTGGAAAAACAAACCCGTCCGGTTTGCAGAGTATAATAATTGTGTTGGCTGCTTTCATCGAAACCCATATTTCTTAAAATATATGTTCGGAAAACACCAGAATAAAATGAACTGGTTTGCCAAACAGGAAATGGGAAGAAAGAAGGGAACATGGAAAACAGGAGTTAGATATGAATCCATAGATAAAATACTTGAGCAAGGCAACTTGTTTGTGGATGAATTTCAAGGATGTGATGATGGGTTTTGTGAAGTATAAAAAATGAGGAGAAAAAATGAGGGTATTAATCGCTTGTGAATATTCAGGAACTGTCCGAGATGCTTTTGCCTCTCTTGGACATGATGCCTGGTCATGCGATCTGCTTTCTTCTGAAACACCGGGCAATCATTTTCAATGCGATGTTTTTGAAATTATTAATGATGGATGGGATTTAATGATTGCTCATCCTCCTTGTACTTATTTATCCTATGCCGCAACGAAATATTGGAATCAACCTGGACGAGCAAGGAAAAGAATAAAAGCATTAGAGTTCTTTTTAAATCTGTGGGAAGCTCCAATTAATAAGATCTGTCTTGAAAATCCGATAGGCGTTGCAGATGCTGTTATAACAAAGCATTCTCAAATAATTCACCCATATTATTTCGGCGACTCTGATATGAAAAGAACTTGTCTTTGGTTGAAAGGATTGCCAAAGCTTGAATATGTATTACAGGATGATTTGTTTTCTATGGCAACGGCAACGGAAAAGCCTGAACCCATATACGTTGACAAATCAGGTAAGAAAAGATATTTCACTGATACCATCGGTGGCTATCATGGAGAAGGCAACAGCTTTAAAAAAAGAAGTAAAACATTTCCAGGTATTGCTAACGCTATGGCAATGCAATGGGGGGGGGTATTTATAATAGCAATTAAAAAATTAGCTGCATAATGGACAAGGTATATCATAAAATACTTGAAGGGAAAAAAATAAAGCCGCTACTGTCAGGGTGGAGAGTTAGTGCAAGTGGATTGCATCCTGATATGTTTGAGTTTCAGAAGTACATAGTTCGCAGGGCTATTGAAGCTGGCCGCTTTGCCATCTTTGCCGATTGCGGCCTTGGTAAAACATTCATGCAATTGGAGTGGGCAAATAATGTGGTTAAGAAAACAAAGAAGCCCGTTCTTATTCTTGCTCCCCTGGCAGTGGGTGGTCAAACTATTGCAGAAGGAAAACGCTTCGGTATTGAGGTTATTAAGTATGTGCCTGAAATGCAGCAGATGCACAATACACCGAAAGGCGTTTACATAAGTAACTATGAGCAGCTTGACAATATCAATACTGACGACTTTGCCGGTGTTGCACTCGATGAAAGTTCTATACTGAAAAATTTTACAGGTGCTACAAAAAGACTACTGATTGAAGCATTTGCAGAAACACCATATAAGCTATGCTGCACGGCCACTCCTTCACCTAATGACCTTAATGAGATCGGAAACCACAGTGAGTTCTTAAATGTACTCGATGCACAGGATATGAGGGCTAAGTGGTTTGTGAGAGAAGAAGGCATGAATAATTACCGGCTTAAATCACATGCTAAAAAAGATTTCTTTGCATGGATCAGCTCTTGGGCAGTGATGCTTACAAACCCTGCTGATATTGGCTACCCGATGCAGGGGTATGATTTACCGGCACTCAATTTTATTGAACGTCAAATTTCAACAGCAAAAAGAGATAACGGCAAATTGTTTAACGATGCTTCAATTAATGCAACAAACTTCAATAGCGAGTTAAGAATTACAAAACTTGAAAGATTAAGTGAAGTTGCAAAGATTGTAAACGAATCAACTGAAAACTTCATCGTTTGGATAAAACACAACGAGGAAGGTGAAGATCTTCGCAAACTAATCCCCGGTTCAGTTGAAGTTAAAGGAAGTGATTCGCCTGAATACAAAGAAGAAAAACTATTAGGCTTTGCCAACAATGAATTTCGGGTACTTATAACTAAAACAAAAATCGCACAGTTCGGCCTCAACTATCAGAACTGTCACAACCAGGTATTTGCCTCCCTTGATTTTTCCTTTGAATCATTGTATCAAGCTATCCGAAGGTCCTACCGTTTTGGACAAAAGCACCAGGTGAACATCTACCTGATTACTACTGATACTATGGAGAATGTAATCCAGTCAATTCATAAAAAAGAAAAACAGTTCACCGAAATGCAAAGAGAAATGAACAAGAATATCAACAGTAAAACTTACGGCCTTGTAGATAAATATGAGTACAAAGAATTTAATCAGGGCAATGTATGGCTGATGAAGGGAGATAGCTGTATAGAGATTGACAGAATCAAAGACGGCTCTCTTGACCTGATTGTTTTCAGTCCCCCATTCAGCGCATTATTTACTTATAGCAACTACATACACGACATGGGCAATAATGCAAGCCATGCGGACTTCTTTAAGCAATACGGGTTCTTGCTAAAGAAGATGTATAAGAAACTTCGTGATGGCGGTATCATGGCTTGCCATACCAAAGACCTGGGAGTGTACAAGAATAGCAGTGGATATACTGGTCAATACAACTTTACTGATGAACACACTTTGTTTGTTGAAAAGCACAAGTTCAAGCTTCATTCAAAAGTTACGATATGGTGTGATCCTGTACTGGAGATGCAGCGTACAAAAACACAACGATTGCTTTACAAAACACTCACTACTGATAGTGGTTATACCGGAATTGGCATGGCTGAGTATTTCAGAATATTTAAAAAGTGGGAAGGAAACGAAGAAGACTGGAAGCCAATAACCCATATTAACAAAGAAAACTTTCCACTTGATGTTTGGCAAAAATGGGCTTCGCCTGTTTGGTTTGACATTAAACGTACTGATGTACTCAATGGCAAAGAAGGAACTGACATGGGAGATGAAAAGCACATCGCACCACTTCAGTTAGAAGCCATTCACAGGATCATTAACCTATGGAGCAATCCAGGCGACACTGTATTTACTCCCTTCCTTGGTATTGGTTCAGAATGTTACATGGCTATCAGAAACAATCGCAAGTGCATAGGCATTGAGTTAAAGGATAGCTACTATGATGTAGCAGTTAAAAACTGTCGGGCTGCTGTTAATAAAAAATCGCAATTACCTATATGGGAAGAGGCGGTGGCATAATAAGATTTGATGTTGTTTGTCAGCCTGATGAACTCATTGAAGTGTTAAACCAACACAGGATTAACACACCGGATAAAGAAAATATAATCTGTTCTGTTTTTGGTTGCGGAAGAAGTTTGACAATGAGAGAAAAATTATTTGGAAATAAATGTATTCACTGTTTGAACGAAAAAACAAATGAGCCTGAGAATACTTGATAAAGGAAATGAGTTTCACATTCATATTGACTTTGGGAGTTTCTTTAAAAGGAATCTTGAAGCAGTAAAGGAATTGCCAGGTCGCCGCTGGATCAACGGTGAAAACAAATATTGGTATGTTCCGGGTTCATCCCGTAACGAAGTTGAATCACTTCGGGAATCTCATAAAGCAGTAATCATAGAATCAGCTTCACCCGTTCCTGAGATCATTGGAGAACTGCCCCCTATTGCTGAACTGGATATTGAACTACCGTGGAAGGAAGGCGTTATCCCTCGTCCCTACCAATTACAGGGAATAGCCCAAGCAATACAATTTGAAAAATGTTTGAATGGGGATGAGCAAGGCCTTGGCAAAACAATGCAGTCTATCGGCACCATGCTTGGTTTGGAAGTGAAAGGAAAAAGTCCATTCCCTTGTCTTGTCGTTTGTCCATCTTCAATGAAAGGGACTTGGAAAAGAGAGTGGGAAAAATTCAGCCATAAACGTGCATTGATCCTTGACAGCTCAATGACAGCACAACAAAAAAAGAACTGGCATAGCTATGTCACTCATGGAATGGTAGATGTAGTTATTATCAACTACGAATCACTGAATACTTTTTGCGTTGAATATTTCCCAAATGAAAAATCCGGCAATGGAAGAAAGAAGCCGTGGAAGGCTATGGATGTGAAGCTAAAGCCATTCATGTCAAAATTCAAAGCTGGAGTGTTGGACGAATCGCATCGTTGTAAAGATGCCACTACAAATCAGTCAAAATTCATATTGAGAATATTCAATGGACTGCAGTATAGAATACTACTATCTGGTACTCCTGTTGTAAATAAACCTATTGATCTATTCCCTCAACTTGCCATACTTGGAAAGCTTTGTGAGTTCGGTAACAAGGACGGATTCTTAAATCGCTACTGCGATGGCGGCACCGGAGCTAACAATTTGAAAGAACTCAATTACAAATTGAATCTGCATTGCTTCTTTAGAAGAGAAAAGAAAGACGTTGCCAAAGACTTACCGGACAAACAAAGGCAAACTATCCTTTGCGATATAACTACCAGACCAGAGTACAACAAATGCAAGGCTGACTTTGAGCAGTACCTGAGAGATAATGGTTGTGACGATAAAGAGATTGCCCGAAAGCTCAGAGGTGAGATCATGGTGCAAATGATGAAATTAAAAATGATCGCTGGCCGTGGCAAGATGAATGAAGTAAAGGAGTTTGTCAATGAAGTTTTAGAAAGCGGTAACAAACTCATTCTATTCTGTCATCTGCATGAGATAGTAGATGAGTGCATGAAGATATGGCCGGATGCTGTTACTGTCACTGGTAGGGATAAGAATGAACGCCGCCAGGCTAATATAGATGCCTTTCAGAATGATCCTAATTGCAAACTGATTATCTGTAATCACAAAGCTGCTGGTGTTGGAATTACACTTACTGCATCTTCAAGGGTTGCTTTTATTGAATATCCGTGGACTTATGCTGACTGCGTACAGTGTGAGGATAGGGCTCACAGGATAGGCCAAAAGAATAATGTCATGTGTACCTATTTTTTAGGGCAGGAAACAATAGATGAAAGGATGTGGGAGATAATCAGTACTAAAATGATGATTGGCAATACAATCACAGGGGCTACTGATGATATGGATAGCATGGAAATGATTGACAAAACACTTCAACTTTTTAATATATAAAATATGAAAATCTACATCGCATCATCATGGAAAAATCAGCATGGAGTAGAAATGCTTACCGCTTTACTCCGGGAAAAAGGTCACGAAGTCATTTTGTGGGTGGAAAACAATTATGGAGAAACCCATAATCATGTAACAAAGAAATTCTCTTTTGAGGAATGGGTGAATTCAAGCGAAGCTGATCAGTCATTTGAATTTGATACCAAAGGCGCAACTGAAAGCGACCTGGTTATTTATTACGGTCCATCCGGAAAAGACGCCTGTGCCGAATTGGGTGCAGCATGGGCAAAAGGAGTAATTATATTCGGCTTGTATGCCAAAGGTGAAGATATTGGCTTGATGAGAAAAATGTGTCATTCGTGGTCCAGTAGATACACTCAAATTCTTGATCAAGTTGAGCAGTATCAATTAATCCTAAATAAAAAAATAGCATAACCTATGGCTAAGAAAAACTATCAAAAGATCACGGCATATAATTCAGTAATTATTTCTTCTGGTCCTGATAAATCAAGAATAACAATTAAAGGGTGCAACTCAAAAGGTACGGATATAGAAATAACGATTACCGTTAGTGACTACCTACTCCCTTATATGATAAAAGAAATGGCTGCTATTGGCAGGCAAAGAGTGCAATCAGCCAATTCTTTTAACAATAGAATTATTACCGCCGTAAATCAATAACTATGGATGCAGACGGAATTTTCTACCAAAAAAAGTATGACCACCTGGCTGATAAAGTCCGCAAGATGATGGCAGCACAAAAGGCCTACTTCAAGAGCAATAAGGACATCCAGCTTTTAAAGCTATCAAAAGCAATAGAAAAAGAAGTGGATGAAATAGTGAACCCAAAGCCTGTTAGCCAGGCGCAACTGGATTTTTTAGGAAGATAGAATAAAGGATATGCCACCAAAGAAAAGTAGTGAGTATAATAAAGGGTACATACCTATCAATCGGAAGTTTTTCGATCATCTTTTTTGGAAAGAAAAACGGACGTTCTCGAAGTCGGAAGCTTGGCTGGATTTAATTGCCGGTGCAAGATTTGAAGAATCGCAGGCCACTGAGCTGATAGGCGGCAGATTGGTTTCTTGGACAAAAGGACAGTTACCAGTCAGCCTTCGTTACCTGAGTGAGAGGTGGATGTGGAGTAAAAGCAAAGTAGATGGATTCCTGAAATTATTGGAAGGTGAAAGAATGGTAATCAGGAAAGAAGTGAACGGGCAAACAATCCTTACACTGTGCAATTACTCTGCTTATAATCAAAAAGGACAGCAAAAAGGACACCTAACTAATTCAGATTTAGAAGATAGTGATGAACAGAGGGACAGCAAAAAGGAAATCGACGGGACAGCGACGGGACAGCGACAGGACAAAACTAATAAAGTAAATAAAGAAAAAGATGTAGGCATAAATGCCAATACCCACACACCCATAGATGAATCTATGTTTAAAGCATTTACAGGCTGGATTCAAAACCATGCAGTAAATGTCAGCAAGATGAAAGAGCCATTCACAATTGATCAGTACCTGCAACTCAGAAAAAAGATACCAGACAGGGGTAAAGTACAGGACCTTCTTTTGAAAATGCACAATTGGCAACCACTATTGAAAAAAAACAATTCTGCATATCTAACTATCCTGAATTGGAGCAAAAACGACTTTAATAATTCAACCTTAAAAGCTGGCAAGGACAAAACTGTAGTATTATGATTTCTCAGGAAACAATAGATAATGTAAAAAATAGGATGAACCTGGCTGAAGTTGTTCAGGATTTCCTGAAGCTAAAAAAACATGGAACAAACTTGGTAGGCCTTTGCCCTTTTCATAATGAGAAAACACCATCATTCACCATTTCACCGGCAAAGCAGATTTACAAGTGTTTTGGTTGTGGCAAGTCAGGCGATTCAATTCAGTTTTTGATTGAACATGAGCAACTGAGTTATGTAGGCGCTATTGAATGGCTGGCTAAGAAGTATAATGTGCAGGTAGAGTTAGAAGGGAAAAAAGAATATGTTAAACCTGTTGCAAGACTGGAAAAATTGGATAAGAAAAAGCTGGAGTGGTTTGAGCAAGAAAGGAAGATCAGCAATAACACATTACTACGAATGAAGGTCACAGAGGCAAGAGAGTTTATGCCTCAACTTGGCGGCGAAGCTCCTGTTATCTGTTTCAACTATTACCGGGATGATGAATTGGTCAATATTAAATTCAGAGGGCCTAAAAAGTCTTTCAGGTTATCCAAAGATGCAGAGTTGATATTCTACAACCTAGATGCAATCAAAGGCGAAGAAGAAGCTATCATCGTAGAATGTGAAATGGATGTGTTGACAATGGTTGAGTGTGGCGTTTATAATGCCGTAGGTGTGCCAAATGGAACGGCTAAAGGAAATCTTCAGTTGCAGTACCTGGACAATTCATGGGAAAGTTTTGAGAAGCTAAAGCGGGTAATTATTTGTGTAGACGATGATGAGGTAGGAAGATTACTAAAAGAAGAATTAGGCCGCAGGATCGGGAAGGAAAAGTGCAAGGTGGTTGTATATCCCGAAGGATGTAAAGACGCCAATGAAGTTCTTTGTAAAAATGGGAAGGATGCAGTAATTGAACTTATTCAATTTGCGAGGGATTGGCCTATTGAGGGGATCATTCCTATGGACGATATGTTTGAAGAGATCCTCGACTATTATGATAATGGGTACCCGTTAGGCGCAAAAGCAGGATTTCAAGGATTTGATCCATTGCTATCATTTTATCCGGGCCACCTCACAATGATGACCGGCATACCTGGCCACGGTAAAGATGAAGTTGCCAACGAATTAATGGTTGGGCTTTCCACTAATGAAAATTGGAAATGGGGAGTATTCAATTTTGAAGAACCTGCTTCAATTCATGCAACCAAGCTCATTGAGAAGTTTAAAAAGAAAGCATTTGCCTTTCGCAAAAATCCTGATGACAGGATAAGCAGAAGGGATTTTGAACACGGGATATCTTTAGTAGAAAATCACTTTCACTTCGTGAACATATCCAAGGTTGATGTGACAATGCAGGGTATAATTAAAAAGGCAATTCAGTTGGTCAAAAGGCATGGGATAAAAGGGATAATCATTAACCCGTGGAATTATCTTGAACATAAGCGGAATGGTGGACAAAGCGAAACAGAGTATATCAGTGAGATGCTGACAATGCTTTGCAACTTTCTTTGGAAATATGGCGTGCATTGTTTTCTCGTTGCACACCCTTACAAGATGCAGAAGGACAAGAAGACGGGGAAATATGAGGTTCCTACCCTATACTCAATTAACGGATCGGCACACTTTTACAACAAGACACATAACGGCTTATGTGTTTATAGAAACTTTGACTCGGGCATTACGGACATATATGTTCAAAAGGTGAAGTGGTATTGGCTAGGGCACGTAGGTTATGCATCTTACAATTTCAATGTCAATACCCGTCAATATTCTCATTTCGATAGCTCTCATAAGAGTGATCCCCCCGAAGGATTACCAGGCGGAAACTGGAAAAAAGTAACAGCCCCTGAACTAACTAATTTTTACGAACCAAGAGAAAATACTTCCAATAATAACACAGAGGAACAAGAAGACTTACCATTCTAATTATGAATAAACAATGGACACAAGCAGATATTGACAAGCTGCAGGAAAAAGGAATTAGGCAAATCAACACTTTACCTAAAGTCAAGGAGCTTGTAAAACCTGTATCCTTCGCCCTGGGAAGATTGAAGGCAGGGAATATGAATAAGACAGAGGCCGCTTACTCACAACATCTCCAAAATCTTCAAAAATCGGGAGAGGTTATCTGGTTTGAATTTGAGCCTATAAACCTGAAGCTGGCAGATAAATGCTTTTACCGGGTGGATTTTTTGGTAATGACTAAAACCAGGCATTTAGAATGCCATGAGGTAAAGGGATTCTGGACAGACGATGCGCTCGTAAAGATCAAAACAGCGGCTGCAAAGTTCCCATTCAGGTTTATATCGGTGAAGCTGGTGAAAGGCCAGTGGGAGGTACGAGAATTTTAAAAAAATAATTCAAAAAAACTTGTCTAAATGTTTGTAAATGGTAGAAATATTACTACCTTTATGAAGTCAATCAAAAACAAGTTCTTTATGAAGTCAAGCGAATTACACAGGTTAATCCTTCGGAATGGATGGAGGCATATCAGAACAACGGGAAGCCACTACATTTACGAAAAGGATGGTCGAACTTACCCGGTTCCTTATCACGGAACAAAAGAAGTAGGTAAGGGAATTGAAAAGAAAATTAAAAAAGAGATGGGGCTGAAATAATCCCCATCTTTAAAAAATTGTAAAATGAAAACTGTTAAAATTGTAATTGAAAGAAGTAAAGACGCTTATTGGGCTTATGCAGAAAAGCTCGAAGGGATTAGCGGAGTAGGTGAGACAGTGCAGCAAGCAAAGCAATCAGCCTTAGAAAGCATCCGGATTCAAAAACAATTAGGCAACATACCTAATGCAGAGTATCGGTTAGTTTTTAAATTCGATACACAAAGCCTGTTGAATTACTACAACAAAATATTCACTAATGCAGCTTTGGAAAGAATGACAGGTATAAATCAAAAGCAGATACAACACTATTCAACCGGATTAAAAACTCCAAGACCTGCACAAGCAAAAAAGATTGAAACTGCCTTTCACAAATTAGGTAGTGAACTTATGGCTGTAGAACTTTAGTTTTTGATTGACGTTAAAAACTGTCTATGCCAGACCCATCTGAAAGGATGGGTTTTTTCATTTTATCAAATTAATCCATGATGAATTAATTTGATTACTTTTGACGTGTCAACAAAAGCACAATGGCACATCATAAAAGGCAGGATAACAGGACAAAAGAGCAGCAACAGACTGATTTTCTTTTGTCTTTTGAAGAAACCGCCAATATATCCATCTCATGCAAGGCATCTGCAGTTCCAAGACGGACTATTTATAATTGGATAAATGACGATGCTGATTTCAAAAAAAAATTCGATAAGTCAGCATTAATGTGCCTGGGTGTTCTTGAAGACGAAGCTATGAGAAGGGCGGTGAGCGGTGTTAAGAAGCCAGTCTACCAAGGAGGTAAGCTGGTAGGTCATGTGCAAGAATACAGCGACACATTACTCATTGTTCTTTTGAAGGCAAGATCGCCTGAAAAATATAAAGAAAGATTCGTCAATGAGGTTACAGGTAAAGATGGGAAAGATTTAATTCCATCAAGGTTTGATAATCTCAGCACAGAACAGATAGAGAAATTACTTGAACTCAGTGGAGACAAAATATGAACTCATATCCTCATTACAAAATGAACTCAGCCGCCGTAAATTTTGGCGGTTCTGTTTATTTATGGATGCCGAGTTCTTTCGCAAAAGGCCATTCCTTGAAGAGATAGCTGATGCCTTACAAACAGTATATGATGAATACACTAAAGGCAATGCCATCAAGATTTCAATCTCGCTACCACCCCGTGCCGGTAAGTCTTACATAACCTCATTATTCTGTTCCTGGTGGATTGGCAACCTGCCTGAGTTGTGTGTCATGCGTAATACGGCCACCTCAACATTGTACCGAAAATTCTCTTACGACATCCGGGCCATACTCAAACTACCTGATTATAAAAAAGTATTCCCCTTCATAGAGCTGTCACCTGACAAACAAAACATTGATGGCTGGTCAATAACACAGTCAAAACAGGGGGCATATTTCGGTGGTGGCGTTGGAACTAACATCATTGGCTTTGGTGCCAATCTGGCCATTACCGATGACTTGTACAGTGGTTTTGACGAGGCCTTATCTATTATCTATTCTGAAAAGGTTGACCTATGGAAGCAGGGTTCTCACAATTCCCGGATGGAAAAAAACTGCCCGGAAATATATATAGGTACTCGGTGGAGTATACAAGACGTAATCGGCAAGGCAATTGAGAAGGGAGATATGTACAAGTCTATTTCCGTTTCAGCATTGAACAATGAAAGCAGATCCTTTTGTGAGGAAGTAAAATCAACAGATGAGTACCTAAAAATAAAAGCTGATACCGATCAGATGGTTTGGGAGGCAGAGTATCAGCAGCAACCAATTGAGGCGTCCGGTTTATTATTCCCAATCAGTGAGCTGAAATTCTTTGATCCGGCAAACCTGGACGAGATTAAAAAGAAGAAAGAATACTCCTTCGGCTACACAGACCCGGCGAACAAAGGAGGAGATTACTTTTGTTCAGCGTTCAGCGATCTTGTTGTTACGGATGTTTTTGTTGACCATGTTTTTTGCAACAAGGATGGAGCTGACCCAAATAACGTTATCCACTCAGATTATATCTGTACCAATAAAACAATGGCCTATGAATACGAGGGAGTGTTTGCGTGGCAGGAAAAAGCAAAGAAGCTAAGAGAAATGGTGCAGGTAAAATTTCAGGATTGCAATTTCAGAATCGTTAACCCGACTACCAATAAGCAGACAAGAATACTTGCCGAAAGCGGGTTTATAAAAAATCATTTCTGGTTCAGGTCCGATTGGGAAACGATACCTGAGTACAGAATATTTATGAAGCTTCTCACTACCTACTTACGTAATCAAACCGGAACAAAACAGGCAAAGAATGATGATCCGCCGGACGTACTTGCAGGTATGGCAAGCCACTACAGAAAGACATTTTCACACCTCTGGTAAATTTTGTAGTGGATTTTTTTAATAAAATTTGTATTATTGCAATAACCTTTGAGACATAAACAGTTTCCAGGTGAATACGTTTGGAAAGAAAATTCGGCATTCAATTAGGAAAAACCTTTATTGGGGCTTCGCTGAAGTCCTACGCCCCCTTCACCGAAAACATTGAATCAGGTAAGTCATACATCCTGACAGACGGCGACTTTTCAAAAATTCTTTCCTGCATCAGGGGAACCTATACAGACACCAATCTTATTGAGCTTTTTGGGAACGTTGCTGAAATTTTTGCACCCATTGATACAATTGCCAGCCGTGTAATAGCCGGAACTTTTGTTGTCAAAAACACAAAGACAGATGAGATCGTGTACGACAATACTGATCTCAATAAAATATTTTCTTCTCCAAACCCCTTTCAAAATTTCTCTCAGTTACTATATGAGGCAGTCTGCTATGAGTTGGTGACGGGTAAAAACTTTCTGCTATCAACAACGCCTGAAACGCTTAGTCGGATGGACTATAAGAACATTATCTGCTCTTATAATTTACCACCCGACCGTATTAAAATCCTGATGGATAAAAGGATTAAACTTTTTTCCGCTACAAAAAAATCCGAGATCATCCTTGGTTATAAACTGGAAGAGGGAACGGATAATGAGCAGACGTTTAAAACTGAAAATATTCTTTATACAAGAGCTAATAATCTTGACTGGAAAGGAAAGAAGATAGAAGGGCGTTCACCACTACTGAGCGCAGAAAAAGCGATAGCCAATCTTATTGCAGTGTATGAAGCAAGGAATGTGATCTATGTTAAACGTGGAGCTCTTGGTGCTATCGTGTCTAAAAAATCAGATGCATCCGGCAACGTGGCTTTGTTGCCAAAAGAAAAGCAGCAGGTTATTGACGACTTCAATAAATCATACGGAGTACAAAAAGGCAAAAGCCCAATGATCATTACTGATCAACCCGTAGATTTTCTAAGAATAGCAATGTCCATTCAGGAGCTCATGCCTTTCGAGGAAACGCTTGCTGATGCAGCCGCTATCTATGCTGTACTTGGTGTGCCTCGTGAGCTGATGCCAAAGAATGAAGGGGCTACGTTTGAAAATCAGAAGTCAGCTGAACGTGGTCTGTTTCAAAATAAAGTAATTCCTATTGCTAAGAGTTGGTGCCAATCACTTACAAACTTTTGGGCATTAGATGCCGCCGGCCTTTACATAGATGTAGACTTCAATCACATTGAAGTGTTGCAAGAAAACAAGAAAGAGAAATCTGAAATCCTTGACAAAAATGTAATCAGCTATACAAAGCTGTATAAGGATGGTGCAATCACTTATAACCAGTGGTTGATTGCTCTTGGTTACGAAGCAAGAGACGGATATGATAAATATATCAATGACCTGGAGAATGTGCCAATGGCTGTTAAGATTGGAGTGGGTGGAACTCAGGCCATGCAAAGTGTTGTCGCTGATCCTAACCTTTCAGAAGAATCAAAAGCAAATCTTCTAGTGTTGCTGTTCGGAATAACTATCGAGCAGGCAAGGCAGGTAGTAATCGCTACACCAAAACAAACCGAAGCAGCATGATAAAACGAATACTTAGAAACTGGTTGTGGCGAATTCAACGCTGGGTTCGTAAAAAGAATTTCGGGTATGCCTTAAAAGAGGCACAGACGTTAGCGGATGAAACTGGAAGAACAATGCTGATATGCTTTATTAAGGGGGAGTACAAAGTCTATTCAAAACAGTTCCTGAGAAACATTAGGAATAGTAAAGGCTACTTCCGTGGTATGAGCAATGCAGATTTAGAGAACATGGCTGACTTTAAAATTTACAAATATGTCACACCCAAAAGACAACAAGCCTGCTGATAAAAAGCTGACACCTGACCAGGTGAAAGCATTGCAGGAAACAACGAAAAGTAAACAAGGAAAAATCGTCAAGAAATGAGACTAATTATTCCTGAACATCTGAAAGGTAAAGAACTGTTTAAGTTCTTAGTGGAGAATAAACCTCTGCTGATCCGGCAGAAAAAAATGATGCTCAAACATACGGATGCAGTTGTTTGCACCCCTTCTATTATTACACCAACGAAAGAAGGAGGAACAAAATCCGATGCAGATGTAAACGATCCATTAGCTGCTGATACAATCAATGTAAAGGTTGTTGCTAATACTGCCTGGTGGTGTGATCATGGGATGGATGTATTGACAGATGGCAGCTATAAAAAATCTGTGAAAGAGAAGGGCATCATGATTCCGCACATTGCGGATCATATCTGGAAATCAGACAGCCATGTGGGTGATGTTAATGCGGTGTACACTCAGGAGATATCACTGAAAGAATTGGGAGTAAAGAAGCAACCGGGTACAACAACCGCACTCATATTCGAGACAGCCATCCGTAAGCTATACAATGAACGGGTGTTCTTGTTTTATAAGCTTGGTAAAATTAAGCAACATTCAATAGGCCTCCGCTATATCTCAATTGGTCTTTGTATCAATGATAAGGATTACTTACCAGAGTTTGAACTGTGGAACAAGTATTACGAAAAGGTAATCAACAAAGAAATGAT
This sequence comes from Chitinophagaceae bacterium, assembly GCA_036383515.1. Taxonomy (GTDB): domain Bacteria; phylum Bacteroidota; class Bacteroidia; order Chitinophagales; family Chitinophagaceae; genus CADEDV01. Next base: position 25,340 of record DASVOE010000157.1, on the reverse strand, counting down.
TGATGAACACGGCTACTTCTGGATAGTACCTGAGATTGAGATCATTGAAAATTCATGTGTGCTGTTCGGTATGAATGAGCTCACACCAACATTAGAAACTTCGACTGAAGATAAATCGCTTCTAAAAACTGAGGAGCCGCCGGGACCGACCACGACTCACCAGAAGAGTAAGGAAACGATAGACTTCGGAAGTATTGTTTTATAAACCCATACAAAAAAATCTAAAATGAAAAAGAAACATTTTTATTCAGGCCGCATACGAACCCTGTCAATTGCACTCAGCATATTGACTCTTGGCCTTATATCAACCGGGTTCATTGGTACTCCGATAAAAGAAATTCCTGAGCAATTAACCAAAGGAATTAAAAGTATGTCAATCCAGGGTGGAATTGCTACCGCTTTCTTAGCCCCTCTTGCGTTGGTTCAGAAACTAAAAGACGGTGGCAACTGGGATAAGCTGGACGAGAACCAGCAAAAGTTTATGACTTCCCTTGAAAAAGAAATCAATGATGCTTTTGAAAAACAATCCAAAGGACTGTTGACGGAGGAACAGGTCAAAAAGAAATATGACGAATGGATAAAGGAACATGGCAAGGGACTTAGCGACGAGCAGCTGCAACAGTTTAAGGATATGGCACAGTCAGTAAAAGATCAAGCAACTCTTATTCAACAACTAAAGGATAACGGAATTGGCGGTGAGGTGAAAGTAGGGGCCATTACGAAAGCCCTGAAAGATAATGCGGATAAGATCAAATCTTTCAAAGCCAATAAGTCCGGAAAGCTGACCATTGAAGTAAAAGCTGGCGGTGCCGATCAGGCTGCTACTGATATCGCTACTCATACCATTGGTACGAGAGTCCCAGGCATTGGACAGATTCCTGTTCGCAAACCATTCATGCGTGACCTATTTCCTGTTGTCAATTGCAATACCGAGTTCATTCGCTATATGGATCAGGAATCAGTTGTTCGTGATGCTAAGAATGTGGCATCTGCAGCTGTATCAACTCATACAACAAAACTCACATGGAAAGAAAGAAATATCCAGATCACCGCAGTACGTGACCTGATTGATATTCCGATTGACATGTTGGATGATTATGACTTTGTGGAAGGTGAATTGCGTAACCTGATTGACAGCTCTGTTGCATTGAAAATAGATAATGGCCTTTTAAAAGGTACTGGTGTTAATCCAGAATTACATTCTGTTAATGAAGTGGCATCTGAATTCGACCATGCTAACGCTATAGGTGTTTGGACGGGAAAAGTGGATGATCCAAACTTCTTTGATCTTGCAATTGCAATGACCTCACAAATAATTGCTCTTGGACAGGACGGATCATATATGCCCAATACTATTTTAGTCAACACGATTGATAAGTATAGAAGCATGCTTATCAAGGATGATAATGGGCAGTACTTGCTTCCTCCTTTTGTTGTTAGGTCAAACAACAAGGAATATACGGTGGATGGTATGGTAGTACGCAGTAATCCAAATGTTGATACTAATACAATGTTTGTCTTTGATTCAACTAAGGGAACCCTATACCAACGCAAAGGAATAGTTATCGAAATGAGTTTTGAAAACGCTACCAATTTTGAAACAGAAGTTGTAACGCTAAAAGGTTATGAGAGGCTGAATCTTTTGATCAGGAACTTAAACGCTAACGCATTTATGAAGTGTACTGATGTGACAGCGGCTTTAGCAGCAATTTCAAAACCATAACCTTCAAACCTATCGTTTCATTTTTAATAATAAAATCATGAAAAAACTATTATTCGCCTTGGCCTTTGCTGTCTCACTCATAGCAGGTAGTGAGTTGCATGCACAAGGATCAGTCAATCATACTACGACAGCTTACGGCAATTTGCTGGATACTGTAGATAACACGGAATCTCATGTTATGACTCCCTATAAACCTTCCAGTTGGAAGACGGGCGTTTCTTTCGTTGTGGTAGTAAAGAAAATTTCCGGCACAGTGGCAGGCTCACTTGAATTGCAGGGAAGCATGGACGGAACCGAATTTGCTCTCATAGGTTCAGCTACCACACCGGCCGATCAGTCAAAGAATTATGTATTCAATACCACGCAAAAGTTTGTTTTCTACCGAATATCATGGGCAGGAGCAGGAACGATGTCAGCAAGCTTTAAACAATCATCCTTGCTATACTGATGCCAAACCTGATTGACCATACATTTTTCATCGGCAGTATTAATATCGCTAATACTAACCAGCAGTCCGTTCAGGGTCAGTTGACAGCACTTATCAATAAATATGAAAAAGAGTTGTTGACTGACCTGCTCGGTCATCTGACATACAAAGATCTTTCGGCCAATGCAATTCCAATCGAACGTTGGGATAGACTTAAAGCCGGAGTGGCCGAGTATGAGGATGCATACGGTTATAAAACCAGTTGGATGGGTCTTGCCCCGGCATCAAAGCAAAGCCTGATTGCGAATTATGTTTATTACTGGTATCAGCGGACACAAGCAACGCAGACAACGGGAGTAGGTGAATCAATCACCAAGGCCGAGAATGCTGTACGAGAAAGCCCGATGGTTAAAATGGCAAGTGCATACAATGAGATGGTGAAATGGATATTTGAGCTATGCAGGTTCATGGAAGCTCATCCAACCGATTACCCCGACTTTGATAAACACTGCATCAAGTGGCAGTATTTCCAAACAGTTAATCCTTATTTATAAGTGAATACGATTGCCATAAAAGATTTGATCGCAAAAGTTGTGCAGAAGGCCAGCGATAAAGTATATCCGCCCGGACCTTCGCAAACTACTGCTATTAATTTTCTGCATGGACATCCGTTGGAAATAATCAAAGTTCTGAATTCATACAATGAGGACCCTGTATTGAAGAATAAAAAGTATCCACTCTTTGCATTGTTTCAGGATTTCAGGGAAAAGATGAACCCTGCTATCGGGGTATACGCCGAAGTAAGCCTGAATTGCATTATTGCCAATTTCACAGAGAATACATTGTTAGCTCCGGAGCGATATGAAAAAAACTTTAATCCGACACTATACCCGATTTACAAAGCCTTCCTGGAAGAGCTAAGCAGATCGGGTTATTTTCTCGGATACAAAGACGGCATCAAGCACGACAAGTTCGACCGCCTGTATTGGGGTCGGGATGGACTGTATGGTAAGGAAGGAAACATTTTCAGCGACTTTATTGACGCAATCGAAATTCAAAATCTCACTTTATTAATTGATCAAAAAATTTGTAAATCATGGCAACCTTAAATAAAATAACATGCGGCACAACTGAAGGCGGCAACACCGGAATAGGCGATTGCCCTTTCCTGCCGAAACATTTTGTAGGGGCTATTATCGGTCCTGTTGGCTTTAAACTGACAGCGGCTGAATTAGCATCTACATTACTGGCTGCACTCAAAACCGGCACACATGCAGCCAAAGCAGCCCGTATATATCCTATTCAAAACTTCAAAGCATTGGATGCTGATAATACCGAAGCTCCAACTAAGCAAACATTTGGGTATGGTGATCAGAAGTTCATCCGGGAAGGGAAGTATGCACTTTCCTTTCAGCATGTAGATGGTGGTATCTGTCTGCATAAGAACCTTCGCAAATTCAACGGCACTAACCTGGCTGCATACTTCATTGATGCAGATGGTGTGCTCATTGGGTATAAGAACGGAAGCGATCTGCAGATGATTCCGCTGATTGACTTCTATGCCCAACCAATGAAATTGAGTGCAGGTTCAGAAGTAGCGAAGCTTCTGATTGACTTCCAGTTTAAGCCGGAATATCTCAATGAACTGATCGGCTTTGTTGAAACAAGAGACGAATTCAACATTGATGATGTGATAGGGTTGGAGGATGTTGTTCTCTCCGTTCAGACAGCTATCAATGCTACCGGTGAAGTGGACATTAAATTAAAAACAAGTTGCGGAGGCGTTGACCTGTACGACCTGTTTAAAACAAACTTCACCCAGTTGACAGCCTGGATAGCCAAAAACAAAACAACCGGCGCAGTAATAACTATCACTGCTGTTACGGCCAATGATTCTACAAAGTCATGGACGGTTAATATGGATAGCACAGATGTAGACTATCCGGCCGCTGCTGCTAAGCTAATTCTGTCATTAGCTGCGCCATCTGTATTGAAGGCAGCACCTATCAATGTGGAAGGATATGAATCCGGCGAATTAGAATTAACTGCCGTATAAGCAGAAAAGATACTTCCCGAAGGAATCAAGGGAAGAGTAGTGATTCCGGGGGAGATTTCTATCTCCCCTTTTTAAATCTTATCAGAGATGGCCACAATAGCAGAAGTGAATAATAGAATACAGGCACTCAATCTGAGGGCGGAAGTTCCTAAAATCATTAAGGAAACCAGCGACGCTATTGCTGACCAACAGGCTGAACAAATGATCAATGGTCAACGGTCAGATAATAAAGAGATCAACCCACAATATTCACCTTTGACCATTGAGATAAAGAAAAGCAAAGGGCAGGTGACTGACAGGGTAACGCTTAGAGATACAGGGAGTTTTCAAAACAAGATCGCCGTGTATGTTAAAGAAGATCGGTTTGATATCACGAGTACAGACGAAAAGACTGGCCAGTTGGAGAAGAAATACGGTAGGCAAATATTCGGGCTGAACAAACAACACTTGGAAGAGTACGGCCGGGAATCGTTTCAGCCGGCATTGAAAAAATATATAGAGCAAACGACAGGACTGACAATGAAATGAGAAAGCACAAGCAACATAAACAATTAGTGAAGCTTATCACTTCCTGTGACAAATTGATGATGGATAAGTTCATTGAGATGCTTCTAACAGAAAACTATTCGCCGCTTATCATTTCCGGTCATCCATCAAGCGAAGAAGTAGAAGCTGCATGGAATAGTATTATGTGTGAGTATGCAGAAGGAATTGGCAGCGAACATTACTTGCGGGTAGTAGAATTGACAAAAGAAATCAACGCAGCGATAATGAAATTTAACAGGATCGCCCTGTTTGTTTCAACTCTTGCCAATACTCAGTACAGCGCAGCCATAGCAGGGATGCTTAGAAAAATGGGTTATCCTGGCAGATATGACCCAACAGATCGTGATAGTTATATGAATGAATTGGAAGCAACGCTTAGCAAGGCAAAGACATTACTGTTAAATGCACAGCGAAAGCAAGCTGAGTTAAAAAATTTAGAATCATCAGTTGAAAAAGGTAAGTCCGACAGAAAACATTTTGACGAATTAATAATACTTCTATCGGCCCACAACAAGTACCATGTGAAAGAACATGATATAACTGTGCAGAAATATTATATCATGGTAAGAAACATGAATCGGCAGATTGAACTTTCAAATCGAAAAGAATATGGCAGATCAACTCATAGATGAGATAATCAGCGAAGCCGCATTTAAACAGGTAGAGAAGATACAGTCGAACATGGCTGAGTTGATGAAAACTTTTGAATCAACTGCCGAGTCCGCAGGAGCTCTTGACCAAAAATTAAAAGGATCGAAGGGAGGTGAACTAGATAAGGCTTTGAAGGAATCAATCAAGAACCAAAAAGAACTGGAGAAGATTGCGCAGCAATTGGAAAAAACAAACCGGGAAAAAATTGCTACTGAGAAAGCATTAGAAGCATTGACACAAGCTAAGTTGAAAAGTGAGGCAGATGCCATCCGGTTAATGAACCTAAAGAATAAAGAATCGGACAAAGCAGCTAAAGCTGCAAAAGCAGAATCAGATGCATATGAGCAACTGAAGAAGCAATACAAAGAAGTATCAGACGAGGCTAAGCGTTTATCCGCACAATATGGATTAGGGAGCAAGGAATCCGAAAAAGCTACTAAGAAAGCAAAGGAACTGCATGACCAATTATTAGCAATAGAAAAATCAGTTGGGCAGAACCAGCGCAATGTTGGTAATTATGCAGGCTCCGCAAAAATAATTGTTGAAGCCTTTGAACGGTCAAGGGTAAAGTTGGCACAGGTTGAGAAACAGTTCAACGCTACTTCACCGGAAGCTAAAGAAGCGAGGGGTGAGTTCGAGGCATTAAATCGTATTACAGCTAATCCAAAGTTTTTAAACATATCAGCAAATATAGGTGACACAAATGCGGAGCTAAAGTTTTTTACGAAGCAACTGAATCAGCTTGAAGATGCAGGACTGAAAAACTCGGCTGTTTATAAAGATATACAGGAAAGGCTTGCTGCATTGACGGATCAGTTAGGCGATACAAGGGCAGAAATAAAAGCATTGTCATCTGATACAAGAGGGTTTGATTTATTTGCGGGTGCCGTAAATTTTGCAGCAGATGCATTCCAAACGGCAGCGGGTGCAGCCGTGTTGTTTGGTGCAAGTGAGGAAGATGCAGCAGAGGCTACTCGTACACTGGTAGCAGTTCAATCTATCTCAAACGGAATAAAAGGAATTGCCAATGAACTAACTACTAAAGGAACAGCGGCCAATAAGGCATTCACATTCGTACAACTACAGATGAAGGTGGCGATGGATGCAACAGCTACGTCTGCGGCAAGGTTAAGAGCAGTTTTAATCACCGCCGGTATAGGGGCTTTAATAATTGGTGTCGGGTTATTGATTGCAAATTTTGGGAAGCTTAAAGATTTTCTTTCAGGAACAACGAGAGAATCAGAACGATTGGCTGAAAGTCAAAAAAGGCTTACTGACTTTAATAGCCAGGTGATTGAGAGTGTCGCAAAAGAAAGTTCACAATTGAAAATATTAAGGGCGAAGATAGAGGACACTAATTTACCCATGAGAACAAGGATCGCAAACGTAAAAGATTTGCAGGAGCTATACCCTGAATTTTTCAAGGACCTAAAACAAGAAGATATATTAAATGGTAATGCAGCAGCGGCCTATGACCTGGCGGCAGCTGCAATATTGCGTAAGGCGAAAGCAATGGCCGCATCTAAGAAGATAGAGGAATTATCTCAAAAAGAACTTGATATTGATAAGGAGAATGAAGATGATTTTAAAAAGACATCACTGGCTATTGCGAACGCAACTAAGCGTACCAAGTTTGTTGGTAAGGCTGAAATAGAAGAAACAGTAAAGACAAAGGAACAGGTGCAAGCAGAGCTTGCAAAAGACTTTGCTAAACGTCAACAAATAAGGCTGGCTGATAAAAAATCTTTGCAGGCAGATTTGGATTTCTATTTGTTGACTGTTACAAAAAATACTGATTTAACAATTGATCAAAGAAAAAGGGAAGAAGAAGAAGCTAAAAAATTGGAAGAAGAAAGAAAGAAAAGGCAAAAGGAAAACAATGATAAAGGAGATAGGAATCTCAAAGCAATATTAGATTCTAAAAAAATTGATCTTGAAGCTCGAGCACAGGTACAGAAAGAGATCCTGCAAATAGAGACATTCTCTTTTGAAGAGAGGCAGAAGGCCTTGATGGAATATGTCCGGATCAAACAGCAGATTATCACAGCGGAAACAAATTTTGAACTGAGTAAAAAGGGACTTACGGCAGGAGAGATTGAGTTGATTGAAAAACAAAAGAATCAAAAGATTGCCGATCTAAATAAAGAAGCTCTTTCACTATTTACCATTACTGCTAAAGATGCCGTTGAAAAGGTAGCCGATGAAGCAATTGAAATAACAGATGAAGCTGCCGATGCAATGAATAGGATCGGCGAACAAATGATTAGCCAGATCGAGGATTTTTTAGAAAGGAACAAATCCTTAACAGATGAATTAAAAGAATCGTATAGGTCATTAGGCGATCAGATCAAACAAACTTTTGCTGATGTAATTGGTGGAATATTTGACCGACAGAAAAACAAAATACAGGAGCAAATTAACGAAATAGAAAAAAGGAAGTTAGTTGAAATAAAAGCAGCCGAAACTTCAGTAGGAACAGAGCAAGAAAAGTCAGCTCGTATTGCTTCTATAGAAAATAAAGCACAAGCGGAAAAAGAGGTCCTTGCTCAAAAGCAGCGTAAAGTTGATACTGACAAGGCAAGGTTTGAAAAACTATTTAAAGCATTTAATATTGGTTCAAGCACTATTGAATCTGTCGCAAAGATAAAAGCTACTATTGCAGAACTTACTGCAAAAGCTGCAGCTAATCCGTTCCTGTTACCATTGATTCCTGTAGCTGCTGCACAACTACCAATTACTATTGCCATCGGTGCTGCACAATTGGCGTCATTGCTTGCCATTCCACTTCCAAAATATGCAGGCGGCCGTGATGGCGGTAAAGCAGAGTTTGCTATAGTTGGTGAAGCTGGACCTGAAAGAGTGGAAACAAATAGCGGTAGCTATATGGTGAACAACCCATCAATTGCTTACCTGCCTGAAAATGCAAAAGTTGTTTCAAATCCTGAACTGGTTAAAGAGTCGCTCAGAAAAGCGGCTGTTTCTTCTATGTATGTAAATAGTAGTGGTCAGCTGGTGCAACAGAACGCAGATATAGAACATGCGTTGGAAAAACATGCAGATAGGATCATCCAGGCATATAAAGATAATAGGACTACTATCAATGTAACAAGAACCTGGAAGGGGGACGAGATAAGCATGGAAAAAGTATCTGCATACAATAAGTGGGTAAATGACAATGTAAGACTATAATGCAAGAGAGCAACTATACATATCGTTTTTTAAATGGTGACCAACTCCACTACTTTATTAATAATGGGGTTCTTGATCTTTCCGGTCAACCAAAGATTATTCGTAACGCTCCGGACGGTTGGCAACAGAAGTCACTTCAATGGGAAAGAAACAAAGTTGATTTCGGTGTGATCCGTGCATTCACTATTCCTTTAAAATTTGTCACCGACGCAGCTCATATACTCAGGTCAGTATTTTATCAATATGGCTTTGAGGCCGTGTGTACACTCGTTATTAACGAGCTTGACCCTTCCACAAGACAACTAAAAGAGATCTTCCGTGGTGATGTTGATTTTACAACTTTCAATGATAGTGATGAATTCGTTACTGTAAATATCATTGAGGGAGGCCTGCATAAAATAGTAAAAGCAAATGAAGCTACTCCTTATGAAATACCTGTCAATGTTCCTTCCGCCATCAATATAAAAATGGATGGCACGAATATTATTACAAAATCAAAATACTTCATCAATAACGGCGGTTCTTCCGGGGAGGTAAATTTTGATTTAAGAAATCATTTTGTTGGCCTGTTAGATATATCAACAGACACGTCAAACAAAATAGCAACAAGGGCGGTAGAACGGGTAAAGTTCATAGGAACTAATCAGGATATTTCAGGAAATGAAAACTGGTTTTTTTACGCAACGGTTGATAGTGTTCTTAGCTTAGAATGGAAATTTAAAGTAGGCGCAGTTGTAATTCCCGGAGGAACTCTTGACCCATCAGGACAAACATCTATAATGTTTCAAGTTGTAAGAGACGGACAGGTAGATGTAGCCAGGTCGGTAAGTTTGTTTTTAGGGCTGCTCTCAGGTGGTGGAAATGTACTAGAAGGAAATGCTGACATTAATTTATTGAAAGGTGATTTTGTTTACTTCAGAACTTTTTTTACGGTCATAGGATCTACGGGGGATGCTGTTATCAGGTACACTTATTTTGATGATCTATTGGAAGATAGCTATCTAAATGTTCAGGGGCTTTTTAGAAACAAGACTACTATTGTAAAAGCACTCAGGCCAAACTATACATTCTTAGAGCTCACAAAGAAAATAACTGATAATAAGTATTTAGGTCAAAGTGATCTGTTGGCAAGTCAGAGTAAATCAGAATTTTGTCTTACTACACTGAACGCCTTACTAGGAAAACCAGAATCAGCAATTATAAAAACTACACTTAATGATTTCTATAAGTTCTGTCATACTCGATTTTCGGCTACAAAATTTGTAGATGACCAAAACAAACTAAGGATAGAATCTATTGAGCAGGCTTTTGATAATACAATCATTTTTGATATAGGCCCTGTAAGAGATCTTCAGGTTGAAATGGCATCCGATCTTTTGTTTAACGATCTGGAAGCTGGATATAAGACACAGACCTATGACGATGTAAACGGTAAATATGAATTTAATGCGCTGCAAAAGTGGAAGGCTATTGTTACGAGGGTCAAAACAAAATTGGATCTTATTTGTCCGTACCGTGCCGACCCATACGGAATAGAGATTGCAAAAGCTAATCTTAATGGAACCAATACAACCGATAACCAGGGCGACAATGACGTGTTCATTCTCAATATAGAGAATGCTAATAGTATTCAAAATATATTATTGTCGTTTGTTAGCTCCGGTAATTATATCGTTTTCCCTTCAGATCCTACGATCGCTATTGGTGCAAAATTTAAGATAACAGGAACTACGAATAACAATGCCACTTATGTGGTAACAGCAGTTGATTACTTACTAACCTCACAAACAGTTTATACTAACATTCCTATCACAATAACTGAATTTACCGTTAACTGCCAGATTGAATTTATAGAAGGCCAGACGTTCAAATTGAAAAGACCGGCCTATGCACCTATTACCGGAGTCCCAGATAACACCGTATACAATGTCGAATGTTCTCCCAAACGTGGAATACTAGCTAACAAAAGATTACTAAGGTCCATGCTTTGGAAATTAGAACCCGGATATTTATGGTGCCAAACCGGAGACAAGAATAAAGATTTGTCAACAACGCTTTCCGGTGTTACAATTACTGAGAAGCAGGATATAGAGATTGGATCACTTGGCGCACCCTTATTTATTCCGATGCTTTTCAAGTTTGAGCCGAAAGCAGACGTAGATATTATAACTGTCCTCAATACCAATCCACGGGGTAAAGTTGCTTTCCAGTACAATGAAAAGAATTATTTCGGATATATCATTTCTATTAACAAACAACCGGCCACTAACTCGGCACAGCAGTGGACACTACTTGCAGCACCCGATAACAATCTAAACAATTTCATTCATGGCTAATATCATTGACATAGGAGAATTGAACCCGATGAAGTTTTATGAACTTGACCCGGACGAAAATTCAATTTACAATTGGAAGCACTTTGACAGATATTGGTTTGAGGAACAAATCCTTTCTTTTCAGCAGCAGGTTATATGGTCACAACCCTGGCAAGTTGATGACGTGATCAAACTGCAATTCTCTGCCAACTTTGCACCAATCCAAATTGACTTTTTGGATTGCCAGGGGAAAGTAGTACCGGGGATGTCTTTCAATGCAGGAGTAATAGTAACGTCTTATGTAGAACCTGGATTTCAAAAGAGCCAGGTTGAGATGTCGCTCGATCCGTTAAGTGAAGGATATTATTACCTTCTCTTAACTGTAGGTAGTGGTGGATCGCTTAAAAAATTTATTTCTGAAAGAATTCATGTATTGGAGGTACACGAAAATTCTATACTTTTACAATACAAGCATGGCAGGAACATATCAGATATTGCTTTTGATACTGGTATAGAATTTAATCTTAGAGTTCCTGCAGTGTTGCAAGACTTCTCTCCCGGCTCAGATGATGTTATTTACAAAGACCAGAGCCGAAACATCACTACTCTTTCCTCTGTTCCTTACAGGAATTTCAAAATGATCTTTGGAGATGCCCGTGGTATTCCCGATTACATGGCTGATAAAATCAATCGTGTGTTTGGATGCAATTCTGTTTTATTGGATAATAAAAGATTCGCCAAATCAGAAGGGGCAAAAATGGAACGAAGCGGTGACAGGCTTTATCCGATGGCTGGCTGGGTGTTGGAAATAGTTGAAGCGTTGAACAGGATGAGTACAAGATTTTCCTCTACCGGCGAAGGGCAAGACGAATTGACTGTTGCCTACGATATAGAAACAAAAATGTTCGGAGCATTTAATGCGCCTGCAAGTAGCAATGTGGTTCGTGTTTATAAGATTGAATAATTTTTTTCATTTATAAAATTTAAGGGATAAACACCCTTCATTTATAAAATGGCATTTACTACAAAAATATCTATTGGACCTTTATCAACAGTAACGGATTACGTTGTATTGAGGTTTTATACTGCCGAAAATCCGGGGGTACAGGTAGCTATAACAACGCTACCACCTCCTCATGCAAATTCTGTTTTAGTATCTCAATTGCTCGATGAAGATGTATCACACATTTGTAAAATATATTACAGTGTTGATGGCATTGTACTTGGTTCGTTAAAACATGAATTTGAGTTTCAACCAGTCAATCAGACTATTGAAGTAGAGGAGCCGCTAGAGCTGCATGTAGTAGATACTGTTACAAATGAATTTGAGATACTCGCAGGTCAGGATGAATACAATAATGTTTCCTTAGCAGGCAAACAGTTTTTTATAGAGCAAAGAGTAACCGGGACACTAAGAGATGATGAGTGGGATGCGATAATAACAGGAGGTTTCAAATTACTTACTCCAAAATTATTTGACGTTGAGGATACTTATTTTATTCATTTCATCCCAGTAATAAGGCAGGATAGTTTTCCATCGCCTGGACAGTTGTTGAATGATGTTAGAATAGTAGATGCCGATGAGACGTTGGATGACACATATCATAAAAAGATATGTGTTGCTGCATTCGCAACAACGATTGGTACAACTACTTTCCCTCCTCTAAGCACACTGCCTAATATAAAAATGAAATTCGTCACACATGGCGGCAGTCAGCGTTATTGGAAATTGCAATTTAATGCAGGCGATACGGCTAACTTCTTTGGAACCGCTAAGAATGTAATCTACCTGGGTAAAGGTGAAGAGCTGGAATTGCTGATTAAAGCAGGTATATGTTATGTAACTGGTTATTCAGGTGATGCTAAATATACAGGGCAAAGAATTTGGGGCGATAAACTGGAACTAAATACGCTGCTTAGAGACGGTTCGCAATACAACCAAGCTGATTACCCGCGCTTGGTTGAGTGGATTAATACATTACCAGTTGGGCAAGTAGTTAGCTATGCTACGTGGAATACCTCAACGGTGGTAGACGGAAAAACAATTTATCCAAACAAAGGGAAGTTTGCTATTGATGGAGTTGCAACTTTCAAAGTACCAAATGATCTGAATAGATTTATCAGATCATTGAAATACACAGATGCAACGGTAGATACAGAGAGAGAATCGCAAGGGCCAGGAGGTTACCAGATTGACGGGGTAGGTAATTTTTCGGCAGATGTTGGAATGCCAAAAGGATATGGTTACACGGGTTCTCCAAATACAGCTCGATTTGGTAACGGGTTTAATAATCCGCAAACAATAAACATACCCGGACTTTTATTTAATACTGGAAAAAATGAAACAAGAGGAGAAAATACCGGCTTATTGCCTTTATTGATAATATAAAATTATGAAGCAAAAACAGAGATGGCCCTTGCTGGATAAATACCTGCCGGGCCTGTTGGTTGTACTGATGCTTTTTATCAGCCAATTAGCAATATCACAAGTTAATTATACACCCGTTGCCAATAGCGGCTATGAATGGCAGCGTGGTAGGTTTACAAAAACTATGCATGTTCCCTATGGAATTACACCTACGCTAAATAATGGAAGTACTTCACCTGGAGCATTATTTCTACGCATTACTGGTTCTGATACCACAGTCATGGTATGGACAGGACTTACTTTTAAGGAAGTAGATTTCAATTCATGGAATAAAACGGGGAACGCAGGTACAACAGCGGGTACCGACTTTATTGGTACAACAGACGCAAAGGCGCTTGACATTAGGACAAATAATCAAATTGCAGCAAGGGTTGACGCTGAAAAATATTTTCAGACAAATAAGGTAAGAGGCATTCTTTCAAGTGATGCAGATTATGAAATTGATATATTCCCCGATTTGCAACGGATGACAAAATTTCACCAAGCCGTTGGTAGATCGATGTTTAACTGGGTTAGGGATAACCAGGTAACGGAAAACATTAAAGCTGTAATATCAGTAGGTGATTTGTGTGATAATCCAACTGTAGCACAATTTGATACAGTAAGCCAATGGTTTGATATTCTCGATGATGCCTCCATACCAAATGTACCTATTGTTGGTAACCATGATTATACTTCAATACCGCCAACACCTTCAAGAGATATTACGTTGTTCAATACTTATTTTCCTGCTTCAAGATACTCGGGCAAGCCCTGGTATATCGGTAATTATGATGGAACGAATGCCAACTACTTTATAAACTTCGATGTGGGAGAAAAAAAATATACAGTAGTGGGTCTTGAATTTTTCCCTCGTGATGCTGTATTAACCTGGGCTTCACACATAATAGATTCGATGCCGGATAGGGAAGTGATGCTTACCACGCATGGTTATTTAACAGTGTATGGCGAACGATCAACCGATACATCATTATACTCAGCCAATGATCCTGCATACGGTGGAGATAATACCGGAGTTGAATTATGGACAAAACTTGGACGTAAACATAAGAATATACGCTACATTTTTGGAGGCCATTTTATTGAAGCTTCCAGTGACTCTCTCGCTTCACACAAGTACTTTTCAGACGTGGGATTGCATGGTAATACAGTACACCAGTTTATTGTAAACTATCAAAAGGATTCGTTAGGGGGTAATGGATATTTTATGAGAATGAAAGTAAGACCGGCTACAGGTGTAATTGATATCAGTTTATACAGCTCAAACAGAAATATAAACGATCCAAGATATCCTGCATATAAAATAAACTACCCGAATTTACAGCTCGAGCATACGGTAGGTATAAAAGGAGATCTGAATGTTAATGGTGCTTTGCGTGCTGATTCAGGGTTGTATGTAGCAGACTTAGAAAAATTCAATATTCCATTTATTGGTGCCAATAATAGATTCAGAGATACCAACGTATTCAGATATAATTATGCAACAGGATTTCCGATAATGCAAAAGCTAATCATATCAGCAGATGGTAAATACCCAACACTTGGGCTTCATACAAACATACCTGCTACTGCATACCTCGTACATAGCACAACCAATTATGGGTTATCAGTAGTACGTGCTAATAATGATGCAAGTTCTGCCAATTTTTCTTTTTATAAAACCAGAAATATAGACCCAAATATAAGAACTGCACTTCTTGTGGGTGACTTTATTGGTTCAATCGGGTTTCATGGAGTAACCAATGATGCAAGTGCGGTTAATAACAGTGTTCAAATACGTGCGAAAGTTGAATACACAGCTCCTACATATATTTCTTCAGGGATAGAAATTCAGGGTTATAACAGTCTTGGATCGCTGATTACAAAGTTATATTTATCAGCGGATTCAAAATTAGGTATTGGAACAGCCACTCCCGATTCAGCAGGAACTTTTGTTGGGGGGCTTAATGTATCCGGTGGACTACATTTTTCGGCTTATCCAAATACAAGAAACGATGGGGCTAATCCAGTGCCCGGCGCCGGGTTTTATACTGATGCAAGCGGTAATGTAAAGTATGGACAAATTGCACTAATAACTTCAGGAACATACACCCCTTCGGGAACATTAGTCACAAACGTGAGCGGTGCCGTTATTGCATCTGGATGGATATATACCAGGATTGGTGATAATGTTCAGGTATCTGGTGAAGTCCAAATAACACCAACATCAGCCGCCGCTACGGAGTATGGCATATCATTACCAATAGCCAGTAGCCTGGTAGGTGGCAATGAATTGAACGGTGTAGCTACTTGCTCCACCTTGCCCGGTGAATCGGCAGCCTTAGAAGTTGATGCCACTAATGATAGGGCGGCACTGAAGTTTGTAGCCGTTACAACTACAGCAAGGCTTTATAAAGTAATCTTCACTTATAGAGTTTTATAAGTGAGCTTAATTAAAACTATGAAGACGATGGACAATAATATCAACGTAACTGAGACTAACTGGTTGGCAGCAATTACGCTGCTCTTTACGATACTGGCCACAGTAACACTTTCACAGGTTGTAATGTGGTTCACATTGCTGGCAGCAGTAACAACAGCAGCAGTTAATTTGAAAAAACTATTCTGGGACAATAAAAAAAACAAGACACCATGACAGAGTTTTTAAAAAAAGTAAGCACAGGCGAAATACGTAACATCATCGCCATAGTATCAGTGATAGGGGCATTTGTTATGCTTTACCTGATAATTATGAAACCAATCCCGGCAGGCAATAAGGATACCGTGAACCTTGCAGTAGGATTTCTGCTTGGAGGTCTTATCGGCGGAGTCAACGGTTATTTCTTCGGCAACAGTAAACCCAATACTGTAAAAGACCCAACTGAATAATTAATGGACACTAAAACCAAGATAAGATATGGCATCATTGCCTTTGGAATTATCAGTGTGATGCTCATTGTGTTCGCCCTTTTCAACATTTTGAAGAAAAGAGATGATACCATGTTTAAAGAATTGATTGCAGCGCACGACCGGGAAGTGAAAGCCATACAAGGGCAGCGAGATATATTCCTGCAAATGAACCGGGAGAAAGATCAGCTGATCATCGAATTTAAACGTAATGATTCATTGCTTGCCATCAGCCAGCAAAAAATAAAAATTGTTTATGAAAAAGTACCTGGTACTGTTCGCAATTATAACAACGACGAACTGCGCAGCGCAGTCTTCGATTTTGCAGAGCAAGAGTGATACACTCTGCTTTCAAAAAGATGTAATACAAAAGATGCTGATAGCTGCCCAGCAGAAAAGACTATTACAGGAAGAGGTTAATATTTTGGAACAGCGTACCCTGCAAAAGCAGGCCATTATAAACACCTACGAAGGTAAAGATAGTATCAATGCTGCTATCATAGCCACCTACCAGGCAGAGATAAAAGTAATGAAGAATCAGCGTGGCGTTTACGATGCAGAGTTAAAAAGCATTAACAGGACGTTGAAGCGGCAAAAACGGAAAACATTTTTTACAGCAATGGCCGGGGTTGCTACCACAACCGCCGCAATATTTCTATTCAAATAATTATTTAACTATAAAAACAAAAATTATGACAGACTATCGTAAAGGGAGCATGGGCGCCGCCGATGCTAAAAATGAGAAGACCGGTATTATCGTATTCTCAATCATTTTTGCAATCGCATACCTGCTATGGATATTGCCTACGGGATTATTCAGCCATTACTATTTTAAAAATGCCGGCGCATTTTGGAAAGTATTGGGCTTTATCTCTATCGGCATTCACTACTGGTTTATCTGGAAAAAGTTTCGTGACATTGATAATCCGGTAGGTGGTATAGTTCCTCCGCAAACATTGGTACTATTCGGCTGGTTCGTGCTGAATCTATTATTGTTATCGGGCTTTAGTTTTAACCTTCCTGCAGGATCATGATGGAGATCATACCTCAAATAGCATGGTTACTCTTCTGCTTATTTTTTGCATACGCAAATTATGTCGTTATAGAAAAAGTAAACGAACGGATAAGGCATGGTATCAACGGAATTTTTGGCGTAGCAACAAGCCTTTATTTTGGGCTTGCGGTTTATTGGCTCCTTGGGTTATCCATGCTGTTTATAGCCAGGTTATTTTTTGATTCATTTCTCAGCCTCCTTCGATTTCAGCGGATCAATTATGTATCGTTGAAGCCGAAGTCAATCATTGACCAGGTAGAGAAGTTTGTTTTTGGAATGGACGGTTATACGCCGAAGATCATTTATCTGATTGTAATTATCGTATTAAACATTTTCGCATGAAATGGTTATGGAGACAAGTGAAAAGCTTATGCTACGCACATTTCATTGTGTTGGTTATTATCCTGTTTGTTTTAACGGAGAAAAATAAACGATCATGTTGATTACCCGGGACCAATTATTGAAGATCGTTCCTAATCTTTCCAAAGATCGGGCGGAGAAGCTCGCTGATATGCTTAACTACCAATGTCTTTCTTACGGCATTAATACAAAGGACATATTTCATGAGTTCCTTGCCAACGTTATTCACGAGTCAGGATCCTTCCGATTGAAAGAGGAAAGCATGAGCTATTCAGCGAAGAGGATATGCAAGGTATGGCCATCCCGGTTTGCAAAAATTGAATATGCTATGCCGTTTGCAAACAATCCCTGTAAACTCGCCATCATTGTATATGGCGGCAGAATGGGCAACAGGCAGAAAACAGATGATGGGTTCAATTTCAGAGGCGGTGGGTTTATGCAATTGACGGGAAGAGATATGTATACCCGTTATCAAAAATATATTGCATTTGATACGGTAGAAAATACTGCCAATGCCGTAAGGACGGATGATTACTATGCTCTTGATTCTGCATGCTGGTTATTTGCGGTTGAAAAAAGACTGATACAAGATGCTATTGATGATAAGTTTGAACGGATAGTAAGACTTATAAATGGTGGTTTAATCGGTTGGCATGAAAGGCAAGAGATTTATGACCGGGTAAAAAAGTATATATAGTCACATTATTAAACTTACTGGCAATATTGCCAGCATAAGCAATTGGTTTTTGTTACGGCCCGGGTTTCTACCTGGGCTTTTATTTAGGAGAATGAGTTATTGATCTTCATCAAATCTTCCATCTCTCGTTCTTCATGCGTTACCAAATAGTGTTTCAATGTAATTACCGGTGTGGTATGACTTGCCATTTTAGCAGCCGCCCTTGCATCAAGAGCCGCCGATATTTCATCGAGATTAAGATGTTTAAGGCTATAGAAATCCGCCTGAATACCAAGACCGCCTTTCTCTGGAGGTGCTTTTACATGCCTTCTCCAACGACGACTTATTTGAGAGGCACTGATAGCTACCGGCCCGGGTTTTAACCCCTTGGCAAAAAGATAATCACTGGGTTTGGCTTCTGATATTACATCCATCCAAAGAGGCAAAACAATTGTTTTTATTACTTTCCAAACTACCCGGCTCCGGCCACCCTTCATGATCGTCACCCTATACCTTTGTTTTTTCAAATCAACGTCCAATCCCCTAACCTTCATAAGCTCACTTTCTCGTGCTCCCGAATGAAAGAATATATGTGTGAACCTCCAAAAGCTGAATGTCTTAATCCTTAAATGTTCATCAACAGCCTTACGTTCTTCCGGGGTTAATACTTGCCGGGCTTCCCGATCAACTATAAATTTTTTAATTTTTGATATCGGATCAATCTCTGTCGCCTCATGCTCGATCAGCTCGTTGAAAAGGATCATCAGATATGAACGGTAACTGTTATGACGATTATCACTCCAGCCAGGAACAACATCTTTGCAGATTAATAATATCCTTTTCATGTGTCGGCGAGTGACCGAGGATATTGGCATTGATTCAATGCCGGCCACAACTGCAGCTGCCTCAACCCCTTTGATCACGCTACGGATTTCAAGTTTTGTTTTGGGTGATATTTTCATCAATTCCATCACGCTGCGTAACGCAAGAATGAATGGCGTAAAGGGATCTATTTCGCCCAGAAGGGCCTCCGAGATAATTTTAGAATTGTTAGGATTGTACCCTTGCTTCAGGAGGTTCAATTCATTCTCTAATAAAGTTTCAGTGGCTGATTTCCGTTCAACGTGGGTTTTGAAATCATTCATTCCTTTTATTGTTACCTGCTTTGGATTGGGTCTTGTCGGATCGTAAAACCGGTAGGTTATATACCAGGTCCTTGAAAGACTGGCATTTTGATTTTTCCAATTTTTGGGACTAACAGAAATTTTGCCGCATCGGCAGCCATTTGGAAGTGATTGCATATCGTTCTGTTTATGTTAACGTTTTTGTTAACGATGAACAAATATGCTACAGAAATGAAGTTTGAAATGAAGGGCTGAAACCGTTGCTACACGTATGTTCCAGCCCCTGCTCCCCCTGTTGGACTTGAACCAACGACCCTCTGATTAACAGAGAGACAATCCTTGAAGGGAAATCTCAAATTCCGCAACTGTAGCGGGTTTCAGAGAATCGTCGTTTTTTATAAAGAACTATTCCGGGCCCAATTGTTAACGATTTTGTTAACGCTTCTTTTTTAATTCCCTATTGATAATCAATATCTGCTGTTCAAGTCGGCTGACCCTTTCGGTAATTGGTTCTGATTGTTTGGGGTCAAACTTCTTTTCCCCCTTATTCATTACGAGCCAGTTCATGTTATAGCCGTACAAGTCACAGGCACGGCCGCACTGCTCCAGCGTTGGTGCCCTCTCTCCTTTTTCCATGATGGAGATATTCGGTAAGTATTCACCAACGCTCTTTGCAAACTCTCCCCGGTTCTTACACTGCCTGGTGCCGATCACCTCCTCCATGATCAGCAGAAAGTTTGCAGTAGCGATATCTTTATAATTTGGTTTGCTCTTTTTCATATCGCTGATAGTAATACTGAACAGAGCTTCGGTAATTTGTCTTTCGCCTTTTCTTTTATTTCAAACAGGCCGACGACAATTGTACCGGTAATCTTAATATTGGTAACAGTACTGGCAGCTATTTTTTTAAATGCATCTTCCGTGAATGCAAATGATGATGTAGTGTAGATCTTCGCACCGATCGGAACTTCATTGTCAGACTTCCATTCGCCAATTAACACTTCACCAGAAGAGAGCATAATCATGCAGGCCTTGCTTGTTGTATCGGACGTTGAAGTTTTAATATCTAAAAACTTAGGCGCAATAAATGTAATGGCCAACGATTTTTTTTCTTTTGATATAATTGCGGAAGTGCCGGCTTCCAGTATTGACGGGACTAATTTTACATTGTCAGTTGATACAGTTCTCTCTTTAGTGAAAGGATCTGTTTTATCAAAGAAAATTTTTTGGCCATTAGCCAGTCCGCTAAATAGTAACATTGGTAGAATAAGAGTTTTCATATTAATAGTTTATGATATTACGGTTAATTCATTGGGTTTGTAAATACCGGTCACTTTAAATAGCTTCCGGACGTTGTCAATCGAAATATTAAAAGGTGGATAGTATAACTTACCAACTCTCGGTCCATTCTCAAACTTCATCGTGTTATCGCTGACACATTCAAAGGCGCCACTTTCTTGGTTATCGTCTTTGTAAAACAATCTCTTTATCCACAGATCACTTCCCTTTTCAATTACGTACACACTTCCAGGTGTTATCTGTTTATCTTCTATTTCCCGGATGCCGATAATAGCGCCGGATGGATAGCTTGGAGTCATACTGTTACCTGATATTCTTATTGCATATTGAGAACCTTTAAACAAATCGGAGATGTGTAATACCCCATCATTCTTTTTAACGGGTAATATTTCAGCGGAATGAGCATTTCCGGCTGATGCCCCTACTTCATAGAATGTCAATGAATCCTCCTTTTGTTTGTTCTTTAGCTTAAGCCTTTTTTCGGTATAACTATTAGATGTATTTGAATTGTCTTCAACGGATTTAATCATTTCACCTTCACCCAACAGTAGCCAGCTTTTATTCAATAGCGGGTACTTCTCACATATTTTATTAAGGGCATCCTCTCCTATTGACTTTCTGATATTGTTGATGTACCCATTGGAAAGACTCACCTCTTTCTCAAACTGAGAATTATTCAATTCCGTGTGCTTAATAAATTCTATCAATCTATCCTTTACATTCATTAGAGAAATGTTCTAAGTTATTGGAATATAATTAATTATATATAAATCAGTCAATTGTGAATAATTATGTGGAAAAGTATTTAGAGAATTGTTCTAATTATTTTTGGATATTAGAGTAATGTTCTATTACATTTGTAGAACAAATCTACTAAAACGAATTAAAAGATACAATATTATGAATCTAGCGGAACTAAAAAGTAGGCTCACGGTTGACCTGAAGAATGCAGGGGACAAACTTAATCAGTTTGAAAAAATGCAACTGGCAATTAACCTGAGAATTGCTTTGGCTACAGTTATACGCTATACAAGCGGTGAAGAACTTGAAGTAAGGCGACTTGAACTGGCCGAATCAATATTGGCAGAGGCAAATAATATTATTAAAAAGACTGCCACAGCGTGAGCAATTCAATAATAGATAAAAAGATTGAAAAACTGCTGGCTATTGGTCAGCTATTAATCAGCGAGGCTACAGGCTTGAAAAATGGACAGTCCGTTGCTACCGGGCTGTCCACCCGAAAGGGTTTGGATGATTATCAAAAGACAAAACTGATAGCGAAAAGATTCAAAACTGCTTTTAAACAAAAATAAAAATAGCCTCTGCGGTAACAGAGGCCAAGTAATTAACCCTTATAAAAATTAATCACATGTCAAAAGTAACTATTTCTACGACACAAAAAACAACGATCACAACTGAGATACCAGTGCCTTGCTTTCTGAGATCTCTTGACGAAAAAGAGTACATCGCTTTACTCGATGAAAAGACAATCGTTTCGGTTTTCAAAACCGATCAACTCACGATTATTAAAAACTCATCAATCGAATCATCCATTTCAAAACAGGAGTTAACTGATGCATGGCAAAAATTTCATGGCTGCACTGAAGTGGAATTTTTACAAGCCTACGATGCAGTAATAGAATCTATATCTCTTCATCCAAAACTTGCCGTATGACAACAAATCAGATGATCATGTTGCTGATAATTCTATCGGGCATTGGCAATATAATTCTCGCCAGGTGGGCAGTAAAAGAAAGAAGTGAGGCGAACAGGTTAAAAAAAGTTGTGGGTAAGCTTCCAAGAGCAATCAGAAGAAATTAAAAATAGTAATCCAGAATGTGTAATAAATCCTTAGCCATCATGCAAAAGGTCAACCTGCTGGATTCATTTTAAAACGAGTTTTTGGTTAATGGTAAATATGGAACCGGATTGAAAGGCCGGTTCCTTTTCAACAGCAATCAATTTATAATTATAAATAATCACTACTATGGCTATTAATGCAACTAACAGCGGGAAACAAAGAGAACTGATTCCTGCTGGAAATTACATCGCAAGATGTTATCAGATGATTGAGATCGGGACAGTTGAAGAAGTAATAATGGGGCAAACAAAAACACTCAGCAAAGTTCGCATTGGCTGGGAACTGCCGGAAGAAACAAGAGTGTTTAAAGAAGAGAATGGTGAACAGCCTTTTGTTATCTCACAGGAATTCACTCTTTCATTAAATGAAAAGGCAAACCTCCGCAAGATGCTGGCTTCATGGAGAGGTAAAGATTTTACAGAAGAAGAAGCCAAGTCATTTGACGTATCTAAACTGATTGGTGTGCCATGTATGCTGAATGTAATTCACAAGCCATCTAAAACAGACCCAACAAAAATTTACGAACAGATCGGCTCTGTATCTCCATTGCCAAAATCGGTTAAGTGTCCTGACCAGGTGAACAAAACTGTTAAGTTGGAATACGACAGTTTCAATTGGGACTTGTTCAATACTATGCCTGATTTCATTAAGACAAAAATGAGAAGCTCACTGGAGTTTGCATCACTCCAGCAGCCCGATCACACAAACATTCCTTTACCTAATGAAATCACGGAACCGATTGACGATTTACCATTTTAATTAACCACTTAAAAAAACAAGATGACAAAATCACTTTATAATATCCGGGAAGAATATGCAAACATCACCGCCGAACTTTTAGAGAATGGCGGTGAATTAACTCCGGAAATGGAAATGGCTCTTCTTATCAGCAAGGAAGACCTGCAAAACAAAGCCGTTGCATACGGCCTTCGTATAAGAGAGTTCACTTCTCAATTCAATGCCATCAGTGAAGAATCTGAAAGGTTGGCTAACCGTGCCAAAGCTTATAAAAAAACCTGCGACAGAATGAAAGAACTGATTTCATCCGCAATGGAACAGTTCCAGGTTGATAAGATTGAAGATCCGTTAGTGACTCTTTCTTTTCGCAAAAGCAAATCAGTTGAAATTATGGATGACACTCAAGTACCTGCTGACTATTGGGTAACAAAGCCATCAGAAATAAGCAAATCACTAATCAGCGATGCACTCAAACAAGGAACTGAAGTTCCGGGTGCAATGCTTGTTGAAAAGAAAAACCTTCAAATCAAATGACAAATAAGGAACTCATAGCCTGCATTGCTGAAACTGTAAAAACAGACTTCAATAGGAAAGTTGAGTTTGACGACCCAATTACTGTTAAGCCAACCCCGCATTCATATCCTGTTTACATATACGGAGTTGAAATAGGACCGCAATCTGGTGTATGGCTTATGACCGGCGAAGACTGGCACAAGTTGGAAGAAACAGATAAGAACTGTTCACTGGTAGCCAGTTCAATTATTCAACGACTCAACCTTCTATCTAATGTTAAAAATTGATGTTACCGCTGCTGATGCTATTCTAAAAGAATGTGAACAGATACAATCATTCTTAGAAGCTGACTATCCGATTGACGAACCGGCAGCATGTGAAGCAAAGGGAAAAGAATTAGAAGTCTATATGGCCCGTAGCGGAAAGATGCTGGCTGATGCAAAATATTGGCAAGATCAATTCGTAAACTCTGCTATAACAGAAACTGTAAGGGAGGCCTTGTTAGCTCAAAAAGTGTGGAGCATTTCATTGGTGAATAAAAAGGTAGATGCTCTTGCAAAGGAGTACAACTACCTGGTTAATTGGTGTGACAGGATTAATCGCACTTGCACCCATCAGCTTGATTTTATACGAACGATGCTTTCAAAGCATAAAGCAGAAATGCAAATGAGTGGATATGGCAGATGAAGTTAAATATCTGATTTGTGACATAACAGGGTTCTACTCAAGGATTGAATTTGGTAAAAAGGGAGATAAGGTAAGGTTCATCAATTGGAGCAATGAATTTGGATTAGTTGAATTGAATGGGGAAAGATTTCATGTGAAAAAAGAAAATCTATCTGATGTGCTAATTGAAACAGAAGAAAAAACAGAGGCCATTCCTGATACAGTGGTGAAAAATAAAACAGATAAACGACAGTCGGTATCAAAAAAGAAGGCGGCTGTCAATAATAACCAATCAACACTTTTTTAAAATGAAAAAAAATAATCCTTCAATCATCGCTACCGGCGACACGGTAAACAATCAATCAGTAGTTATTGCTGAGCCAGTGATAACATTTGAACAAACTAAACAGGATGTTATTGACAGGTGCAAAAAACATGACGCTTGTCAACCGGAGTTCAAAAGAATTATTGCAGCTGTAGATTTTCAGCAATTGCTCCAGGTATTAAAGGATAATATGCGCTGGTGCCTGAATAACAAAATGATTGACGCTGATTATTTGGAAAAAAACTTTGGCAAGGATTTGCTCCGGAGCAACCACATATATACATCAGGTACGAATAGTGTCCGCCTGAGCGAAGCGAAGGCGGTTGTAGTGACGTTGGGCAGTTCACAGAACACCATTGAATCGTGGGGCAGTTCACAGAACACCATTGAATCGTGGGACAGTTCACAGAACACCATTGAATCGTGGGACAGTTCACAGAACACCATTGAATCGTGGGACAGTTCACAGAACACCATTAAATCGTGGGACAGTTCACAGAACA
>DASVOE010000156.1:0-18621 GCA_036383515.1 Chitinophagaceae bacterium | reverse complement strand
TATACCTTTCAATATTTGTTCATTTTTTGCTGCTACCTGTCCTCTTACTTCTCCTTTTATATCCTTATCACTCCTGTTACATTCAACCGGCGAGAGGGTTAGTGTATCGCCTATTTTTCTTTCCACACCTCCCTGTGCCATTGCTTTGCTACCCGTTAAGAAAGCCGGTATTACGAATTGAATAAAATACCTTACCCAGGGAATTCTTTTTTTAGGTATGTCAAGTTCTCTCTCCAACTGGTCTTGCATAAAGCGGCCACATACCGAACCTGTTGATTGCTTAAAGTATTGTGCCACTTCCCTGTCACTCATCGTACTGAAATCAATGACCGGCTTCTGGCAGGAGTGACAGAAACGTCCTTTTTCAACCGGTGTCATCTTATTCCAGTTCTCATGACAGGGTTCTGGAATTGTCAATTGAATTTTGCTGGCCATAACAATAGTTTGGTGTTATTGAATAACGATCTGTTCCGTTTTTATCAGCCTTTGTTGCTCGTTCTCCAATTTAATAAAATAGATACCTGCTGCCCAGCGGCTATCTGTATTTATGCTGAACTTATTGATTCCTTTAACAGTTTGTATGGATTGTGCTTTCACCTGTCTGCCTCCGGCATCCAGTATTGTGATTGAAATACTCTTTTCTTCCACACCGTTTAATTCAACACTAAACGAACTTCCTCGTTGAACAGGATTAGGGAAAACAGTTGATTTTACTCTTACAGATGATACACTATCAATCAATGATGGGGAATGTGATATTTTAGTTACAGTAAAGCCACAGGAAATCCGTCGAGGACAATAAGTATTCGTTACAACAACTTCGGAGTTGAGAACCACATCTCTTTCAAGCAGGAATTCCTGTCGTTTATTTACCCTTTTATAATTTGTATGATACCCCTTGTAACCAACTGAGGTGACCTTAACGCTATATTTCTCTCCTGCTTTTAGTTTGTCCGTTACAACAATACCGTTGTCATCAGCTATAAATGCCAGGGTATCTTTTATATTTTTAACTGAAGTGAATACAACAGTTGCAAAAGCAATGGAAGTTCCCGTCAAAAAATCTTTAACCACAAACCCGCTTTTCGCTTTTGTCGTTATGATGATCACGCCAGCATATCCCCTACCTCCACACAAAGCGAGGGCAGCAACATCTTTCAAAACTTCTATGCTTTCAATATCACTGGGATTCAATGAGGCGATACTTTTATTTTCAATTGGTATCCCATCTACAATTATTAATGGTTCATTGGACGATGTTGTTGAGGCAGCCCTGCATCTCCAACGAATCTCTTTTTTTGAAGTATCAGGTGAAATGGTTAATCCGGAAACACATAAATTATTGCCGGCAAATTCGTTTTTGATCATCACCCGGCAATTCGTTTGCGAAAAAGCCGATACTGACAGGATAAGAAGTGGGAAACAGATGTATATTTTCCTCATAAGCGTTTATATTTTTATTGAATCCAAAAACAGCAGATGTAAAAAGAGGGCCGGTAAAAACCAGCCCCGGATCACTAACCGGCTGTTAAATGATTAGCCAATTTGAGGGGAGGATGCCAATTAATTTCATTTTGCATACAACCCTCCATTTATTTTAAAGCACTACAGAAATGGATGCTTTCTTTTTAGCATTTGCATATATACCCTACCATTTTTATTTGCTAATTTTAGCCGGGTGACCTTTATTAAAAACATAGCACATTCCTCACTAGCCGATAAAGAGCTTATGGTTCTCTATAAAGGATCGGGTGATATGACCGTATTGGGTGAATTATACCAGCGGTATATGGACCTCGTCTATGGTGTTTGCCTGAAATATTACAAGGAACCGGAAAGATCGAAGGATAGCGTAATGCTGATCTTTGAAGAACTGGTATCAAAATTGAAAAAACATGAAGTAGATAATTTCAGGGGATGGCTGCACCAGTTGGCCAAAAATCATTGCCTGATGCAGCTGCGAACACCACGAAATATGAAAACAGTGGAATTCAAACATGAGCTTGTGCAAAGCGAGGACAATGTGCATCTGAATGGAGTGCTGGAAAAAGAGGAGAATTTTAAGAAATTAGAATATTGTCTCGGCACATTAACAGTTGAACAGCAGGAATCTATCCGGTTGTTTTACCTTGAAGGAAAATGTTATAATGAAATAGTGGAAATAACCGGGCAGGACTGGAACCAGGTAAGAAGTTTTATTCAGAATGGCAGAAGAAACCTGAAGCTCTGTATGGATAAAACCGAATCGGGAGTTAAAAGCCAGGAATCAGGAGTATAGGTTGATCATAAAAAATGGAAAAGCCAACATGGCAAATGATAAGAAAATAAAAACATTTACAGCACTGGATATTGAAAAATATCACAAAGGCCTGCTTTCGCCCGGGGAAATGCATGACCTTGAAAAAGCAGCACTGGATGATCCTTTTCTTGCCGATGCTATGGAAGGATATTTTACGACACCCGTAAACGTGTCTGCGGATATTGATGAATTGAAAAAAAGATTGGCGGATAGTACAGAGGATAAGGTGAAAGTGGTAGCAATGAATGCCGGGGCAGTTCAAAAATCTTTTGCAGGATGGAAAGTAGCAGCTATCATCGTTGTGGTGCTGGGCGCAGGATGGCTCGTCTATCAATCTACTGCCAATAATAAACAGGAGACTATTGCCCAGGCAAGTGATCTTGCTAAAGAAAAGACTACAACAACGGATTCATCCGTAACATCGTTATCACCTGCCCTGGCTGATACAACTAAACAGGTTACCCCGGGATTAATCAGTGAACAACAAAAAACAAACGAAACAAATCAACAGGGAGTTGTTACAGCTACTGTTTCTCCTGCAGGTAGTAGTTTTTTCAAAGCAGACAGTGTTGCTACTTATGATAATAAACTTTCAGAGGTCGTTATAGCACAGGCAAAACCATCAATAAATAAGGATTCCGCAGCAACTAACGCCGGAATTATAGCAGATAAAAATTATAAAGCTGAAGAAGCATTAAAAGAATCAAGGGCAAAAAAGATGGTTGCCAAAGACAAAGAGGCAGGATTGATCGCAAGCACAGCACCGGCAGCCCGGCAAGAATCTTACAATAAATCAAATGCTCCTGTTAATAACCAGGCAATGAATGAACAATACCGGGCCAATAATTTCCGGGGCCGGGTTACAGATGCGTATAATAATGCTGTCCCATTTGCTAATGTCACCAATGTGCAGGATAATGTAGGCACCTATACAGATGCAAGAGGCTATTTCAATCTCACTTCTCCTGATACCCTATTAAATGTGCAGGTAAGAGGTCTTGGTTTTAATGATAATAATATTTCGCTGCGTAATGCTGTTCCTTCCAACCAGGTGGTTATGCAGGAAGATAAAAGTGTTGCCACCCAAACCCTTTCCAATAAAAAAGTGAATTACGAAAAGTATGCAAGAGACGCCAATATGAAGATAGAAGGGCAGCCGGAACCAGAAGATGGCTGGGAAAATTATGACAGTTATCTTTCCAACAACCTGAATATACCGGATGAAGTGAAAACAAAACAGATGGATAATGGCCGGGTGGAAGTTTCTTTTGAAGTAAATAAATACGGAGTGCCTGTTAATTTCAAAGTAGAAAAATCCTTATGCAACAGCTGCGACCAGGAAGCTATCCGCCTGATCAAAGAAGGTCCTAAATGGAAACGCAAAGCCCGTAAAGGAAGAACCACCGTGACGATAACTTTCTAAGAACATTGTATAAATAACAAGTCTTTCTTCCTGCAGGATCGTGTTCATCTATTTATTGATATTGTATACTGGTGCATGACTTCCACTTC
Organism: Chitinophagaceae bacterium; assembly: GCA_036383515.1. Lineage (GTDB taxonomy): Bacteria > Bacteroidota > Bacteroidia > Chitinophagales > Chitinophagaceae > CADEDV01. Next base: position 14,810 of record DASVOE010000156.1, on the reverse strand, counting down.
TCTTTCAGCAGTTTCCACCTACCTTTGCTTTTCTAAAATAATGCTTATATGAAAAAAATAATTCTCGCTGCTGCTGCAATCTTTACATTATTATCAGTCGAAGCGCAATTAAAAACACCAGCGCCAAGTCCCACGCAAACTATTAAGCAGGATTTTGGTCTTAGTGCTGTTGAATTATCATACTCCCGCCCCGGCATGAAAGGCCGTAAGATATTTGGTGATCTTGTTCCATTTGGCAATGTATGGCGTACAGGCGCCAACAGCGCTACTACGCTTACTTTTGGTGATGAAGTAATTATCGGTGGGGTGAAAATACCTGCAGGCAAATATGGTTTGCTTTCTATCCCTGATAAAAAAAGCTGGGCACTTATCATCAGTAAACAAACCGATGTAACAAGCCCGGCTGCTTACAAACAGGATATGGATATAGTAAGAGTGAATGCAGACGTGAGGAAAGTAAAATCAGCGGCCGAAACATTTACCATGCAGTTCGCTAATGTCAAACCAACCAGTTGTGAGCTCCTTATCATGTGGGATAAATCGGTGGTGAGTTTACCTATCGTTACCGATATTGATGCAAAAGTAATGGCCAGCATTGATGCAGCTATGAAAACAGATAAGCCACCTTATTTCAATGCTGCCATGTATTATATGGACAATGGCAAAGATTTGAATACAGCATTGACATGGTTTGATAAAGCAGCCGAAGCACAACCGGATGCATTCTGGATCCATCACCAGAGAGCTAACTGCCTTGCTAAATTGGGTAAAAAAGCAGAAGCGATTGCAACCGCTGAAAAATCAAAATCGCTGGCAGTTGCTGCTAAAAATGATGACTATGTAAAACTCAATGAAAAATTAATTGCCCAGTTGAAATAAACAGGAAAAATGTTTTTTTATTAACCCTGTCATTTATATGGCAGGGTTTTGTTTTAAGAGACGGAATTTATTGAACAGCATTGAAAAGCCAATGACACCAAAAGCCCCGATGGGATTGAGCCATAGAAATCCCATGTTAATAATTTTCATCCGGGTGAGAATATAAATGGCAATCACCATTAACTCTGTGATGATCGCTGCCCAGAAAACGGCATTTCCATTCGTAATGTTTTTGCAGAAAAAAGCCACCAGGAAAACACCGAGTATCACACCATAAAATAATGAGCCAAGTATATTTACCGCTTCAATCAAACTATTCCCCAGGTTGTAGGAAAACATTGCTACGATGATACAGAACACTCCCCATGCCAGTGTATACTTCTTAGAAAGCTGGTATTCGTCTTCACCACTTTCTTTGTTTTTGGTAAACCGCCGGTGAAAATCCACCATACTCGAAGATGCCAGCGAATTGATAGCCGCCGCAATACTTCCCCAGGAGGCGAGAAAGATAATAGCGATCAGTAACCCAATCAATCCTGCCGGCAGGTAATCCACTACGAAACGAAGAAAAATATAATCAGTGTCCTTGCTATCTCCTTTTACTTTGCTGGAACCGATCCAGGCTTTCGCTTTACTGCGTAAGCTATCCGATTGTTTTTGCAGTTGTTTTAATTCGATTGCTTTCTCATCTGCCAGCGCTGCATTACCCGCATCCAGTGTTTGTACATAGTCAATCACCAGGGATTGTTTTTGTACAGCCAGTGCATCGTATTTTGCCTGAACCGCATTGAAAGAATCTTTAAGCGATGATTGTTGTATCTTATCAACCTGCTTTTGGTTAAAAAATATCGGCGCTTTATTGAACTGGTAAAAGGTAAAGACCAGCGCTCCTATTAATAATATGGCAAACTGCATCGGGATCTTTACAAATCCATTCATGATAAGCCCGATGCGGCTTTCCTTTAGTGATTTTGCAGTCAGGTACCTGCCTACCTGGCTCTGATCGGTACCGAAATAGGATAAGGAAAGAAAAAAACCACCAATGATACCACTCAATAAATTGTATTTGCCGCTCCAGTCTATCCCATTTTTTGTAATGCCCGTATCAATAACATTCAGCCGTCCTAATTCGCCACTCACTTTGAGGGCATCAATAAAGCCCACATTGGCCGGCAGCATATTTACTACCATGTAAGCAGCGAGAAACATACCTGTAAAAATGATGATGAGTTGCAACTGCTGGGTATAAGCCACAGCTTTGGCGCCACCTGTCATGGTATAAATGATCAGGAGACCTCCCATGAATAAATTGGTCCAGTAAATATTCCAGTTTAGCAGTGATGCTAAAATAATAGAAGGGGCTAACACGCTAAGGCCGGTTGACAATCCCCTTGATAATAAAAATAAAAAAGAAGTGAGTGTTCTTGTTTTGCTGTCAAATCTTGTTTCTAAAAATTCATACGCAGTATACACTTTCAGTTTGCTGAAAATGGGGACAAAGAAAATACAGACCACTACCATGGCGAGCGGCAGACCAAAATAATATTGTACAAACCCCATTCCTTCTGTATAAGCCTGGCCCGGTGCGGATAAAAAAGTGATGGCGCTGGCTTGCGTACCCATAATACTTAATAGCACCAGCCCCCAGGGCATGCTGCGGTTGCTTAAGAAATAACCATCCAGGTTGTGTGAAGTACGGCTTTTGTATAAACCGTAGGCGATGATGGCAAGCAGCGTTACAATAAGTACTATCCAGTCAAGCTGGCTCATGAAAAATATTTAGTGAACAATGAAAAAAAAATGATCAATATCACCAGGAAAAGGATGACAGCAATGTACCAGCCATTCCAGTTTTTAAAAAAAGGTGCGTTATCGTCAGGGGATTCTGTCATTTATTTTCTTGTTGTTCGTAACCAGCCGGTAAGTATAATGAGGAAGCCCAGCACTATACCTATTATAATTCCAATCCTTACTCTTTTGATCAGGATACCGATTGCTAATCCTATAACGATGGCAACAATGAAGGCCATTTCTCCCCTCCTGACACTTGGTTGTTTACTACTGTTCATCAAAAAGCTTTTTTCTTATTCAATGCAATGATATTCGCCAATAGCCTGTATGCTCCCGGAACGCCGGCTGGTAATTCCCTGAAAAAAACAATACCAGTATAAGTGAAATATCCTTTTCCATATTTAGCCACCAGCAAACTGCCATCGTCTGATTTTTCACCCGGATCAGCCATGCTGATCAATTTTTCAAATTTACCGGTCGTATCGCTGCCATGATAAATGCTTCGCTCCTGTATCCATCCTTTAAAATCATCAGGCGTAATTTTATTGGGGAAATTAAAAACAGGATGTTCTGGTTTTAAAAAGCTGACAGCAGCATTTTCATCTGTTACCCGGTTACGGGTGATCGTAAAATTATACGGAGCGATCTTGGCCCTGACCGACCCAATATTATTACTTGTATTGTACTGAACAATCAAATTGCCTCCTTCATTCACATACTTCATCAGTTTATCGTAATGATTATTCATCCACTCATTGGTATTATAAGCCCTTACCCCGGTAATGATCGCATCAAACTGCTGGAGGTTGTTCCGTGAAAGTTCTTTATCCGTCAACAGGGTTACATCATAACCCATTTGTTCAAGGGCTTCGGGCACTTTATCACCAGCTCCTATTATGTAGCCGATTTTTTTATTGTATGTTTTTAAATCAAGTTTTTTATTGTTAACCGTTGCAATGGTAAAGTAATTGACATAAGGAATATGATCATATTTGATTTCTTTCATGCCCAGGTGGTAAACATCTTTCCTTCCATTATTAGCATCAACGCCAAAATAATAATCGTTATCCTTATTGGCCTGGATCGAATAATCAACTGCGATTGTTTTGTTCTTATCCTCAAAAATGATATCAGAAGGCGTATACTTCACTTTGACATCGTCCACTTTTTCTCTTCCTACGTCTTTGATGGTAGTTTGAAAACCTTTCTTTTTTCCTGTCATGTATATAATTCCGGAAAAGGAGTTATTATCTTTTGAAATCTTATGTCTTTCTTCGGGCTCAATCAATACCGGTGGTAATACAACTAACGGCTCATACAATTCGCCCCGGACAGGATCGGTAAACTTATACCTCACTGCTCGCATAAAAGTAAACGGCTCACCAAATATTTTTACCTGTATATTGGCGACATAAGCGGGGGCAACATCCGGCTGACCTATCAATAGCTGGTCTTGCACATTAAAATAACCTTCTTCCATTTTATTGGCTAACCAGTACGGTTGGGTAATATTCTTATCTGCAGGAACAAAAATTGTTTTTGAAAAGGCGAGATTTTTATTTTTCTCTAATGGCTTTATGAATACAGAATCAAATTTATCAACCGTTACTTTTTGCAATACAGCATCCGTTCCCAGGCGATTATTAAACGAAAAATTAAGTCTTAAGGAATCGGTCTCCACCGCAAACTGTTCTGTTGTTGTTGCCTCCAAAAATAAACCACTGCATTGAGCTATCAGTTGGTGCACTTCTTTTGACTTTTGTGTTTTCCAATAGCCATCGGGCAGGCTATTGATAGCCTTATATAATTTCACCAACCCTCCTACCGAATATTCAGGATGTGAAAGATCAAAAGACCGTGAAAGACTATCAATGGTTTTTGATATGGCTTCACCACCCGGCACTCTTTTCCAGGTCAATTCTGTTCCTTCCATCAGGTCATTGGCTGGCTGATCGCCTTTGGTAGCTTTAAAATATTCCAACGATTCTCCTCTTGATGCCGGCACACCAAAACCCTGGCTTTTGTGCTGGCTGCGACTTTCAGCAGCGATTTCACCATAACTTTTTCCCAGCAACGGGTTGTAACCGCCTACATCAATTTTCAATTGATCTTCTCTTGTTGTATTGGTTCCACCAAAATTGAAGGTGTTCCAGAGAAGTCTTTTGGCCTGCCACACTGAAACATATTTCAATTGTTCAGGAAAACGATTCGGATCGGCAGCAGCGCTGAAAGCTTCATTGGCTAAAATAGCAGAAGCAGTATGATGACCATGCCCGCCTTCACCCGTAGTAGGAAACCGTGTAATGATCACGTCTGGCTGAAACTTCCGGATCACCCATACCACATCACTCAATATTTTTTCTTTATCCCATTTTGTAAATGTCTCTTCCGGGTTTTTAGAGAATCCAAAATCATAAGCTCTTGAGAAAAATTGTTCACCACCATCTATTCTTCGTGCAGCTAATAATTCCTGTGTACGGATCAACCCTAATTCAATGCCCTGTTCATTCCCGATCAGGTTTTGTCCGCCATCGCCTCTTGTTAGAGAAAGGTACCCGGTGCGGTATAGTTTATCCTTGGATAAATAGGCGATCAATCTTGTATTCTCATCATCCGGGTGAGCGGCCACATATAAAACGGAACCCAATACATTCAATTTACGAATGGCGAGATACATATCTGCTGATGTCCAGCTTTGAGGAGCTTGTGAATAAGCTATAGGAAATTGGCAATAAATAAATACGATAAGGAGAAGTTTCTTCATTCCATCAAATTATTCAGCGAATATAATGGCTATTTGAATAGTGTTCAGGCCGCCGGTACAAAAAGGCGATCCCGCAACTAGCGGGATCGCAACCTTTCATTTTATGTTAACAAAAATGTCTTAGTTCTTACTTTTTGTATCATTATCCTTGTTTACCTTCTTTCCTAACTGTTCCAGCAATTGCAATCCAAGCAAACCGCTGATACCTCCATTAGCACTATCGCCATTACCCCCTATCAATACATCTGGCATGATCTTTACGTTTTGCGTAGCAATAGATTCGATCACTTTTAGTTGTGTAAAGTTGTCGCCACCCATTGCATCAACCGATAACTTGTATGATTCTGCATTTGATTTACCGATGGCCAGTATTTTTCCTGCTTCAGCATTACCAGTCAGGGATATCTTTTCCGCTTCAGCATTAGCGAGTAACTGAATTTGTTCAGCATTTGCCTTTGCCAGTACCCTGATTTTTTCTGCGTCACCACTAGCCAATAGTTTTAACCGATCGGCTTCGGCTGTTGATTGAAGACGAACACTATTGGCTTCACCCGTTGCTTTTTTTACGGAAGCGTCGGCAATACGTTCTGCAATTAATACACCCTGGTCGGCTTTCACAATTTCCTTTTGTATATCAGCGATAGCTGTTTCTTTTTCCAGGCTTTGTCTTGTTTCCTGTGCTTTTTTTTCTGTTTCGTATGTTATTTTTTGTTCTTCTGCTATTTTACGATCCGTCAACGTCTTCATCAAACTTTCAGGTGGCACTATATCGCCGATCAGTGTATCCACGCCATATACATTGTACTGATCCAATACATTTCCGATATGTTGCTTGGCAGATTGTTGTCTTTCTTTTCGGGTGCCCAGGAAAGCGATCACATCACTATCCTGTGCACTGTTACGGAAATAGTTACCGATAGTAGGTTCCAATACCTGGCTTACCAGGTTATTCATGTTACCAAACCGGGCAATCACTTTTGGCGCCTCGGTTGTTGGTATATGAATGATCTGCGACACATCAAGATTAAAAGGGAACCCGTCTTTACTGCGTACCGTAATCGTTGATAAATGTTTATCCAACTGGTGTGATTCACTTCTTGCATTGGCCCAATTCAATACAAGGTTAGTGGTAGGTACCAGTTCCACTTTCATAATGTAAGGGTTGATGGGATATTTTCCGGGACCTAATGGTTCGGCCCACACTCCTTTAAAGCCCTTGGCAAAAATATTTCCATGCTTGAAATCAGTACCGCTCAGGTCTTTTCCTTCTTCACCCACATAACTGATAATTACACCTACATACCCGATGGCGATCTCTGTCATTTTTACCATTTCCATTTTTGCAAACCATGGATTTAAAAAATAAGAGCCTGCCAGTATCACCTGTTCCTGCAAACCTTTATAACCATGGTTGGCCAGGAACGTATCAGCATCCTGGAATTTATTATGCCCTTCAACGACCTTACCCGCAATTTGTCCTTCTTCCAACGGCTTACCTTCTGCTGTCGTTACCACTCCCACTGCATTATCAGGGATCATGGTCATATCAGTCAATTCAATTTCAAATAAAAATGTATTGATACGATAAGAACCGGGAGCAATGATGGCCGTTTGCCTACCCTTGCGACCTCCATTTACAAGAAATGCTTCGGCATCCTGGAATGAATCACATTCTACCTTACGTCCAAGTATCCTGCCGGTTTCTAATTCCGCTCCGTCTCTTGCTAAAATCAACCCTATCTTACCTGTTGGTATAATAATAAAAGGTTGAAAAGTGATAGAGTATTGCCATATCCATTTCCAGAAGTAAACACCCGGCGCCAATGTTTGTGCCTGGAAGCCTGCTTCACCTTTGGTGGCAATAATGCGTCCTTCGGGTAATTCCTGCTTACCAAACAGAACAAATTTTTTGGTTACAAGACCGATCCTGTCTTCAGGCACGATAACGAGACCAAAGAAAACACGAAGAATAAATTTGTAAAACAGTAAAATAAAAAGGGGGACACCCACGATCAATCCCCAGCGGATCAGTTCAGATTTTTCCATGATGGTTTAAATAATTAATGTTTATAAAAGTATTTGTTTATAGAAAACTCACGTTGCCGGTGCAGGCAAGGATGCTAACAAATTGTAAACAGGACACAGCATTTCCTTCAGCTATTTCGGGAAGCATCTGAAGGTGTTGGCAAAACAACCTTGTTTTGCGCATCATTTATTTAACAGCCAATAGCGGGAGGAGAAGTATTGTAGATCGTAAACTTAATCTCCGATTGAATAGACGTAAAAAGACAATGATCAGATTCCATGGTGGAATAAATTGAGAATATAAAGCTACACTTAAAAATGATATGCTCATCAATAAACATGAACCCACAAGCGGTTTGATAGTAATCGTATTGGAAGGAGCTCCGGAGAAAATAAAATAGGCCGCCCCAAAAAGTCGGGACACCCTATTTTATTCAGCAGCTTAAAACATCTTTAGAAACAGCCTCTTCTATTTTATTGGCCGACCATAAAAACGGCGTTGCAAAATAACAGCTTTCCATTTTCCCAGAAATTCCGGAACAACACATCATCCACTAAATAACTAACAGCGCCATTGCCCATCGTATGAACGCCAAACAATAAACCATCTTTCAATTTGTCTTTTAGTTTGTTGCCTACAAACCCGGCTACCTGGTTATCTTTTTTGATCACTCCCACATTCCAGCCTTCTTTCATAAACTCGTAAATATTATCATCCTGCTTCAATGTATAATAATAGTTGGGATAACCATACGCCAACGGATGTGTGTTATCTAATTCCACTTTGTAAATAGAACCCGGCGTAGTAGCAGGAATGAAATCTCTTTCCCTGTCTTCAAATTTTTTCAGCACATCATAACTAACTTTATCATCTTTTTTATCATCTTCATCTTTTTTTGCTTTGATGCCGATCTCTGCTTTTGCCAATGCAGCAACAGCACCTTCAAGCGCCACTACCCTGCCTCCTTTATTGATCCAATCTTTAAACTGATCAGTACCTGCTTTATCATTCAGGAAACGATAATTGCCCGATGGCATGATCAGCACATCAATGTTATTCCAGTTGGCACGACCAATATCATTGACATTGATAAGCGTCAGTGGGTAATCAATCTGCTGTTCAAAGAAATGCCATACTTCCCCGGCTCCAAGTGAACCAATACCTTCTCCCGTTAATAAAACCACTTTCGGCGCTTTCATCGGGTGCACTTTGTCACTCCCAAAATCATATCCTTTATCAACAAACCCGGTTGATACAGCATTTAGCTTAACTCCATTGCTATTGGCAATCTCTGTCAACGTGGTTGAAAGATCTTTTCCTTCATTGCCTTTCTTTAATACAATGATGGAACCACGATCGAATTGCTGACCATTTACTTCAAACGGCATTTCAGCATACCGGAGCCTGATACCTTTCTGCATCAATTGAGAAACTGTTTTTACACTTTGCAATCCCTGCCAGCGGATCACATAGCCATACGCATCTGCAGGTGTATTTGGAACATAAGCGGCCTGTGCCATTCCATCTGCGTTTACTTTTTCTTTTGATGCAAACGCCGTTAGTCCATATACATAAGGAAGCGACCATGCAGTAATATCATACGTAAGAGAGTCAACCAGTTTGGGCTTTGGTTCAAATAATACTTTTATCATGGCTGATTGCGGTTGGATAGCAGATATCACAATATCATATTGTGTGCTGAAGGACTCTTCTTTCCCGGTAGTATAATTATATCCTTTACCACTGCTTCCGTTTGCATAGCTAAAGCTGATTCCATTTTTTGTAAGCAGGTTCAATAATGCATTGATCCTTTCTTTATCCACTCCATTGTTTTTGATCACATACGATTTATACTCGCCAATACCTATACTGACCGCATCATTAAAAAATTTACGGAATTCTTTAACCAGTTTGCCGGCATTCAACGACGAGATTTCAATCGTGCTGAGTGAAGTAGTGAAATGATGAATGGCCCTGTCATATAACGTTAACGTATCACCTTCATCATTGATCGCGGCCGCACCGCCTGCACCACCGCCACCTTGTTCATAGGTCATGCCGATGGCACCATTATACGTAGGCCATGTATCGCCATACGAAGGATAATACAGGTCAAAAACTTCTTTGGTAAAATATAACCAGCCATTGGCATCAAAATATTTTGCATGATTATGACCAATAGTGGTTTGAAAATCCCGTTGCCAGGGAGTGATCACATCATGATACGGTTGTGCGGCAGGAGCAAAATAGTAAGGCTCATTAATTCCCTGTTCATGATAATCCACATGCACCTGCGGCATCCACTCCCTGTATATTTTTATACGTTGCTGTGATTCGATCTGTGTTTGCCAGGCCCAATCCCTGTTGAGATCAAAATTATAATGATTGGTTCTGCCACCGGGCCATGGCTCGCGGTGCTCACGGGCAATCAATTGCGGATTTACATTTTTACCTACCACGCTATTGAACCAATTCACATACCGGTCTCTGCCATCAGGATTGATGCAGGGATCGATTACCACTACTGTATTCTTCAGCCACTCTTTTGTTTTTTTATTCGACGGATCAACCAATGCATATAAAGTAAGCAAAGCGGCCTCAGAAGAAGATGTTTCATTTCCATGCACATTATAACTTAGCCATACGATGGCAGGTGCATTAGCTTCAATAGGCGCTGCTTTATCTTTTGCCATGTTAGCCAGCCTGATATTGTTTACCCGGATCTGCTCAAGATTGCTGATATTCTCTGGCGATGAAATAAACGTGACCAGTAAAGGACGACCTTCGTTGGTTTGTCCATATTGCTGCAGCTTAACCGTTGAAGTTGCATTAGCTGCCACATGATTGAAATAATTAATGATCTTCCAATGCGGTGTGTACCGGCTGCCGATCTTATAACCGAGGAATTCTTCGGGAGATTTTAACTGCCCAAATGATACAACTGTAAATAGTAAGAGCGAGAATAACAATAATGATCGCTTGTGCATGGTTTAATTTTTTAGCAATATATAATATATAAATATAGGTAAGCCATCTTAAAAATCTTTTTATGTCATCCCTTCGGGCAATGTCATTTAGTTACGGATTGCATTTATGCTCCAACGGAGCATTTGGCGGGTAATTCAACAAGAACAAGGGTGCTTTTCGTTCCGTAGGAACGCCTGGTGTAAAATCCGCAGCGCCAAACGTTCCTACGGAACGTGCCTAAACTATAGAATCTTTCTAACCCACCAAATGTTCCTATGGAACAAAAAACGCTTAACTAAATGACATTGCCCTTCGGGATTTAATATGTAAAATCGTTCTGGTAGTATAATAATTTCGGGCCTTCGGCCTTAGCATCCCGAAGAGCCTGTCCCGATTTTTTCGGGAGATGATATTATTATAACATGAATACATAACGTTTGACCCAAACCCCGAAGGGGTGAAATAAACTTTTGAGATAGGTTCTAAACCAGCTTTCGCCATAAATAAAAAAGGCTACCGCAAAAAATACGATAGCCTGTTATTAAAAGGGAGCCTTTACTTTTTTACGGGCAATTCAAATTTCAATCGGGCAAAATAGTAAGCCCCATTGAAACCCTGCTGCTGCACACGGCGACTGAAAATAAAACGACCAAAACTCATATTGCCGCTATGTGTATGCCTGTCCTGGTACACATCCAGTAAATTATTTGCACCTATCGTCAATCCCAATTCTTTTGTAACCTGGTACGAGAGCGAAACATCCGTTACCAATTTAGAAGCAAATTCCTGGTCAAGCGTTTCTCTTGCATTATTATTAAAGGCATTCATCGGGAATGCACCGGGATTAGCCGGATCCATAGTAGGATCAAGATATATCACTTTTCCAAAATTAACGAACCGCACCATTGCACCAAACTTGCTGACCTTATAGTTCAATGTCAGGCTTACTTTATTTTTAGGGTTCGCTACTTCAATACGACTCTGATCTTCCCGGTTAAAATAATTTCCTAATTGTCCGCTGCTAACAAGAATGGGTGAAGCATGTATGATTGGTTTACCATCTGCTCCTTTTTTCACTTCATTATCGATAAATATTGCAGCAAGGATAGCCCGCAGTGAATGTTTGCCAGCAAAATTGATGTTATAAGAAAGCACGGTTTCCAATCCACGGGCACGGGTATCAATCGCATTAGAAAAAAAGTTAGCGGTGCTTGCACCGGCAGCTGCTAACTGATCTTTCAGCGCCTGGTTATTACCACCGGTAAAATTATTGGTCAATACAATACGGTTCTTGATATTTACCTGGTAAGCATCTATTGTAATTTCAAAACCCCTGAATGGTCTTGCTGCAATGCCGACAGAATAGTTATTACTTGTTTCTTCTTTCAATTGAGGTATGCCCAGGATCTGCGCTGCTTTACTATCATTAGTGAATGTGCCGCTTTCTGTAGCAACAAGACCTGAAGGAGTAGATACAAACAAAGTGCTGGTTTTTTCATAAAAACGCTGTTGCATCGAGGGTGCACGGAAACCGGAACTGGCCGAAGCTCTTATATTGAAATTATCACTGATCCTGTAACGGGTTGAAAATTTATAATTGAGTGTAGAACCAAAATCAGTATAGTTTTCAAATCGCAGGGCGCCTGTTAACAGGAATTTCTTTGTGATATCAAGCTCTACGTCAGCGTAAGCCGCATTGGCATTCCGGCTTTTGTCTTTACCACTTGGTTTAAAACCTGCAAATACCTGGGCGCCGGAAGCTGCTTTGGATGCTGTATCATAGTTTAAGTAGGATGCAGGCTCACCACTACGAATACCAAAAACATCTACTCTTGATTCAACTCCTACTGCCAGGTTCATTCCTTCCAGCACATTAAATTTCCTGGAAAAATCTGCATTCATGGTATTCTGCCAAAATTTTAATCCTCCTGCATCAAACACCGTTTGCTTATTGCCGGGTAAGAAAAACTGGGTATAGTTCACCGATTGATCAATGGTGAAATCAAATTTATTGATGCCAAACGTATTACTGATATCAAAATCCCATTGATCAATTTTGGTACGCAGCCCGGCAGCAACAGAAAAATCAATAAGGTCAGAATTGATCTGTGGTAAAAAACCATTGGGATACATGGCCAGCACATTATTCCTGTATATCGTGGCCCCGCTAACGATACTGGTGGCACCATCGGGGTAGCGATAAAATCCTGCAGCCGTTCCTTTCTTTTTACCATACCCGCCGAATACATATATTTCGGTTTTGTCACTTACGGGATAACCAAAATTGTAAAACACATTGCCTCCTTTCATTTCTGAATTACCAATGTGCAGATCAAAATAATTCCTGTCAAGCCCTCTTGCCTGCATTATTGAATCATCGCGGTTAGCGCCGTTTACCAAAGGATATATTCTTCCTGTGTAAGTACCGGCTCTGTTGGTAGGCTGCCGGTCGATGTATTCACCTGTGAGGTTTAAATAACCTTTGCCAATGGCAAAACCATATCCTAAAGATGCCTGCACATTTTCGCCGTCTCTTACTTTCACGGAAGGATCGTCAGTTTTATTGGCCAGTTTATAAATAGCATAATTTTTATCGTAAGAAGTAATGTATTGACCATAGCTTACACCGGCTTCGAGCAAGCCTGTTCTTTTTTTCAGAACAATATTGATCACACCTGCAATAGCATCAGATCCATACTGGGCAGAAGCGCCATCCCGCAATATTTCTATTCTTTCAATCGCAGTAGCCGGAATAGCACTCATATCAGTACCTACGGATCCACGGTTTACCGTACCATTTACATTCACCAGTGCCGATTGATGCCTGCGTTTTCCATTTATCAGTACCAATACCTGGTCAGTTCCTAATCCACGCAGTTGGGCAGGATCCACATGATCAGTTCCATCAGCAATGGTTTGCCGGGCCGACTGAAAAGAAGGAGCAATGAAATTTAGTATCTGGCTAAGCTCTACCTGACCGATATCATTTACCACTTGTGAAATCTGGATCACATCTACCGGTACGGGTGTTTGAATCCTGGTTCTTGCTGTAGAGGACCGGGATCCAACGATCACCTGTGATAATTCCCCGGAATTTATAAGATCAAAATCAGACCGGGTATCTTCATTGGGAACCACTATTATTTGTTTTCGCTGTGTTTGTGTTCCCACATAACTAACTACCAGCATATAGGTGCCCGGTGATACCTGGATCAGGTAATCGCCGGATGAATTAGTAAGTGTTCCTTTTTTGGTTCCTTCGAGTATAACAGAAGCCCCGGCCATAGGAAGACCGTTTGCATCCTTAACGTTACCCCGTATAGTTCCGGTTTGGGCCAAAGAAATGAGACAACAAAGTAATAATGGGATAAACAAACAACATGCTCTGAACAGGTTTGACAGATTATTTCTCATAACATTGGTTTTAGTGAAGCGTATAGTATAAAATGAATTTGCAGAATAAGGTTGATGATTACTAAGTTAACTATTTTAGGTTGAGATTGAACACCTGTCATCAATTTTCCAGATTTAGTTATCTTGCTGCTATGAATACAATACAGATGCTATTTAAAATAAAAATGCTGCTTTTACTGTCGCTGATGATCGTTGCATGTAAGAGCACAAAAAATAATTCTTCTCTTTCAACAGGAGTAAACCCTTATCAATATTCAATTCAAAAAAGAACAGTAGCCGAAAACGGGGCTGTTGTTTCAGCACATCCCCTGGCCAGCCAGGTGGGTGTCGAAATATTAAAAAAGGGTGGCAATGCCATGGATGCTGCCATTGCAACGCAACTAGCCTTAGCAGTGGTGTATCCTAATGCAGGCAACCTCGGTGGAGGTGGATTTACTGTTGCAAGATTGAAGGACGGAAATCTTATCGCCCTGGATTACCGGGAAATGGCGCCTGGTAAAGCCGGTCGTGATATGTATATAGATCCGGATGGAACAGCAAGAACTGATAAAAGCCAGGATGGTCATCTCGCCAGTGGTGTGCCGGGTACAGTAGCAGGTTTATTTGCAGCACATCAATATGCTAAGCTTCCTTTTTCAACATTAATACAGCCAGCCATCGAACTTGCTAAAAAAGGTTTTGTGATCAGTAGAAAAGAAGCGTATTCATTAAATGCACTACAGGGTCAGTTGAAAAAATTCAATACGGTAATGCCCGTGTTTGTAAAAGATATTGCCTGGAAAGAAGGCGATACATTGATACAATCGGATCTTGCCCATACATTAGAACGTATACAGCAAAAAAATGCTGCTGGATTTTATGAAGGCGAAACAGCCCGGCTGATCGTAGAGGAAATGAAAAGAGGCAATGGAATCATTACGCCGGATGATCTGAAAAATTATAAAGCGATCAGCAGGAAACCACATGTAT
>DASVOE010000155.1:0-32414 GCA_036383515.1 Chitinophagaceae bacterium | reverse complement strand
TAAACATTAGTTTAGATTAAAAATAAAATTAGACTCTTTTTTCTAATCACGATATCAGCGAATCGATAGTAAGTTATGATTATTTGTATGGAATATTAAATCAACTTTTTAAGAACCTGAAAAATTATATTCCACATTTTTCGAATCATGCCGCCGCATTTGTTTATTTCGTACCTGCAAACTGCGATAGCGTTGATTGAGTTTGAGCGTTCTTATATTTTAATCTTGGTATATACTGATTAATGGGAGAGCTTTTAAGCCGGCTCTACCTGGCGACACCGATACCATTTCGCCATTCACCAACTGATACCAATTGATCCACATCAATGAGTCCGTATGGTTCTAAGCAATCTAGCTCGCTTTTTTCCCTGGCTTCCGAATACTGATCAATTAGGGAAGCAATAGCTTTTTGCTGATAATCAGGATTAAAATTTACTCAAGCGGATAGAGTTATCAGCAACGTTCTTACTATTATTTAATATTCTTTGCTCTCTATCATTTCAATAATTCTTGCCTTTGGCCCTGTTATAATTTTTCCTTCCACTTGTTTCCACAACTGTTGTAATGCTGCCATTAAATTCTTTGCATCATTGTGGTTGTCAAATTCCAGGTCGACAATAATGTAGTTTGGATTGTCCGTTTGGCTGAATATTTTGTATCGTTTTACGCCTGATTGTTTACGATTAACCGGGTCACTATCAAATGCTTTTTTCCAACTATTATAATCCGGAACGGGGTGTTCAATTTGGAGAATTATCATTTTTAAGGGTTTCTACTAAGATACATTTTTTGAAAGCGGGGATTTTGTTTCGTTTATTTTTTCTTTGAACGTGTTCCCAATTTCAGCAAGAGTTAATTTATTCCGGTTCTTTAAAGATGTATCGCTCATCATAATCAATTTCAAAAGCTTTCAGCATCTTGCGATATTCATCCAAAAATGCTTCTTTTCTATGATGGGTTTCCTGGTTTTGGATATAGCGGATAACTCTGTCAACATGTGTTTTGGAATAAGAGAATGCGCCAAATCCTTCCTGCCATGCAAATGATGATTTACAAAACTTGTTTTCCTTGATCCATTTGCTGCTTTCTGATTTTACGTTTTGCACCAAGGCTGAAATGGATTGATGCGGCCGCATACCTATGAAAATATGAATATGGTCGGGCATGCTGTTTATCTGAAGCATCTTGTGTTCGTTTTGCTGAAAGATGCCGGTAATGTATTGATGCAATCTGTCTTTCCATTCCTTTTGAATGAGTGCAATACGAAATTTTACAGCAAATACCAATTGAATGTGAAGTTGGGTGTAGGTATTGGGCATTGGTTAAGGTTTAATGTTTAAATATACAAAACGTTATTTGCGTTTCAATTGGATTGATAGCACCAGACACACATGGTATTATTTTTTATAAATTTAATTTGCACCAGATGTTCCTATGGAACATTTCAGAGCACTCGTTATGGCTATTTCCCACGATATGTCCCATAGGGACATTTAGAAATTTTCGAGTTACGATTGCGTTCCAGCGGAACGCATCATGGGTAGTAGTAGTAGAACAAAATCATCCGGAGTGATGTTAGCGTTCCGTAGGAACGCATGGTGCACGTTTTCGAAAGTAAGGTTACACCAGACGTTCCGATGGAACGTTTTCGAGCATTCGTTTATGAGTGTTACCCACGAAATGTCCCCTACGGGACAAAAGAGAGAGTTCGGTTATTGCTGATATTTCGACAAGCTCAATAGAATTACCGAACGTACAAGTGACCCGATAGCCATAGGTGATACAACAGACGATGATAGTAGCAACACAGCCGGCTACACAAAAAAACACCTGCATACAGTTTTACTCCACAAACCTACCTACGCTTGCGCTTCGGCAGACAGGTAATATCTTAGCACACAAATAAAACCAGCATGCAACCTATCATTGAATGTGTTCCCAATTTCAGCGAAGGCAACGATCTTGCTATCATCAAACAGATCACCGATCAAATTGAAATGGTAGAAGGAGTGAGGCTGCTAAATGTTGATCCCGGAAAAGCTACTAACCGTACTGTAGTAACTTTTGTTGGTCATCCTGAAGCCGTAATAGATGCTGCATTTTTAGCAATTAAAAAAGCAGGGGAGCTGATTGACATGAGTAAACACAAAGGCGAACATCCCCGTATGGGCGCTACCGATGTGTGTCCACTGATTCCGATTGCCAATATCACGATGGAAGAAACAGCAAAGTATGCGCAACAATTAGCAAAGAAAGTAGGAGAGCAGTTACAATTACCCGTTTACCTCTATGAAGCAGCGCAACCAGATAAAAAAAGAAATAATCTTTCGGTGATAAGAGCCGGTGAGTATGAAGGATTTTTTAAGAAAATAAAATTGACGGAATGGAAACCCGATTTTGGTCCTGCTGAATTTGATGCCAAAAGAGGAGGAACAGTTATAGGTGCACGAGATTTTTTAGTGGCATATAATATCAATTTAAATACTACTTCCACAAGAAGAGCCAATGCCATTGCTTTTGATGTAAGAGAAGCGGGGAGAAAAGTAAAAAATAAAACAGGGGAAGAAGTCGTGCAACCAGGAAGTTTGAAAGCTGTAAAAGCGATCGGCTGGTATATTGAAGAGTATGGTATTGCCCAGCTATCTATGAACCTTACTAATATTAATATTACTCCGGTTCATATAGCCTTTGATGAGGTGTGCAAAAAGGCAGAGGCGAGAGGTATACGGGTAACCGGTAGCGAACTCGTAGGATTGGTTCCGTTGCAGTCGTTGCTGGATGCCGGAAAATATTTTCTTCGCAAACAACAACGATCCACCGGTGTATCCCAAAAAGAATTGATAAAAATTGCAGTGAAGTCTATGGGGCTTGATGAGCTCGGTCCATTCAAGCCGGAAGAACGTATCATCGAATATTTATTAAAGAATAAAGCAGATAGCAAACTGGTGAATATGCCGTTGGCTGATTTTGCAGATGAAACGGCGAGTGAAAGTCCGGCACCGGGTGGTGGTTCTATTGCGGCATACGTTGGTTCGCTGGGAGTATCACTGGCAACGATGGTGGCCAATCTTTCTTCGCATAAAAAAGGATGGGATGACCGCTGGGAAGAATTCAGCAACTGGGCCGAAAAAGGCCAGCAGTATAAAAATGAATTACTACGACTGGTAGATGAGGATACCCGGGCTTTCAATCTTATCATGTCAGCTTTTGGTTTACCTAAATCAACCGATGAAGAAAAAATGTTCCGAACCCATGCTATCCAGCAAGCTACGAAAATCGCAATTGAAGTTCCTTTCAACGTAATGGTAGCAGCTCATGAGAGTATGGAAGTAATAAAAGCAATGGCGGATACCGGCAATCCCAATTCTGTATCCGATGCCGGCGTAGGAGCCTTATGTGCCCGGGCTGCCGTGATGGGTGCTTTTATGAATGTGCGCATTAATGCAGCGGGTTATGATGACAAGAGTTTTGTAAGCGAAATTATTGTTAAAGGCAAAGAGATTGAGAATAAAACAATAGCTTTAGAAAAGGAGATATTGAAAATGGTGAATGAGAAGATAGGGGTGTAGAAAATATTTTTACTCAAAGCAACAGAAAGAGCAAAGTCGCAAAGAGTGACCGTTTACTTATTGCTTATTTTCTTTGTGTTTCTGCATGAAATAAAAATAGAAATACTATAAATTATTAATGAAAAAGGTATGAAATTTATTCCCGCTCTATGTATACTGCTTTTATTTTCTTCAGCTGAATCTTGTTCTCAAAACAGTTCTTCCAAAACACATTTAAAAGTCGTAATCATCCGTCACGCCGAAAAACCGGAGTTGGGAGATAATCTTTGCCCGATGGGTCAAAACAGGGCATTGGCATTGCCTGCAGTACTTGATACCGTTACAGGTGTTCCTGATTTTACTTATATCCCCAAATTAAATACAGGCAAAGCTACCAGCAGGGTAAGAATGCTGCAAACCATAACACCATTTGCTATTAAACATAATCTTACTCTGAATTCATCTTTTAAAGAAGGAGATGTGGATGAAGCCGCAGCCGACATAACAAAGAAAGCAGGAGTGGTGCTAATGGTTTGGGAACATTCCAATATACCTGCCCTGGCGAAAGCTCTCGGCATAAAAGGAAAATTGAAATGGAATAAAGAGGATTTTGACAGTATCTGGATTATAGAATTTAAGAATCAGTCATCTGGACCGACGCTCCGGATAGAACAGGAAAACATAAAACCAAAAGGAGATTGTAAATAAAGAATAGTTGGGGTAAACACATTTTCTTTAGTTTTAGTAAACAAAATTCATATCACCCATGCAGAAAGCAATAGAAATGGAGCCCGCAGAAAAAAGCCCTAAACTGGCTACGATGCGCCACCTGAAAATTTATAACAAACAGGATGTGCTTTCCTTAACAAAGATCCGCCGCTTTGAAACAAAACTGGGTGAGCGGTTACAGGTGATCAGTGATGCAGGCAGTATAGAAAAGTCAATTGCCGGATCAACAGCAAAATATGTTTTGTTTGGTGTGCCGGAAGACCTGGGCGCCAAAGGAAATTATGGTATTGGTGGAGCTGATACGTTATGGGTTCCTTTTCTCCAGAGTTTTTTAAATATCCAGAGCAATGATTTTTTTGATGGTGGCGAAATATTACTGGCAGGACATTTTGATTTTGGGGATATGCAGTACCTGATTGATACAACAGCAAAAGGAGAAGATGAAAAAATTGAAGCATACCGCCATGCAGTTATTACTATTGATGATGAAGTGGAACAGCTTGCCAAGATCATTACAGAAGCAAAGAAGATACCGCTGGTTATTGGTGGTGGACATAATAATTCTTATCCCCTGATAAAAGGAACTGCCAAAGGCTGGCACAAAGCCGGTGTTATTCCGCTGGCACAGATCAATTGCATTAACCTTGATGCACATGCCGATTACCGGCCGATGGAAGGAAGACACAGTGGCAATGCATTTCGCTATGCAGAAGAAGATGGCTATTTACAGAAATACTGCGTGGTAGGTTTGCATGAAAATTATTTACCGCAAAATATTTGGGTAGATATCGTGAACAACCCGTTTATTGATTGCATAACGTTTGAAGATATTTTCGTGCATGAAAAAAGAACCTTTTTACAGGCCGTGGCACATGCTACCGGGTTTACCGAAGATACACTCACGGGTATTGATATAGATATTGATGGCATTCAGAATACATTGAGCAGTGCAATGACACCGGTTGGTATTTCACCCGTTCATGCCCGTCAATACATTTCCTTTGCAGGTGCTGATTCAAAACCTGCTTATCTCCATATTTGTGAAGGCGCTACCAGGTTATCCGATGGAAGAACAGATACCACCAGCGGTAAACTGATCAGTTATTTAGTGAGTGACTTTGTAAAGGCCAATAGTATCTGATCATAATACTGATGATTTTATTGGCACATCTGCTTTCTCCGCAGCTTTCTTAAAACGTGCCATAGCTTTATTGGCCTCCATGATATTGGATTGACCAATGAGAGCCAGACATAGTCCCCGCAAAGCCCAGGCATTTTCATCATTGTTCTTTAGATCTTTCCTGAATGTTTTTTCGGCATTCACAAACTGGTTTGCTTCCAGGTAAGCTTTACCCAGCCAGTGTTTAGGGTTCAGTAGCCAATCCCGGGGTTCATTATACACCATATTCTCTTCTGTAAACACGGCAAAATCAAATGCCCTGATGGCTTCCGTATAGTCTTTTTCTTTTAATGCAATCATTCCGGCCAACATATTATCAGCAACGATAGCCCCATCAATCGCTGCAGAGAAAGGAGACAAC
Source organism: Chitinophagaceae bacterium (assembly GCA_036383515.1). Classification (GTDB taxonomy): domain Bacteria; phylum Bacteroidota; class Bacteroidia; order Chitinophagales; family Chitinophagaceae; genus CADEDV01. The sequence continues at coordinate 26,596 of DASVOE010000155.1, read as the reverse complement.
GGAATAGCAAGACTGCTATCTTTCATTAATTGTTTTAATTGCTGCCACTCATTTCTTGCTCCTGAAAGTTTTCCTAGTTGTGCATAGGCCATACCACGGCCAAACCGGTACAGTATATTGGCATATACCTGTGTCGCATTAGGTTGTGGGTGATTTAATATCTCATTCCATCGCCCAAAGCGAACGTCCACCAGCATCGGTGTCATATAAATGTATTGTATATAATTACCCAATGCACCCGGAATCGCAAGATAATCGTTGGAAATACTATTCCTGGTTTCCATTGCTGCTTGTACCGAATATGCCGAACGTCCATCCAGCATCGCATTATTGGTTTGCATGTGCAGGTTGTGAATGATATATAAAAAATCATTGGCAGTAACAGCTCCGTACAATGGAATCATTTTTTTATAACTGTTCACCGCTTCTTCATTTACTTTAACTCCTTTACCATATTTACCCGTCCGCAAATAAATATGTGAAGGCATGTGTACCGTGTGAGAAAGACCGGGTGTCAATTTTCCTAAGCGATCAGCACTGGGCAATGCTTTATCAGCAAAAGGTGAGGGTTCCATTACATGAATGTAATAATGATTGGCACCGGGATGATCTGGTGTTTTGGCCAATAGTTTTTCCAACACGGATCTTATGAGAGGTGTCCATGATTTGGGAGTGCCGTCAATTTTCCATAGATCCCAGGGATGCTGCAGCATCATTGCATCGGCATACAGCGCTGCAATATCCGCATCATCCGGATATTGCGCATAAGCTTCTTTCATTTTATCTACATACAACTGGTTCAGGTGTTGCCGTGTTTGTGTTGTATCATCCGAATAACGGACCTGCATAGCCTGTATCAATAATTTTTCTTTTGCTGAACTGGTTGCAGTTAATTCAACGGCTTTATTCGTGGTGGCTAATGCTTCCGGTGAAGCCGCATAACCAAGATCATTAATGTTGGGACCATAGGCTAATGCCTGTGCCCATTGCAGCATGGCGCTATTAGGATCAAACTTTGCTGCCTTTTTAAAGGAAGCCATCGCTTCGATAATATGAAAACTGTAATACATGTTGATACCCTGGTTGAAATAGAACTGGGCGCTGTCGCTGCTGGTGCTGATCTTCCAGGTATAACTGCCGGCGCCGGGAATAGGAGGAATTTCAACTTCTTCAAAAACCTGCTCTAATCTTTCCCAGTCGGGGCCGCAACGGATGATATCCTTTTTTTGAAAAGATGTTGAGCTTGTTGTAGTATTAAACGACTTTTCGTTGAACCGAAAAGCCAGTATCACTGCTATTACAAATGCCAGCAGTGTAAGCATTAGTAACCTTGCTCTCATGATGGATGGTTTAGACGCCCAAAAGTTACGACTAATCTGATGTTCCCGGAGAAAAACCAACAGCAATTCAGTGTACACAATAAAAAAGCCTGCTCTTATTCAGGCAGGCTGTAAAACTTACAAGAGGTATGTCAATAACCAGGAAACCTATTTATTTTCCAGCTCTACTATCTTCTCAAAAATTTTTTCATATTCTGCATTCTGATGGGAGAGTTGGTCTGCTGTTTTTTTATACTCGTTCTCCGTTTGTACAAACTTTGTTTTATCGTTATACGTATCCGGGGAAGAAAGAGCTGTTTCCAGTTGTTGTAATTGTTTTTTTAATGCAGCAATTTTTTCTTCTGACTGCTGAAATTGTTTTTGGTATTTCTGCAACTCCTTTTTCAAGTCTTTATTGATAGGCGAGTTGCTAGTGATGGGTTGGGGAGTAGGCGTTGTCTTCGCCGCAACTTTTACTTCAGCAGGTTTGTTTTCTGGTTTTTTATTTTTTACCTCTGTCTTTTTATTATTCAGTTCATGCTTCGCCATCCGCTCTTTCCAGGCCACCCATTCTTCATATCCACCTTTGAATTCCTTGATCTCATGGTCAACGATTTCCCAAATCTTATTCGCCGTTTTGGAAATAAAATACCTGTCGTGACTGACGAGGATAATGCTGCCCTGGTATTTTTTAAGGGCTTCGATCAGCAGTTCGCAACTATGCATGTCCAGGTGATTGGTAGGCTCATCCAGCATCAGGAAATTGGCTTTACTGACGATCACTTTTGCCAATGCCACCCTTGCTTTTTCACCACCACTCAGTATTTTAATTTTCTTATCGGCATCATCACCGCTGAATAAAAAACAACCCAGCAATCCCCGCAGCTCCAGGTCATTCATCTGGCTACCACACTCTTTCATCTCATCTAAAATAGTATTGTTGACATTCAGTGCTTCTAACTGATGCTGAGCATAAAAGCTTTCGTCCACATTGTGGCCCCATTTACGTTCACCCCCGTCAAATGGCTCTACTCCTGCAATGATCCGCAGCAGGGTTGATTTTCCTTTTCCATTGGCCCCGATAAGAGCTATTTTATCATCCCGGTCTATTTCAGCCGAGGTGTTTTTAACGATCACATTATCACCAAATGACTTCGTGATATGTTTCAATTCTGTCAATACCCGGCCCGGTGTTTTATCTACCCTGAAGTTGATCCGGATATTGGGTCGTTCGATCTCCACATCTTCGATACGATCCAGCTTATCCAGCTTTTTCAGGATACTTTGTGCCATGGCAGCTTTACTGGCTTTGGCCCTGAATCGTTCTACCAGCCGCTCATTTTGGCGGATATAATCCTGCTGATTCTCGTAAGCTTTTTGTTGCATATCGATCCGGATGGCTTTTTCTTTTTCATAATAATCAAAGTTGCCATTGTAGATATGCAGTTGCTGCTGGTACACTTCCACGATCTTGGTCACCATCCGGTTCAGGAAATACTTATCGTGGCTGACGATGACCACAGAACCCTGGTAATGGATGAGGTATTTTTCTAACCACTCGATAGAGGGAAGATCGAGGTGGTTGGTAGGTTCATCGAGCAATAAAAGGTCCGGCTGCTGAAGGATCATTTTCGCCAGCAAAACTCTCATTCTCCAGCCACCACTGTATTCTTTATATGGTCGCTGCAGGTCTGCATTGGAAAATCCAAGACCCTGCAACACTTCTTCTGTCTTGTGATGAATATTATAGCCATCCAGCGTTTCTAATTCATGAAGGCGATCGGTGTATTCATGCAATGTTTTTTCATCGCCTGTTTTTTCCAGCTCTTTACCGATCTCTTCAATCTCTTTTTCAAGTTGTAATACCCGTTCAAAAGCTCCCATGGCTACCTGTAAAATGGAGTCATTGGTATCAAAACTCAGGAGGTCCTGGTGCAGGTAGCCCATGGTAGTAGTGCGGCTTCTTTCCACTGTTCCGGCCGAAGGCTGGTATTCGCCCACAAGCAATTTTAATAGGGTTGATTTACCGGTACCATTGTACCCGATCAGGCCAATACGTTCGCCCGGCTGGATATGCCAGGTAGCTTCTTCTACAATAGCACGGGCGCCAAATTCAAAAGTCACATTCTGAAATCCTGCTAACATAAGCTTAAAGTCAATAGTGAATAGTTAATTGTCCATCTCGGACCTCAACAAACCGCAAAAATAAAGGATTACAAGTTGCGGAGACGGGCGATTATCTTTGCCCAAACTTTTTCGGTAGCTATGAAGAAAATAATTGATATTCTCGCTATAGTTCTCCCGGCTTTGATCATTATGATGGGAATCATCCGTGTTTTTGTCAAAAACACAAAAAGTATCAACAGCCTTACCATGATTTTTGCGATCCTGCTGTTACTGGGTGGACTGATCCGCTATTATGTTTTTCCCGATTCATCTTCGGATTCTTCAGGACCTAAGCCGCCGCCCCTCACCGTCAGTAAACACTCTGAGCTTTTTAACCAGTCAATTGAAAATGTATTGACAGCCTATTATAAAATGACGGATGCATTTGCCGGGGCTGATGTTTCAGCTATCAATCAATCCGCTACGACCCTTCAATTGTCGCTGGATAGTTTTAGAATAGAAGAACTCAAAGTAGATACGCTTATTTACCAGACAGCCCTGCAGCCTTTTGAAAATGTAAAGGCAGAACTGGTATCCATCATTTCCGATCCATCGCTGGAAGAAAAGAAAGGATCCTTAAATGTTTTCTCGAACGAGCTTTTTGCTTTGCTGAGTACGGTACGATATGACCGGGCAAAGATCTACTGGCTGGAATGTGCATCTGCTTTTGGAGAAGATAAACCCGGTAATTGGATCAGCAAAACAGAACAAGCCGCTAATCCTTACGGACAAAAAGATTGTGTGGAGCTAAAAACAAAGATTGATTTTGTACCGGTTGATACAACAAAGAAAGCAAGTGATCTGTAATAGATAGTCATGCAAAAATTAGCGGCTGTTGTGGTAATGACCCTGGTGGTGTATTTTTCCAATGCACAAGATCAGCCCATCCAAAAAGCAAATCGTTTTTCATTAAATGGTTATGTAAAAGACAGCCTCTCCGGTGAATCTATCATTGGCGCAACGATAATGATCAATGGCCAATCAAAAGGAGTAACAAGTAACCAATATGGCTTTTATTCCCTTACGCTGGAGGAAGGCGTTTATACCATCACGGCTTCGCATATTTCCTATTTTGTCAAACCGGTTACCATTGAATTAAAAAACAACCAGTCCTTCAATTTTGATCTTATTGCTAAAACTGCGGCAAATACAGAAGTGATAGTGTATTCAAAACGCCGTGATGCCAATGTGAAGAATGCACAGATGGGTAAAATTGATCTGTCCATCAGCCAGGTTAAAAATGTTCCTGCATTTATGGGAGAAGTGGATCTGCTAAAAGTAATTCAATTATTACCGGGTGTCCGTAATGCCGGTGAAGGTAATTCTGGTTTTTATGTACGGGGTGGCGGTCCTGATCAAAACCTGATCATGCTGGATGATGCAGTGGTGTATAATACGGGCCATTTGTTTGGGTTCTTTTCTGTGTTCAATAGCGATGCTATCAAAAATGTTTCGTTGATAAAAGGAGGGATGCCGGCACAATATGGTGGTCGTCTTTCATCGGTATTAGATGTTACTATGAAAGATGGAAATATGAATACCCTGCAGATGGAAGGGGGTATTGGTTTGATTGCTTCCCGTTTTTCTATACAGGGCCCTATTAAAAAGAACAAAGCTTCTTTTATTGTATCGGCCCGCCGTACCTATATTGATGCGATCGCTGCACCTTTCATTAAAAAGAGCAGTGACTTCCATGGCTCCGGTTATTATTTCTATGATCTGAATGCAAAAATGAATTATCGCTTTTCAGAAAAAGACCGGTTGTATCTCAGCGGCTATTTTGGAAGAGATGTTTTCGATTTTGTAAATAACAAGCGATCCTTTAAAACCAAAATCCCCTGGGGCAATAGTACGGCTACACTCCGATGGAATCATGTATTCAACCGTCGCCTGTTTGCCAATGCAACGTTTTTATACAACGACTATAAATTTAAGTTTGCTGCTTCACAAGATAATTTTGAGATCGGGCTCTCCTCCGGCATAAAAGATATCAGCCTGAAAACGGATTTTGATTATTACCCTTTACCCAATCATAAGCTGAAGTTCGGTGGACTGATCACGCATCATAATTTTATTCCCAATGTAGCGTCCGGCCGGCAGGACTCCATTGTGTTTACTCCCAATAACGAAACAGAAAAGAACGCCATTGAAACAGCTATTTATATACAGGATGATTGGGAAATAGGAGAGCAGTGGAAAATAAATTATGGTATTCGCCTGAGTGGTTTTACACAGATCGGCCCTTATATCAAATACGATCGTGATGCTAACGGCAATAAGCTGGATAGTACGATCTATAAAAAATTTGATCCGGTAAAAACATACGGAGGATTGGAACCAAGGGTCACTCTTCGTTATGCGATCAACGATGAAACTTCATTAAAAGCAGCTGTAACAAGAAACCTGCAATATATTCACCTGGTTAGTAATGCAGGTACTACTTTGCCTACAGATCTTTGGGTGCCGAGCACTTATGTTGTAAAACCACAGATCAGTTGGTTGTATGCTGCGGGCCTGTTTAAAAATTTTAAAGATAACACCTACGAGACTTCAGCGGAATTATATTACAAAGACATGGAGAACCAGATCGAATATGCAGAAGGATATACTCCTTCCTTAAAAGACCCGGAGCAGGAATTTGTATTTGGAAAAGGATGGAGTTATGGTGCTGAGTTTTTAGTGAATAAAGTAAAAGGAAGATTTACCGGGTGGATTGGTTATACCTTATCCTGGACATGGCGAAAATTTTCGTCACTGAATGAAGGAGAAAAATACCCGGCGAAATACGACCGGCGCCATGATCTTTCTGTTGTTGCTAATTACGAGGTTAGTAAAAAATGGAAGCTCGGAACTGTGTTTGTATATGGTACCGGCAATGCGATTACCTTACCGGAGCGTTTTTATCTTATCAACGGAGTGTTGACACAGGAGTATAGTAAGTTGAATCAATACAGGATGAAAGCTTATCATCGCATGGACTTATCAGCTACATATACGCCGGTTCAAAAAAAGAAAAGAAAAGTAGAAAGTTATTGGGTATTCAGCATCTACAACACCTATAGTCGTCTCAATCCTTATTTTATTTATTTTGACCAGGAAGGCAGCGCCTACAATGGTACGCTGGAAGTAAAAGCAAGACAGGTGTCATTGTTCCCGATTTTACCTGCCGTAACCTGGAACTTCAAATTTTAAATAATACACCCAGTTATGATCCCGGGTGTATTATTGTCGTGAACATTATTCGGTAATTGGTTTATTATTGTCTGTCTTTGTCCTGTAAATAGATGATGTGATGATAACTCCTTTATCATCCATCCACGTAGAAGCTAAAACAGCTTTTTCCAAAATTCTAACCTTGTATACATCTACGTTATTCGCATCTTTCATTTTGGCTATATCATAGATCTTACTGCCATACAGATCAATAGCTGCTGTAATCACTGTTTCCGGTACATTATTCCTCAACACTGGTAATACAACCGAATACGTTTCTCCGTCCTTATTGTAGTACAGCTGGTTGATACGATTATTGTTTTTGTAGGTCACTCTCCAGATACCATTAACGGGCTCCCATACCGAAGCATCCATTCCGCGATAATTCGTTTCATAATTAACCCTGATATATTCAGGTACATTGTAAGCTGTATTGGAGGCATTGTTGTTTAACCGGGCAGGAGTGTCCTGGGCATTTGCTGCGAATGTGGCACCGGTTACTAATACGGCAAAAAATATCCTTTTCATCTGGTCAGTATTTAGTGATAGTAAATTAACGATAGATATAAAATGCAACTATAGTGCCGTATCTAAAAAGGAAATACCTGCCCCATTCAATTCTCTGCCGGTTTGCAGCAATAAGCCCGGAAATATTCCCGGGCCTTTTACGAGGTAAATTCAGGACGCTGATGGGGTACTAAAATTAGCAGCGCAGCCGTTTCGTTTACAAAGCAATTCTTATGCACACAAATAACGGTTCTACCATTGGATCGCTGCTTAAAAATTATATTGAAAGCAGGGAAAGATCTTTTTCGTATGGAAAAAAAAGAATGGATGCTGAAAAGGAATATAATAAACTACTTACTACCTGTAACGGCGGCTCAAAAAATTACAGGCTGGATGAAGCCGATACTATTTATACGGCCTATCAAAATATGATCTCTTATGGCGAAGAAGCGGATATTGCCCGGAACCGCTTTATAGAAATGGAACAGAAGCTGAAGGAAATAGGAGAGATACTTTTTGAAGCCAGCATTATGGCAGATATCCCCGTTCATTCTTTAGATGGGAATAGCTATTCTATAAAAACGATTACCGTAGCATTTAATAATGGACAAGTAATCGTTTCCTGAGATGTGAAATGAATTTTTATCGTAACCGGTTTTGCAAACCTGATGTAGAATAATACCCCGGAGATTATTTTACCGGGGGTTCATAATTGGCTATATCCATTGAAAAATGCCGGGTAGATGTATTGTTTCTTTTTAATTGCAGATCCAGGTTTTCTGCCATCGCCCTCAGCATTTTACCGTCATTTTCATCATAATCATTCATAGCCAGTGCATCAGCTTCACGAATGGCTGCTGCCGGATCATCAAGGTAACAATATATCTTGGACAGGTTATAATAACTGGCATAGCGAAGTTTTTTGTCTTCTTTATCTGATCCGGTATACATTGTTTTGACCTTTTCAAAATAAGCGATGACCGGTTTCATTTTTACTTTCACTTCATCCAGGGGCTTATCGGCGCTCATCGATACAATTGCATTTTTAAAATTAGTCCATGCTTTTTGTTGTTCGCCGTACTCGGGGTGTTTTTTATTATTTAATATCCAGCATATATCATTTACCCGCTGAACGGTATATCCAAAACGGTTATTCAGCATGGTATTCAAATTCGAAATAGCGGTATTGACCAATTGCCGGGCAATATTATTTTTAATCTCCAGGATTTTGTTATTATAATTATTAGCTACATCTGCTGCCGTTGCAAATTCGTTTGTCTTATACATTTTACGGTCCTCTCTTCCATAGAGCTGGTAATTGCTGATCACGGTATTGCCTTTATAGTCATACACCGAAGCACGGGCACTAAAAGAATAGGTCATCTCTATGGCGAAAAAGGATCGCCTTGTCTCTGCACCCAGTTTGTCTTTTTTTATTTCTATCCTTTCTTTTGTTTCCGTTTTTTCAATTACGATATCATCGAGTATAGCCAGTATCGTTGCATGCCCGGTGCCGCTCACTTTTTTAAGCCCTTCGATTACAATCATATTATCAAGGTTGGAACTGGTATAGCCTAATCCCAGCGAAGGAGCTGCTTCAATCCGGACATTATAGGTCTTATACGCATCGGGAAGGGGTTCATCAGGAAAATCGCGGTAGGAGGCGGTAAAATTAAACCGGTCGAGATCCACCCGTTGTGAGTAAGTAATAAGCGTAAACAGGAAAAAACAAGTAGTAAGAATGGCTTGTTTCATGATATTGGATTTTGGTTTCAGGACAATCTAATAATCTAGAACGAACAGTAAGATTAAAAATTGCCATCTCAAAGGGTCAAAAACAAAAAGGGGACGGCCATAATAGCCATCCCCGGTGGTTTAAATAAAAAAACCCTGAGCTCTATTGTTTAGTTACAACGATCTTCTCTACACTCTGTTCGCCTGTCTCTGGAACCATAATTCTTAAGCTATACATTCCTGGCGTCAGGTTATCGATCTGAATATTATTAATAGCATTTCTCCATTGTTTTATTACACGGCCTGACATATCTACCAATGTAACATCACGGACTGTAGAAGCATCTTCAAATACTACGCTTACTTTACCATTGTTAGTTGGGTTAGGGAACACAACGGTGTTACCCAGTTGACCCTGACCTCTAATGGCACGGATGGCACTATAAGATACTTTACCATTCAGGTCTACCTGGCGTACACGGTATTGGCTGATACCTTTTGCATCATTGAGGTCAGTATACTGGTAGCTCAATACGCTGCTACTATTACCATTTAAAGCTTGTGAAGGAACATAAGCGATCTCTTCCCAATTGCCTCTCACATTACGCTCCAGTGCAAAACCTGCTGAATTTTCTTCAGTGGCAGTTTCCCATTTCAGCAATACGGCAGTCTGGTTTCTGGCAGCAGTAAAGTTCTTGAAGTTTACAGGAAGTATAGCACAAGTGCTAACAAGACTAATCACTTTATCAAAACAACCTCTCTTGGTTTTATATACCACGATGAAACTTGAATTCTGATATGGAGGTTTAATTTGAATCGTATCTGAGCTTGCTGCTACTGAGTTGATAGGTTTTGATTTTATAAATATATCTCCACCAGTTAAAGTATGGCTATTATCTGCATCTGCATAAACCTGGAATTCTAATGGGAAATCAGCTAGTTCAGTAACACTTCCTGTTACAGCAGTTACGTCAAAAAGAATAAATCTTGGAGAAGTACCACAACTAATACTTTCAGCAGTAGTAAGAGAACCAGCTAAACCGGCTGCACTACCATTCGTTACACCCGGAGTGTGGTTAACAGACGAAGATGTTTTAACCCATGCTCCGCATTTGCCATCGCTGCTTCTTGCATAACCATTATCACTACCACCAGCTGCTATTACGGATTCCATTGCCCCTAATGTAGAAAAATCAACTGTAAACGGACCAGAACATGGGCCGTTGGGTGTAATGGTCAGATCAGGAAGATTTTGAATGCCCGCTGCTAATGTTGCAGAATTCGAACCTCCTAAAAATCCATTTCTAAGAGCGCCATCTACAAATACTAATATAATATATTTAGCAGTGACATTAACTGTTACAAAAAAATCATTAAGCGCCGGTGGTGCAGCTACTTCAGTATACGCAGTTCCGGCAGCATTTAATTCATATTTTTTCAAATAGCCGCCAGTAGACCCACTGCGAAAAACTGGATTATTCCAATTAAAATCAGGTAAAACACCTGTTTGTGACTGAACATCAAACGTACTGTCTGCTGCACCTGTGAAAAACGATTTAGGTCCAACAGAATCATTCGGCATATCTAATACATAGAAGCCTTTTTTTACGTTTTGACCACTACCTGTTTCATAGTAGGTCACCACGGTCCAGCAATTTACATTTACGAAACTGGGATCCACACTGCTGTTGTACAATTCAAAAAATTCTGATTTACCAGCACCGGGATCTGTGTATACTTCATTTAGTACCGTCTGGCTTTTGCCGACGATTACAAGGCTGAATAATAAGCCCATTGAAAGTAAAAACTTTTTCATGCTCTGAGGTTTTAATAATTAAAAAATGTTCTCGTTGTTTCGGACAATGGTATTCACGAAGGATTGAAAGTGATGGGATTTAATAGGAAGGATAGATATATACCATGCCGCTTGGAACTGGAGATAAAACCAGCAAAGCCACAATAGAATAGTTGAACCAATTGAAGGTTAACTCGAGGATCTTGTTTTTTGGAGATTTTTCTTTGGGATGGGTGGAATCGGGGTTGCTATAGAAGCGGATGCAAAATAGAATACTTTTTTTGTTTCTGCAATAGTCATTTAAAAAAAATTTTAATCATTGCGCCGGAATCAATCATTCCAACGGCGATAGCTACACTAAAATAGGGATGCCGGGTTTCGTTTAAACAGGATTTTATTTGCTGTTAAAAACGTATCCTTCAGTTAATTAGGATAGTTAACCCGGAATTAAAATTCTGAATACTATTACAGAAAAGACAACAATTATCACCCGGATAAAAGATAATATTCCGTTACCTGAAAAAAAACGCAGGGTCTTTCTTTCGCTCCTGCTCAGAAAGACCCTGCACACATCACCAGGAAAGCTTTATTACTGTACTACCAGTTTGTTGACAATAGCTACTTTATTGGGTTCATTCAATACTTTTACCAGGTAACTACCAGAAGCCAGCGCTTCCGGTAATCTGAATTCTTCCACCTGCACCTCGTTATATATGTTCACTTCCCGTGAACTGATCAGCCTGCCCCCCATATCTACCACCTGCACCTGGTATTTGCCCGGAGTTTGCTTGGCGAAAGACATTTTAAAAAAGCCATTGGTTACCGGGTTAGGATAAACTGATATTCCTGCATTACGCATTGCTTCGGCAGGTAATTCTTTTTTAGCTATTACTTGCTCTTCGGTTATTGTTTCCTCTTTTGCCTCTTCAATTGCTTGTTCATTTTTATCCTTCTTTTTCTTAGCAAAAGCCAGGTTGCCATTAGCCAGGTCTGATGCATTGAATACATTGGCAGAAGCAGATACTTTTTCTGCCTGCAGGGTAATAAGGTCAAACCGGTAATACCCAACGGTTGATTCGGAACTGGCAATGATCACCTTGCTTCCTTCCTCTACCATTGTTCCATTCGTTGAAAAACCTTTGGGTAAGCCTTTGATCGTTCCGAGGAATTTGGCCATTTTATTCTCCAGTGGTATTTTAAAAACATTCCGGTTGGCCGTAATAAGATATAGGTTGCCCGATGCATCTGCAATCATATCTCCTCCAAAGCCACCGCCGCTATGAACCGAATATTTTCCATTTGCTGCATCATCAGTTAAAGCACCCAGGTCAGTAATGACAGGTTTTTTGCCAGTAGTAAAACGGATAAGGTGATTTGCATCATTGGTCAGGGCATAACCATCGCCATCTGAAGCTATCACCATCCGGGTGATTTGGTTGGCGCCATCATAAAGTCCTTTCACTATACCGAAGGGCTCATCTTCAAAATAATAAACCTTAGACGTTTTAGCTTTGAGATCAATATAACGAAGCTGGTTAATGCCCATCGGTGTGTAATATAAACGTTCATGCTTTTTATCGTAGGCACAGGCAGCGGAGTTGGTAGCAAAAGGCTGATCTGTTTGCACCTGCGCCGCCTTCAATGTCCGAATCACTATAACATTATTATTTCTTTGCAATACATCATGGTTAGCATTTATTTCTTCCATTTTCAACTGCTGAATTCTTGTGGGATTTGTAGCTTTTTCCAGTTCCATATCCAGGTTGACCACTCTTTTTTTAACGGCCACCTGTTTATCCGTTTTATCCGTGCTTTGAATATCTTTTCGGACAATTGGTTTTCCGGTCCGGGCATTCAGCATTTGAATTTCCTGTGTGCTTTTGTAAATGCTGTTTATTTCTTCACCGGTTGCAATATTTACCTGTCGCACTTCTTTCCAGCTTTTACCACCTTTCTCTACAGCAGTAATAGCATAGCCGGTTACAGGTTGTTGTTTTTTCTGAGCTTGTAAAACAGTAATGAAAGAAATCATTACCAGCAGGAGTAAAGTTTTCCGTTTCATATCATTTTGGTTTTGTGAAGAAAATCTACGATATTTTTCGTGGATGTACCTAAAATATGTTACAAAAGCTGCTTTTGCGGTATGAATGGCGAAACCCTTATCAGCCAGCAATATCCACCTCTGTCACTATATTAATTCGGAGATTTCCGGGTGAAAAGTTTCGTGGTATTCCCTGCGAACTACTGTTTTATACCCCGGTAAAATGCTATTGTCGCTGAACCAGTCGCCAATTATCTTGCACCAAAACCGATACACATGAAAAAGTTTATAAAAGTCGTTTTCTTTGTTTCGTTCTTCTATTTATACCTGATGTTGCTGGCTTCCTGAAAATAACAATCCGGGTGTCTGCTTAATAGCAGCACCCGGATTATTATTAATCGCTACGTTTAATTTTATTAATCTTCCCCAAGAATGACTACAAGGGCATAGATAACACCTGGCAACCAGAAAAGCAGTGTAAGAATTAAACTGATCCAGAATTTATTATTGATCTCACCCTGGTGCAGGTAAACAGCCAACGGTGGCAGCAATATGGCCAGGATGATCAACAACGCCTTATCCACTTCCTCTTTATTTCCCTTCCGGTTAGCTTTTTTCAACTCCTTCATTTCCTTCTTTACTTCTTTTACTCTTTCCTTTCTTTCTTGACGTGAAAGAGATTTGAATTCTTCCAGTGCAGCTTTTACAGCGGCAGGATCTGGCTCAGTGGATGAAGTGGCATTGGAGGAGGGAACTATTTCGGTGGCAAAAGATGGTAATGGGGCAGAGGTGGCAATGATAATAAATGAAGCAAATAATAGAATTCCTTTTCTCATAGTAGTAAATTTTAATTGTTAGTATAATCAGTATAAAATATATCCGATTGCGCTATAAAGTTATCTCATTGATGGCGTAAATAAAAAAAATAACCCGGCTGGGTTTTTGCCGGGTTATTTTTTATTGCAAATTTTTCACATTACATAATATCCATTGCTTTCACAAAAGCAGTGGTTTGAAAAGGAAGTATCAATGTAAGCCACTCCCAATGAGTAACGATAGCAAGTATCAATGCCGCAGTTGATGCGAAGAAAATCAGCCACCAAAGACCTTTATATTTTTTTGTTTGTTCCATCAGTTTTGAATTTAGGTTTTACCTGCCGTTCCAATAGCTATCAGAATGGCAAAGGCCGGGCAAAAATAAGGCAGCCGGCTTAAATCAAAAAATGAGTTTTCATCTTTTGTTTTTATTCCTGGAGAATAAAATAGTTGCTGCTGCGATACCAGCTGCCAGTAAAGCTATGCTCCTTTTTGTTACGACAATAAAATGAAAAAAGGAGAAATAATCGTCTGCTGATTTTTTATCATTAGCTGCAGCAGGTAATAAGCCGAGGGCAAGTAAGAGCAAATAAATATTTCTTTAGTGAGAATAATATTACCTTATTATATGCTACCCTGCACAAAGAAGCGATCACAGGAAAAACGCCTGCCATAAATGCGAAATTGAAACAGAAGTAATAACATAAGATCGGTCGGGTATGATCATTAAGTATTGCCAAGACTTTGTCTTTGCTATAAAAAAAAATTACGAACCTTACTTGTTTTTTATATTTTCGTAAGCTATGTGTTTTAAAAACACAACCAAGCGATTTAACCACAGAACTAACGAACGACTACATGAAGCTCCAGTTTTATTTACGTTTTCATACACAGGTTGGCCAAAGTCTTTGGATCAGCGGCAGCGCAGATGAATTAGGCAATGACGATCCGGCCAATGCCCTCGCAATGGAATATATGAATGAAGAATACTGGCAGGCCGGTATCGACATCAGAAGAAAAGAAATAGAAAAAAGCATTCAGTATAAATATTACCTGAAAAATGAGGATGGAGAATTGATTGCGGAATGGGGCGATGACAGGCGAATCAAAGTTTTGAGGAAAGACCTCCAGGAAATAAACCTGGTGGACACCTGGAACTATGCCGGTGAATATGAAAACGTATTTTTTTCCCTTCCTTTTAAAAACGTATTGCTTAAAGACCGGTTTACAAAAACAAAAGCAAGAGCTGATAAAAACTTCACCCATCTCTTTAAGGTCAAAGCTCCGTTACTTCAGAAAAATGAAGTGGTTTGCCTCTCCGGAGCCGGCGATACGCTGGGTGAATGGAATGTGGACAAACCTATATTGTTAACCAAAGAAGATAACTGGTGGATAGGAAAACTTGATCTTAAAGAAGATGGATTTCCTATTGCCTATAAGTATGGCGTATACAATACGAAAGAGAAAATGTTTGTGCGATATGAAAACGGCAACAACCGTTTTCTTTTTAGCAACAGCAACAAAAAAAAGGTCTCTATCCTGCATGATGGGTTTGTGCAACTTCCCAATGATACCTGGAAAGGATCGGGTGTAGCTATTCCCGTTTTTAGTTTACGCAGTAAAAATAGTTTTGGTGTAGGAGAATTTGCTGATATAAAATTATTAGTGGACTGGTCCAAATCAGCAGGTTTGAAATTGGTTCAGCTACTTCCTGTTAATGATACCATTGCTACCGGCACCTGGGTCGATTCCTATCCGTATGCCGCTATCTCGGCTTTTGCCCTGCATCCTTTATATATTAACTTATCACAGGTAGCCGATAAAAAAAATACAGATAAGATCAGCGGGTTAAAGAAAAAGCAAACAGCATTAAACGAATTGCCTGCAGTAGATTATGAAGAAGTGATGAAGATAAAACTGGCTGTGCTCAAAGAACTATACCAGGTAATGGGAGAGGAGTGTTTCGAAACACCAGGTTATAAATCATTCTTTGAAAGAAACCAGCACTGGCTTCAGCCCTATGCTGCTTTCTGTTACTTCAGGGATAAATATGGCAGTTCACATTTTGAAGAATGGAAAACAAATGGCAGCTACAATAAAGCAGATACTGATAAAATTTTCAACGCCCATTCAATAGCTGCTAAAGAAATGAAGTTGTATTGTTTTATCCAGTATCATTTACACCTTCAGTTAAAAGAGGCCGCAGACTATGCTCATAAAAAAGGGATCATACTTAAAGGCGATATCCCGATCGGCATTTACAGGTATGGTTGCGATGCCTGGACAGCTCCTGAACAGTATAACATGAACTGGCAGGCTGGCGCCCCGCCTGATGACTTTACCGCTGTAGGACAAAACTGGGGTTTCCCTACTTACAACTGGAAAAAAATGCAGGAAGATGGATTTGCCTGGTGGAAACAACGGTTTGAGCAAATGAGTGATTACTTCGATGCATTCCGCATCGATCATATACTGGGCTTTTTCCGTATCTGGAGTATTCCTGTCCATGCAGTGCAGGGTATTATGGGCCGGTTTGTTCCCTGCCTTCCTGTACATATCAATGAATTTGGTGAAAACGGTATATGGTTCGACTATGACCGGTTTTGCAAACCATTTATAAATGATGAGATAATCAATACCATTTTTGGTGAGGAGCTGAGCGGTGTTATAAAAACAGAATTTTTGCAACCCAATGAAACAGGCGGTTATGATCTGCAGGACGGATACCAGACGCAAAAAGAAGTGGAAACTCATTTTGCAGCGCAGGAGCAAAACGAAGAGAATGAAAAAATAAAACTGGGTCTGTATGACCTTATCGCCAATGTACTTTTCTTCGAAGAAGAAGAATCACAGGGTCAGCATTTTCATTTCCGCATCTCTGTAGAAAAAACTTATACTTACCTGCACCTTATTCCTCATTTGCAGGAAAAGCTTCGTGAGTTGTATATAAATTATTTCTATCGCCGGCAGGATGATTTCTGGAAAAAAGAAGCAATGCATAAACTACCACACCTGAAAGCAGCTACCAATATGCTGGTTTGTGGTGAAGATCTTGGTATGGTGCCGCATTGTGTGCCTGAAGTAATGAAGCAACTGGGTATTCTGAGCCTCGAGATACAACGTATGCCAAAAGATATAAATAAGGAGTTCTTTCATCCGCAGGATGCCCCTTATTTATCGGTAATCACTCCTTCTACACATGATATGAGTACAGTAAGAGGATGGTGGGAAGAGAACCGGGAACGTACACAGCATTTCTATAATCATATTCTTGGTCAATGGGGTGACGCACCTGTTTCCTGTGACTCATGGATCAACAGGGCGATTGTATTACAACATTTATATTCACCGGCTATGTGGAGTATTTTCCAGTTGCAGGATATGTTGGGAATGAGCGAAACACTCCGGCGAGAAAATCCGCATGAAGAGAGGATTAACGACCCGGCTAATCCAAAAAACTACTGGCAATACAGGATGCATATTTCCCTGGAGGATCTTATAAAAGAAAAAGAATTTAATGATGAATTGAATGGCTATATAACAAATAGCGGAAGAGCATAAATTATATTTGCAGGATGAAAATAAACTACTGGCGCTACGATCTTAAATTCAAACACCCCTTTACTATTTCCAAAGGAACCAAGACCCACCAGCCCACCTTGATCGTGGAGCTGGAACATATGGGAATGAAAGGTTATGGAGAAGCTCCCGCCATAGCGTATTATAATATCCCGGTGGAGAAAATGATCGAAGACATTGAACGAAAAAAAACGTTTATCGAAAAATTTGCTTTCACTGATCCGGAACGATACTGGCATTACCTGCATCATCTTTTGCCAATGAATACATTTTTAGTTTGTGCATTGGATATTGCCGCCTGGGACCTGTATGGAAAATTAAAAGGCAAGCCATTGCATGAAATATGGAAAGGCGATACGGCAAACAATCCCATTACAGACTATACGATAGGCATTGACAGTATCGAAAAAATGATAGCTAAACTGAAAGAAAAACCATGGCCTATTTATAAAATAAAAGTGGGCACTGCAGATGATATTGCTATTGTAAAAGCATTGCGGGAAAATACAGCAGCTGTGTTAAGGGTGGATGCAAATGCTGCCTGGGACCTGGAAACGGCGTTGAAAATAATTCCGCAATTAAAAGAATTGGGAGTAGAGTTTGTGGAGCAGCCTTTGGCAAAAGATAATTGGGAGGGCATGAAAGTTTTATTCAACCAATCGTCGCTTCCTTTATTTGCTGATGAAGCCTGCGTATTCGAAAGCGATGTGGAAAGATGTAAGGATCATTTTCATGGCATCAATATCAAACTCACCAAGTGCAGCGGTATTACTCCTGCCCGCAGAATGATACAGAAAGCAAGGGAACTGGAGCTGAAAGTAATGATCGGTTGCATGAATGAATCTACCGTGGGTTCAGCAGCTATAGCACACTTACTGCCTTTTATTGATTACGTGGATATGGATGGGCCGCTATTATTAGAAGAAGACGTAGCCACCGGGATTGATTATGATTTTGGTAAGATCAGTTATTCTGGTAAGCCCGGATTAGGAATTGAATATACCGGCTTGTATAAAAAATAAAAAGTATTCTCGCAACGGCGCAGAGACGCAACGTTTGAAAATCAAACATTCTATCCTGCGACTTAGCGTCTTTGCTAGAAAATAATTTCTTTTGAAATAGTCTCTCAGTTCGTGTAATCCGATTTAATTCGTTCTACCAGATCTTCACTCGTAAACTATCGGGTCTGTACATAGCATCACCCGGCTTTATATTGAAAGTGGTATAAAATTCATCCACATCAACAAAAGGTCCGTTTACTCTGTATTTTGCGGGAGAGTGTACATCCGTCAATAACCGGCTTTTTAATTGTTCTTCCCGGGTATGCCCGAGCCAACCTAATGCATATCCCATAAAATACCGTTGCATAGGAGTGAGGCCGGCAATGCTTTCTCCCTTTTTATATTGTTCTGTTTTTTTGAATGCTTCAATTCCTAATAATATACCGCCGAGATCAGCAATATTTTCACCCAGCGTTGCTTTGCCATTGATATGATAACCTTTTACCGGTTCGTATTCATTAAACTGTTTTACCATTACATCAGCTCTCTTTTTAAATTCCTGTTCATCTTTCGCCGTCCACCAACTTACTAAATTTCCTTTGGCATCAAACTGTCTTCCTTCATCATCAAATCCATGGGTGATCTCATGCCCGATGGTAGAAGCGCCTGCATATCCGTACACCGTAGCATCATCCAATTCTTCATCCCGGTAGCCGGGCACTGTAAAAATGCCGGCAGGTAAAACGATCTCGTTGTTGGACGGGTTATAATACGCATTATAGGTTTGTGGAAACATGTCCCATTCATCCCTGTCAACAGGCTTTCCCAATTTATTGATTCGGTAATTATGCCACCACAGGTTTGCATTCACCTGGTTTTGAAAATAACTTTCTTTCCCAATTTCCATCGAAGAAAAATCTTTCCATTTATCTGGATAACCCACTTTCTTTTTTATCGCCGCCAGTTTAGTATAAGCTTTTTGTTTGGTACTGTCACCCATCCAGGTAAGTTTGCCGATACGATCCTTCAACGCCTCACGAATAGCTTCCACCATATCTTCATACCGCTTCTTTGCTTTTTCGTTGAAAAATTCTTTTACATATAACTGTCCCAGCATTTCACCCATTACATTCTCTTCACTTTGAATAGCTCTTTTCCACCGGGGTTTTCTTTCCTTCGCTCCGCTAAAAAGTTTACTGAAATTAAATGCAGCAATGCCGTACTTGTCGGGCAATGCCGCTGCAAAATCGCTGACGAGGTTGAACCTGACATAAGCTTTCCAATCAGAAAGAGGAACTGATTTTAACGCATTATCCAATGCCATAAAAAATTCAGGTTGACCTACTACTACTGAGTCTAACCCCTTCACACCAGTTGCTGATAAATAATTGTTCCAGTTAATTCCTGTTCCCATTTTACCGAGATCAGTCACCGCCATTTTATTATAATTTCTATAAGGATCCCTGAGATCTTCCAGCTTGCGGCTTGATTGCGCCAGTTTGGTTTCTAATGCGAGAATGTTTTTAGCGGCTGCCATTGATGTTACAGCATCACCTCCCGCCATAGTAAGCATGTTGGCAATATATTTTACATACTCATTGCGGATATTAATAGTGGTGCTATCCGTTTTAAAATAATATTCTCTTTCCGGCAAGCCTATTCCGCCCTGCCAGAGTTTATACGTCATTACATCACTGTTCTTATCATCCTGCGTAACGAAATCGCTGAAGAAGGTAGAAGACCCTATTTTTTTCAGCTCCGCTACTGTCGCCATCAGACTTTTGGTATCATTAATAGCATTTATTTTATCCAACCAGGGTTGAAGAGGTTTTAATCCGTCTGCTTCAATCTTTGCAGAATCCATGGCCATGGTCCAGAAGTCACCGATCTTTTGTTCAGGAGTTCCTTTTGCGGCATGGGAGGTTGCAGCTTTATCGGCAATCTCCCGCAATCTCTTCAGGTTTTCTTCAATCACAAGGTTACCTATTCCCCAACTGCTTTGTTCGCCTGGTATAGGATTCTTTTTGATCCATCCGCCGTTGGCATACATAAAAATATCCTGGCCGGGAGCAATGCTGGTGTCCATATTGCGGGCCAGCACATCTTCTTTAGCCAGGTTATTAGCGTCATTTTTTGTTTCTGAATTGCAACCAAAAATGAATAAACAGGCTATGGCTGTGAGGCAATTAATTTTATTGATCATACTCTTTTTATTGGTTTTTAAAAATAGGTAAATCACCCAACGACTTAAAAAATATATGACAAGCGGATTAACCAAAACTGTACATCACTAATAAATCTCATCCGACAGTCGATAACATAGAAAAAAGGGCTTGAATACACGATGAATACTGCTTTCACGTTTGATAGATTAGCTCCGTATCCCCTGAATACCTAAAGTAATAACCTGCCCTCTTTTATATTTATCAGCCCAAAAAGCCATGACGGCCTTAAATTTGCAGTGGGCAATAGTCAATCTATAAAACCATGCAAAGAATCCTGATTGTATTATTTCTTGTTTCAACTACCACATTTGCCCTGGCGCAGCGGGTGCATGTGGGTGTATTTGGAGGCCTGGCCGCCTACAATGGTGATTTAACGGAGAAAATATTTCCCAAAAAAGAAACCAATGGCGCTATTGGCATCACCCTTAATTACGAATTGAAAGACCAGGTCATGCTGCGGGGCGGCTTTACGTATGCCATCGTGGGTGGTGCAGACCGTTTTAGCGATAACCCGGAACTGATAAAAAGAAACCTGGCTTTTGAAACAAAGATTGCCGAGTTCAGCGCTGTGGCTGAATACTATTTTTTCAATTTATATGATCGTCGTTATTCTCCTTATGTTTTTGGAGGATTAGCTATTTATCATTTCAATCCTTATGCTTTTAATAGCGCTGGTACCAAAATATTTCTGAAACCATTAAGCACAGAAGGGCAGGGTATTGCTGGTTATCCTGATCGCAAACCTTATTCACTTACACAGGCAGCTATCCCGTTTGGCGGAGGAGTGAAGTTTGCTGTTACTGATAATTTACGAATTGGTGTAGAAATGGGTGTGAGAAAATTGTTTACTGATTACTTTGATGATCTGAGTAAATACTATATTGACCCCAATGATCTTTTAGCCGCCAGAGGTCAGGTGGCAGTGGATATGTCTTACCGCGGTGATGAAGTAGCAGGAGGTGATCCTAATTACCCCGCAAAAGGCGCACAGCGGGGTGGTGAAAAAAGTAAAGACTATTATTATTTCACCGGCATTCATCTTACTTACAGGATTGGCGGAAGTAATGGAGGAGGATTTGGTGGTGGCCGTAGTGGTAAAAAAAGTCATACTGGTTGCCCGGTAAATGTTTATTGACTTCTATCTTTTTACCTGTTCATTTTAATTGAATATATATAGCGAAGTATCACACTCGTTCAAACTTTTACTCACAAGCCATGTTGTACATTTGCAGCATCTATTTAAAACATGGCCTGGAAAAATCAGCAACATTTTATTGACGCCTTAGACAAAGCCGGCGAACTCATTCGTATCAAAACTTATGTGGATCCGAAACTTGAAATGGCGGAGATCACGGACCGAATCAGCAAATCAGGCAATGGTGGTAAAGCATTACTATTTGAAAATACAGGCTATGCATTTCCTGTTTTGATGAATGCTTATGGAAGTGAAAAAAGAATGTGCCTGGCATTGGGTGTTGATCATCTTGATGACGTGGCGAAGGAGATCGAAAATCTTTTTAAATTATTAGCATCCCCTAAAGAAGGTATTCTTGATAAATTAAAATTATTACCCAAGCTCGGACAGTTTGCCAGTTGGATGCCCAAAGTAAAAAGCGGGAAAGGAGAATGCCAGGCAATAGTGATGAAAGATCCTGACATTACACAATTACCCGTCATCACTTGCTGGCCCAAAGATGGCGGACCGTTTGTTACACTTCCTATTATTCATACAAAAGATCCAACTACAGGTTCAAGAAATGTAGGCATGTACCGTATGCAGGTGTTTGGCCCCACACTCACCGGAATGCACTGGCATAAGCATAAAGTATCTGCCAAACATTTTGCGGAATATAAAAAACTGAACAAGCGAATGCCGGTGGCTGTTGCATTGGGGGGTGATCCGGTTTATGCTTATTCAGCCACAGCACCCTTACCGGAAAATGTGGATGAATACATGCTGGCTGGTTTTTTACGAAAGAAAAAAGTGGAGCTGGTTAAATGTATCACACAACCCGATGTGGAAGTTCCGGCTGATGCTGATTTTATTATTGAAGGTTATGTTGATCCAGGTGATGAATTAATATGGGAAGGACCTTTTGGTGATCATACCGGTTATTATTCATTGCCCGACTGGTATCCGCGTTTTCATATCACGGCTATCACGCATAAAAAAAATGCGGTGTACCCGGCCACAATTGTTGGCATACCACCACAGGAAGATGCCTGGCTGGGAAAAGCAACGGAAAGAATTTTTTTAGCCCCGATCAAGATGACAATGGTTCCGGAGATAACGGATATGGATATGCCGGTAGAAGGTGTGTTTCATAATCTTGTTATTACACAGATCAAAAAAGATTATGCGGGGCAGGGACAAAAAGTAATGAATGCCATGTGGGGAGCGGGGCAAATGATGTTTAATAAGATACTGGTATTGGCCTCCCCAAACCCCTCCGAACGAGGGGCTTTAGAAGAATCACTAAAGATTAGCGATTATGAAAGTCTCGCGAAGAAAGTATTCAGGAATCTTAACCCGGCCACCGATATTTATTTTTCTACCGGCCCGATGGATGTGCTGGATCATAGTTGCAGCAAATTAGGGTTTGGTGGTAAGATGTGTATCGATGGAACAGGGAAATTTGAAGAAGAAGTGGATGAGAGTTATGAGTCAGAACCCGATAGCTATCGGGTCAGGAGTCAGGAGCCGGGAGTCATTGAAAATTCATTACAAAAGTTTAGCGAGATAAAAGCAGTTAATACTTCATTATTGAAAAAAGAAATTCCCTGCCTGATCATCTCCGTACAAAAAAGCAAACCGGGACACATCAAAGAATTGCATGAACAGATCTGTTCGCTGGAAGAAATAGAAGGAATAAAAATGATATTGTATGTAGAGCATACTGTTGACGCTAATGATTTAACTACTGCTTTATGGCGCTTCTGCAATAACCTTGATCCAAAACGAGATCACTTCCTTTGTCGACGCCCTACTCACGACCCGATAGCTATCGGGTCACGACTCACGACTCATCTTTCTTACACAGCCTGCATAGGATTTGATGGCACCCGCAAAACAAAAGAATTCGATAATTTTCATCGTGACTGGCCGAATATAATTGTTGCTGATAATGCCACGATACAATCAGTAGATGAAAAATGGGATAGTTTAGGCATTGACACATTTATTTCATCACCCTCCTTAAAATTTAAAGACCAGCTATATGGCGAAGAAGCGGTAGTGAATCCACTGTCCCCCTAAAAGGGTGACCCAGGCAGTAAAATTCATTTGTAAGCTATAGAATTAAATCACTGCATGAAAGAGTTAATCTACATTTGAGACACTATTCAACAGGCAATAAATTTTTGCAGCTTTTAAACTATGCCGATAAACAAAGACAGCGCAAACCGAAGTATCCCTTTAGGGGACAGGGGCATCAACATTTTAATGACCGGAGCAGGCGCCCCCGGTGCAGCAGGTATTATGAAATGTCTCTGGCATGATCCTGCCATCAATATTATTGTTGCCGATGCAAATGCTAATGCCGTGGGTCGTTACTTAAATAATCATCCTGTTGGTATGGGATTTGAAATTATTCCACTCGCTGCTGATCCGTTATTTATTGAAACAATGACCTCTCTCTGCCGCAAAGAAAATATTCATGCCGTTTTACCATTGGTAACAAAAGAACTGATACCGTTATCACAACATACTACTGAGTTTGAACTGGCAGGAGCAAAACTGATCGTTTCACCAACTGCATCGCTGGAAATTGCCAATAACAAAAGTCGCTTGTATGAATTCCTGCAATGGAGAGGAATGAAAGTTCCTGGATTCAGCGTTATTGAAACGGTCGAACAATTTAAAGAGGCTGCCCATGAGCTAGGCTATCCGCAACAAACAATTTGTTTTAAGCCATCTGTATCTAACGGCAGCCGTGGCTTTCGTATCATCAGTCCTGAACTGAATGAATCGAACCTGCTCTTTAATGAAAAACCCAACTCTACTTATATTTCTTATCCGGATGCGATAAGGATTCTTTCTTCAGCACCGTTTCCGGAATTGCTGGTTAGCGAGTACCTGCCCGGTGAAGAATACTCGGTTGATTGCCTTGCTGATCATGGTGAAGCTGTCATCGTTGTTCCCCGGTTGCGAAAAAAAATGATCAATGGCATTAGTGTGGAAGGAGAATTTGTAAAAGAAGAAACCATTATCAGTTATTGCACACAGATCATCAAAGAACTCCAATTGCATGGTAATATAGGTGTGCAGGTGAAGCGATCTGACAGCAACGAATTTTTAATCGTCGAAATAAATCCAAGGGTGCAGGGCGCTATCTCCGCTGCACTCGGCGCTGGCATTAATCTTCCTTTACTGGCTGTCAAACAGGAATTGGGGTTACCTATTTTGCCGGAAGAATTACAGGTAAAATGGGGCACCAAATTTTCCCGCTACTGGAATGAAGTGTTTTATTAGTCGGAGAGGATGCAACTTATTCACTTCGGGCGGATGCATTTCAAATCGGGGTAGTATAGAACACGGATGACACGGATTAAATGGATTTTCACTGATTTTTTTAGTTTGATATAACAAAAGCTATTATTGAACATAAACATCCCTGAACAGATTCCCACAGCTTTATTTTGCTCCGCAAAGTAAAGAATCCGTTTTCATCTGTTCAATCCGTGTCATCCGTGTTCCAACATATCAACTTACTTCAGTAATTTGCTTAAAAATTTACTACTATGAAACAAATAGGCACCGGGTTTTTGCTGACGTTGATGGCGCTGGTGGGTTGTGCCCAAAAGAGTGAGACCATTAAAATTTCTACTAACCCCAATACTTTACTCTGGAAGATCAGTGGCAATGGCCTCGAAAAAGCATCTTATCTTTTTGGCACCATTCACATGTTGTGTGAAGATGATGCTGTATTAAGTGCCAACCTGAAAAAAGCCATAAAAAATGCAGAGGATGTTTACCTCGAAGTGGATATGGATAATATCATGGAGATGTTTGGCGTAATGGGGCAGATGAAAATGACAGGAGATACCACGCTGCAGGATCTGCTGACGAAAGAAGAATACGAAAAAGTAAAAGATTATTTTGAAAGCAAGCAATCAATGATCCCTTTTGCTATGCTTGAAACATTTAAACCCATACTCGCAGCCTCTACACTGGAGCAGGGCGATCTGCCTTGTGAGTCTACTTCTTCTATGGAACAGGTGATCATGGCGGAAGCAAAACAACAGGAAAAAAGCATCAAAGGTTTAGAGACCATGAGCTACCAGGCCGGCATGCTGGATAGCATTCCCTATAAATTACAGGCGCAGCAATTGGTGAATTATATCAATAACGTGGGAAAAGAAGATGATGGTAAGGAAACCAAAGAGATGCTGAAGGCATACAATGAACAGGACTTAAATAAACTGGAAGAGATGATCAAGAAAAGTGATGCCGGTATTTCCAGTTTCACCGATCTGCTTTTATATAATCGTAACCGCAACTGGGTAAAGAAACTCAAAAAACTAATGGCTGAAAAACCATTGCTGGTAGCTGTAGGGGCGGGGCATCTTCCCGGCGACCAGGGAGTGATCAACCTGTTGCGTAAAGCAGGTTATACCGTAGAGCCCGTAGAAAATAAAGTGAGTAAGACGAAGGAGATATAAATTCTTTTGTTCAGTTGGGTGATGATGAATAGAGTTCAAACACGTTGATAACTCAACGCAACGTTCTCTTATTCTACTGTGTCAGGTTCTAAAACTTACCCATGCGCTATCTTGCTATTTTCTTGCTGGGGACTTTAGTGCTTTCTCTCAACATCAGCTGCGAAAAAGACCCGGAAGCCACTTGCCAGCAATTAAAAAACAGTATTATCAACTCCGATAAAGAACAAGTCAAAACGATCATCAGTCAATTTATTACAACCCTGCCTTCGTCTACATATACTCAACAGAATTTAAATGCACTTGCCAGTTCTATTCAACAGCATTGTTCCATGAATACTTCATCACTTTGCTTTGATTGTATCCAAACAATGCCCACGCAAAGTGAAATAAGAATTTCTTTTGTGAATGGCGCCACCACTGTAGAAAAAACGATTGACATTTCTTACAACAGCAATAATAAAATGATCTTCTATAATCTGCACGATTAGATCATTTTTTTCTCACTCAAAAAAACATCCTATCTTGGTAGTGGCGTTAAT
>DASVOE010000154.1:0-6628 GCA_036383515.1 Chitinophagaceae bacterium | reverse complement strand
AGAAACATCATTGCGGATAATTGGATGCGGGTCGTTGATTTCATGAGCAAGTTGGTTTATTGTATCGTTAGTTTTGAAAAAACACTTTTGAAAAACTAAATGTACTATTTTTAAACACACATTAATGTCTCGTTGACACAATTTTTAAACTGTCCTGCTTGCAGGAAGGTTCATATATATCACAACAAACGTTTGCAATGAAACAAAGAAAACTTCGTATGGCAATGATCGGTGGAGGCAAAGATGCTTTTATCGGTGCTATTCACCGGCTCGCCTTTAATATGGATGGCCAGGTAGAGATAGTAGCAGGTGCATTGAGTGTAAAACCGGATATTGCTATTGATTCAGGACAATCACTCTTTTTAAATGAAGAGAGGATCTATACTGATTATAAAACCATGCTGGAAAAAGAAGCAGCGATGCCTGCTGATAAGCGAATTGATTTTGTCAGCATCGTTACTCCCAACTTTGTTCATTTCGATCCGGCCATCATGGCGCTGGATAAAGGATTTAATGTGGTAGTAGAAAAGCCCATCACTTTTTCGCTGGATGAAGCAAAGAAAATAAAAGAAAAAGTAGAGCAGACCGGGCTTACACTTTTGCTTACACATACGTACACCGGTTATCCCATGATCAAGCAGGCAAGACAAATGGTGAAAAGTGGTGTATTGGGAAAGATCCGGAAAATATATGTTGAGTATCCACAGGGATGGCTCAGCACTTTTCTCGAAGGAGCTAATAATGCACAGGCAGCCTGGAGAACTGATCCCAAACGAAGTGGTAAAGCCGGCTCCATGGGTGATATCGGCACACATGCATTCAATATGGCAGAATATGTAAGCGGATCAAAAGTCACAAAACTCTGTTCAGATATTAATATTATGGTAGAAGGCCGTATGCTGGATGATGATGGCGCTGCATTTTTAAAATTTGAAAATGGAATTAGTGGTGTGTTGATGGCCACCCAAATTGCTGCGGGTGAAGAAAACAATATTAAGATAAGAGTGTATGGTGAAAAAGGAGGATTGGAGTGGAAACAGGAAGATGCGAACACATTGTTGGTAAAATGGCTTGACAAACCCACAGAGATATTCCGGGCTGGAACCGGTTACCTGGATTCATTTGCCAAACACAATTGCCGTACACCTGCGGGTCACCCGGAAGGATATCTTGAAGCCTTTGCCAATCTCTATCGCAATTTTGCATTAACGGTAAGAGCTAAGATGAATGGAGAAACACCGAAAGAAGAGTGGCTTGATTTTCCCGGAGTAGAAGAGGGCATACGCGGAATGGCTTTTATAGATAATGTTATTGCATCGGGTCAGTCGAAAGAGAAATGGGTTGATTTTGTAGTGTAATTTCTCGCAACGGCGCTACGACGCAAAGGGTTTCTGATGATAGCTTTAATTGTTGGTATAACCAAAGATTAGTTATATGTCAGAAAATGAAATTGCAACTAAAGGCTGATTAAATTAAAGCTCGGGCTGTTGATTAATTTTAATGAAGCACTGTTAAAGAATGGTATCAAAAGAATCGTAAACAATTTATAAAATAAAATCTCTCGCAGCGCCGCCGCGTCGCTGCGAGATACTATTGCGACACATATGACTACTATCAAAGGCCCTGCTATTTTCCTTGCCCAGTTCCTGGGTGATAAAGCTCCGTTCAATAACCTGCGTTCAATTTGCCTGTGGGCGGAAGCACTCGGCTTTAAAGCAGTACAGATACCTACCTGGGATCCTCGTTGTATTGATTTGCAAAAAGCAGCGGAGAGTAAAACCTATGCCGACGAAATAAAAGGTATCGTGAATGAATGCGGTTTAGAAATTTCTGAACTCTCTACTCATTTACAGGGACAGTTGGTGGCCGTGCATCCGGCGTATGATACCTTATTTGATGGTTTTGCCCCCGAAAAATTAAGAGGCAACCCTAAAGCAAGAACAGAATGGGCGGTTCAGCAACTAAAGTATGGCGCCAAAGCATCTCAACATTTAGGATTGAACGCTCATCCCACTTTCAGCGGTTCCTTATTATGGCACACATTCCATCCCTGGCCGCAACGACCTGCTGGTTTGGTAGAAGAAGGGTTTAAAGAATTGGGTAAACGCTGGACGCCGATACTCAATTACTTTGATGAATGTGGCGTAGATGTTTGTTATGAAATTCATCCGGGTGAAGATCTGTTTGATGGTATTACCTATGAAATGTTTTTAAAAGAAGTGAACAATCATCCAAGAGCCTGTTTGTTATACGATCCTTCTCATTTTGTATTGCAGCAGCTCGATTACATCCAATACATCGATTTTTATCACGAAAGAATAAGAGCATTTCATGTAAAAGATGCAGAATTTAATTCTACCGGCAAACAGGGAACGTTTGGTGGTTATCAAAGCTGGGCCAACCGGGCCGGCCGATATCGTTCTCCGGGTGATGGCCAGGTTGACTTTAAAACCATATTTAGCAAACTGGCACAATATGATTTCCCGGGTTGGGCGGTGATGGAGTGGGAGTGTTGTATCAAGCATCCGGAAGATGGGGCAAGGGAGGGTGCAGCATTTATACAGCAGCACATTATTCGTGTTACAGAAAGAGCTTTTGATGATTTTGCATCCAGCGGGGCAGATGAAAAAACAAACCGGAAAATACTGGGATTGGATTAAAGGAATATTTCTGTAACCAAGTAGTATTTTAAAATACCTTCGTAAACCAGAAACCAGCAGACTGATTATTCAAATAAAAACTAAACAGATGAAAAAGTTGATTCTCTCCCTTGCTATTATTTCTTTACTGGCTTCCTGTGGTGATAGCAGCAGTGGTAAAAAAGAAGAAACCAAAAAAACAGAAGAAACTCCAAAGACAGATGATGTTTCATCTAACCCTGATTACCAAAAAGGACTGGCACTGCTTGCCAAAAGCGATTGTCTTACCTGTCATAAAGTTGATGAGCCACTTACAGGTCCTACTTACAGGGATGTTGCTAATAAATATGCAGGTACTTCTGATACGATTGTTGCACATCTTGCCAGCAAGATCATCAAAGGCGGAAATGGTGTATGGGGCGAAACTTTTATGACGCCGCATCCGGGAATTTCGCAGGCAGATGCGGAAGCGATGGTGAAATATATTATGTTACTTAAAAAATAAATTCCATGATGAAACTAGCAACGGTTGCTGTTTGCCTTCTTATACAATCTTCCTGTAATAACAATGGCGGAACGAGTAATGAAAAAGATAGTTCTTCCAGAACTACTACTACAAATGTTGACACAATGCAAAATCATTTAACTGAACAGCAAAAAGCCGATGGATGGCAATTATTATTTGATGGACAAAGTGCCAGCGGCTGGCATAAGTATGGTGGCGGCCCTGTCGGATCAGCCTGGAAAATTGTGGATGGCACATTTTACCTGGATACCTCTTCTAAAAAGGATGGTAAGATTGTAGGCGGGGGTGATATCGTAACCGATGAGGATTATGAAAACTTTCATTTACAACTTGATTGGAAAATATCTCAAAATGGCAACAGTGGTATTATGTTCTATGTCAAGGATGACTCCGATAAGTATAAAAAGCCTTACGAGACAGGACCTGAAATGCAGGTACTCGATAATAATGGCCATCCTGATGCCAAGATCATTAAACACAGGGCCGGTGATCTCTACGATCTGATTTCTTGCAGTAAAGAAACCGTGAAACCTGCCGGCGAATGGAATCATGCCGAGATCAAAGTTGTGAATGGCAAACTTGATCTTTATCTGAATGGAGAAAATGTTGTTTCAACTACGATGTGGGATGATAACTGGAAGCAAATGATAGCAAAAAGTAAATTTAAGCAATGGAAAGATTTCGGCACTTATAAAAAAGGAAAGATATGCCTGCAGGATCATGATAACCAGGTATGGTACCGGAATATCATGATTAAGAAATTGTAATGCGCATAAACAGATATGAAAAAGGCCGGAATTACCCGGCCTTTTTTTATTCGACTTTCGTTATCTTAATCACATTCGTAGGCAAATGTAAATGTACGGGAGTGCTTCCTGTGCTGACTACAAGGTTGCCATTTTCTAAAAAAGCTCTTTCCTTCAGTATGTTGATTTGGTCAAAGAAAATATCGTCAAGGCTTTCTTCTTCATTGTAATAAAAAGCTCTTACGCCCCAGCTTAAACTCAATTGATTGACCAGTGTTTTCTCTTTCGTAAAAATATATAAGATAGCCTTGGGCCTGTAACTGCTCAGCATAAAACCTGTGTATCCGCTTTGGGTCATACCGATTATTGCATCTGCTGATACGTCTTCAGCGAGTTTGCAGGCATTGTAACAAATGGCATCGCTTAAAAACGAAGGTGACTTTGGTTGTGGCCGCAGCATTTCATCCCGGTTATAATCATAAGCTTTTGCCTCAATCTCAAGGATGATCTTCGTCATCGTTTCTACCACCAGTCTTGGGTATTTGCCTGTAGCTGTTTCTGCGCTCAGCATCACAGCATCGGTGCCTTCCAGTACTGCATTGGCTACATCCGTGATCTCACTACGATTGGGTTTAGTTCTGTCGATCATGCTTTCCATCATTTGCGTAGCTACGATCACCGGCTTGGCACGATGTAAACATTTTTTGATAATGTCTTTTTGAATCAATGGTACCTCTTCAATTGGCAATTCAACACCCAGGTCGCCACGGGCAATCATCACACCATCACTTTCAATAATAATATCCCTGAGGTTGATCAACGCTTCGGGCATTTCTATTTTAGCGATGACTTTGGCTTTGCTGCCTCCCTCTTTTAATAATTGTTTTAGTTCAGTGATATCTTTCGTTTTTCTTACAAACGATAAGGCTACCCAATCCACTTTCTGGGTTAAAATAAATTTAAGATCGGCCAGGTCTTTTTCAGTAAGGGAGGGAAGTGAAATTTTAGTGTCGGGAAGGTTAACTCCTTTTTTAGGAAGTAATGTTCCTCCAAGCGTCACGACTACTTTTACATTTTTTTCTTTAGTGATCTCGGTCACCACCACTTCCAGCTTGCCATCATCGATCAATATTTTTTCACCCAGTTGCACATCGGCATGCAGATCGGGATAGGATACAAATATCCTATCCATATTGCCGACAACTTTCTCATTGGTAAAAGTGAGGATATCGCCTTCTTTAAGTTGTAATGAACCGTTTTCCAGGTCACCCACTCTCAATTTGGGTCCCTGCAGATCAGCCAGCACTGCAATATTATAGGGTTCTGTTTTATTGATCTGTGCAATATGTTCAATGATCTTTGCCTTGTCTTCGTGTGCACCGTGCGAAAAGTTTAAACGAAATACATTCACACCTGCTTTTACTAATTCCAGCAGTTGATCATATGAATCACAACTGGGACCTACAGTGGCAACGATCTTTGTTCTTTTATACGCATGCTGGCGACCGGCATGGCGGTCAAAATCTTTATGCAGGTATTTTTCAATATGCTTGCTCATAAATTTGTTAACTGGTTATAAGTTGCAGGAAGCAACTTTTAAATTAGCTTGCTAATATCTTAACGATCTTCATCCATTCCTCACCGATCTTACTTTTATTTTTTACCGCATTCTCTAAGGGTATATAATGCATTTTATTATTGAGTATACCAACAAATACATTATGTCTTCCCGTCATTAAACTTTCAACAGCATGATAGCCCATACGGCTGGCGATCAGGCGATCAATACAACTGGGTGAGCCACCCCGCTGGATATGCCCGAGAATGCAAACACGTATCTCTGCTTTGGGTAAACTTTCTTTCAGCACTTTGGCTACTTCGGTAGCGCCACCAAATTCATCGCCTTCAGCCACAACAATAAGGTTGACTAATTTCTTGCGTCTTTCTTTTTCCTGCAGCGATTTGATGATGTCCGTCATATTTGTTTTGCGTTCGGGCACCAATATATTTTCGGCTCCCGTAGCAATGCCGCTGTGCAAAGCAATATAACCTGCATCACGTCCCATTACTTCAATAATGAAGATTCGGTCGTGTGCATCCATCGTATCCCTGATCTTATCAATAGCTTCCACAGCTGTATTTACAGCTGTATCAAATCCAATGGTAAAATCGGTGCCATTAATATCTTTATCAATAGTGCCCGCAATACCAATACAGGGAATATCATATTCCTGGCTGAATTTACAGGCGCCACGGAAGGAACCATCACCACCGATAATTACTAAGCCATCAATGCCACGGCGTTTCAGGTTTTCATAAGCCATTTTTCTTCCCGCCTTATCAAAAAATTCTTTGCAACGGGCAGTTTTCAATATGGTTCCTCCCCGCTGAATGATATTGGCAACAGATCTTCCTTCCATTCTGAAAATATCATCTTCGATCAATCCCTGGTAACCCCGCATGATGCCATATACTTCCAACCCGTGATAAATGCCAGTGCGTACAACCGCCCTGATGGCGGCATTCATGCCGGGTGAATCTCCACCCGATGTAAGCACACCAATTTTTGTTACTTTTTTTGCCATAATACAATCTAACTATATCTTCTTTAAATATCTATTGTAAGACGAACAATCGTTTGAATACCCTGAGGGTTAAAGGCTGTCAAAAATAAGGTTTTGTTTTGATTGTGTTTAGACAACACAGGAGAGGTTATA
>DASVOE010000153.1:0-27214 GCA_036383515.1 Chitinophagaceae bacterium | reverse complement strand
AAATGGGCCAATTTCTTAGTAACATCAGGACCCATCTTCAATGAGAAGACAACTATTTATCAGAACTGGGTGCAGGGAATGAAGTATGTAGTAAAAGATGATGCTCTTTCAAATGCGTTAGGTACATATGCCCTTACTGTTAATACACCCGCAGGCACTGAAACGTATACTGTGGATGTAAAAAGTGCAAGCTCTGTTACCATGTATGGAAAAGATACGCTCAATACTAAATTTACCCATGATGGTAAAATGGTGAAACTAAGTTATGCACCTGTAGCCCGCAGAAGATCTCAGGCACCAGCCGGGCAAACCACAGCACCTGATGGAATGCAAAGACCCGGTGGTTTTGGTGGAAGAGGAGCAGCAGGTGCTGATGCTGCATTACCTGCAACTGCTACCCGCCTCAGTGGCGTAAGCAATGGTTTAGAGTGGAATGGTACAGGAACTGATTCATTGGGTAATTCATTAACATGGACGGCTGTTTTTGTAAAAGCCGGAGAAATAAAACCAGATAGTGTAAAGAAAAAAGAAATACCTGTTGTCGGCAATGTGGTATATCCTTTTGAACCGTTTGGATGGGAGGCTTCACAACAACCAAAGCAGGAAACCATTCTTATAAAGAATGCTACTGTTTGGACCAATGAGCAGGAAGGTGTTTTGCAGAATACAGATGTGCTTATAAAAAATGGAAAGATCGCAGGCATTGGTAAAAATCTCACGGATGCGAGTGCAAGGGTGATTGATGGAACAGGCAAACACGTTTCTCCCGGTATCATTGATGAGCACTCACATATTGCTGCAGCTTCTATCAATGAGGGTGGTCAATCGGTGACTTCTGAAGTTCGTATTGCCGATAATTTGAATCCCGATGATATTAATATCTACCGCCAGCTGAGCGGAGGTGTTACTACTTCGCACATCCTGCATGGCTCTGCCAATGTGATCGGCGGGCAAACCCAGTTAATAAAACTGCGCTGGGGTGCTAATGATGAAGATCTGAAATTCAAAGGATGGACAGGGCAAATAAAATTTGCCTTAGGTGAAAACGTAAAACGTTCATCTTTTACTGCCGGTAATAATCGTTATCCTGATACCAGGATGGGAGTGGAGCAGGTGCTGGTGGATGCTTTTACCCGTGCAAAAGATTATAAAAAAGAATGGGCTGATTATACGGCTTTAAAAGATAAAAAAGGTGTTGCTGCTCCCCGCCGGGATCTTGAATTGGATGCTTTAGTAGAAGTGTTGGATAAGAAAAGATTTATCACCTGTCACTCGTATGTACAAAGCGAGATCAACAGTGCGATGGAAGTGGCGAACAGGATGGGATATACCGTGAATACGTTTACCCATATTCTTGAAGGTTATAAAGTGGCTGATAAAATGTTGAAGCATGGATCGAATGCATCTACCTTCTCTGATTGGTGGGCTTATAAAATGGAAGTGGAAGATGCCATTCCTTATAACGCAGCGATCATGCAAAGAGTAGGATTGAATGTCGCTATCAATTCTGATGATGCGGAAATGGCCCGCCGGTTGAACCAGGAAGCCGGTAAGATCGTAAAATATGGTGGCGTAACGGAAGAAGAAGCGCTGAAGATGGTTACATTAAATCCAGCTAAGATGTTGCACGTTGATGATAAGGTGGGAAGTTTGAAAGTAGGTAAGGATGGAGATGTGGTTTTATGGAGTGATAATCCATTAAGCATTTATGCTAAATCATTATATACGATTGTTGATGGAACCATTTACTTCGATCGCCAGAAAGATGAGCAGATGCAGAAGATGGTGGATGTAGAAAGAAACCGTTTGATCCGCAAAATGAACAGCGAGAAAAGAGCGGGTGCACCCACTATTCCTGCACAACCGAGTTATCGCCTCATGCATACCTGCAGCGATCATGGACACAGCCACGGGCTATTAACGATAGATGCAGACGATATCAACAACAGTACAACATCTGAACAATAAAATTTAAAAAGACAAACAGATGAAAAAAATATTTTTAGCTATATCGGTTCTTTGTACTGTCAATGCTTTTGCCCAGTCAAATGTGTTGCCTGCTAAAGAACATAAAGGATATACGTATATAAAGAACGCCACAATTCATGTGGGAGATGGAAAGCTGATCGAAAATGGAACGATCAAAATTAAAGATGGCAAGATTGAAGAGGTTGGGGCTAATATTACCATTCCTGCCAGTGAAACGGATGTGGTGGATGCAAAAGGTAAACATGTTTATCCCGGTTTGATCCTTCCCACCAGTAATTTGGGATTGGTTGAAATATCATCGGTCCGTGCCTCTTCAGATGTAAGAGAGATGGGTGATCTCAATCCCAATGTAAGGGCTATTGTAGCTTACAATAGTGATTCGAAAGTGATCAATACACTTCGTTCGAATGGCGTTTTGCTGGCGAATGTGGTTCCGCAGGGAAGTATGATCGCTGGTTCTTCTTCTGTAGTGCAGTTAGATGCCTGGAACTGGGAAGATGCAGCTTATAAAACAGATGCCGGTATTCATTTTTATATGCCCACGTTAATGCCCCGTGCACGGTTTGGCGGATTTGGCGGCGGTGGTGTAGGTGGTGCGCAGCAGCCACCATCTGACCCGGTAAAAGAGGGGCTGGAGCAGATTGACAGGATGAAAAGCTTTTTCAAAGAGGCAAAAGCATACCAGGGAGAAACCAAACATGATGAGACTAACCTGAAATTTGATGCGGTAAAAGGGTTGTTTGATAAAAAACAAAAGCTCTATGTGCATGCCAACACGACCAAGCAAATATTGGTGGCGCTGGATTTTGTAAAAGAGTTTGGTTTTGATATGGTGAT
The DNA here is from genome assembly GCA_036383515.1 of Chitinophagaceae bacterium. Lineage (GTDB taxonomy): Bacteria > Bacteroidota > Bacteroidia > Chitinophagales > Chitinophagaceae > CADEDV01. Next base: position 24,388 of record DASVOE010000153.1, on the reverse strand, counting down.
CGTTGGTGGCAGCGATAGCTGGCAGGTTGCTGACTTGCTCAAGCAGCATAATGTTTCGGTTATATTACAACAGCCACATAGCCTTCCTACGTTGGATGATGATGATGTAGACCAGCCCTATAAAACAGCGGCGATGCTGCAAAAGGCAGGAGTGATGTTTGCGATCTCCGATGATGATCCGCAAACCCGTGGACGCAACCTTGCTTTTAATGCTGGTACTGCCGTTGCGTATGGCTTATCAAAAGAAGAGGCATTGGCAGCAATTAGTTTGAATGCAGCAAAGATCATGGGAGTGGCAGATAAAACAGGAAGTATAGAAGCGGGTAAGGATGCCAACATTGTGATCAGCTCAGGTGATATTTTGGATATGCGGACAAGTAATGTAACAGATGCATTTATCCAGGGCCGTAAGATTGACCTGAATGATAAGCAGAAGATGCTGAATGATCGTTACAATGAAAAGTATAAATTGAAGAAAGCATTCTGATAACAGCGATTATAAAGTAATACAAAAACCCCACTATATAGTGGGGTTTTATGTTTTCGAAACCGTCCCTATTTAAAATGCCTTATTGTTTGATAATTTTTTCTGTAGCCAATAATTCTCTGCCATTACTGATCTGTACCATATACATTCCTTTTGCTAAAGAAATTGCCTGCTGTACTACAATACTATTGAAGCCAATATTTGCTGTAACAGTTTTGCTGAGTTGTAACTGACCGGTAAGGCTGAACACTTTTATGAACAGCATTTCTTTGGTGGAGCTTTGGTAGTTGATGCTGAACTGGCTTGTAAAAGGGTTTGGTATAGCTTGAATGGTAATACCGGCGTTATTGGTGAATTTTACAGTTTTTGTTTCCGACAATCTTACAGCACCGGTGGGCTCTACTGCTTTTATGCGATAGTAAACAACAGTACTATGATTATCTACACCGTTATCATTATAATCATAAGTAGACTGACCGGGGTGTGAAGCAACAAAATCAATAGAGGAGAAATTGATACCATTGTAGCTGCGTTCAATTTCAAACATGGTTCCAGCATCAGTTTGTGCTGACCAGTTCAAACCTGGAATGTTTTCAGAAAGATTAACCTGGAAATAGTTCCATTTTACACTCAAAGGTATTTCTGAAGCCAGCTCAATAGCACAGCCAGGTAAAAAAGCCATAGTAGAATCAGGAGCAGTAAAAGACTTGTAAATAAAATTTGGATACCGGGTACCTCCCCCAGGTTGAATATCAAAAATGGTAGAAGGGTTAGTACGGGTAACATCATAAAACCGGATACTGTCTGTTGTTGGGGCTGGTGCACCGGCAGTACCACCAGTCATTGATGTGGTACCATGAAAATATAAGTAACCTGAACCGGTGAGTGAGCCTCCGGTAAAAGTGAAATTAATCGCATGCATCCTTGCAATCGGGGCATTGTAAATATTCCCGCTATTTGTAATCGAAGAACCTCTCGCCCAGATATAACTGTAATTATTTAAAGCGCCAGTTGTATTAACAATGCCACCATCGGCTATCATTCTGCAATGGTTGTTTATGATAGCTGTGCCCGCATTAAAGGTCATAGAACCTGTGGTTTGAAATCTTCCTCTATTTGTAAGTGTTCCCCCGGAGTTTAAGTAATTGCCCGCTATTGTAATAACGTTGTCATTCGTGATACTCGTAGTGGCTGTCATATCCAGATCAGAAGCACAAGTCATAAGACCTTTATTAGTAATTGCATTATTACTTGTCATGGTCACTTTGCCATCAAATTTCAAAAGAGCTCCATAATAATTTGTCCAGATCTGACCCGACCCCAGCATTTTAGTAGTTCCGGTTATCCATGTTTGATTATAGTTATACAATTTGAAAGGACTATTTGTAATCAAATCTCCCGCATACTTAAAAACCCCATGGACATAAATTGTTCCTTTAGCGGCTGAACCGGGGCTTGAAAAGCTTGAAGCAGAAGGATAAAAGCTAGCTGCGGACATTACAGTGATCTTAGCTCCTGCGGGAAAGCTTGAAATAAGACCAGTATATGTGCCAGAAACAATAGTCAGACTATCGCTGGCTGTAAGATTATAGGTAGTAGCTGTGCCTAAATCATTGATATTAGTAGCTGAAGACCTTTTGGAAACGAATATAGCCGGCAAGGCTAATAAAAGAGTTAGGGTAGAATTACGGATCATGTTTTCGGGTTTTGCAGGTATAGGGTTTGTTTTTTACTACGTATTGCCCAGCAATAATGTAGTAAGACGCCTCAAATGTATTGCACGAAATACGAGGTTGCAATAGTAAAACTACCAAGTAGCAAAATAATTTAGTGTCATTTTAAAAGGGGAAGCAGTATTGTTTCCTTTTTTAAACAGGAACATCCTTAGCCCATGCCATTTAGATTGGATGCTTTTACTATGAATTTAAGCGGGCTTTGAGAGGAGGCACCTATTAAATATCTATGAAGAGGAACAGACGAGGGAGATGATAATACGTGAATTTACGAGGTACGCAATGAAAAAGCCCTTCAAATAAAATGAAGGGCTTTGATTAAAAATAAAATCTTGCTTATGCATCTTTCCCGTGACAGTTCTTATACTTTTTGCCACTGCCGCAGGGACATGGATCATTGCGGCCTATTTTGGGACCCACTTTTACCGGTTCCTGTTTTACTGCCACTTCTTCACCACCACCGGGTTCAAATCTGTCTCTTTCATTGGCCCCATACTCCTGGCCTGCTCTATCAATTTCTTCCTTATTGGCTTTCATCCGGCTGTAATCTGTTTTTTCCTGCCGGCCTTCTTTTAATGGTGCATTTTCCTGCTGAATAGGAATAGCGGAGTGACTTAAAAACGAAGCAATATTTTTATTCAGCTCACTGCCCATTCGTTTAAACATGCTGAAAGCTTCGGTTTTGTAGATCACCAACGGATCTTTTTGTTCGAGGTAAGCTGTTTGTACACTCTGCTTCAGATCATCCATTGCACGGAGATGTTCTTTCCAGGCATCATCTATCACCGAAAGAGTAATTGTTTTTTCCATAGAAGAAGTCAGTTCCCTGCCTTCTGATTCAATTGTCTTTTGCAAAGGTGTTACCACATTCAATCCTTTGATGCCATCTGTAATAGGCACTACTACATTTTCAATATGTGCTCCCTGTGTAAGTCGTATATTTTTGAAAACGGGAATAGCCTGTTTGGCTATATCTGCCTTATGCTGCTCATACCCGTCGATGGCTTCCTGGTATACCCTGTCTGTAAGTGTATTGATATCTGTTTTTTCAAATTCTTCTTCGGTGATTTTGAAATCAAGCGCCAGGTTCACAATGCAAGCCATTTTAAAACCTTCATAATCTTCCTGCGATTTATAACTGGCAACCAGGTCTTCGGCTGTTACGCTATAGGCATTATCAATATCCAATGCCAGGCGTTCTCCAAACAAGGCGTGATTACGGCGTGAATAAACAGCAGTTCTTTGTTTATTCATCACATCATCATACTCCAGCAATCTTTTACGGATACCAAAATTGTTTTCTTCCACTTTCTTCTGTGCCCGTTGAATACTGTTGCTGATCATGCTGTGCTGGATCACATCACCTTCTTTGTAGCCCAGCTTATCCATTAACCCGGCAATACGTTCACTGCCGAACATACGCATCAGGTCATCTTCCAATGATACATAGAATTGTGATGTACCGGGATCACCCTGCCTGCCGGCACGACCTCTTAACTGCCTGTCCACACGACGGCTCTCATGTCTTTCCGTACCGATGATGGCTAAACCACCAGCTTCTTTCACACCGGGTCCGAGCTTAATATCCGTACCACGACCAGCCATGTTGGTAGCGATGGTAACAGCGCCTGCCAAACCTGCTTCTGCTACTACCTGCGCTTCTTTAGCATGTTGTTTTGCATTCAATACATTATGTGGTATCTTTTTTTGCTGCAGCATTCTTCCCAGCAACTCACTGATCTCAACGGATGTTGTTCCTACAAGTACTGGTCTTCCTGCATTGCGAAGAAGCTCGATCTCTTCAATGACGTATTTGTATTTTTCTCTTTTTGTTTTGTAAACAAGATCCTGTTTATCATTGCGGATCATATTTACATTGGTTGGTATCGTTACCACATCCAGTTTGTAAATACTCCATAACTCGGCGGCTTCTGTTTCCGCAGTACCGGTCATACCACATAATTTGTGATACATCCGGAAATAATTCTGTAAGGTGACCGTAGCATAAGTCTGTGTGGCTGCTTCAATCTTTACATTCTCTTTTGCTTCCAGCGCCTGGTGCAATCCATCGCTGTAGCGACGGCCTTCCATGATACGGCCAGTTTGTTCATCCACTATTTTTATAGCTCCATCAATAATTACATACTCCACATCTTTATCAAACAGGGTATATGCTTTTAATAATTGCTGGACGGTATGAATACGATCCGCTTTTTGTGCATACTCATTCAGGATAGCTTCTTTCTGGTGCAGTTTTTCTTCGGCTGGCATTTCCTGTTTTTCCGTCTCTGCCAATTTTACTCCGATGTCAGGCAACACAAAGAAATCAGGATCTTCACCTGACCTCGTGATCATGTTCAATCCCTTATCAGTGAGTTCAACTGAATTGTTCTTTTCATCTATATGAAACAGCAGACCTTCATCTACAATATGCATATTGCGAAGCTGATCCTGCATGTAATAGTTTTCTGCTTTCTGCATTTTTACACGAATGCCCGGCTCACTTAAAAATTTAATGGTCGGGCCATATTTAGGCAGACCGCGGAAAGCTCTGAACAGGTGTAAGCCACCTGTCTTGGGATCATCCTCACCCTTTTCAAATAATTTTTTGGCTTCATTCAGGCAACTGCGGACAATGCGTTCCTGCTCCTGCACCAATTGCATTACTCTTGGTTTGTGAACGTGGAATTGTTGGTCATCGCCTTTCGCCACCGGACCAGAAATGATCAGGGGTGTTCTTGCATCATCAATTAATACAGAGTCCACCTCATCCACCATAGCGAAATGATGTTTGCGTTGTACCATTTCATCCGGTGAATGCACCATGTTGTCGCGGAGATAATCAAAACCAAATTCATTATTGGTGCCATAAGTAATATCAGCGAGGTAGGCTTTTCTTCTTTCTTCACTGTTGGGCTGATGTTTATCAATACAATCCACCGTAATTCCCAACCATTCAAAAATAGTTCCGTTCCATTCCTGGTCACGACGGGCCAGGTAATCATTCACGGTTACTATATGAACACCTTCACCTGCCAGTGCATTTAAATAGGCAGGCAGCGTTGATACTAATGTTTTACCCTCACCGGTTGCCATTTCGGCAATCTTCCCGGAATGCAAAACAGCACCACCAATCAGCTGCACATCATAATGCAGCATATTCCAGGTTACTTGTCCACCGGCAGCGGTCCAGGTATTATTGAAAATAGAATTGTCGCCCTCTATCCTGATATACTCTTTTTTTACACTGAGATCCCTGTCCAGTTGCGTGGCAGCTGAAACCAGCGCTGTATTTTCTTTAAAGCGGTGGGCCGTTTCTTTTACTACTGCAAAAGCTTCGGGCATTATTTCTTCCAACGCTTCTTCTATTTTTTTATCCCGGTCTTTTTTCAGCTTATCTACTTCCTGGTAAATGACATCTTTACCTACAAGATCAGTAAACGGAAGTTCATCGGCAGCTTTATTTTTTGCCTCGATCCTCGTATCTATATCCGAAAGATGTTGTTTGATACGCTGGCGGAATTCCTGTGTTTTATTGCGGAGCTGGTCATTACTGAGTGAAGCATAGCTGGTAAAATGCTGGTTGACTTTTGCCACAATGGGGCTAATCTTTTTTACATCTTTTTCCGACTTGCTGCCGCCAAATATTTTTTGAATAAAACCAATCATAAATTTTCTGATTATAAGCTTTTCATAAACCCCTTCAGGGGATTTAGGGCTGTCAAAAAAAGTGCTACAAATAATTGTGAGCCAATTTGACAGGGAAGCAAAGATAATGTTTCGAACGCAGTCCCTGTATCCTGAATGACCAGGTTTGTTCCCTATGTTCAGGATATTTTGTCGGTGTTAACTTACCTTTCACCCGCCTATGATTAATGCCAAACAAAGTTTATATGAGTCGGTTTTTTAAATTCATACTAATAGCAACCACATTATTGTATGCTGCCTGTAATAGTAAGGAGACTGGCAGCAAGGATATCGATCCCGAAACCATTTATTTTGATTACCAGGTATGGGGCGATGAAGGGACAGATGTCGTAACGGTGATGCTGCAATACCGCCTGGCCGGAAAAAATGGGCCTACCCTTTTATTGGAAGAGCCCGGCAAAGTAGAATTGGATGGCGAGTTGATCAATGCGGACAGTTCAAAAATAACAGGAGCATTTTATGAAATTCAAAAGCCGGTAAAGGAATTTGCCGGAAAGCATACTATTGTTTTTACTGATATCAACCTTAAACAATACAACGAAGAATTCATCTTTCAGTCTTTTGCTTTTGCTGATCCGCTACCTGATTCATTGCCAAGAGGTGACATTATTTTTGAACTGGAAGGGGTGGGGAATAAAAATTATATCAGGGTCGTATTAACCGATACTTCCCGCCAGCATGATGGCATTAACAGGGTGGATACAGTCACGAATGGCCGTATCACTATTACAGAAAAAGATCTCCGGGATATATCCAGCGGACCTGTTCACCTGGAGCTGATCAAAGAAGAAGAAAGAAAAGTAAAGAACGGAACGCCGGAAGGCGGCCGTATGGCTGTTTCTTATGGGCTAAAACGGGAGTTTAAACTGGTCAATTCACCTCAGCCCTGATCCAACAACTTTATAAAGCCCGGATGGGGAGTTATCAACATTCCTTTTTAAATAAGATTTGAGAATACTATGGAATTTTAGCCCTCAGCCTGTACTTTTGCGGCCAGAAAAAGAAGCCTGTTCCATCTTCAAAGAAGGCGGAAATATTCAAGGCTAAAATTCAAGAGCATTATGGGTCAGTGACGACGAAAGGGATGATGATTAAATAACAGGAAGCTGGTAATATAAATAAAACCAGTAACCAGAAATAAGAAACCAGACATGGCCGGTCAATTAAAAGAGGTTCGTAATCGTATCAAATCTGTACAGAGCACACAGCAGATCACTAAAGCAATGAAGATGGTGAGTGCTGCCAAACTGCGCCGGGCACAGGATGCTATTATTCAAATGCGGCCGTATGCAAAAAAGCTGCAGGAAATGCTGAGCAATATTGTGAGCAACAGTGATGGTGATGTGAGCATGGACCTGGCTACTGAACGTGCGGTGGAAAAAGTGCTGATGATCGTTATCACCAGCGATCGTGGACTGGCGGGTGCTTTCAATACGAATGTGATCAAACTGACGAAAGCGACCATTGCTGAACGCTATGCAGAACAACATAAGAAAGGAAATGTGACGATCTGGAATATTGGTAAAAAAGGATACGAACATTTTTCAAAGAATAATTTTAAGGCAGATGCTACCCATAAAGATATTTTCCTGAAGCTGACTTTTGAAAATGTGCAACTGGCATCGCAGGCAGCTATGAAGGCATTTGAAGAAAGCCAGTTTGATGTGGTGGAGATCGTGTATAGCCAATTTAAAAATGCAGCTACGCAAAAATTTGAAGTGGAAAGGTTTTTACCCATCCCTAAAGTCGAGAAAAAACAGGGTGCCACTAAAGCCAATTTTATTTTTGATCCTTCACAGGCCGAGCTGGTGGCGGAGTTAATGCCAAAGATCCTCAATACACAATTATATAAAGCGGTATTAGATTCCAATGCATCCGAACACGGAGCCCGGATGACTGCCATGGATAAAGCAAGTGAAAATGCCAATGAAATGCTGCGAAGCCTGAAGATTTCTTATAACAGGGCGAGACAGGCTGCCATCACTACCGAATTGACCGAGATCGTTAGTGGAGCAGCGGCATTACAGGGTTAATAATTTCAAACACATTAATCTTCGTGCTGCACTTTTTGAAAGAAAGAATGATTTTGACCAGCAACAGTTTTTAATAGCGAAGGACATCCTTCAGCCAGGATTTATAGCATCTATCCAGGTCAATTATACAAGTATAATTGCGATACAGACTTTAAAAACACAGTGATAATTTGTGAATAACCTCTTTTGAACTATTTTCAGCCGATAGCTAACTTGCCTCATTAATGATCTTAGCGATCTTACCAATTTGACCTCTATGACTAATATGACTATTCCTGATCTTATCCCACATATTGAAGCGCTGATATTTGCCAGTGATAAACCATTGACGACCTTAGAACTCACCGACCTGGTAAATAATGCGCTTGGCTATATGGATGATAAAATATCGCTGGATAAAGTAGAAACTGCCCTGGAAGGCATTGTTGAAAAATATAGCGCCGATTTTTATCCTTTTGAAGTAAGACAAAGCGGTGGCGGCTGGCAATTTCTAACCCGGAAAGAATTTCATAAAACAGTGGCCCAGTTAAATGGCGATAAATTCCTGAAGCGTTTATCTGCCGCTGCATTGGAAACGCTGGCGATCGTAGCTTATAAACAACCTGTTACTAAAGGAGAGATCGAAGCGATCCGCGGGGTAAGCTCTGATTATGCCGTGCAAAAATTATTGGAGAAAGAATTGATCATCATTACGGGCCGTAATGAAAAACTACCCGGACATCCGTTGGTATATTCTACTTCCAAAAACTTTATGGATTACTTTGGCATCAACTCTGCGGATGATCTGCCGAAGATAAAAGAGGTATTAGCGGAGCAATTGATTGAACCCACCGTTATGAAAGATGTGATAGCTACGGAAGAGGAACAGCCACCAGCTCCGGATACGAATGAAGAAACGGATAATGGAGAAGCGCTGGCTGTAACAGAAGAAGGTGAGTTGATTACTAATGCCGACCAAAATGAAGGCGAGAGTTAAGTAATGAAATAAATTAATCAGGATATTATTCTTGCGTGCCACGGTTTGGAACCGTGGCACGGCTTTTTTATCTTCGCCCACTTATGCCCCAACATCTTTCCAACGAACAACTCGTAGCAACTGCTAAAAAATTCGGTACTCCATTATATATTTATCATGCTGATAAAATAAAAGAGCAGTATCAAAAACTTACTTCCGCTTTCCAGCATAGTGATGTACTGTTTTTTTATGCCTGCAAAGCCCTCACTAATGTTAACGTGTTGCATTACATCAAAGAACTGGGTTGTAATGTGGATTGCAGTTCTATCAACGAAGTAAAACTGGCCCTGCATGCCGGGTTTACGCCGGAAAGAATTTTATATACATCCAATGGCATCGCCTTCGAAGAAATTGAGGAAGCGCAACAGGCGGGTGTACATATCAATATTGATAGTTTATCCAACCTGGAAAAATTTGGTAAAAAATTCGGGCATAGTTATCCTGTAGGTATTCGTCTTCGTCCCAATATCATGGCAGGAGGTAATATCAAAATTTCGACAGGCCATGATAAAAGTAAATTCGGTATACCGGTGGAGCAGATCAGTAAAGTGTTAGCGGTGGTGAAAGAGTATGATCTTTTTATCCGCGACCTGCACATCCATACCGGCAGCGAGATACAGGATGTAGATGTATTTGTAAAAGGCATCGAAGTATTATTCGAGCTGATACCGCATTTCAAAGAGCTTGAGTTTATAGACCTGGGCGGTGGGTTTAAAGTACCGTATAAAGAAGGCGATGCAGAAACGGATATTGACCTGCTTGCTAAAAAAGTAAAAGAAGCATTTGATAATCATCCCAACCCTGGTGGCAAACATTTGCAGATATGGTTTGAACCCGGAAAATATTTAGTAAGCGAATGTGGTTATTTCATTGGCCAGGTAAACGTGATAAAAGAAACAGCAGCTACAAATTTTGTTGGATTAAATACCGGGTTCAATCATCTCATTCGTCCTATGTTCTATGATTCCTACCATCGCATTGAAAATATCAGTAACCCGGCAGGAGAAAAACATTCTTATTCTATTGTAGGAAATATTTGTGAAACAGATACGTTTGCCTGGGATAGAAAATTAAATGAAGCAAGAGAAAGCGATTACCTTGTTTTCTATAACGCCGGTGCATATGGATTTGAAATGTCTTCTAACTTTAATTCAAGATATAAGCCTGCCGAAGTATTGATCATTGGCGATACCTCATTTCTTATTCGTGAAAGAGATCAATTTGAAGATCTGTTGAGAAAACAGGTACAAATTTTTTAATAAGACTAAACAAAAAAGAATTAAAATACTATTCCAATCTGTTGGAATAGTAATTGCGTAATTATCCCAGCCAACTCGCTGAGCCTCCACATTTATTTATTCAATTTTTATCATTCTTAAAATTTTAGCGTATGCCGAAGACCAGCAATTCAGGCAATGAACCGCTATTGTTTAGTGCTGAACAGAAAAGCCTGTCCCGTCGAAAATTTTTGGGATATAGTGCAATTGCTGCTTCATCATTAGCCTTTGTGGTTTCTTCCTGTAACAAAGATGAAAACAACAATAGTTCAGGTATTGATCTTGGAACCGGGGATGTTGGTATTTTAAATTATGCCTATGCTCTCGAACAACTGGAAGCTGCTTTTTACACAAAAGTGTTACAAACACCGTATAGTGGTGGAGCATCTGCAGAACTGGCGTTGATGGCTGATATCCGGGATCATGAAATTGCTCACCGTGAGTTTTTCAAAAATGCATTGGGCTCAAATAAGATCCAGGATCTTACTCCCGATTTCAGTTCTATTAATTTCTCGGATCGTAATAACGTATTAGCTGCTGCTAAAGCATTTGAAGATCTTGGCGTGTCAGCGTATAACGGGGCTGGTAAACTCATCACTACACCAGCCTATCTGACTATAGCAGGCAAGATCGTTTCTGTTGAAGCCCGCCATGCTGCTTATATCCGTGATCTCATCAGTAATGGAAGTTTTGCGGATAGCACAGTCGTTGATGCTATGGGACTCGATAAAAGCAGAATGCCATTGGAAGTATTAGCTATTGCCAATACTTATCTTACTACAAAAGTATCGGGCAGTAATTTACCAACCTCTTAAATCTATTTTTATGAATGTAAAACATATTTTGACTGAAATAGAAAAAGCAGATCCGGAGGTGTATGACCGGCTGGATACACGACGCAGCGCTATGAAAGAATTTGCCGGCATTGCAGGTAAACTCGCATTGGCCGCAGTACCTATTGCACTGGGTGGGATGTTCAAAAAAGCATATGGTCAAACCAGTACAGCATTGGTTGCCATATTAAATTATGCATTGACACTGGAATATCTTGAAGCTAAATTTTACCAACTGGGTATTGCCTCTCCGGGCTTAATACCGGCTGGTGCACCCGCCACTGCTATTCAAACAATAGGCGCACATGAAACAGCTCACGTCAATTTTTTAAAATCGGCAATAACTAGTTTGGGTGGCACTCCAAGAACAGAACCGGTATTTGATTTTACAGCAGGCAATGGAACACAAACAGGTCCTTTCGTGGGCGTATTTAGTAATTATGTTTTATTTCTTGCCGTTGCTCAAACATTTGAAGACACTGGCGTAAGAGCATATAAAGGACAGGCCGCTGATCCTGCATTGATGGCTAATAATGATGTATTGACGGCAGCGCTGAATATACATTCAGTGGAGGCAAGACATGCATCACATATCCGCCAGATGCGAAAAGCCAATGGTGGTCTTGTGCCGGTGGGTGTGAATGTAAAACCGTGGATCACCCTTAAACAAAGTGGTATTGATAGCACGGCTGTGCAGGCTAGTTATAATGGTGAAGAAATTACCAACCAGGCGGGAGTGGAGATCGTTAATATCAATGGACAAACGATTACAGCTGAAGATGCATCCGAAGCATTTGACGAGCCATTGACAATGGCACAGGTGCTGGCGATCGTTGATCCTTTTATAGTTTAAGAAGAAAGGTGAGTTTAATGAAGAAAGCTGCTTGATAAAAGCGGCTTTCTTCATTAATTAATTGGCGAAACCGTAATCGTTATACTTGTTTTTGAATTGATAGGTGTTTCACCACCCATACCCTTCGTAGTGCCGGTAGACTCGGTATTAATTATTTTTTGACGAACAATTCCTGTCAGCTTATCAATCATGATCATGCCGGTTGTTTTATTTTTTAAGGAAGTAGTTATTTCCATACCCGGCATCATTTCCACTTTTGTTGTTGTAGCAGATGTTCCGGTCAACTCAATATTGATAGTGGAATCTGTTATTTCCTTAAGTGTATATATATTCTCGAATTTGCCATTTGCATTTTCAAAATTTTCATTCCAGGTGTCTCCCTTGCCCGTTTCATAATCAGGTAATATTTTAAAAAAACTATTGGCTCCTTTTGCTGGGGGATCTACCACATCCAGCACATCTTTCATCATACTGCTGATCAGTTTCATCGGGCCTTCCATTTCTACAGGAACTGTTTTTTCGGGTTGCACCATCAATACTTTCCCGGTAGGGTCTAGTATGATATCAAATGTTTTTTTCAACAGCTCTTTTATCACTTTGCCTTCGCTGCTTTTTTGATCTTTTTCTTTGTCAGAATCAAAAGGACGTTTCTGTCCCATTCCTTCAAAGTTGAATTGAATGCGGCTGGTTTCATGGTGAAGGGTGCTGTTATCATCCGTGGCATTGGTTACTTTGTAAAAATGATTGGCAATACCATCCACATTAAAATCAATTACCTGTCCCATGGCTTCCTGTGAAATGGTAGTCTTTACCTCGGTTTTGATGTCATATTGCCGGCCCTGTTCCCATTTCAGTTTGCCAGTTATTTTTTGGCCATGACAGACATATAATGTACTCATTAACGTAATGAGGGAGAAGAATTGCTTCATATAATTCATACAGGGGTTAATTTCCAAAAATGACGATTCTTTTTCAAAGAAAGTCTATAACACTAACAAAAAAGTATTCTTTTTATTAAAAATATAGACGGATCGCTTCACTTTATCTTTAAGTTGTTAAATTTAATCATCACTGGCTGGAGTAAATGACTATTTTGCCCCGCATTATACACAAAGAATAAATGAATCCCAACACAACGGCATTTATTAAGATCATCAGGCATCCTGTCAAATTCAGGATGTTTTTACTAACTAAATTGCCGAGTGCTTATTTTGCCGGTGTAAGAGTAAAAGAAGTGGATGAAAAAAGATGTGTAGTAACGGTTCCATTCAAGTGGTTTTCGCAAAACCCTTTTCGGTCCACATACTTCGCTTGTCTGAGTATGGCGGCTGAAATGAGTACGGGTGCATTGGCATTAGCTCATTTGTATAAAATACAACCAGCAGTATCCATGCTGGTGGTAAAAGTAGAATCGGAATATTTTAAAAAAGCGATTGATCAAAGCACTTTTAGCTGCGGGGATGGTGAACTGATTCAAAAAGCAATTGAAGAAACCATTGCCAGTGGTGAGCCCAGGTCAGTAAGAGCTCATTCTATTGGTAAAAATAAAAACGGGGAAGTAGTTGCTGAGTTCTACATTACCTGGTCATTCAAAGTAAAAAGTAAAAAATAATTAATTAACCATTTAAAAACCTTAAGGGTGAGAATTCGGTTCTCCCTTTAGGGGTGGAGGGAGTTTATGAAGATAGCATTTCATGGCGCAGCCAGAACGGTTACAGGTTCCAAGCATTTAATAACCTTAAAAAACAGGAAGAAAGTATTGCTCGACTGTGGTATGTTCCAGGGTTTGGGTAAAGAAACAGATTTGTTTAACCGTGACTTTGGTTTTGATCCGGCAGAAGTAGATGTAATGATCTTATCACATGCTCATATTGATCATAGTGGTCTTATTCCAAAGCTGGTGAAAGAGGGATTTAAAGGGAAAATATTTTGTACTGCTGCTACAAAAGATCTATGCGGTGTATTGCTGGAAGATTCAGCAGGTATACAGGAGAACGAAGTCAAATACACCAATAAGAGAAGGGCTATTGACGGCTTACCTTACCTGCGACCGATATATACTACCGAAGATGCCCGGATAAGCATGAATCATTTTGTGGAAGCTGGCTATGGTGAATGGTTTGATGTAATGGAAGATGTGCAGGCCATGTTTACCGATGCCGGGCATATCATTGGGAGTGCCTGTGTGCATGTAAGAATTAATGAAGGCGGTAAGCAAACCCGCATCACTTTTAGTGGTGATGTAGGAAGGTATAGAGATGCTATATTGAAATCTCCCGAAAATTTTCCGCAGGCCGATTATATTTTACTGGAGTCAACCTATGGTAATAGTTTACATGATGAAAACTTAACTACCCCTGATATATTATTACGCTGGATAGAAAAAGCCTGCCTGCAACGAAAAGGTAAACTGATTATGCCGGCATTCAGCGTGGGACGTACACAGGAATTGTTATACTCCCTGAATCAATTGGAGGTGGAGAACAGGTTACCAGCATTGCCTTATTATGTAGATAGCCCTTTAAGTGTAGAAGCAACTGAAATTGTAAAACGATACCCGCAATACTTTAATAAGACGATTCAAAAGGTAATGCAATCAGATGCTGATCCTTTTAGTTTTACCGGTTTAAAATATGTGCGGTCAGTAGAAGAATCCAAGCTTCTCAATTTTCAAAATGGGCCGATGGTGATCATTTCTGCCAGTGGAATGGCTGATGCAGGCAGGGTAAAACATCATATCAGCAACAATATTGAAAACAGCCGCAATACTATCCTATTAACTGGTTATTGTGAACCAAGTTCATTAGGTGGAAGACTTCTCGCAGGAGTGAAAGAAGTGGGCATCTTTGGTGTAGAGCACCAGGTGAATGCAGAGATAGGAGCTATACGTAGCATGAGTGCACATGGCGACTACGAAGACCTGAGTCAATGGCTGGCCTGCCAGGATACCAGGCAGGTGCGTCGTCTTTTTTTGGTGCATGGAGAATACCCGGTTCAACAAGACTTTCAGCAGCGACTGATTCGTAAAGGATTTTTAGCTGTTGATATTCCAGAAAAACATTATGAGATAGGTCTCACCTGACAACCAACAGACATTTCCAATTTCCCGTTCCAATTTTCACATTGTATTTGTAATCCCGGCATACTTTTTCCCGTTTATATAAGTGTAAAAATTTTATAAAAAGGAGAAAAATATGAAGAGAAAACTGAGCCTGTGGAGTGGATATTTGGGAATCGTCTTCTTGCTTGCAAGTTGTGCTTCCACAGCGCATATAGAAAAAGACGATACGGCAGATTTTAGCCGGTATAAAACTTTTGCCTGGTTAGATAAAGATGGTGAAGGTAAACATGATCGTAACCGGAGTAATGATCTTGCAGAACAAAAAATACGGGAAGCTGTTAGTAACGAATTGCAAAAATCGGCAGGTTGGAGAGAAGTAAAGAACCGGCCTGATATATTGTTAAGTTATGATGTACTGGTGGAAAAAACGATCAGGGAACAAAATGATCCCGTTTATTCAAGACCTACCACGAGAATTTTTTATAATCCTTATTCCCGCCGGTATAGCACGATTTATTATCCGTCACAATTTCTTGGGTATGATCGTGATGAAAGAACGGTGAGGGAGGGAACAGTAACGGTTACGATGATCGATGCCAGGACAGATAAAACTGTTTGGCAGGGTTGGACAACAGACGAAGTAAATAACCGCAATCTCACCAGCCGTGAAATTCAAACAGCGGTACGTTCTATTTTTAAAAAATTTGATGTAGCAAAAAATTAATTTCAACAGGACGGTTCCGGATATACGAGCCCCTCGCATTGCGAGGGGCTTTTTTGTTGAAGCTAAATATCTTTCCTGCTGCAGGAAATGCGGTTTAAATCTATATGTAAGTATGATTTATTAATTATGCGAATAGAACTTAGTTCACAAAGCCAGGCGGGTGACCAAATGATCCTAGTTACCAGCATCATAGATTGCTTTACCAGACCACATAGGCAAATTATTTATAATCTGATATTTTTTTACATATACAGATTTTATAAACTGCTAAAGACGAATTTATTACAGCTCAATTTTAAATTAGGCAATAAACTGAAAAATCTTGGGTTTTTTATTATTTTTATGCTCCATCCAGTCTTCCTGCAGAATAAGCCAATTCACATAAATCCACCTTGTTAAGCCGATTTTTTAAACCTTAAATCGTTGCTAATGGAAAATTCTACTCTCTCCGAAACCACAACACTGCGGAAACTTACATCTCTATTTAAGCGGACTGACAATTTAAAGAATTGCCAGCCTTTCATTTTTGCCTGGTAAAGCGGATACACTCTTTGTATTCTTTTATCCTTCTAAAACCTTCACGGCGATTGTTGTGCATTGCTGACCAACTATAGGTAACTACTCCCATATCCGAAGGGATACCGATTTTTTGCCCATGAAATTTTATAAACTGATTAAGGTTTATAAGTGAAAATGAACTATTGCTATAGAGATATTGCTGTTTTTAAATCCGTACGGGATACGGTACGCCACTTCTTTATCCGGGGGGGAGGGATTTTTTTTGCATTATTGCTGGCGGTTGGGTTTGGTGAAAGGGTGGGAGCGCAGACGTGCCCAAGTGGTTTAAATATTACAACTCAACCAGTTTCTCAAACTGACTGTCACACTAACGGTGTTCAATTTGATGTTGTCATATCCGGAGGTGCTGCACCGATAACATATACATGGCAAAGAAAAAAACCTTTAGATCCTGGATTCACTGATATTGTTGGTGATCCAACTATTACTTATCCATCTGCGGGATCAATATTGGTTTCAAATATTGGAGTTGGCGGCGACAATATTGATCAAACACAATATAAAGTAGTCGTAATAGATGCCTGCGGTACCGTTACATCAATACCTGCAACACTTACCATTAACGATATCACTACCATTACTCCATCATTTTTAACTCCTTCTATCACGAGTGTTGAAATATGCCAGGGAACAACAATTACATATACTGTAGCAACGCAAGGACAAACACCAACATCAATTCAATGGAGAAAAGATTTAGTGAATTTGTCAGATGGCGAAGCTTACTCAGGAGTCACAACAAATACTTTGACAATTACGAATCCAACTACTGCTCAAAGTGGATCATATTCTGTTACAGTAGTATTTCCAATTACAACTCCTAATAATAACGGAGTAGGAGTTACTACTTGTCAACAAACAAGTTCATTAGCAAGAGCCCTGAACGTATTCGCTTCTTGTGCTGCAAATGCAGGATCAGACCAACCCGTTTGTGCTTCTTCGCCCAACGTTACATTGGCCGGTGTTGTGGGAGGTGGAGCAGCTTCGGGAGTATGGAGTGGGGGAAGTGGAACATTTAACCCAAACAACACAACTCTTAATGCAGTTTATACTCCAAGTGCTGCAGAAATTGCGGCTGGATCAGTAACACTTACTTTGACAACAAATGATCCATCTGGACCGTGCACACCCGTAAGTGATCAAATGGTCATTACAATTAATGCAAATCCAACTGCAACAAGTTCTCATACTAATGTTTTGTGTAATGGTGGAACAACTGGAACGATTAATGCTGTTGGTGCTAATGGTACCGGACCTTACTCTTACGTTATTGCCGGGCCAACGGTAAATACAACTGGCGCTTCGTCAGGTGTGTTCACTGGTCTTTCTGCCGGTTCATATATTGTAACAGTTACCGATGCTAAGGGATGTACAATCATTACTTCGCAAACAATTACACAGCCAATTGTTTTAAGTGCAACAAGCTCTTCTACTAATGTTTTATGTAATGGTGGAACGACTGGAACAATGACTGCTGTTGGCGCTAATGGTACTTCTCCTTACACCTATGTTATTGCTGGCCCCGTTGTAAATACAACTGGTGCTTCATCAGGTGTGTTCACTGGTCTTTCTGTTGGAACTTATACTGTAACAGTTACCGATGCCAACGGATGTACGACTATTACTCAACAAATCATTACACAACCAACTTTATTAACTGCATCAAGTTCGCATGCCAATGTTTTGTGTAATGGAGGAACAACCGGAGCAATGACTGCTGTTGGTGCTAATGGCACTTCACCATATACTTATGTTATTGCTGGTCCTGTTGTAAATACAACTGGCGCTTCATCAGGTGTGTTCACTGGTCTTTCTGTTGGAACTTATACTGTAACAGTTACCGACGCTAACGGATGTACTACCACCACGCAGCAAATAATTACTCAGCCTGTTGCATTAAGTGCAACGAGTTCTCATACCGATGTATTGTGCTTTGGAGGAACAACCGGAACAATGACTGCTGTTGGTGCTAATGGCACTTCACCATATACTTATGTTATTGCTGGTCCCGTTGTAAATACAACTGGTGCTTCTTCAGGAATATTCACCGGGCTTTCTGTTGGCTTTTACACGATAACAGTTACTGATGCCAATGGTTGTACAACTACTACTACACAGATTATTACTCAACCTGCTGTTGCACTAGCCCTAATCGAAACTCATGTGAATGTTTTGTGTAATAGCGCTTCGACTGGTTCAATTAATATAACAGCATTAGGTGGCACTTCGCCTTACACTTATGACTGGGCTGATATTGCTGGCACTAGCAATTCGGAAGACCGTACAAATCTTCCTGCAGGAACATATACAGTAACAGTAACGGATGCAAATGGCTGTTCGACTGCTCCATTGAATGTTACGATTACTCAACCAGCAACAGCAATTGCAGTAGCATTGACATCACAAACAAATGTATTATGCTTCGGTGCATCAACCGGAGCGATCAATATCACTGCATCGGGAGGAACTGGAGCATACACTTATGATTGGGCAGACATTGCTGGCACTAGCAATCCGGAAGACCGTACAAATCTTCCTGCAGGAACATATACAGTAACAGTAACAGATGCAAACGGATGTACAACTATTCCATTAGCAGTTACGATCACTCAACCTGCATCAGCAGTTGCAGTAGCATTGACATCACAAACAAATGTATTATGCTTTGGAGCATCAACCGGAGCGATTAATATCACTGCATCGGGTGGAACCGGAGCCTACACTTATGATTGGGCAGATATTGCTGGTACTAGCAATCCGGAAGACCGTACAAATCTTCCTGCTGGAACTTATACAGTAACAGTAACGGATGCAAACGGATGTTCAACAGCACCATTGGCAGTAACAATCACTCAGCCTGCATCAGCAGTTGCAGTAGTATTAACATCACAAACAAATGTATTATGCTTTGGAGCATCAACTGGAGCGATCAATATCACTGCATCGGGTGGAACGGGAGCTTATACATATGATTGGGCAGACATTGCTGGCACTAGCAATCCGGAAGACCGTACAAACCTTCCTGCGGGAACATACACGGTAACAGTAACAGATGCGAATGGCTGTTCAACCGCACCGTTGAATGTAACGATCACTCAGCCTGCATCAGCAGTTGCAGTAGTATTAACATCACAAACAAACGTATTGTGCTTCGGTGCATCGACTGGTGCGATCAATATAACTGCATCGGGTGGAACGGGAGCATATACTTATGATTGGGCAGACATTGCTGGCACTAGCAATCCTGAAGACCGTACAAATCTTTCTGCAGGAACATACACGGTAACAGTAACGGATGCAAATGGATGTACAACTGCTCCGTTGAATGTAACGATCACTCAACCTGCATCAGCAGTTACAGTAGCATTGACATCACAAACAAACGTATTGTGCTTTGGAGCATCAACTGGTGCGATCAATATTACTGCATCAGGTGGAACAGGTGCTTACACATATGCATGGACAGGAACAGGAGTGAATGCAACAGCTGAAGATCAAACAGGATTAGCAGCAGGTAACTACTCAGTTGTTGTAACAGATGCGAATGGCTGTTCAACTGCGCCATTAGCAGTAACGATCACTCAACCAGTAACTGCCGTTGCAGTAGCATTGACATCACAAACAAATGTATTATGCTTTGGAGCATCAACCGGAACAATTAATATTACTGCATCAGGTGGGACAGGTGCATATACATATGACTGGGCAGATATTGCTGGTACTAATAATCCGGAAGACCGTACAAATCTTGCTGCGGGAACATACACAGTAACAGTTACAGATGCGAATGGATGTACAACTGCGCCATTAGCAATTACGATCACTCAACCTGCAACTCCTGCATCAATCAATACAATTTCTTCCAACAGCCCTGTCTGTTCAGATAATACTTTAAGCCTTACTTCGACTGCTTCAGGTGGTACAGGTGTTATTACTTATAGCTGGACTGGGCCGAATAGCTTTACATCTAACTTGCAAAACCCTTCTATTGCCAGCGTACAAACTGTTGCATCCGGAACTTATACTTTAACTGTTACAGATGCGAATGGCTGTACAGCCACTGCAACAACAAACGTAACGATCACACAAAGACCTTCTGTTGTTTTGAGTTATTCTGCCAGTGCATATTGTATTAATAATGGCACAGCTCAGAACCCGGTTCTATCAAGTGGAGTAGGAGCCTACACTGGTGGAACTTATACATCTTCCCCCGGTGGATTAGCACTTAATTTCTCTACAGGAGCCATTACACCTAACAGCAGTTTAGCTGGAACTTATACCATCACTTATACAATTCCTGCATCAGGCGGATGTCCAACTGTTCCAACAACAACAACTGTTACAATTACTCCTGTGCCAACAGTAACAACACTGGTTTATGCTGGTTCTCCGTTCTGTTCTACTGTAGCAACTTCACAAGCTGTTACACTGATCGGAACAAATGCATATACCGGCGGAACATTTACTTCAACACCAGCAGGATTAACATTGGATGCAGCAACAGGCGCTGTTATACCATCTACAAGCACACCGGGAACTTACAATGTTACTTATACAAGTCTTGCATCAGGTGGTTGTGCTGCGGTTTCAATAACAGGTACGGTTACAATAACAGTATTACCAACAGCAACGATTGCTTATCCCGGCGGCCCTTTCTGTTCAAACGGAGGATTGATAAGCGTTACACATACGGGAGCTACTGGTGGTAATTACACAGGCACTTCTGGATTGCAAATCAATAATTCCAATGGTTCTATCAACCTGGGCACCAGCTCAACGGGTAACCATACTGTAACTTATACCATTCCTGCAGCGAATGGTTGCCCGGCTGTTACCACTACCGCTACGCTTACTATTAATCCACTACCAGCAGCAGTTATCAATTATGCCGGTGGTCCATTCTGTCCAACCAATACAAATGTTACAGTTACAATTACCGGCACAACCGGCGGAACATTTTCTGCACCTGCCGGTTTAAGTATCAATTCAACAACGGGTGCTATCAACGCCAGCACATCAACGTTGGGAACTTACACCGTAACCTATACGATCGCTGCTGCCAATGGATGTCCTGCTGTAACAGCTACATCCAGTGTTACCATTGGTGATAATGTTGCCCCGGTGATCATTGTTCCGTCAAATATCAATATACAATGCGGTGCAAGTACATTACCAGCAAATACAGGGCAAGCAACTGCAACAGATAACTGTACTGCCAGTGGAAGTATTGCGATCACTTATTCTGATGCTACTGTTACGGGCAACTGTACAGGCCGTTATACAATCACCCGTACATGGACAGCAACTGATGCCAATGGTAATGTAACAACAGGCACACAGACCATCAATGTAGATGATACAACGCCACCTGTTATTACCTGTTCAAACTTTAATGTTGCTAACCCTAATGCAATACCGGATGCTAACAGCAATACAGTTACAGCAACGGATAATTGCGGAGGTACGATAACAGTAACAATGATCAATGAATCATACACTGGTTTAAGTAATGCACCGGGATTTTGCCCTACCAGTGTGATCAGGGTTTGGCAGGCAACAGATGCATGTGGTAATGTTGCTACCTGCACACAAACCATTACCGTGCTTGATGTTTCCAATTGCTCAGTTTGTCAAAGCAATGTTCCTTTCTTCCCGGCTAACCTTGATGGCAACCCGGATAGTTTATGGATATCACCTTCTACTGTACGTGACGGGTTATGTTGTGGTGCAACTGGCCCACCACCACCAAAATGTGTTTCCTTCAACGTATTTCTTGATGAGGATGCGGTAGGTTTGATATTTAATATTGCATCAGGAGCAATACCGGGTGGTGCCATGTTTTATCAAATCGATTGTGGACCGGCAACGCCAGTAGGACAACCGATCTGTTTGGCTGGTGGCCAGTTTTATACGATCACATTCTGTAAGCCTGGAAACAATGCAAATACCTATTCGATTCAATCGATCAGTGGTGCTACAGGTGCTTCTACTCTTACTACCCGTGCCGATGTGGCTTGTTCCGGAACAATAACTGTTACAGGTCTTACACCGGGCACCATCACCTGGACAGTTGTATCACCAGCTAACCCGGCATTATTATCTTATTTGTCCTGCACCAATTGTGCTAATCCTGTATTTACACCAAATGCCAGTGCACCGGGATCGATAGTTTATCGTGTTTGCGGAACGGTAGCAACCAGTGTTCTTTGTAATGGACAACCGATCACCGATTGTAAAGATGTTACAGTTAATATACTTCCACCGATCACTGTACAGGTAACTGTTCCGCCGATCATTTGTTCAAGCAGTATTCCGCAGGTAACAGCTTCTGTCATTCCTTCAGGAACTTATAACTACCAATGGTATAGTGCTGCAAATGGCAGTGGTTCTGTTTTGTCAACCAGCCTCACGGGGTTCACACCACCTGCTGCAGGCACTTATTCATTAGTGGTTGCCGAAACAAAAACCGGTCTGTTATGTAATAAGGATACAACGAATTATACCATTGCATTCGATCTTACAGCACCGGTGTTAACAGTGCCATCTCCTTTGTTTGTTGAATGCAATAGCAGTGGTGCTGCATCAGCTATTACTGCATGGCTGGCAACAGCTACAGCTTATGATCAAACAAATCCATCCCATGCATTAACTGTAACAAATAACTATGCAACGTTTGCACATACTTGTGGCGGTTCACGGATCGTTACTTTCAGTACTGTTGATTCATGCGGCAATGTAAGAACAGATACTTCTTCTATTCGTATCATTGATACATCACCGCCATCTATTACTTGTCCGCCAACGATCACCGTAAGTTGTCCTCCTATACCGGCGAGTAACCTTGCTGCCTTTATTGCACAGGGAGGATTGGCTACAGATATTTGTGATGCTACTCCTACAATTACATTTGTGAGTGATGTGATAAGTAACCAGACCTGTCCGAATACTTACACCGTAACCAGGACTTACCAGGCGGCAGATGATTGCGGTAATGTTTCAACCTGTACACAAACTATTTTTGTTAATAATACCAATCCACCTGTTGTTCCACCCAATGGACAGTCAACCGTACAATGTATTGCTGGGGCTGTTGTTCCAACGCCACCTGTTATCACTGATGCATGTGGTGCGGTTGTTACACCGGTGATGACACAAAATACAAACCCTTCTTGCGAAGGTGCCAAGATCTATACGTTTACTTATACCGAGTGTACTGGTTTGTCTTCGATATGGACGTACACTTATCTTATTGACAGAACAACTGCGCCAGTAGCAGCACCTGTTAGTGGTGCTTCAACCGTTGCTTGTCCTAATGCAACAGATGTCGCACCTGCATTACCTGTTGTAACAGATATATGCGGAAATGTATTGACGCCATCTGCACCGGTGATCAGTGCCAAACCAACATGTGAAGGAACGAGAACCTATACGTATACTTATGCCGATTGTTCAGGTTTATCAACTACATGGGTTTATACATACACTGTAGAGTTTCAACCATTCGCTGATCCTGTTGATGCAGGATCAACAGTAAGCTGCCCCGATGCAACTGATGTCGCACCTACTGCATTCCTCCCAACAGTTACAGATAATTGCGGAACAGTATTAACTCCATCAGCACCTGTTATTAGTGCTAAACCAACTTGTAACGGTACAAGAACATATACCTACACTTATACAGATTGCGAAGGCAATACACAAAATTGGGTTTATACCTACACAATCCTTGACAATGTTGTGCCTGTTGTTACAGGTACGCTTAATACACTTACAATAGAAGGATGTTCTGTAGCAACTGCACCTGCTGCTGTGACCACTGTAGCGGCATTGGAGGCAATGGAAGTGAACATTTCTGATAACTGTTCTTCCGATGCGCAATTAGTAGTTACATCAAGTACAGTATCAGCAGGCACTTGCCCGGTTGTTGTTACAAGAACTTATACGATCACTGATCTCTGTGGAAATATAACTACCATCACACAAACGATCAACGTTAATGATACACAGGCACCTGCTGTGACCGGGGCATTGAATAGCATTACAGTTGAAGGTTGTTCTGCTGCGACTGCACCAGTGGCTGTAACA
>DASVOE010000152.1:0-11977 GCA_036383515.1 Chitinophagaceae bacterium | reverse complement strand
TGCTACACCAACAGCCAGTGATAACTGCGGCGGCACACCAGTGATAACAGGTGGTGTTCTTGGTGATCCTGTCAATACACAAGGTTGCACCTGGACAAGATCAAGAACATGGACGGCTACGGATGGTTGTGGTAATACACAAACCTGTACACAAACATTTACTTATACCGTTGATGTTACTAAGCCAACATTTACTTTATGTCCGCCTAGTTCTAACCTCGGTTGTAATCCAACTTCATTCCCGGATGCTACACCAACAGCCAGTGATAACTGCGGAGGCACACCAGTAATAACAGGTGGTGTTCTCGGTGATCCTGTCAATACACAAGGTTGCACCTGGACAAGATCAAGAACATGGACGGCTACTGATGGTTGTGGTAATACGCAGACATGTACACAAACATTTACTTATACCGTTGATGTTACCAAACCAACATTCACGTTCTGTCCGCCTAGTTCTAATCTTGGTTGTAATCCAACTTCATTCCCGGCTGCTACACCAACGGCAAGTGATAACTGCGGCGGCACACCAGTAATAACAGGTGGTGTTCTTGGTGATCCTGTCAATACACAAGGTTGTACCTGGACAAGATCAAGAACATGGACGGCTACTGATGGTTGTGGTAATACACAAACCTGTACGCAAACATTCACTTATACCGTTGATGTTACTAAACCAACATTTACGTTCTGTCCGCCTAGTTCTAACCTCGGTTGTAACCCAACGAGTTTCCCTGATGCTACACCAACTGCCAGTGATAACTGCGGTGGCACACCAGTAATAACAGGTGGTGTTCTCGGTGATCCTGTCAATACGCAAGGTTGTACCTGGACAAGATCAAGAACATGGACGGCTACTGATGGTTGTGGTAATACGCAGACATGTACACAAACATTCACTTATACCGTTGATGTTACTAAACCAACATTTACGTTCTGTCCGCCTAGTTCTAACCTCGGTTGTAACCCAACTTCGTTCCCGGATGCTACACCAACTGCCAGTGATAACTGCGGTGGTACACCAGTGATAACAGGTGGTGTTCTCGGTGATCCTGTCAACACACAAGGTTGCACCTGGACAAGATCAAGAACATGGACTGCTACGGATGGTTGTGGTAATACACAAACCTGTACGCAAACATTCACTTATACCGTTGATGTTACCAAACCAACATTTACGTTCTGTCCGCCTAGTTCTAACCTCGGTTGTAACCCAACGAGTTTCCCTGATGCTACACCAACAGCCAGCGATAACTGCGGCGGCACACCAGTGATAACAGGTGGTGTTCTCGGTGATCCTGTCAATACGCAAGGTTGCACCTGGACAAGATCAAGAACCTGGACTGCTACGGATGGTTGTGGTAATACACAAACCTGTACACAGACATTTACTTATACCGTTGATGTTACCAAACCAACATTTACGTTCTGTCCGCCTAGTTCTAACCTCGGTTGTAACCCAACGAGTTTCCCTGCTGCTACACCAACGGCCAGCGATAACTGCGGTGGTACACCAGTGATAACAGGTGGTGTTCTCGGTGATCCTGTAAACACACAAGGTTGCACCTGGACAAGATCAAGAACATGGACTGCTACGGATGGTTGTGGTAATACGCAGACATGTACACAAACATTTACTTATACCGTTGATGTTACTAAACCAACATTTACGTTCTGTCCGCCTAGTTCTAACCTCGGTTGTAATCCAACTTCGTTCCCTGATGCTACACCAACTGCCAGTGATAACTGCGGTGGTACACCAGTGATAACAGGTGGTGTTCTCGGTGACCCTGTTAACACACAAGGTTGCACCTGGACAAGATCAAGAACATGGACGGCTACTGACGGTTGTGGTAATACACAAACATGTACACAGACATTCACGTACACAGTAGATGTTACTAAACCAACATTTACGTTCTGTCCGCCTAGTTCTAACCTCGGTTGTAACCCAACTTCATTCCCGGGTGCTACACCAACTGCCAGTGATAACTGTGCTGGCACACCAGTGATAACAGGTGGTGTTCTTGGTGATCCTGTTAATACGCAAGGTTGCACCTGGACAAGATCAAGAACATGGACGGCTACTGACGGTTGTGGTAATACACAAACCTGTACGCAAACATTTACTTATACTATCGATATTACTAAACCAGTTATTACTTCTTGTCCTGCAGGTTCTAACCTGGGCTGTAATCCAGCTTCGTTCCCTGCTCCGGGCACAGTCGTAGCTACTGATAATTGTGGCGGCACACCAACGATTACTGTTGGCGAACTGGGTGCTCCTGTCAATACACAGGGTTGTACCTGGACCAGAACAAGAACGTACACCGCTACAGATGCTTGTGGTAATACGCAGACATGTACACAAACGTTCACTTATACTGTTGATGTAACACCGCCGGTGAGGACAAACAATCCGCCAACAACAATTGAGGCACTATGCGGAACTACATTCCAAACACTGCCTTGGGTAGCCCCAACATTTACTGATAATTGTGGTACCCCAACAGTTACTATTGTAACTACTCCGAATCAACAGCAAGCAACTTGTCCTGCTACTTATTCGAGAACATGGACAGCAACAGATGGTTGTGGTAATACTACAACGTTCACACAAACCATCACCGTTCCTTGCTGTAATGTATGTACCTACACCCAGGGTGCTTATGGAAACCCGGGCGGTAATGGTTGCGTATTCCCGGGACCTGTTGTAATGAGCCAAAACCAAATCATGATCAATGCACTGGCCAGTGAGCCAGGTGGTATGAAAGTATTTGGTCGCCAGGATCTGAACAGGTATTGGGTAATAAGATCGTCAGACGTGAACCAGGGTAATAACAGCAATATCTTTAAGATGCTGCCTGGTGGAACCAGTTCAAAAGTGTTCGGATTAGATACCTATCCTGGTGTACCTGAATATGCTAATACACCAACATGGCCTGTGGCTCCGCTGCAGGGTTCAGGTCAGAATACGGGTAAGATCAATAACCAGTTGTTCGCACAAACACTTACGTTGTATTTCAACCTGAAGAACAATAACAACCTAGGTGGTCTTGTATTGGGTGATATCATGGTAACATCAGATGCTAATTGTGGAAGTACTGTTCCAATCCCGAATACATCTCAGAATGTTACGATTCCCCATAGTGTTGCAGCTTATCTTGCTAATGCTGCCAATGGCTATCCAAACACAGTAGGTGGGTTATTCACACTTGCTAATGATATGCTGGGTGGTGTTGTCACAGGATTATCTCTTGATGACGTGAAGACAGCTGCTGATAACATTAACAACGGATTTGATGAATGCCGTATACTGACAGGCTATTTACCTTATGCCGGTGCCGCAAGAGTTGTTGCTACAGATGCAACTGAAACTTCAGGATTGAATGTAACAGCGTTCCCCAATCCTTACGAGAACGATGAATTCAGTCTCAGGATCAACGCACCGGTAAGTGGCGAGGCCATGATTGAACTGTATACAATAGACGGGATAAAAGTCACCTATGCGAAAAGAAATGTAAAAGCTAATGCTGATGAAATGGTGAAGTTTACCGTTCCGGGTGTTTACAAAACCCGGCTTGTATACACTGTTAGTGTAGGCACTCATTTTGCCCGAGGCATTGTACTTAGCCCTAATTAATAAAACAAGAAAAACCTTAAACGTAAAACTGCCCTGTTAAATCAGGGCAGTTTTTTTATTCTTTACTATTAAGAAATCCATGGGGGATCAAAGCTGGATAAGCAACAAAGAAACGGGTGATTAAATTTTCTTTAGTGGCGATTGAATGTTTAAAAAAATATACCTGCTGTCTAAAAAATTCATTGACGACGACTAAATGCTGAACTTGATTTAATAAATGATTTTGTGCTTTTACTATTGTGATAAAGAGCCGTTATGATATATTTTCCATCAGGAAGATTTGCAAAATTTTTATAGAGCTGATTTACTCCCTTGTTGCAATAAACCTGGTTTTGATAGAGCACCTGCCCCATGATATTTATAATTGACACTTCGACTTTGCCGGAAAAATTAGTGACCATTCGTATTTTCCCATCAATAATTGGGTTGGCAAATTCAAATTTTACTTCAGGCAGGTCTTCCCTGTTGATCAGGATAATATTGCTAAACGTGGTTTTCCCGTCAATATCTGTTTGCATTAACCGGTAAAATGATGTAGTTGGGGGGCTGTTGTCTTCGAATGTATATGTCTTATCAATTTCAGAATTCATTTCGCCTGGTATTCTTCCTATGCTAACAAATCGAACTCCATCTGTAGAACGCTGAATATCGAAATATAAATTATCAATTTCCCGTAACGTTGTCCATTTTAAATAATTACCAGCTGATGTTTTCCAACCCGAAAAATATTTCAGGTAAATAGGTAAAGCCTGCACATTAGTAGCTCTTAAAGTATAAGAGCAATTCGCACCACTTACTCCATCTATACCCACATATACTTTTGTCCCTGCCGCCAATACACCTGTACTGGCTGTTACCGTTGAACCCGAATTGGATGAACACCCGATACCGGATAGCGCTGAACAGGTGCCCGTAAAAAAGCCGATCTGGAATCCATTGCTGTTATTAGCATCACCATTATCACAGGCAATATTTTCGATATAAACGGAAGTAGCGCCAGTCGATGCAACGGTGTAAGAATAAAACGAAGTATTCTCAAGCGTAAAGGCACACAATTGGGATGGGGCAACGACGGTTGATCCTTTATTACAAGCATTGTTGTCAGCCACTGGTAAAACGCCAATAGGTGTAGCCCCCAAACAATCGTTATTGGAAGGAGAGATATGCTGCCCTCCGATCTGCAGGGATCCTGTTATAGCTGTCTTTATTCTCAAAATATATGTTGTACCTGGCTGAAGGGTATATGACTCCGCTGGCGCCCATATACCCTGGCCATCAGCAAAACACATACTTGATGTAGATTGTAAACTACCTCCTGTGCAGGTACCTCCGGCATACATGGCCACTTCAATGGGCTGGGAAGAAGGTCCTGTAATATTCAATAAAACGCATTGAGCGGAGCTGTTTGTCGTAAAAGAAAAATAAGTAATTGGAGAGCTTCCTGTACTACTACACACTACATTACCGCCGGTGGAAGAGGAGATCGTATACATTCTGTTAACCCCATCCAATGGAATAGGAATCGCCGTGCCACAGCTACTTCCCTGTGAAAAGGAACAAAAGGGAATGAATAATGCCAGATAAACCAGCATGGCGTTTAGTTTCATAGAATCGGATTGGGACAGGATCTTACTATATAAAATTATACCAACAATTACCCAGATTCAAGCATAGGAAAGTTGCCTGTCGAAAAATAGAGTACAAGCACTTAACGAATTTCGTAAACCTACGATTGGAGTATAAAATAATAAAAAAATATGCCCAAAAGTGATCAGCTTCAATCATTAGTTTTTATTCCGCTCATCATTGGTAATTCAGCATTGGTCAAAATTGAAGCCTTCATACAAAAGAACTCCGTAGCTTGATCGTAAAAGAAGTTTATGAAAAAGTTCGTCTTCACCTTTTTTTATCTTACTATAATTTCTATTGTGTGTTTTTCCCAGATCCCTCTGATAACTACACCCAGCGGCGGCAATAAAAAAGCATCGGTATACGAAAGAGTGGGTTTAACTGATATCACTGTTCATTATGACAGACCGGGTGTAAAAGGCCGTGAAGGAAAGATTTGGGGGCAATTGATACCCGTTGGTTTTATCGACCCGGGCTTTGGCAGCAGCAAGTCATCGCCCTGGAGAGCTGGTGCTAATGAAAACACCACCATAGAATTTAATCATGATGTAAAAATAGAAGGGCAACCATTGTCAGCCGGTAAATATGGATTTTTCATCGCCTATGATCCAAATGAATGTACATTGATCTTTTCAAAAAATGCCGGTTCGTGGGGAAGCTATTTCTATGATGAAAAGGAAGATGCCCTGCGGGTAAAAGTAAAACCGGTGACCAGCGAAAAAAATACAGAATGGCTGAAGTATGAATTCTCCAATCAAACTGAAAATGCAGCTACCATACTATTATCGTGGGAAAAACTCACCATCCCATTCAAAGTGGAAACAGATTATATCAATGATCAACTGGCCTCCTTCCGCCAGGAACTAAGGACTGAAAAAGGATTTATCTGGCAAAGCTGGGACGAGGCAGCACAATGGTGCCTGCAACGAAATGTAAATCTTCCCCAGGCTTTGTTATGGGCTGATTCGGCTACCAGCACGGGATTTGGAGGCGATAAGGTTTTCAGCGCCTGGAGTACCAAAGCCCAGTTACTCGAAAAATTGGGAAGAGCAAATGAAGCTGCAGATATGATGAAGAAAGCTTTAGCATTTGCCGGCATGAACGAGATCCATCAATATGGCCGTCAATTACTGCAACAAAAAAAATCCAAAGAAGCTTTAGAAGTATTTAAATCCAATTTTGCTAAAAACCCAAACCAGTTCACTACGCTGATGGGCATGGCAAGAGGTTATGCTGCAAACGGAGATTATAAAACAGCATTGAAATATGCGCAACAAGCATTGCCTTTGGCGGTAGAGATCAACAATAAAAACAATGTGCTGAGTATGATCGAAAAATTAAAAGAAGGAAAAGATATAAACTGAACTATATAGCAGCCGTATCTTTTAATGAATAAACTGCGAAATTATTGATGAGTAAAGAACAGAACGATGAACGGAGCGCCGCAACAGGTGATGCCATGAAATATTGCAGGCGGATAACAAATAATGTGTTGCGTCACTATAATAAAAATTTTTACTTAAGAACCTATGTATAAGTGAATGACGAAGCCTGCCACTCATGTGCAGGCTTCGTCATTTATGATTTTGATTGCTTAATTACAACCGAGTATCTCGCAAAGCTTGGCTTCCAAAGCTGGGCCTCTTAAGTTTTTTCCGACGATCTTTCCATTGGGATCTATCAATATATTCTGAGGTATCCCTTGTATATGATAAAGCTTTGCTACTTCATTATTCCAGAATTGCAGATCACTGACATGTGTCCAGGTAAGATTGTCCTGCTTAATCGCTTCTAACCATTTATCTTTTTGACCGGGTCTATCTAATGAAACTCCTAACACGGTAAAATTTTTATTCCTGAATTTTTGGTAGCTATAAACAACGTTAGGGTTTTCCTGGCGGCAGGGTCCACACCAACTGGCCCAGAAATCAACCAACACATATTTGCCTCGGAAGGAGGACAGCGTAACAGGATTTCCTGAGGTATCTGGTTGGCTAAACTCCAATGCCGTTGTTCCAATGGCACCGATTTTACTTTCTGCTATCTGGGCAGAAAGTATCCTGCCCAGGTAAGATGTTTGCACCGATGTATCCAGTTTAGCAAATCTTGCTTCAGCCACAATAGGATCGTTATTAAAATTCATCATCACCAGCAACACAAAGGGAGAAACATAAGATGTTTTTTTTGAAGAAATAAAATTGTCGATACCGGTTTGTATAGCCAACTGTGCACTGGTGTAAATATTCATTAATGAATCACGGGTAGCGCCGGGTTGCAACGTGTTGATAGTGGAAGCTACTGTATTTAACTGCTGGGCTAAAGGCGTAAATATCTTTTCAAATTCCTGAAAATCTATGTGTGAAGCAGAGCCTTTCACTATCCATTTGGCAGCATCGGTACTGGCTCCTGAAACATTGATAACAGAATTCTCTACATAAAGGTTAAGAGGTCGCAGGTCACCTACCGAAAGCATACAAAGATCAGGTTCATCTATTTTCCCTTTTAAAACAAAGAAACTTTTAGCCGTAGTAATCGTTTTGCCATTCTTCTTAGAAACCATTTTTTTCTCCTGCACTACCCCACTTGCCAATTCCACACTGGTATTGGCATTTACCAATTTTATAGTGGCTCCTTTGGGTAGGCCATCGATGGAGCCATTGATAACAAACCCTTTTTCTGCAACCTTAGCTTTCCCTTTTACAGGCACTTCTTTTATTTGTGCTTCTACCAAAAGAGGGAAAAGAGCAGCCAGTATGAAAATTTTATGCATAATTATTTTTAATTGTCAGGGTTTACTACTGGTTTATAATACCTACAAATGTAGAGAATCATTCAGGATATGCCAATCCGGTGAATGACCGTTTAACAATTTCCTGCACCAGTAAACGGGGAAATATCAATCGGATTGTCTTTAGACAGGCATTTAGGCAAGAACAGAGACCAGGAAATTACGGGTGGCCGTCATGATATCATCCTCTTTGCCAAGTGCATTAATATACGCCGTGCCGATAATTGCACCCCGGGCAAATTCACAAGCCGCTGTAAAGGTTTGTTTATCCTTAATGCCAAACCCGACTAATACCGGGTTGTTGAGTTCCAGTTGCTGAAGCTTTTGTAAATATGCTTTTATTCCGGTGTTGGCTTTATCTGAACCCGTAGTGGAGGAAGAGGAGACGGCATATAAAAAACCGCTGCTAAGACTATCTAACTTTTTTATTCTTTCTTCCGAAGTTTCAGGGGTTACCAGGAAAATAAAATCCAAGCCATATTTTTTAATAATAGCGCCATACTCCGTTTCAAATTCATATTCGGGCAGATCAGGTAGTATCAATCCATCAATACCCACTGCTGCTGCATCGGCACAAAATTTTTCAAACCCATATTGTAATACCGGGTTCATATATCCCATCAATATAACAGGCACTGAAATTTCATTTCTGAAATCTTTTAATTGTTCAAATAATTTATGAATCGTCATTCCATTTGCCAGCGCAACACTGCCGCTATGTTGAATCACCGGGCCATCGGCCAGTGGATCGCTGTACGGCATGCCGAGTTCGATGATATCGGCTCCATTTTGTTGCAGCGCTTTCATTACCGCTAATGTTGAATTCAATTGCGGGTAGCCTGCAGTGCAATACACATTAAGCACCTTACTTTTCTTCTTACTGAATATCTCCTGTATCCTTTTCATCTTTTTTCTTTTTGCCACGAAGTCACAAAGCCACTAAGACATTATGTCTTCATAGCTTTGTGGCTATAAATTTTTCATATAAGTACTTAGATCCTTATCCCCTCTCCCACTCAAACAAATCACTACTACATCCTGCTTCTTAAACTTCATTTGCTTCAACGCAGATAGAGCATGTGCTGTTTCCAATGCCGGAATAATTCCTTCTAATTTTGCCAGCTCAAATGCTGCGGCCAACGCTTCATCATCCGTTGCACTTAAGAAGGTTGCTCTCCCGCTTTTAAATAAATGAGCATGCAAAGGTCCAATGCCAGGATAATCTAAGCCGGCAGAAATACTATGCGGCTCCACTACCTGCCCATCATCTGTTTGCATCAGCAGGCTTTTGCTGCCATGCAAAATACCGGGCTTACCTAATTGAGTAGTAGCAGCGCTCAATCCGCTGTTCACACCATGTCCTGCTGCTTCCACAGCTATCAATTGCACCGAAAGCTCATCCAGAAAATGATAGAAAGCTCCGGCTGCATTACTGCCCCCACCCACGCAGGCCATCACATGTGTTGGTAATTCATTACCAGTTTTCTCCAGCAATTGTTTTCTTATTTCTTCACTGATTACCGATTGAAACCTTGCTACCATATCAGGATAAGGATGTGGTCCTACCACACTACCTATGATATAATGTGTATCATCCGGATGATTGATCCAATCCCGGATCGCTTCATTGGTTGCATCTTTCAATGTTTTGCTGCCGCTTGTCGCTGGTACTACTGTTGCACCCAGCATTTTCATTCTTGCTACGTTCGGTGCTTGCCGTTCAATATCTTTTTCACCCATATACACAATGCATTCCACACCTTTTAATGCACACACGGTAGCCGTAGCCACCCCATGCTGACCAGCACCTGTTTCTGCAATGATTCTTTTCTTTCCTAATCGTTGCGCCAATAAAATCTGCCCGATCGTATTATTGATTTTATGTGCACCGGTATGACAAAGATCTTCCCGCTTCAGGTAGATCGTAGTATTGAATTGATTGCTCAATCGCTGCGCTAAATATAACGGAGTTGGCCTGCCTACATAATCGCTAAGTAAATCCTGAAATTCTTTTTGAAAATTTTCTTCATAGATAATTTCCAGGTACTTTGTCCGCAGCTCTTCCACGTTGCGATGCAGCATTTCGGGAATGTATGCACCACCGAACGGACCGTAATAGCCTTGTACGTTTGGCTTTGAATATGTTTGTGTTGTTGTCATTTTATATTTTTTATTTGCATAGCTGCGGCGCTATTATCATCGTCTGTTGCTCATATTTTCAAAACCCACCCCAGCTATTTAAATTTCTGTAGTCTCTTCAGTTCACCCTGTTCAAGCGGAGATGAACCTAAAGTATAAACTTCACTAACTACAATTATCAACATCTCTCATTCCTTGCAGTCTCTCCGCAAAGCAGGGACTGTGCGGAGCATCCCCTCTTGGGAGGGACGGGGGTGAGTTGTTGCTTTACAAAACCCACCCCAATTTCTTAAAGCATTTAGCTCACTTAACTCGCCCCGCCCAGGCGGGGATGACCCTAAAGTATAAACTCCACTAACTATAATCATCAACATCTCTCATTCCTTGCAACCTCCCCGCAAAGCAAGGGCTGTGCGGGGCATCCCCTCTTGGGAGGGGCGGGGGTGGGTTGCTGCTTTACAAAACCCACCCCAATTTCTTAAAGCATTTAGCTCACTTAACTCGCCCCGCCCAGGTGGGGATGTGGGCTAAAGCACAAGCCTTTCTATTTATTCCTCTTCCTGGAAATTGGGTTTCCTAATAATTCCCTTTTATGCAAAACATATTCACTCACTCCATTCTTTTCTTCATATTCATATATCCAATTTCTAATCTCTCTTACTGCTGCTTCCACTTTATTTACTACAAGCAAGGCATCAAATCGTAAAAAATTTACACCATAGCTTTCAATATCTTCCTGCCTTACAAAATCTTTTATAATTACTTTTTCATCAAGATGCGTGATACCATCCACTTCTATTGCCAGTTGAAGATCTTTACAGAAAAAATCAACAATATAATTTCCGATTGGTCTTTGCCTGTCAAAGTCATATCCCATTAGTTGACCATTCTTTAATTCATTCCAGATTTTTACTTCTGAAAAGGTCATATTTTGCCGCAATCGTTTTGCTAATTCTTTCAACTTAGGATTATATGGTATAATCTTTCGTTTCATATCGACCCACCCCGCGTCATTTATAGTTCAAGCGTTCTTCATTTCGCCCCTCCAGGGAGGGGATATGTTCTATAGTTCAAATTTCTTTCAAGCTTTTTATTCAACAAATAACTCATTTAATTAAGTCACACTTCAAGGACAGGGGCATTATTTCAACGCCTGCTTAAACTGCAGCACAGCACCCATATCCTTTATCCCCGGTTCTTTTTCAAACCTGCTATTGATATCTACTCCAAAAAAATCAGGATGCCTGAAGGCTTTTATTTTAACTGCATCATCTACGCTAATACCTCCGCTTAAAAAGAAAGGCTTTTCAATTTTGGCTTTGGTTAAAATACTCCAGTCAAACTGCTGCCCGGTGCCGCCAAAAGTTTCTTTCAAACCGCCGGTATCAAATAAATAATAATCACAAACAGCATCGTAAGGGGTTACGAGTTTATCAATATCTGCACCATCAACTACCCTGAACGCTTTTATTACTTCTACTTCACTGCTAAGATCTTCACACATTTCCGGGCTTTCATCACCGTGCAATTGCACTGCATCCAATCCGTATTCATCGATGGCATCCAGCACTTCAATCATTTCGGGGTTGACAAATACGCCTACTATTTTCAGATCAAGATCTGCTTTCTTCAAATCCTTTTTGGATATCTTATCGCCGATATATCGTGGCGATTCTTTATAAAATATCAATCCTGCAAAGTCGATATTCAACCCATCCAACTGCTGTAGTTGTTTCATTTCGGTGATACCGCACACTTTAATATTCATGCTGTAATAA
>DASVOE010000151.1:0-21412 GCA_036383515.1 Chitinophagaceae bacterium | reverse complement strand
TACACCGGGAATGGTTTGCAATCTTTCTACCAGCACATTGTTGGCAAACTCCGTTATCTGCAACTGGTTTCTTGTATTGCTCTGCACCGTCATTGCGAGTATAGATTCAGATATCGCATCTGATTTGGAAACAACAGGTGGTGCATCAAGATCGGAAGGTAGTGAACGCAGTGCCTGCGAAACTTTGTCTCTTACATCGTTGGCCGATGTTTCAAGATCATTGCCCAATTCAAACTCCACGTTTATATTACTACTGCCATTACTGCTGGAAGAAGTTATATTCTTGATACCGGCAATACCATTGATAGCTTTTTCCAGCGGTTCAGTGATCTGTGTTTCGATGATATCAGCATTTGCACCCGGGTAGGAAGTACGAACACTTATATTCGGCGGATCAATGGCAGGATAATCACGGATGCCTAAAAATTTAAAGCCGATCACACCAAACAAAACAATGATGATATTCATCACTATCGCCAGTACCGGTCTTCGTAAACTTAATTCTGAAATGTTCATACCCCTAACCCCTAAAGGGAAATTTTAGATTATTAAAATTGTTATTATCCCTCCTGTTATCAAGAGTCTTTGTTCATAGCAGACTCTTCTAAGCCTCTCCTTTAGGGAAGGTTTGAAGGGGCATTCACCAGCTTTCCTATCTGTATCTTCCCTTCGGGTCTTACACTTAATAAACCTGTTACTACGATCGTATCACCCGGTTTTAATCCTTCCATTACCTGTATCCTTGCCGAATCACGGGAACCGGTGGTTACATCTACAAACTTTGCTATTCCATTATTGTATACAACTACTTTCTTTCCCCTGGCCTGTGGCAGCACTGCCTGGGTAGGTATCAATAGCGCATTGGGATCGGGATCAAAACCCAATTGTACTTTGGCAAACGCACCGGGAAGCAATCCTGCATCTTTACTCAGTACAGTTGCCCTCACCATCAGGCTGCGGGTATTTTCTGTTACCATCGGTTCAATGGCGGAAACTTTTGCATTTAATTTATTATTCGATCCCTCATATGTAAAAGTTACCAGCTGCCCTGTTTTGATCTGGTTAGTATATTTTTCAGGTACCGAAAAATCTACTTTCAACTGGTCTGTTTGATTGATCACGGCAATAATGGATGCCGGAGTAACATAAGCACCGGGGCTCATATTCTTTAATCCTAATCTTCCACTAAAGGGTGCTCTTATTTCTGTTTTTGCAATACTGGTTTGTATAATGGCAATATCTGCTTTCAGGTTATTTACCTGCAATAAACTAAGATCATAATCCTGCTGGCTGATGCCCTGTATCTTTAATAGCTGCGCCTGTCTTTCCTCAGTTTTTTGTGCGATACTAAGTTGTATCTGTATTTTATTGAGTTGAGCCACCAGGTCGCCATCATATAATTTGGCAAGCAGTGTGCCGCGGCCCACATGTTTCCCTTCTGCCACGTTCAATCTTACAATTTTGCCGGCTACTTCCGGGTGCACTTCTGTTGCTTCATTCGCTACGATAGAACCGGGTATTTCAATATTTTCACCAAAAGGTTGGGCTGCTACCACGTAGCCATCCACCCGCATGGTGGTTTGACGGGCAGCCCCGCTAGTCGTCTCTGTTTTTTTCTTTTCTTTTTTACCGCAGGCGGTCAATAATGCGAATAAAGCTAGTGGCAGAATTATAACTCTCATGTTTGCTTTCAATGTGCAGTTGGGTTAAAAAATCAGGATAATAAAGGTAAAGGATAATCGCAAGCATTTGGACGTCAAAACCATGCGGTTTCCTGCACAGAAATTATTGGAATTATAAGCGGCATTTGGAAAGGATAAAGGGTCTTTATGTTTTTGGCAACAAAGTTCTTTTTACTTTGTTCGATTGATGAAGCAGATCCTGCTTTTCTTTGCTTAATATAGTTACATGCCCCATTTTGCGCCCGGGCTTTGTTTGCTTTTTACCGTAAAGATGTACAAATACGTTATCAATTTTCAATACTTCATCCAATCCTTCGTACTTCACATCGCCGCTATATCCTGCTGCACCTATGATATTGACCATAATGGATGGGAGTATAGCGTCGGTATTACCTAATGGATAATTCAACATGATCCTCCATAGCATATCAAACTGCGAACTATAATGCGCTTCGATGGTATGATGCCCGCTGTTATGCACTCTTGGCGCTGTTTCATTCACCAGCACTTCGCCCTGTTTGTCGATAAACATTTCAACTGCAAAGATGCCGGGTGATTTAAAATTACGGACCACCGCCAGTGCAATGGCTTCCACTTTGTATAAGGTCTGTGTGCTTAATTCAGCAGGGCAGAGCTGGTAATCAAGCAGGTTCAGATCCGGGTCAAACAACATTTCAACAGGGGGATAAAGAGCTGTTTCTCCTTTTTCATTTACAGCGATCATCATCGCAATCTCTTTATGGATCGAAACCATTTTTTCCAGCACGGCCGGGGCATCAAACCCTTTTTCGAGATCATCACTACTGCGGAGCAACTGAACTCCTTTACCATCGTATCCTCCTTCACCTATTTTATGAACAGCCGGTAAGAAATGTTCAGCTTCCTTTAATTGGTATTTATCCTGTGTGATGCGATAAGCTGCTGTAGGTATCTGGTGATGATTATAATATTCTTTCTGA
Organism: Chitinophagaceae bacterium; assembly: GCA_036383515.1. Classification (GTDB taxonomy): domain Bacteria; phylum Bacteroidota; class Bacteroidia; order Chitinophagales; family Chitinophagaceae; genus CADEDV01. The sequence goes on along the minus strand of DASVOE010000151.1, from coordinate 18,771 downwards.
AGGATCTTGTTCTTAATGGTTTTTAATACAGAAGGCCGTGGATACACCTTAATCCCTTCGCTATCCAATTTTTCTAATGCCTCTACATTTACATTTTCGATTTCAATGGTGATAGCATCCAGTTTTTTCCCAAAATTATATACCGCATCAAAATCCTTAATATCTCCTTTAGTGAAGTGATGGCAGAGATGTGCAGCGGGACATTCATTGTCGTTTTCCAAAACATAGGTTTCAACAGGATAATTGGCTGCGGCCTGTAATAACATACGGCCAAGCTGGCCGCCACCGAGTATGCCGATCTTTAACATGCAGGCAAAGATAGGGGCTCATTCATGAAGACAGGAGACCCAATTAGGGTGCTTTATATTCTTTTTCTAACTTTGGCTCCGATGCTTCCCGATTATCCTCATAAATTATTTGCTGATCATCGCAATCACTTCAACCTGCTGATGGAAACACTGGCTATGGATAATACCTCTAACCCTTAAGGGGAGTTATGAAGACTCAACCGGTACGTAGCCTTATTACTATTTCAAGTAATTATTTTAACGCAATTTATTATGTCAGATACAGCAGCAGCAAATACAAAACAAAATACCCAACCTGATTTCCTTCCCCTTGAAGGAACCGATTATATAGAATTTTATGTAGGCAATGCCAAACAGGCGGCGCATTATTATATGAGTGCATTTGGTTTCCAGCCATTGGCCTATGCCGGTCCGGAAACGGGTGTGAAGGACAGGGCCAGTTATGCAGTGCGGCAGCATAAACTCACTTTTGTATTAACCACATCGCTTCGTCCGGGCAATCTCATCGCTGATCATGTACATAAACACGGTGATGGTGTAAAAGCGTTATCACTGCGGGTGAACGACGCTGCCAGTGCCTGGGAAGAAACAACAAGGCGGGGAGCGAAAAGTTTTATGGAGCCTCAGCAAATGAAAGATGATGACGGTGAAGTGGTGATGAGTGGCATTCATACGTATGGCGATACGATCCATTTATTTATTGAACGCAAAAATTATAACGGTGCATTCCTGCCCGGTTACAGGGTATGGAATTCCTCTTTTAAAACAAAAGATACCGGTTTGCAATATGTGGATCACTGCGTAGGTAATGTGGGCTGGAACCAGATGAACCCATGGGTGAAGTTTTATGAAGACGTGATGGGGTTTAAAAACATTCTCACCTTTGATGATGAAGATATTTCTACTGAGTATTCAGCGCTGATGAGTAAAGTGATGAGCAGTGGCAACGGGTTTGTAAAATTCCCGATCAATGAACCTGCGGAAGGAAAAAAGAAATCGCAAGTGGAAGAGTACCTGGAATTTTATAATGGTGAAGGAGTGCAGCATGTGGCGCTGGCAACCAAAGATATTGTAACGACGGTCAGGGATTTAATGAGTCGCGGGGTTGAGTTTCTAAAAGTACCTGGTTCCTATTACGACGAACTGCTGGACAGGGTAGGCCATATTGATGAGGACCTGGAACCTTTGAAGGAACTGGGCATATTGGTAGACAGGGACAATGAAGGCTATCTTTTGCAGCTGTTTTCCAAGCCGGTAGAGGACAGGCCTACACTTTTTTTTGAGATCATCCAGCGCAAAGGAGCCAGAAGTTTCGGCAAGGGGAATTTTAAAGCCTTATTCGAAGCCATTGAAAGGGAGCAGGAGGCGAGAGGAAATTTATAGTAGTTTGGAATTGATTAGCAGGAACCGGGAATAACTTTTTTTGAAGATTATCCCCTTATTAAGCCTGATTCCTGCACTTAAATCTCTTTATGTTTATCTTTACAATTCATTGTTGATCTTGCAGTAATAAATCTGTTCTGAAAACGTTTAAGGCTACAATAAACTGATCATGAAAAACCTCTTTGCACTCATAGCATTTATCAATCTTTCATTGATCGCGGCAGCACAACAACCATCATCAAGAGGTGGCAGTAATTCCTATGCCTCGTTTATAGATTATCAACGGGCATTGTCAAGACCCGGTGAAGCACTCAAAAGGAAAGAGGATACGCTGCAAAAACAATTTGAAGCAAAGAAATTAGAGTGGCCGGCAAAATATCTTTATATCCGCTCTTTTAAATATGACAGCCAACTGGAAGTATGGGTGAAAAATGATCTGAAAGATCAGTTCAAGCTTTTCAAAACATATAAAGTGTGTGCTTTGGCCGGGTCACTTGGGCCTAAAAGAATGGAAGGTGATTACCAGGTGCCGGAAGGTTTTTATTATATCAATGAGTTTAACCCCAACAGTTCTTTTTACCTGTCACTCGGTATCAATTATCCGAACGTATCCGACAAAATATTAAGTGACTCTTTACGTCCCGGCAGCGCTATTTATATTCACGGCAGTTGTGTTACTGTAGGATGTATTCCTATCACTGATCAGCAAATTGATGAATTGTACATCCTGGCGGCCTATGCCAAAAACCAGGGACAGGATTTTATACCCGTTCATATTTTCCCGGTGAGATATAACGTAAAGAAGAGTGCTGCTTTTTTGGATAACCTTACTGTTAATGATGCGGCATTAAAAAAGTTTGCAGACAAACTGGAACAGGCTTTTGATTATTTTGATAAGTTTCATCAATTGCCACTCATTCTTATTGACGAAAAAGGTGAATACATTGTAAATGGTGCGGTGCCCAAAAAGGACAGGGACAATAAAGAAGAACAACCCAAACGGGTAGCTGTACAGCACCGGGTAAGAACCATTACAACATTGCCTGCCTCTGTGCATCAATGGCCGCAATTTCCCGGTGGTGCAGATGCCTTTACAAAATACCTGGATCAATTGGGAAAAGATATGGTCGCTTTTTTACCAACCGGAACCCGCAAAGCATTTGTGCAGGTAGAGTTTATTGTAGATAAGGATGGCGTACCTACCAACTTCAAAGTGCTACAGGGAAGTAAAGATGAAGATTTTATTGATGAGATCATTAAACGGTTGGAGCAAATGGGTACCTGGCAGCCTGCGATGCTCAACGATAAACCGGTGCCTAAAAAAATGGTACAGACGGTGACCGTAGAATCCAATTAATTTTGTTGCTTCATTAATAATTGAATTGTTTCCGGTGTTTGTTGCCGGAGCAAAATAGATTTACCGTTCGTTAATTTCTCCAATACTTCATTACTGTAATGCCGGATCGTAAGTAACGACAGGCCTTTCATCACCTGCACTTCAAAAATATCCGAAGCATTGAGGGCCAGTTTTTCAATTTTTTCCGCCCAGTCATCCAGTACAGCTACAAAACTGATGGCCCCGTTTTGTGTAAGGTTTGGTTTGAGATGCAGGCTTTCAAATAAATGGTATAGCTGACCCACATGGTGTTCTCCTACAAATGAAAAATCTTTAGTGGTCATGGTCAGCATCACCTGTTTTTCTTTTAATACAATAATGGGTGGCAACTGGTGCACTGCTTTATTGTGAATGATAGTTCCCTTTAAGGATGGATCTAAAAAACATTTTACAATTAAAGGGATGCCTTTATTCTGCAATGGCTTGATCGTCTTTGGATGAATCACCTGTGCGCCATAATAAGCCATTTCGATCACTTCGTTGTAATTCAGTTCTGCAATGGGTTGTGCATCGGGAAATTGTTTGGGATCTGCATTCATTACACTTTCCACATCTTTCCAGATCGTTTGACTTTCTGCATCCAGCATATTGGCGAAAACCGCAGCTGAATAATCGCTCCCTTCTCTTCCTAATGTGGTGCTTTCGTTTTCATCCGTAGAACCAATAAAGCCTTGTGTTAAAACAATATCAACATCATTGAATTTTGGAACAATGGAACTGCGAATTTGTGAACCAGTAAACTCCCAATCTATATTCGCATCCCTGAAATCGTCGTCAGTGCGAAAGATATCTCTCACATCTATCCATTGATTTATTACACTCATTTCATTCAGATAAGCGCTGACAATGGCAGTGGATAATAATTCGCCCACGCAAACTACCTGGTCATAATAATAATCAAAATCACGAACAGGCTTATCGTGCAGCAACCACTCTACTTCTGTAAAAAAATCATTGAGTTGTTTTTCGCAGGCCAGGTAATGAGTGACCAGTAAATATTTTGCTGTTGTAAGATGTTGTTTTTTTGCCTGGTCAAATAATTGCAGGGCTTCATCTTTTTTACCAGCATAAAATGCTTCCACTACCTTCTCCAGGGCATTGGTAGTTTTTCCCATAGCTGAAATAACCACCAGTATCTTTTCTCCCTTCCAGAACCTGAGTATATGCGGTATGTTCTGGATACGTTCAATGCTATTGACAGAGGCGCCACCAAATTTGAATACTTTCATCGTGAAGCAGACAATTTAAAAAGTTACCAGGCCGCAAATGTCGGGAATATTCTTTTCAACCTGTAAACCAGCCAGCCTTAGGCAGTATATCAGTTTCAAAATTTATCAGGTACTCTTTATTTCACGCAAAGGCGCAAAGAAAATGAGTCGCTAAGGATACAATCTTTGCGTCTTGGATTACTTAGCGGCTTTGCGTGAAAAATTCAAACTGGTATACTGCCCAGTCTTACAACTATCACTCAATCCCTTATTTTTGTCTTTATCTAAACAAGCCCATATGAATGTTAACCGGAAAGTTCAGACTCTCGATGAATTTACCATCCAGCAGTTACGGGATGTGCCTAATGCAACAGGGGAATTGTCCAACCTGCTCCGCAATATCGGGCTTGCGGCCAAGCGGGTGCACACGGAAGTAAATAAGGCCGGACTCGTAGATATACTGGGAGATACAGGTACTATCAATGTGCAGGGTGAGGAGGTAAAAAAGTTAGATGTATATGCCAACGATCAGTTCACAAGAGTGCTTCAGCATGGTATAAGCTGCGCAGGAATAGCGAGTGAGGAGTTGGATGACTTTGTAGCATTTAATGATGCGAAAAGTGTTCAATCAAAATATGTCTGTCTTTACGATCCATTGGATGGCAGCGCCAATATTGATGTGAATGTTTCTATCGGAACCATCTTTGCAGTTTATCGCAGGGTATCACCTATCGGCACTGTAGTAACACGGGAAGATTTTCTGCAACCGGGCAATCAACAGGTAGCAGCAGGATATATTGTGTATGGTTCTTCTACCATGCTGGTGTATGCTACAAGAAGAGGTGTCAATGGATTTACGTTAGATCCGTCTATAGGAGAATGGACACTGAGCCACCCAAATATTCAATGTCCGCCTGTTGGAAGAATCTATTCTGTTAATCACGGCAATTTTTTCCAGTATGATGAAAACGTAAGAAAATATATAAGCGTCTGCCAAATGAAAGATAAGACAAATGGCGGCCCTTATACACAGCGGTACATTGGTAGTATGGTATCAGATGTTCACCGCAACCTGATCAAAGGCGGCATTTTTATGTACCCGGGCACAACAGATAAACCCAAAGGAAAATTAAGATTACTGTATGAATGCAATCCCTTTGCCTTTATTGTAGAAGTTGCCGGAGGAAAAGCTACCAATGGCAAGCAAAGGATTTTGGATGTAATCCCAACAGAATTGCACCAGCGATCACCGTTTTTTGTCGGTAGCAAGTCAATGATGGAAGAATTGGAAACTTATCTTTAAGTGCTAACAATCTTTCTGGAGGAGAAGCTTATAAAGAATTGTTATGATAGAAATTATCCCTTATCAAAATAAATATCAGCCAGATTTCAAACGGCTGAATTTAGAATGGCTGGATAAGTATAACCTGACAGAGTCGCACGACCTGGAGATACTGGAAGACCCGGGTGGAACGGTGATTGCAAGAGGCGGTTGTATTTTTTTGGCAAAAGAAGGAGATGAAATTGTAGGTACAGCAGGTTTGTGGAAAGAAGACGACAAACAATATGAACTGGTGAAAATGGCAGTTGATCCGGCATACCGTGGAAAAGGCATCAGTAAATTATTGTTGAATAAATGCCTGGCAGAAGCAAAGCAATTAAATGCAGGCAGGATAATACTTTTTTCAAACAGCCAGTTAAAAACTGCATTGAAATTATATGAGCAGTATGGCTTTCGACATGTAGCTGTAGAACATTCTCCTTTTGTAACGGCGGATGTGAAAATGGAACTTATACTTTAAGAGTTTTTTCAGGCAGGCTGGTATAAAACTTGTTGTTACAGGTGAAATTCATAACCTATGCTGAAACAAGGTTTTTCCCTTCGTAAATCTTCGCCCACTTTTATTATCACCGGGTTTCTTTTTATTCTTTCCTCCTTTAATTTATCACCTGGTGGATTAGTAAATGATGTATTGAGCTATACCAACCAGTTCCGGCGCTCGAAAGGCAAAGCTGAACTGATCATGCGGGATGATCTGAATGCGATAGCCCGTAAGCATAGCGAAAACATGGCTAAAGGACGGACAGGATTTGGTCATGGCGGTTTTGATCAGCGGCATTCACAGGTGAAGCGTATTTTCAAATCCTGCACGATGGCTGAGAATGTAGCCTATGGAGCTTCTGATGGAAGGGAGGCTGTTAAAATATGGAAGAATTCAAGCGGTCACCGATCTAATATGCTTGGGAATTATAAATATATAGGAATCGGAACTGCTAAAGACCGGAGGGGAACTATCTATTATACACAAATCTTTGTGCGCTAAATAGTCCCTGCCTTTTATACACAATGCATGCCATACTTTACCCAGGATTTGCATATTTATCTGGTTGCAAAGTATGCTATGCTTTGCAGCAATTGTTTTTCGTAAATTGCTGCCTCATGGAAAAGAAAAAAATTATCTCTGTCAACAACCTTGTAAAAAATTACGGCAGTTTCCAGGCTGTCAAAGGAATTTCGTTTGATGTGTATGAAGGTGAGATATTCGGTTTGCTCGGACCGAATGGAGCCGGTAAATCAACTACGTTAGAGATCATTGAAACCCTTCGTCAAAAAACAAGTGGTGAAGTGATCGTTGACGGATTGAATCTTGACAAACAGCCTCACGATATTAAAAAGGTCATTGGGGTGCAATTACAGACCAGCGGTTATTATCCTGGTTTGAATTTATTACAACTCATCGAACTTTTTTGTGGCTTGTATAACCGGCAGGTGAATCCTGTGGAATTACTGGAAACGGTAAACCTGAAAGATAAAGCCAAAGCGCAATTCAAAAATTTAAGTGGCGGACAAAAGCAACGATTCTCTGTAGCTACAACGCTTATCAATCAACCGAGGATTATTTTCCTGGATGAACCGACAACAGGTCTTGACCCACAAGCCCGGAGAAGTTTATGGGAATTAATAAAAAATATTCGTGACAGAGGGACTACTGTTATTATCACTACGCATTACATGGATGAAGCAGAATATCTTTGCGACAGGGTAGCGATCATTGAGTCGGGAAATATTGTTGCGCTTGAAAGCCCGGACAAACTAATTGATAACCTTGTAGCGACAGGTTTTGAAAGACCAAAGGAAGTAAAGAAAGCTAACCTGGAGGATGTCTTTATTCATTTGACAGGTCATTCGCTAAAAGAAGAATAAGCCGGGAGATAATAACCAGTTGATAATAATTGTATGAGCATTCAAAATAAATTAAAAGCGTTTATGTCAGGTAAAATTGAGAAACAAAAAGAAGAAGGGCTTGCATTTTTACAGTCCAATAAGCAAAAGGAAGGAGTAATGGAATTGCCGGAAGGTTTGCAATACCTGGTAATAAAAGAAGGCACGGGTGCGAAACCAGCTATTACCGATGCGGTAAAAGCTCACTATAAAGGAGCTTTGCTGGATGGAAAAGAATTTGATAACTCATTTAAAAGGGGTCAGCCTTTTTCAGCGCCGCTTCGTTCATTGATCAAAGGATGGCAGATCGCACTGCCCTTAATGAGTGAAGGAAGTCATTGGCGGTTATGGATTCCCTCTGACCTGGCTTATGGCGATAGGGGTGCAGGCGGAGATATTCCCGGCGGAGCTACCCTACTGTTTGAAGTAGAATTGATCAGTATTGTTAAATAATAATTTAAGCAATGGCTACTATGACAATTGATCTTCGTTATCCTATTGGTGAATATGAACCCAGGCCATTTTCTATTGAGAAGAAAATAGAATGGCTGGCGGATCTGAAATTTTTACCGCTACAATTGGAAAATGCGGTACTCAACCTAGATGAAGCACAATTGCATACGCCTTATCGTGAAGGAGGGTGGACTGTTCACCAGTTGGTACATCATGTAGCGGATAGTCATATCAATGCCTATTGCCGGTTTAAACTGGCGTTAACAGAGGAGAATCCTACGATCAAACCGTATGAAGAAAAATTATGGGCAGAAATGAACGATGTGCAAAAATTGCCCATCAATATTTCACTTACTTTATTACATGCATTGCATTCCCGCTGGCATGAATCACTGAAGTATGTGACCGATAATGAATGGAACAATAAGACCGTCTTTCACCCGGAGCATAAAAAAACCATCCGCCTCTGGACATTGCTGGGTATGTATGCCTGGCATGGGCGTCATCATGTAGCGCATATAAATTCTTTGCGGGAGCGAATGAAATGGTGATTGCGTTATGTGTTAAGTGTTATGAGTTGCGGGTCTCATAACCCATAACTCCAATCCCGTAACTTGTAAGCATGAAATGGAAAATTCTTTCTTCCGAATATCTCTTTAATGATCTATGGTTTAAAGTTCGTAAAGATAAATGCGAGACTCCCGGCGGTAAGATCATCGATCCCTATTATGTATATGAATTTCCTACCTGGGTTACGGCTTTACCTGTAACAGATGATGGAAGAATTATCATGGTGAAACAATATCGCCATGCATTGGGAGAAGTTTGCCTGGAGCTGCCCGGTGGCTGCGTGGATGATACCGATAAAAATTTTGAAGAAGGCATTGCAAGAGAACTGTTGGAAGAAACCGGCTATTCCTTTTCCTCTTACGACTATTTGGGAAAGATTTCTGCTAATCCTTCCACTAATAATAACCTGATGCATATGTTCCTTGCCAGGGGAGGGAAGAAAATAGCTGATCAGCAATTAGATCACAATGAAGAAATAGAAGTAGAGATATTAAGTATTGAAGAATTAAAGCAACTCATCCGGGAAAATAAGATCATCCAATCTATGCATGTTACCTGCATTATGTATGCTTTAGAGAAGATGGGCGAAATTCAATTCTGAGAATATGTTTTTATCAACGAAGTGCCGCTGTTATAATCCACGTTAAAGGATGGGGGTATTAACCTCTCCCACCAAAAAAACGCTTCCGCAAACAATGATCATATCATCGGGATGAGCTTTTTCTAAAGCGGCTTTAAGTGCATCATTTACTTCCGACCATGTTTCTCCGCGTAAATGTGCTTGCATTGCTTTTACAGCCAGTTCATCTTCCGGCATTGCCCTGGGTATTTGTGCTTTGGTAAAATAATAATAAGCTCCTTTTGGAAGCGTATGTAACACCTTTTCCACTTCTTTATCTTTCACCATACCTATTATAATATGCAGTTGGCGATGATCGGTTATTTCGGCTTGCTGCACTAATTGTTCAATGCCATCCACGTTATGTGCCACATCTGCTATCACTAAGGGATTTATATGAATGACCTCCCAGCGACCATGAAGACCTGTAAGTTTTTTTACCCGTTTTAATGCGGTATGTATCGTTTCGTCCGCAATGTCCCATTCGGTTTCTTTTAATACCGAACAGACCTCCAATACCGTGAGTAAATTTTTTGCCTGGTAAATACCGGGCAGATCCAGGTGATATATTTTATGATCTGTTTTATGCGCTTCTGCTACTTCGGTAACCAGCATATGATCTTTCCAGTTCCAGTCCATCACCTGCCTTTTTTGTGAAGCGATGCTGAGAGGTGATTTTTTTTCAGCAGCTATCTTTTCAAATACGGGGGTTGTTACAGGTATTACTTCGCCGATCACAACGGGTACGCCTGGTTTGATGATACCTGCTTTTTCAAAAGCGATTTTTTCCAAACTATCACCGAGGATATTCATGTGATCCCAGCCAATATTGGTGATGACAGATAATTCCGGTGTGATGATATTGGTGCTATCCAGCCGTCCGCCCAAACCTGTTTCAATGACAGCTATATCTACTTTCTCTTTGGCAAAATGATCAAAGGCCATTGCCACCGTGATCTCAAAAAAACTGGGTTCTATCTCTTCGATCAATGGTTTTATTTTCTCCGTAAAATCAATTACCGACTTCTCAGGTATCATTTCGCCATTCACTTTAATGCGTTCACGAAAATCTTTCAGATGAGGTGAAGTATATAACCCCGTTTTATAACCGGCTGTTTGCAAAATGGCTGCTAGCATGTGACTTACAGATCCTTTCCCGTTAGTGCCGGCAACATGAATACTTTTGAACTGTAACTGCGGATCATTCAAGGACGAACAAAGCCGGATCGTATTATCAAGGTTAGCTTTATAAGCAGCAACGCCAATACGACTGAACAAGGGGAGACGGGTAAAAAGATAGTTAATAGTTTGCTGGTAGGTCATGTAAATAGTAAAGTATAAACTTACATCAATAATGAAGCGTAGAGAAGAAAATTCTCATCGTCGAAACATACAAAATATACTTTTTGTAAAACGTGGCTTTGTTTTAAAAAATCTTTTGTTATTCGGATTGCAATTTGTGCGGCTTCATTTTTTGGAAAACCATACATCCCTGTACTGATATTAGGAAAAGCAATAGTGTGCAAATTGTATTTCTCCGCCAGTAGTAAACTATTGAGGTAGCACTTACTTAACTTTTCGGCTTCATTTTTTAAACCTCCATTCCATATAGGGCCTACGGTATGAATAATATATTGCGCAGGTAAATTACCTGCCGTGGTGATAACGGCTTCTCCTGTTTTGCAATTTCCTTGTTTTGCTATGATCTTTTTGCAAGCTTCTAATATTGCAGGGCCTCCTGCACGATGAATAGCGCCATCCACACCACCGCCACCCATTAACGAAGAATTGGCCGCATTCACGACAGCATCTGCCCGTATACCGGTAATATCTCCTTTTATAACTTCAATGCTGGCTTTCATGATTTCAAAATTAGGCAATAAAAAAGCGGTACCTATGGCACCGCTTACTGGTTTTTTCATTTAAATCCATTTATCCGCCCAATAAGAAATTAAATTCATACACAACGGTTGATTCTTCATCCGATTTATTAAACCTGTTTCTGCGTAACCATTCCCTGATGATAGAAATAGCTTCACCACTGGTGTACGTAGAGCCACGGTTTGCCTTTACAAAACTTCCAATACCATCGGGTGATACCCTTATCTCTGCAAACACTTTTCCTTTTAAATTCTCACCGGCATCCATTGATTTTGGATTGATCACTACACGGCTGCCACTTATTCTCCGGGGGCCGCTACCTGTGCCTGATCCTGTTCCATTGCCTCCACCTGTGCCACCACCTCTTCCACCACCATTACCGGGTCCATCGCCAACTCCATTTCCTGTTGTACCATTCGTTCCGCCACTTCTTTGATAAGTGGTTGATTCGTTGCCACCTGTTTGATTACCTGTATTCGTATTGCCTTTATAAATAGTTTTCGGAACCTTTGGTGCCGGAGGTTCAACAACTTTAGGAGGTGTTTTTACAACCGAAGTGTTTTCTACAACTTTTGTTGCCGTAGGTTTCGTTACCGGCGACTTTGTAATTTCCGGGGCATCTTTATTATCGTTGGTCTCAATATCTTTTGAATCATCTTTTTCTCCCGGTGCAGGGGGAGTAGGAGGTGCAATTCCTGCTTTTTTGGGAGCTGATACCGGGTTGCCGCCACCACCTCCGCCGCCTGCAATGACCTTAGGTATCTCGGGAAAATTTTCTAATTCTATTGAAATGCCGGGAGGAGAATCAATTAATTCTTCAATAGTGGGTGTTTTCCATTTAAGGAGGAACATGAGCAGTATCATCAAAGCAGCAAAACCTCCTGTGATCATAGAGGCCTGGCTTTTGTATCGGGCTTCAAGGGATGCAGACATTGCGTAACTGTTGTTCATACAAATTTAAACTTTGATAATCAATAGCAGGCGCCTTCTTTTTCACACCTGTGTATTAACGATGCAAAGCCTGTGCAACTTATATGTAGGTTAGAATATTAAATGTTAAGATTTGAGAAAAGTCCCTCACGATATTTTTTTATATAGCCAGTGTGGTATATACTTTAACAATTGAGCAACTAACCACCAGCGGCGGCTGATGAAAACCAATCGTTTCTTTTTATCAATTGCCCGGATGATCTGGCGGGCAGCTTTATCAACAGGCACTACCCAGAAAAGTTTATTGCTTTGGGCCATCTTCGTTTTTACAAAGCCCGGTTGAATGCAGGTGATCGCAATATCTTTTTTCAATTTGCTTGCTTTTACACTCAGTCCATTCAAATAACTACTTTGAAAAGCTTTGGATGCGTTATAAGCAGGTGCCCAACTGCCACCTCTTACAGCAGCTATGGATGAAATAGCTGCTAAATGTCCATGCTCCTGTTTTACAAAATAATTGAAAGCCCAGTTGGCTATTTCTATAAAACCATTCACATTCGTGGCCACGGTCTTTTTATCTATCTCCCAATTTAAATTCATGGAAGGCTCGCCTGTGCCAGCGCTGATCACCAGCAGGTCCAGCCCGCCTAAACTTTCTACGAGTTGCTGAAGCTGTGGGATATTTTCATGGCCCGTTACATCAAAACAGGCTGTATGAATGTTAGCGGGAAATTGTTTTTGCAACTCATCCAGCAATTCCCTTCTTCTCCCCGTGATACCGACAATATGCCCCTGCTGAACATATAGCTCAGCCATTCTTCTTCCCATGCCGGATGTAGCGCCAACAATAATGATCTTTTTCGGCATTCAATTTTAGCCTTTGATTAATAAGTAAAAAAGTAAATGTAAGAAAAGCATTGGTATGAGCAGGGATCAACACTTGAAATGTTCTTCCTACCTTCCGAAAATGTTCAGTTGAAAGTTTTAAATGTAATTCAACCAATATGACAAGCAATTTTGTTCCCATCGATTGGGTTCATACTACGAATATTTATGAAGTAAATGTGCGCCAATATACCGAGGCTGGCACTTTCAATGCATTTGCAGCATCTTTACCAAGACTGAAAGATATGGGAGTGCATACACTTTGGTTCATGCCGGTGCAGCCCGTGGGCAAAAAGAACAGGAAAGGAACGTTGGGGAGTTATTATTCGATCAGTGATTACCTGGCGATCAATCCTGAATTTGGAACATTGGATGATTTTAAGTCCGTAGTAAAGCAAGCACAATCCATAGGATTTAAAGTGATTATTGACTGGGTGGCTAATCATACATCATGGGATCATGTATGGACGGTAGAACATCCAGATTTTTATTCAAAAGATGAAAATGGTCAATTCAGACCACCGTATCCTGACTGGGCTGATGTGATCCATCTCAATTATGAAAACAAAGGTCTTCGAAATAAGATGATCGACGCCATGAAGTATTGGATCAACGAAACCGGCATTGATGGATTTCGATGTGATATGGCCCATTTGGTGCCTCTTGATTTCTGGATAGAAGCCCGTAAAGAATTAGATGCTGTAAAGCCTTTACTTTGGTTGGCTGAAACAGAAGAATCATCCTATCATCAGGCATTTGATATTACCTACACCTGGGAGTTTCTTCACCAGATGGAAATATACTGGAGAAATGAAACTGGCATCAGTGGTTTAGATAGTGTGTTATACAAATACGATTCTGTTTTTCCAGCTGATGCCATGCGAATGTATTTTACCAGTAATCATGATGAAAATTCCCATAGCGGAACAGAATATGATCGCATGGGTGATGCTGCCAAACCCTTTGCCGTATTATGTGCATTGTGGAATGGAGTGCCACTGGTTTACTCCGGGCAGGAATTGCCTGTAAAAAAGAAGATACAGTTTTTTGAGAAAGATGTTATTGAATGGACAAGTGACCCAGGACTGCATGAATTTTATAAAATATTGCTGACACTCCACTTTATACACCCGGCTTTGCGTGCCGGTGACTCAACGATCAGTACATTACGTATCAGTACTACTAATGATGATCATGTGTTTGCCTTTCTGCGTAAAAAAGAAGAGAAGGAAGTATTAGTTGTTTTAAATCTTTCTGAACGAAAAGATCTGCATGTTGAAATAACTGACGTAATGGTTACAGGAGTTTTTAAAAATGCTTTCTCCGGGACGATGATAGATTTTACAGCGACGAAAAGCTATTGTATGGGGCCATGGGAATATCTTGTTTATGTGAAGTAAGAACGTATATTAAAAAGGTCCGGCTATTGAGCCGGACCTTTTTAATAGTTGGTAAAATCAGTTATTTTATTCTTCTTCATCTAAATTCAATGGATAGGTATAAGCACCTTCATACCCGGGATAAATACCTTCTAGTTTTACAGTGCCACCATCAGCCTGTGCTAACATCCTGGCTAACTGCTCAACACTTGTTATATCAGTTCCATTTACACTGGTAATAATAAATCCTTCTTCCATCTTAGTGCGGCCAAGTGGTGTTGCTTTGGTAATACCTTTTACTACTACACCACCAGCTATATCATATTGTTTGGCTTTTTCTTTACTCAACGTTTCCAACTGGGCTCCGAGTTTATTACTAATATCTGCTTTAGCAACTTCTTCATAAGAACCTACTTTACTTTTTAAAGTAGCTGTTCCCGTAAATTCTTTACCATCCCTGCGGTAAGTGATCTTTACTTTTTCGCCAGAATTATAAGAAGCAACAGTTCCCTGTAGTTCTGACCAGGAGCTGATAGGAGCATCATTGATCCTGGTAACAACATCACCTTTTTTCAGACCTATTTCAGCAGCAGCGCCATCAGGCGCTACCATTCCAATATGAGCACCATCACCTGCATCATATTTATCATTGGCAACAGATATACCGAGATAAGGTCTTTTAACATCACCAAACTTAATAAGATCGTTTACTATTTTCTTTACAAGGTTAACCGGGATTGCAAAGGAATAACCGGCATAAGTACCACTGGGTGCCAGGATAGCTGAATTTATCCCGATAAGCTGACCCTCTGTGCTGACCAATGCACCGCCACTATTACCCTGGTTCACGGCAGCATCGGTTTGTATGAAAGATTCAATAGGTGTATCGCTTTGCCGGCCATTGATTCCAATAGAACGTCCCTTGGCACTAACAATACCTGCAGTAACCGTGGTCTCCAATGTTAATGGATAACCTACTGCTAAAACCCATTGACCCAATTTTACATTATCAGAGTTACCCAAAATAATATAAGGAAGATTAGTCGCCTCGATTTTCAATACAGCTATATCGCTGCTGGGGTCACGACCAATCACTTTCGCTTTATACGTTTTTTTATTGTTCATCGTTACGGTGATCTCATCAGCCACACCATTAGCGCCGTCTGAAATAACGTGGTTATTGGTAACGATATACCCATCATCTTTAATGATCACACCGCTGCCCGATGCTCTTTGTTCCGGTTGAACGCGGGGACCCATATCGAAGAATTGTTCGAAAAGATCATCCATGGAATTTCCACGGCTTCGCTGGTTGCTGCTAACTTTCTTGGCCGGAATTTTTGTTTTGATATGCACAACTGCCGGTACTGCAACATTAGCTGCTTTTGTAAAATCAACAGGTTCGGCGGCGCCGTTGTCCGCTACATTGTCTAAATAGCCGGCATAATTTGCCGGTAGTTTGGTTTCGGTAGTGCCCTGTACGAAACCATGTTGTTCCTTATTGGTCAGTTTTCCATAGGTCCAAACACTGCCAACAGCTGAGGTTGCACTTATGGCAACGATCAGCAAAAGTTGTTTAAATTTCATTGTGCTATATTCTTTTTATTGTTGTTATTTTAAAATGCTCCAGGTCAAATTGTATGCCTTGCTCTACAAAGTAACAAACTGTCATAGCAACTTTGTTTACCAGTAATTTAGTTTAACAATTCTTTACTAAGAGCTTCGTATTTCACCGCCCTGTAAATTTATTAAGATTTACGGGTATTTAAAACAGAGTTTTACAAGCGGCTGACAAAGGCCAGCGTATCTACTCCGTCTGCATAGTCAGTCAACGAAGGCGCCTGGCTATGTCCAAATGAGATGAATCCTTTGCCAACAATACATTGAAGGTCCGGGCTTTGGTTTAGCATACTCGTCAACTTGTCCGGGTCATTATAAAACTCATAGTGCAGTTGACTGATTGGTGAGAAAAAGGAAGATTCCTCTACAAGTAATAACGAAGGATTACTCATATAGAATTTCTTATTCAGCAGGTGTAAGGCCAGGTTATAATCATAATTGTTTTTGTATTTATGATGATCTGCCAGCCACTCATATTTTTTAAAAGCATTCAGCAATGGAATAAAATCATATTCTGCCGGTATATAGATCTTGGTAACATTGCGGCAACCCAATCCAAAATAGAGGTAAACATCATCTGCTAATTTTTCTAAATCTTCTGTTGATTCTTTTCCGGATAATACAGCAACTGAAGTACGGTTGCGGCGAATGATATGTGGGTATTTTCCAAAGTAATAATCAAAATAACCAGCAGCATTATTACTGCCTGTGGCAATATAGGCATCACATCCTTTCAGCATTACTGAAAATTCAATCCATTCATTTACTTCAGCTTCCCACTCCGCCAGCTTGCCTGCCAGGTGCTTGATCAATGTTTCATCTTTAGAGGATGTTTTGATCATTGCTTTATGACCGGCAATGAATACACATAAAAAATCATGAAAACCTACCAGGGGAATATTGCCTGCCATGACAATTCCAATGGTTTTTGGGGCATTGTTGACGGATGGGAGATGATAATCGCCAGCCCATTTTTCTAATTTATCTTTTTGTAAAAAGTAATTTGCAATGTTATTAGTAGAAAGATCAACAAATTCGGGAATAAACCACCCGTTTTCCCGGCTGGCTTTTTCTTTGGCTTCCTGCCAACTGGCATCGTTATCCAAAATATATAGCCCAAGCCTGGATAATAAATCAATCCGGTATTGTAAATTCATCAATGAGTTTTATTTTTGTTTGAAAGGCCCGGTATAGATCGGGCCGATTTGCAAAATTAACCCTGAACCCATTAATTAAATTTTATTATGGCAATCAAGATCACTGATGAATGTATCAACTGCGGAGCCTGCGAACCCGAATGTCCCAATAATGCTATCTATGAAGGAGGTGTGGAATGGGCAATAGCAGATGGCACTTCTGTAAAAGGAGCTTTTACTCTATTGGACGGAACAATCGTTGATGCTGACCAGAAAAATGCACCAGTGAGTGTAGATACTTATTATATCACACCTAATAAATGTACTGAGTGCCAGGGATTTCATGAAGAGCCTCAGTGTGCGGCCGTTTGCCCTGTAGATTGTTGTGTGCCTGATGAAATGTACCAGGAAACAGTAGACCAATTAATGGCCAAAAAGGAAAAATTACATATCTGAGTTGTGTCTTAGGTGTGCATAATTATCCGGCAGGTTTGGTTATTTCCGCTTTTAATTTTTTAACTTAGTACCAGATTTAATAATCAAGCAGTGCAAACTGCTCTATTAAAGGCGGGTGATATTTCCCGTCGTAAAAAGGTGAAGGAGAAACGGCCTTCACCTTTCTTATTTTTGCCTCCCAATTAAGAAATAAATCATTTTTAGCATTTGAAATTTCCTTCAACCCATTTTTTACTCAATATTTGCGTTGCAAAACCCACATATATCACCAACTATGAAGAAAACCATTGCTCTCGTAACTGGCGGTTTTTCAGGAGAAGCAGTCATATCTTACAAAAGTGCTCTTACTATCAGCAACCATCTCGACAGGGAGCGTTTTAATGTTTATACCATTGATATAAATCCAAAAGGCTGGTTTTATGAAATGGTCGATGGTAGAAAAATAGAAGTTGACAAAAATGATTTTTCGCTCCACCTCGATAATAAGAAGATAGAATTTGATGCTGTTTTTATCGGCATGCACGGCACTCCCGGGGAAGATGGAAAGCTACAGGGGTATTTCGATACACTGCGGATACCTTATACCAGTTGTGATGCGGCCACGTCAGCTATAACTTTTAATAAACGGTATACGGTAGCGGTTGCAAAGATGGCGGGTATTGCTGTGGCCAATTCCATGCATTTATTTAAGCATTCTCCACTGGCAGGTGCTCAAATACTGGATCAGATCAATCTTCCTGTTTTTGTTAAGCCAAACAACGGTGGTTCCAGTATCGGGATGAGCAAGGTAGACGATGCAAAAGAGCTTGATACGGCTATTGTAAAAGCATTCAAAGAAGATGACCAGGTGCTTGTAGAAGAAATGATCAAAGGAAGAGAATTTACAGTTGGCGTTTTTAAAACAAAAGGAAATATCATTGTGCTGCCCCTTACAGAAGTAAAAGCTCATGATGATAAAGCTTTTTTTGATTTTGAGGCTAAGTACCAGGGCAAATCAACTGAAACGACACCGGCGGAAGTAGATGAAGCGATTGCTGATAAAGTTAGAGACGCAGCACAACGCATCTATTCCGTATTCAATTGCAGGGGAGTGGTGAGAATTGATTTTATCTATCATGAAGAAACACAGCGGCCGTTTATGCTGGAGATAAATACAATTCCCGGGCAAAGCGATGCAAGCATAGTTCCCCAGCAGGTAAAAGCAATGGGCTGGAGCCTGAAGGAGTTTTATACTAAATTGGTTGAAGAAGCTATTAGCTGATCATCTTGAAATTTTAAACATGCTGAAATTCATCACACATCGTCCTTTATGGGTTAATATACT
>DASVOE010000150.1:0-10573 GCA_036383515.1 Chitinophagaceae bacterium | reverse complement strand
CAATAATTTTTCAGTTTATCTTTAACAACCATACCGGTTATTAGCAGCATTATTAAAATCCAACCATAGATCATCGAACCATGCGAATTCTCTTATTAGGCTCTGGCGGCAGGGAACATGCCCTCGCCTGGAAACTCAATCAAAGTGTTTGGGCTAACCCACTTTATATTGCCCCCGGAAACCCCGGCACTGCCAAGTCTGGTATCAATGTTCCCCTTGACATCAACGATTTTGATGCCGTCGGTAAATTTTGTATCAGGGAAAAGATCGAAATGGTCATAGTAGGTCCGGAAGAACCACTGGTAAACGGCATCTATGATTACTTTAAAGCAAATGAAGACCTGCAAAAAATTTACTTCATCGGCCCTTCTAAACAAGGAGCCCAGTTAGAAGGTAGTAAGGCATTTGCCAAAGAATTCATGCTGCGTCATCAAATACCTACAGCAGCCTATAGAGAATTTTCCATCGATAATTATGAAGAGGGATTAGCATACCTGGAACAGCATCCATTGCCCATCGTTATCAAAGCAGATGGGTTAGCAGCAGGTAAAGGCGTTGTTATATGCCAGAATCATGTGGAAGCCGTAGCAGAATTTGAACTCATGATCCAGCAATCTAAATTTGGCGAAGCCAGTAAGAAGGTTGTAGTGGAAGAATTTTTAACCGGGATTGAATTAAGTGTGTTTGCGATTACAGATGGTAAAAATTATTTACTTCTTCCGGAGGCAAAAGATTATAAACGCATCGGCGAAGGGGATAGCGGTTTAAATACAGGAGGCATGGGTGCTATCAGCCCGGTGCCATTTGCTACGCCGGGATTTATGCATAAGGTAGAAGAAAGAGTGATCAAGCCAACCATCAATGGATTGCATAAAGAAGGTATTGAATACACCGGTTTTGTTTTCTTTGGTCTCATTAATGTGAAAGGTGATCCGTATGTGATAGAATATAATTGTCGGCTTGGTGATCCTGAAACAGAAGTAGTGATCGCCCGGCTCGAAACAGACCTGGTGGGCTTATTCATTGCAGCTACGCAAAAAGAATTAGACCAGGTGGAAATGCGGGTGGATAACCGTGCTGCGGCTACTATTATGGCCGTGAGTAATGGATACCCGTTAGGATTTGAAAAAGGATTTGAAATAACAGGGCTTGACCTTGATTATGGTAAACAATCTCACGTTTTCCAGGCAGGCACAAAAGAAGACAAAGGAAAGATAGTAACCAACGGAGGCCGTGTATTATGTGTTACCTCGTTGGATAAAGACCTTGCAGAAGCCGTAAATATTTCGCTGGATGTATTGGCTAATATTCATTATGAAGGTATCTATTATCGTTCTGATATAGGATATGAGTTCAGGCCATCTATCCACAACGGGGAATAAGATAGGGCGTTCCTTTATTTTTGCTGAAACAATTGTAATGGCATCTGAAGTTCATTATCATGATTACCTGCAGTTAGATAAGATCCTGGGCGCCCAGTTTCCCGAAAGCGAGAAACTTAATCTTACAGCACATGATGAAATGTTATTCATCGTTATTCACCAGGCGTATGAACTTTGGTTCAAGCAACTCCATCATGAGATAGATTCCATCATAATTATTATGGGCAAACCGGCATTGAATGATAACTCGCCGGAGTTGCAAACTGTAGTACACAGGTTGAACAGGTGTGTGACCATTTTACGGGTGTTGGTGCACCAGATCGATATTATGGAAACAATGACGCCCATGGATTTTTTAGATTTCAGGGATATGCTGCGGCCTGCATCAGGATTTCAGAGCTGGCAATTCAAAGAGCTGGAAGCAAAACTGGGATTGAAATTTGAACATCGCCATGGCAAAGAATATTATACAGCCCAGTTGCGTCCACAGCAGGTAGAAGTGATCAAAAAGGCGGAAGAAAATAAATCAGTACTGGAATTACTAAATCAATGGCTGGAGCGAATGCCCTTTTTTAAAGAGGAAGCTAACTGGAAAGATTTTACCATGGCGCATAGTCCTGCAGATAACATGCATCCTTTCTGGGCCGAATATTTTTACCAGTTTCAAAACAGCCTGGCGGAAGTAGAAAAAAATAACCTGGAAGCTTTTAAGCATGTATTTGTTGATGAAGCGGGAGTTGCCGGAAGAACTCTTTCTGCAACGGCGTCGAGGGCGGCTCTTTTCATTATGCTATATAGAGGTTATCCTATGCTGCAACTACCTTTCCAGTTATTAAATAGTTTGCTGGAAATAGATGAACAGCTCAGTTCATGGCGCTACCGCCACATGAATATGGTGCATCGCATGATCGGCACCAGGATCGGAACGGGTGGCAGCACGGGTAAAGACTATTTAAAAGCAGCGGCAGACAAACATTATATTTTCAGGGAAATTGCACAGCTCAATAGCTTCTTAATTGAAAGAAGAAAATTGCCGGCATTAACGCATGCGGTGGAAGTTAGACTTGGGTTTGGTTCTTAAAAAAACAAAAGAGGCAGCTTTGAACCACCTCTTTTGTTTTTGCTGATAGATAAATGAACCTATATATTAAAAGGTGTAGCGGATACCCAGCCCACCCCAATTGCCATAAAAACCTCCACCATCTCCAAATTCAAAAGCCGGTTGCCAGTCAAGCGACAAATTGATAGGTGCTCCCTGGAATTTATAATCCAGTCCCAATACCCCATCAATACCTATAGTGGCACGCTTGTCAACATAATAATAGTTCCGATGATAGTACCCGGCATCATAGAATCCTATGTGTGCACCCGGACCGATATACCATTTAAGACCCGCTGCACCGGCAAAATCGCCGTGAATCTCGTATAAGCCGGTAAGCCGGAATCCATACCTGTAAAAATATCCGATTAATTCACCGGCATTTTTGTCATTAAAGAAATGCTTTAAAGTAATACCTGCTCCGTCCCAGACTTTCACACCAAGCGCTGTGTTGTAAGACGAGCTGTTAGCGCTACGGCTCTGGGCCTGCGAACTGGTAACTGCCAGTAAGATGGCTAAAACCATACATGTTCTGCGAATAGCAAGAGAAAAAAAATTGACATTCAGAATGTTCTTCATAAAATTAGTTTTGAAAAATGGGTTTATATGCGCAATATATTTCCATTTTCATGCCAAAGCGTTAAAGTTTGTAAATTAAGGCGTAAGAAGTTCAATCTTTCGTAGTAGCTCCCGGGTGGATGAGAAAATAAACAAGAACAATTACGGCAATGACAGCAGTTATCATAAACGTATAAAAACTACCAGCCCCTGTCCATATAGCGCCAGCAATCACGCTGGATAGGAGAGTGCAAACACTTTCACAAGAGGTATAAAAGCCAATGGCCGTAGCCGTATTGGTATCGTGTGCCATGTTAGTGATCCATGCTTTTACCACCCCTTCGGTAGCAGCAGCATAAATGCCATATACAAAAAATAAAAAGAAGATGAGAAATAAAGAAGGTTCAAAGGCAAAGCCTGCATATACAAAAGCAAACAGCACCAGCCCTCCAATAAAAACTTTTTTAAAACCTAACCGGTCTGCCAGTACACCTAAAGGATAGGATGCTATTGCAAAAACAAGATTATAAAAAACATAGGCTGCAATACTTATTGTTACCCCGTCAAACCTGGCTCCCAGGAAGAAGATTGTTTTATCGCCGATTGCTTCCTTGGTTTTTAATAATAGAAATAAATCAGAACTGTTAAATAGAGCGAATAGCAGCAAGCCGGTAACTAATCTTTTATATTGCGGCGAAGCGATCTTATAATAGGAAAAGAAAGAAAAGAAGTTTCCTTTACCCAGAGTAGATACCGGTTTTCTTTTTTCTTTCAGCAAAAAAATAAGCAGCACGCTGATAAGCCCGGGTATAACAGCGAGATAAAAAATAGTACTGTATTGACCGGGATAAAAAAACAAAAAGACAAGCGCCAGTGCCGGACCGATGGTGGCACCCAGTGTATCCATGCCGCGATGAAATCCAAACACCCTCCCCTTTGTTTCTTTTGTTGCTTCCTGCGAAAGCAGGGCATCTCTTGCTGCTGTTCTTATTCCTTTACCTAGCCTGTCCACGGTTCTTGAAAAAATGATCCAGATGGGGAAGACAAACAGAGCCATCATTGGTTTTGAAATGGCGCTTAACAGGTAGCCCAGCTTCACAAACGGCAGTCGAAGTCCCCTTTCGTCACTTAATTTTCCAAAATATCCCTTGCTGATGCCCGCCGTAAAACCGGCAAAACCTTCTAAAAAACCGATAGCAAGAACTGAGAACCCAATACTGTCAAGATAGGCAGGTATTACGGGATAAAGTAACTCGCTGGCAATATCAGCAAATAAACTAACCAGCGAAAGTATCCAGACTGTACGGGTGATGATCCGCATAAAATGAAGGTAGCCGTTTTTTTTCCAGTTATCATTGTAGTAATCATCTTTTGGAGTAATAATTGCATTAATTTTTCGTTTCATTTTTGATAAAATCTTTTTCAGAAAATATGAAGCAACAATTCCTCCTGCGATCCTTTAACCATCATTTTGCCATAGTGCCCACCATATAAAATCTTTACTGAACAACCTTTTTCCGCTTTGTTTAATCCAATTTTTTCCGCCAACTTTGCACACATTAAATCCAATAATAAAGAATGGGACTTTTTAACTGGTTTACACAAGAAATAGCAATAGACCTGGGTACAGCTAATACCCTCATTATACATAACGATGAAGTAGTGGTGAATGAACCGAGTATTGTTGCATTGAATCGCAATAATCCTAAGGAAGTGCTTGCTGTGGGCAAAAGAGCCCTGATGATGCATGAGAAAACACATGAAAGCATCCGGACAGTTCGTCCTTTAAAAGATGGTGTGATCGCAGATTTCAATGCTGCCGAGCTGATGATCAGGGAACTGATCAAACTCGTTTATCCCAAAAAACCTTTATTCCCGCCGAGCTGGAGAATGATGATATGTATCCCGTCTTCCATTACAGAAGTAGAAAAGAGAGCTGTGCGGGATAGTGCGGAGCAGGCGGGTGCCAAAGAAGTTTACCTGTTGCATGAGCCGATGGCAGCTGCACTGGGTATTGGTATTGATGTAGAGGAGCCGGTAGGTAATATGATCATTGACATTGGTGGTGGTACTACAGGCATTACCGTTATTGCGCTGGCAGGCATTGTGTGCGACCAGTCGATCCGTATTGCAGGTGATGAATTTACTGCTGATATTATGGAAGCGCTTCGACGTTATCATAGTTTGTTGATAGGTGAACGTACAGCTGAGCAAATTAAAATACAGGTAGGAGCAGCGATGAAAGATCTTGATAATCCTCCTGATGATATTCCGGTGAATGGCCGTGACCTTGTAACGGGTATACCCAAGCAGATCATGGTAAGCTACCAGGAAATTGCGGAGGCACTGGATAAAAGTATTTTCAAAATAGAAGAAGCGATCCTGAAAGCACTTGAGCAAACTCCGCCAGAGTTGGCTGGTGATATCTATCGCAGGGGATTGTATCTCACCGGGGGTGGTGCTTTATTAAGGGGGCTTGATAAAAGATTAAGCCAAAAAATAAAATTGCCTGTGCATGTAGCCGATGATCCGTTGAAGAGCGTTGTTCGTGGTACAGGAATTGCCCTGAAGCATTACGACAGGTATCCATTTGTGATGCGTTAAAATATTTATAAGTACGAATTACGAAATACGGCATGCAGATCAAAAACATTCTCTTTCCATATTTCAAATTTCAAACTTCCTCCGTTGCGAAATATATTCCTATTCATCCGCCGGTTTTTTACACTTATCGCTTTCCTCGCATTGCAGGCGGTGTCGCTTTGGTTGCTTTTTACGTATAACAAGTTTCATCGTTCAAAAGGATTGGGCTGGGCCAATGAAATAACAGGTAAGGTAAACTCGCAGTACAAATCGGTTGATGATTTTTTTAACCTGAAAGTGGAAAACCAGCGGCTGCATAAGCTCAATGATTCATTGCTGAACCTGTTGCCGGCCAACTTTGAAAAAATTGATACTTCGGCAAGGCGGGTAAGAGATTCTATTCCTTACGATACCCTTGGTAATCACCGGGAATACCTGTGGCGGGAGGCGAAGGTTATATATAATACCGTAAATGCACAAAAGAACTATATACAACTGAACAGGGGTTCAAACCAGGGGATAAAAGATAATATGTCGGTGTTGAATTCTGACGGTAGCGCAGTAGGTGTAGTCATCAACGTAAGTCCTAATTACAGCCAGGTAATGAGCCTGCTGCATGTGCAGAGCAGAAGAAGCGTGGTCATGAAAAGAAGCGGCAACATGGGAAGCATTGAATGGGATGGCAAAAACCCGTTGTACCTCACGATGAAAAATATCCCTAAGTCCGATTCTATAGTAAAAGGAGATACGGTGTTGACAAGTATCAACTCCAATTTTCCACCTGGATTTATAGTGGGTACGGTGGCAGAGATCATTGCGGATAAGAGCACCAATTTTTATGTGCTGCGGTTAAAGACGGCAGCCAACTTTTATAACCTGCAGCAGGTGCATGTAGTAGAAAGGGTGGGATATGATGAGCAGGCCAAATTGAATGAGGACACGAAGAAAAAGATTGATGACCCCAAAAACAATAACCGTTGAGTGACCTGGTAAGAAATATAATACGGTTTGCTTTTTTCATACTTGTACAGGTATACCTGCTTAATAAACTGCACCTGCACCAGTATATCATACCTTATATATACTACTTGTTTATCCTGTGGCTGCCTTTCTCCATTTCCCGTTTCAGTTTGTTGATCATTGGGTTTCTCACGGGCTTAACGCTTGATTATTTCTCTATGCAGATAGGAGTGCATGCTGCTGCCTGCACACTGATCGCCTATATCCGGCCATTTGTAATACAGGTGCTGGCACCTAAAGACAGTTCTGAATTCAATTACAGGGAACCTTCACCCCGCGCCATGGGATGGACTCCTTACCTGGTGTATGCACTTATACTTACCATCTTTCATCATTTTTATATGATGCTGTTGCAATACCTGCAATTTGGCGACTTTATGGACTTCGTGATTAAAGTGATCTCCACTACTGGTATCAGCATGTTATTGATCATTACTGTTGAACTGCTATTTCCCAGGAAGATGAAATTCCGGACCAACACAGCGTAGGTGCGCCGGGATGAAATTCAAAAGAATTCATAAAACAAAATATATTTCTTCAAATAATTGGAAAGGCGGTAAGCTAATTCGTAATTTGTATATAATTTAATTTTCACTTCGCACAACCAATA
Source organism: Chitinophagaceae bacterium (assembly GCA_036383515.1). Lineage (GTDB taxonomy): Bacteria > Bacteroidota > Bacteroidia > Chitinophagales > Chitinophagaceae > CADEDV01. The sequence goes on along the minus strand of DASVOE010000150.1, from coordinate 3,321 downwards.
TCTTTCCCGGTAGTTATCGGGATCGTACACTAGTCTATGTCTGTGTTCAATCAATCGAGAAGCCGTATCATCCGCCTCATCTTTTTAGTGGTTTTTGTTGTCATCATTGCCCAGTTAGTTAACCTGCAGCTGGTGGAAAGCAAATACAAGCAACTGGCGATGGATAATGCTGTTTTCCCCAAAATTATTTACCCCGAAAGAGGAATCATTTATGATAGAAAAGGGAAAGCCATTTTGAATAATACAATCATTTACGACCTGATGGTAACGCCTGCTGAAGCGGTCAATACAGATAAAGAAGATTTTTGCCAGCTGATGGAAATGGATACAGTCGAATACAAAAAAAGAATTATTGAAGCGATAGAAAAAGGTACACGGGTAAGACCTTCTGTTTTCAAAGGATTGCTTACCCCTGCTTTACAGGCAAGATTTGAAGAGAACAGTTGGAAATTCCCTGGTTTTACATTAGTTGAACGTCCGTTGCGGACTTACCCTTTCAATGCAGGCGCACATATACTCGGTTATATCAATGAAGTAAGCCCGAAAGAAATTGAACGTTCAGGAGGTTTTTACCGCTTGGGTGACTATGTTGGTAAAAGCGGATTAGAATCTACTTACGAAAGTGTGCTGATGGGACAGCGTGGTGTGCAATACATGATCAAGGATAACAAGAACAGGTTGGTAGGCCGGTATGAGAACGGCCGGTTTGATACAGCTGCTGTAGCAGGCCGGGGTTTGCGAACATCCATCGATGTGGAATTGCAGCAACTGGCTGAAAAACTAATGACCAATAAAGTTGGTGGCGTCGTGGCAATTGATCCAAAGACAGGTGGTATACTGGCTATGGTATCGGGTCCGAATTTTAATCCGAACGATCTCACAGGTCCTGATAAAAGTAAAAACTATGGCCGCATGTCGCTAGATGTTACAGGTCCCATGCTGAACAGGGCCATTAACGGTTTGTATGAACCCGGATCAACCTTTAAGCCTGTGGGTGCATTGGTAGCATTGGATGAAGGAGTCATTACATCATCATATGGGTATCCATGTCCGGGCCGTTATTATGGATGCGGAAGTGGTAAGCCTGCCTGTACTCACTCTGGTGGAGGACATGCTGCCAATCTTCGTTTATCTATTGCCAACTCCTGCAACTCTTATTATGCTCATGTATACAGGTTAACCGTTGACAATCCCAAATACCACGATGTTAAAGTGGGTTATATGAAATGGAGGGAATACCTGAATGCTTTTGGATTAGGTACCCGGTTGGGAGTAGATCTGCCAAGTGAGAACAAGGGAAGCATTCCAGATACTTCTGTATATAATAAAGAATACAACGGCAGTTGGAACTCCTGTACTAACCTAACCCTGGGTATTGGGCAAGATAAAATGCAGGCCACACCTTTACAGTTAGCCAACTTTACGGCAATTATTGCTAACAAGGGCTATTACTATACTCCTCACTTTGTTCAAAAGATAGAATCCGAAACCGACGATGATTCTGTTTTAATGAAAAAGTTCAGGGTAAGGCATAATGTACTTACACAGATTGCTGATGCGGATTATGCTTCGGTAATAGAAGGAATGCATGATGTGGTAACATCCGGAACGGCCCGTGTGGCACAGATACCGGGGATTGATGTTTGTGCTAAAACAGGAACCGCAGAAACATATACTGTATTAGATAACCGCAGGATCAAGCTACCCAACAACTCTATGTTCATTTGTTTTGCGCCCAAGGATGATCCTAAAATCGCTATTGCTGTTTGCGTGCAGAATGCAGGGTTTGGTGCTACCTGGGCAGGCCCAATTGCCCGTATCATGATTGAAAAATATTTGAACGATACGATCCAGAAAAAAAGCGAGGCAGATGTGGAAAGGATTTCTGCTGCTAACCTGATGCCTGCGTATTTCAAACGACTTCAATATAAAACAGATTCACTGAGAGCTATTGAATGGTTTCAAAAAACAAAGGACAGCTCTTACATTGAAAAATATACTTTGTATCAGCCTGAGCCGGCTTCACCCGCCAGGAAAAATAAACCTGTACATCACCGGGAAGAAAAGAAGCTGGTAGCCATATTGCCAGGGAAAAAGTATTTTTCAAATTCAATGACTAAAAAGAATCATGAGCCAGCGTAACCCGGAAATATCAAAAGGAGTTGACTGGAGCCTGGTATGGATCTATTTCTTGCTGGTTGGTATCGGATTGACAGCGATCTTTGCAGCTACTTACCAGGAAGGCGATCCTGTTTTGCAAAGTTTTTTACGTTTCAAAACAGATTATAGTAAGCAGTTTTATTTTTTTGTGGCAGCGCTGGTGCTGGCACTTTTTATTTTATTGACCGATAGTAAGTTTTTTGCTGCTACAGCCAACCTGTTTTATGTATTTGGCATATTGATGTTGCTTATCGTTTTTCCCTTTCATAGTAATATTAAAGGCACTGAATCTATTATCAAATTAGGGGTTTTCAATTTTCAGCCGGCTGAATTTTGTAAGATCTTTGTTTGCCTGGCCCTTGCCAAATATCTTTCACGACCGGATACTGATTTTTCAAAAACCCGTTCACAACTCATAGCTGCCTGCATCACCTTATTTCCTGCTATGCTTACTATTCTGCAAAGTGAAACAGGACTGGCGCTGGTTTATTTTTCTTTTTTTATCGTGATGTTTCGGGAAGGGTTGCCCTCAGGAATATTAATTGTAGGTTTTTTTATAGCCGCATTGATCGTTTCTACCCTGCTTTTCGAAAAAATAACGCTGGTGATTATCCTGTTGGGCATTGCTTTGTTAACTATATATTTCATGCGGCGGCAGATAAAAAGAAGAGGAGCCGTGCTGTTCAATATTATAATAGTATGGGCTATTTGCGCCGGCATTCAATTGTTTGCGGTTCCTTTTATTTTTAAACATGTATTAAAACTTTACCAGGTAGAGAGGATCTATAGTACCGTAGGCAAAGAAGTTCCCGGTGAATACATGCTGGCCCATCAAAAAGAAACAAAAGCCACTGATAAGAAAAAAGATACGGATTACAATGTAAAGCAATCGAAGATAGCGATAGGCAGTGGCCGGCTATGGGGCAAAGGATTGTTGAAAGCAACGCAAACCCGTTACGATTTTGTGCCGGAGCAACGAACGGATTTTATTTTCTGCACCATTGGTGAAGGCTTTGGCTTTGCCGGCAGTTTTGTTTTGCTTGGCATTTACCTGTTGTTATTATTCCGGATCGTTACAATTGCCGAACGGCAACGAAGTATATTCAGCCGTTGTTATGCGTATGGCGTTGCAGCTGTTTTCTTTTTTCATATCGTTATCAA
>DASVOE010000149.1:0-11178 GCA_036383515.1 Chitinophagaceae bacterium | reverse complement strand
GGGTGGTGAGTGGATGGAAAAGTGATGATCCTGCAACCAACAGCAATACTGACGTTTTAGCTGATTTGTTTAATTTATTAAGCAGCGGTGTTGCCGGTGCAAGTGGTGGCAAAGCCACACAATTACAATTGCAAAACAGCAGTAGCGGACTAAATGCCGGGCTAAATGATTTTTTAATCGGCCAAACGACGTCCGGTACAAAGCCCAAAGCTTATGTCAACTGGATATTGCTGGATGAACAATTTAAAATAGTAAGCAGTAATAGCGGCTTTGAACAAGTAGGGAATGGGGGCGCCGCTACTGAACATTACAAACCAAATTTATCAATAAGCAAGAATGGATATTTGTATATTTATACCAGCAACGATGCCACCAACATTGATGTGTTCTTTGATAATTTGCAGGTGACGCATATACGGGGACCGTTATTGGAAGAAACCCATTATTATCCGTTTGGACTCGTCCAGCAAGGAATAAGCAGTAAAGCACTGGCCTTCGGAAATCCTGACAACAAATACGAATACAACGGCAAAGAGAAACAAGAGAAAGAGTTTTCTGATGGTTCTGGTCTCGAATGGTTAGACTATGGAGCGAGAATGTATGATAATCAGATAGGAAGATGGCATGTAATTGATCCGTTAGCTGAAAAAATGGAAATGCACTCTCCATTTAATTATGCATTTAATAATCCAATAAACTTTACAGACCCTGATGGCAATGCGCCTTTCAACGAGTATGATGTGTATTTAGATAAAGGAACGGGGAATGTAATTGGTTATACCCAGACAGGAACAAAGGGAGGTGATAAAAAAGACTATGTAACTTATTATACTAAAGAAGGAGGAATGGGTTCTCCTTATAATCGTACTAAGATTGGTGGGGTGATAGAAATGGATGTTAAATTATCGTTGAATCTTGATCCTAGTATATCCCATACTACTCAATTAAGATTGCCTGGAATTTTTTCAGTTACTACACGTCCGGGAGAAAAGCCACTAGGTAATGACTTGGTAGGCGAAGCATTTGGTGCTTATGCTTTAGGTAAGCCTATTGAAATATTAGGTAGGGGATTAGTAGGTCTTTTTGCTTCGAAGGTATTGAGCAAGACGACCGCTGTTGCCGATGGTTCTTTTTATTCAGTTGCGTATGAAACGAAAATAGCGAGCAATCTTTACCCAGGAAAGAACTATGGAATACATTTTAGAGCAGCAAATCAATCTCTTGATGCAGCGGTGGCTTCAGATGCAACCTTTGCATCATCAATGTCGGAGTTAGGAATAGTTGTGCCAAGGACCACGACAGGTGCAATAGGACGTACGTCTCCGGCTAATTGGGTTTGGCACCATGATGTTAGGGCAGGAGTAATGCAGTTAGTTCCTAAAGCTCAACACCCGAATATACCTGGAGGCATATTTTGGAACACGATGCACCCCGGAGGAAGGGGCGGAATGTCTCTCTGGGGAAATTAAATACATTTAGGGCATGAAAATATTAGAATTAATTAAGCATTTAAAAACATTCGATAAGGCAGAACAATTAAAGAATAAGCAATTGCCAAATGTGGAATTTGACTTAGCTGAACTTTACATGGAAAATTCTTTAAGCCTCGATTCTAACATTCGATTCTTTGATTCCGAAAAAATTTCAAACGATCTTGAAATGGAGGTAGAGGGGATTAAATATGTTAATCTATTTCCATTATATCTTGCTCAAGAGATGATTGAAGAGTTTACAAAATCAACTGAAAAAAAATATTCAGATTTGGAAATAGCAAATAGATTGCTGGAGTATAGAATAAATGATGCTTAAGGAACAGGGTAAAGATAATTAAGCAGAGAATGGAGGCTCGATTAGCTCAACAAAATTTAATATTTTTTTATGAGAGTTAAGAATTTGCTCTTCATATTTTTTTTTCTTTTAGCGGTTGATTCTTTTAGCCAAAGCCTTAGCAAAGAATTTGTCGATATGTGGATAAAATCCAGAGATACTAGTTTTAGATGGAATGAAAGAACGTTATATATAGTAAATAAAAAGCAATATGAAGATGATACAAAGATTGATAGTGGTTTAAAAAAATTAAGCTTAAATGATTTAATAGATATCAGATATTTAATGCCCTCAATTGGTTCTAATCCTCCTATTAATTATATAATTACAATAGATTACAAGCGTCAAATGGGAAGAAAAATTATAGCTTCTTATTTAAAAAAAATAAAAAATTTCACCGTAAATAAAACAAAAGTGGATAACACTGACTTTTATTTAAATAATAAATATGTTGAAATGAATAAAGTAGATAGTCTGATAAATTCTATAAAAATTACCGACATCTATTGTATAGATGTTATAGAATTACCCTATCTCAACTCATATTTTGGTGAATCTAGGACGAATGATTTAGTACGTATTTGGACTAAAAACTGAATTAAGATTAGATGATAAAAATACCAAAACTAAAGGCTATTTACCCCAGTTGTCGGCAGTGTTCAATAAATAAAAAAAGATAAACGATTGTGGTTAGCCTCCGAAGTTGCCAGGACAAGTTGAGACTAACCATCAGCCTCCAAGATGCTGTCCAGTTTCTACTACAAAGATTTTAGCATTAACGGATGAAGCAAAATAAACGAAGAAGTGTACTAATAATATCAAAACCCCAACTCCTCCGCCGGATCCCAAAACTTTTTATCAAAATCAACCACCTGATCATTCTTGACGTTGATACCTTCTTTCTTTAATAATTTTTCCATCTGTGTAGGTGTGGCAAAATGATGTTTGCCGCTAAGCATACCATTGCGGTTTACTACACGGTGCGCCGGTACTTTGGGTCTTACTTTACCAGCGCCATTCATGGCCCATCCCACCATGCGGGCGGAGAGTTTAGTGCCGAGACAATTGGCAATGGCACCATAGGAAGTGACTCTTCCTTTTGGTATTTGTCGTGCCACTTCAAATACCAGTTCAAAAAAACTTTGGTCTCTTGCCCCCGAAGGTTTAACTGATTTAAGGGGATGTGTTATTTTCTTTGCAGCCATGGATTGAAGATAAAAAATCCCGCTGACTGCACATCCAAATTTAAAATTCAATTGGAACGTACGGTGATAACAGCCGTCCTTGCTTTTTTGAGATAAAGCAGCTCTCCCTTTTTAGCCGTGAAATAAGGAGTTCTTTCTTCATCAATGAACAGTTGCCATTTGATCACATCCTCGCCCACTTTTTCGATAATACTTTTTACCTGTACTACATCGCTGGTATCTGTGGCAGCAAAATCAAACCAGCAGGGAGACTTGGAACAATCTATTTTAATATTGGAGATCTTTTTTGTTTCCCCATTATAAGTAAGTAAAATGGTGGAGCTGTCGATGATCTGTAGAGAAGCGCCTGATTCCTGCTCACCAGCAATATCCCAGCGTCCAATGATATCATTGATTTTTTTTAACTGACCCCGCGCAAGGATGGAAACGAACACACTTGCTAAAAGAAATATTGTTTTCATAACCTCATTTCATAAACTGCTGTATCCAAAACATAGTTTATGCCAAAAGAGAAGAGAGTGAGCAGTAGCAGTTTGGGATTGTTGATATGAAGACTTAATACCCCATCATTTTTAATTGGTTATTAATTTACCCACCAGGCAATTTTTTTATTGTTAGGCAAAAACTAGCTTGTCTTTTTGCTGTTCAATAGCTCTGTGCGGCGGGGCTCTGGCACATTCTCATATTGATAAGGGCAATGTTTACAACCGTTACCACAGCAATAACCTTTATCAAGGTGATATTTTTCGGTGAGTACTACGTATCCATCCTCATTGATATAATAATCAATGCCTTCAACCAGTTCCTTCATGTTCGGTTAAGATTTTTTTCAACTCTTCATCTTTTTCCTTCCCCGCCAGTTTGATAGGTAAAGAAAAACAGAGATAATGAATGCGGTTACTACCGGCAATGTCGAGCGACTCGTAATGTGTTTTGATCTTTAATTCATTAAGTATATGATCTTGTTTATACACATCCTCCTGGTCAATATGCAGAAGGCAATCATACAATGTAATAACCGTTTTAGTGAATTGATAAAGATCGGGGCTATCCGTTTTCAAATGTATTTTACCGCCGGGCAAAAGAAATTGCTGGTATAACCTCAAAAATTTGGGATGGGTCAATCTTTTTTTTGACTTCGACATCCGCAATTGAGGATCAGGAAAAGTGATCCATATTTCTTCTACTTCGTTTTTACTGAAGTATTCCGCCAACTGGTCAATTTGTGTACGCAAAAAAGCAACATTATTTAATTCCAGTTGAAGCGCCTTTTTGGCGCCAACCCAGATACGATTGCCTTTCAGATCAACGCCAATGAAATTGCGTTGTGGATATAATTGCCCGAGTTCTACCGCATATTCACCCTTGCCACAGGCGAGCTCCAGTGTAATAGGATTATGGTTTTTAAAAAACGCATTCCATTTACCGGGCATATCTTTTGGAAACTGCAATACATTGGGCATTGTATTTAACTCCGCAAACCGTTCCAGTTTTTTTTGTCCCATTGATGGCAAAGTTACTATGGGAGAGCTGGTTCAAAAGGAATATTTCAAAAAACGATAGTAAGTATTCTAAAATTTTACAAGTATTCCTAATCCCACCAACGATTTTACCTGTAATGCCGCTGATCTTTTATGGGGACCAAATAGTTTTACATCGTCATCATAAATAAGATCAACTCCCCAGGTGGCGGATAAAATTTTTGATAGTCTCACATTCAGGATGTTTGACATAAACAGGTCAACATTCTGTGGGTTGCGACGGTAATTAGAAAAAAGATCCAGCCTCCCTTTGTAAGTAATATTCTTATTGATCTCTTTCAGGTAATTGATGCTGGCAAAAGCGCCAAACTCTAAATTGCTTTTTTTACCCGGCGTTACACCATACAGCCCTTTATTAGATAAGGCAGTATCCCTGACGATAACCCAACGGGCGGTTGCGGGAGACAAAAAAATGGAAAGGCTTTTTGTTGGTTTATAATCCAATCCTATTCCTGCCAGCAAATAACCAGGCGCCAGGAAATTGGAGGATAATGTTTTTATATTATCAGCATACGTGTAGCCTTTAAAGAACTGTGACCTTAGATTGATCAGGCCTGCAAGGTTTAGTTTGGAGTTGAGGGCGTATCCATATTTTGACAACAGATCAAAACGATCATCATTTTTACGATTACCCAGGCTGGTGGTTTTAATATAACCCAGGTTAAAATCAAATGTATTATCCCAGCTATGTTTATCCTTTTTGTAAAAGGCATATAAGCTAAGTAAAGAATTTACAGCCAGCGAAAATTCATCACCACCCGCTGCCCAGTTCGTTAATGAGGCCTGGGCTATATTCAGGCTATAGAGGCCTCCTTTTTTCCAGGTTGTATTACTGGTGTCGGCAGGATCTTTTTTAATGGACTTTTCACTTTCACTTTTTAGTTTCTTCACATTTTCATCTTGTGCACAGATAGTAAGACAGGCCAATAGAGCCGCAGGCAGTAATATTTTTTTCATACATGTTATTTTGGAAAATATGTCCAGCAAAACTAGCACCAGCTATTTTAAAAGAAGAGGAATACCGGGACAGGGTATAAAATAAAAAAAGCCTCTTCGTGAAAACAAAAAGGCTGTGAAAATCACATGAGAAAAAATCAGCTGTAGGGGGAGGGATCGAACCTCCACGGGGCAGTTAGCTATAGCACAAAGTTTCAGTGGTCGACCCTGGTCGCTTTAATATTGCTATCAAAGCGGCTCTATGCTACGTTTATCCTGTGATCCCCACCCCCGAGACAAGGGGGCATGTCTGCCTAATATTTCATCACCCCACAGTATATTATTCCTATAAAAGAACGTTGATAAAACAAAAATAAACGAAAGGCTTACTTCATTCCAAATTTTCTAATAATTATTTTGAAATTATAGAAAATATTCAAATATTTGCTATATTGTATGAATAAAATCAAAAATCACAACTAAAATGGCGGGAAAATTAAATCTTGACAAACTGGATCTCCAGATCATTCACCACATGATGGATAATGCTGAGATATCGTATGCTGATTTAGGCAAGAAATTGTTTGTATCCGGCGGCACTATTCATGTTCGCATTAAAAAATTACAGGAGGCCGGCGTGGTTAAAGGTACTAAACTGAATGCAGATATCCGCCAGTTAGGTTATGATGTGATCGCTTTTATCGGCATTTACCTGAAGGAAAGTTCGCTGTATGATTCTGTGGCCAGGGAATTGCAAAAAGTGCCGGAGATTGTACGTTTAAATTATACAACTGGTAACTATAGCATGTTTGCAGAGATCGTTTGTAAAGATATCTCTCAACTTCGTTTTGTGTTGCATGACCAGTTGCAGAAAATAAAAGGGATAGAAAGAACAGAAACTTTTATTTCACTGGAAGAAAGTTTTAGCAGGAATGTAAAAGTGATGTAAGCTACCTAAACCCTCCCCGAAAAAGGCTACAAATACCAGATAGATGAAAGAGTCTTCCCGGTTTTATTCTTCTCTTGGTTTACTCGTTATTTTAAATGCCGTTATTAAACCGGTTTGGATATTTGGTATTGACAGGCAGGTACAGAATACTGTCGGTGTTGCTGAGTATGGAAATTATTTTGCCTTATTCAACCTGTCTATCGTTTTTAGTTTTTTACTGGATTGGGGACTTACTTCTTTTTTCAATACACAACTGGCATCTCAAAAAGAACAGTTCATACATAAAGCAGGGCATTTTCTTTTCATCAAGCTTTTGTTTGCTTTTATATATGCTGCTGTGGTTGGTATAGCAGCATTCGTATCCGGGGTTGAACGATGGGATATTGTAGCAGGTGTCATTCTGATCCAGGTATTCACCTCTCTATTTATTTTCTTCCGGTCCATCATTACGGCGGAACAATGGTTTACTACAGACGCATGGTTATCTGTGCTGGATAAAACATTGATGATCGGATTGTGTGGTGCATTTCTCTTTTTTCCTTTAGTATTGGGGGCGATGAACATTCAATCATTTCTATGGTCGCAGGTAACCTGCACGGCCCTGGCAGGTTTCACGGCATGGAGTATTCTTTTTAAAAAAGGAGTACGTTTTTCATTGAATGTAACCGGTGTATTGTTTGATAAGAAAATTTTTTACGCAGCTTTACCCTATGCGATCATTATATTACTGATGTCCATGCATTACAGGCTGGATGGTTTTTTACTGGAACGGGTACACCCCAATGGTAATCATGAAACCGGTATTTATGCGGGTGCTTACCGGTTGCTGGATGCCAGTAATATGATCACCTTCCTTTTTAGTTCATTTTTGCTTCCCTATATTGCCAGGCAGTGGAGTAAGAAAGAGGACATAAAGAAAGTGGTACTTACACTCAGGCATTTATTGATCGTATATGCTATTGTTATTACAGGTATTACTGTTTACCTGGCTCCGGAGATCCAGCAATTATTATATCATCATACGGATGCTTCATCTGTCGGAGTATTGCAATGGTGTATTCCTGCACTTATTGGTTACACCCTGGTAAGTATTTATGGCACTGTACTGACAGCCACAGGTCATATCCGTGCATTCGGCGCCATCACTTTGGTAGCAGTGTTGATCAATATCATTCTTAACTTTTTACTTATTCCTTCATTAGGCGCCAAAGGCTGTTGCATTGCTGCATTGATAAGTCAGCTCATTTGTGGAATAGCAACCATGATCTATACCAAACAAAAATTAATGATCAGCTTTCATGCCAGCTCCCTCTTAATTTATATTTTTATAGGCGTTGTTTGGGTTGCTGTATTTTATGCAGGAGGCAGTTGGTCGCTGGATAAATTTGCAACCGTGATTGCAGGTGTATTGATAACGTTGCTGATTATGATAGCCACCCGGTTAATTAAGGCCTCCCAATGGATTTCTTTTTTTAAAGCACAGCTTTCAACTTCTAAATAATTCATGATGCCGGATATTTTTTATTTATTATCAAAATGGTGGAAACACATTACAGGCTTAGTGTTACTATCCCTGTTAACAGCATGGATTATTACCTCCCTGCTTCCCAAAGAATATGTAGCTGCAACAACAGCGCTCCCTGCAAATTCTTACCTGTCTGACAAATCAAAAATATTCAATGAAAATATTGAAGCCCTGTATTCTGCTATGGGTACGGCTGATGAACTGGACATGATTATCGGTACTGGCCAGTTGGATACCATTTATCTTTCTGTAGTAGATCGATTCAACCTCACAACTCATTACGGGATATCAGAAAAAGGAGAAGCTGCCCGTAGTAAAGCGTCTCTTTTATTAAAAAAACATACCAGGGTGATGAAAACTGAGTATGGCGAATTAAAAGTACGAGTATGGGACACTGATAAATTGTTGTCAGCACAGTTCGCTAATGCTATTATGGATAAAATACAACAGATGCATAGTGATCTGCAAAACAGTATTAATTACTCCACCTTAAATAGTTTGTTAGCGGCGAGGGGGAAGATCAAATCACAACCAGACAGTGTTCATTCATCACAAATGGTTACGGCCCAATTGCAGCAGTATGAAAAGTTGATCGGGGAATATCAGCTCATGGTTGATACCAAACCTCCAGCCTTACTGATTGTTGAAAGAGCAAGACCTGCTTCTTTTGCTGATCGTCCCCAACTTTTACAAGCGTTTTTGATAACAGGTTTTTTTAGTCTTTTGTTTGCCTTTCTGCTTGTTATGGTATTGGAGAAAAAGAAATCAAACCGCCGGTGACCAGTTTTGAATATAAGGAAAAGAAACATTTCATAGCGCTGGCCTGTGTTTTTCTACTTTCTCTTTTTACAGCGCTATGGTTTCAACAGTATTTTTTCCTGCTACTGCCATTGGCGGCTTTATTGTTTTATAGCGGTTGGCAACAACCCCGGATAGTCTTCTTTTTATTACTAGCTGCATTACCCTTTTCTTTCGAATATAATTTTTCACCTGCTTTGGGAACGGATGTCCCTGATGAAGCATTGATGCTGCTGACATCCTTTTTATTTCTTGCCTGTTGGATCTATTCCCCCGACTCCATTCCTCGAAGCACACTTGTACACCCCTTACTTATTTTACTATTAATGCACCTGGGGTGGACAGTACTGACTTCTGTTTTATCAACGCATAATTTATTATCTGTAAAAATAATACTGGCAAAAGGCTGGTACGTGGGAGCGTTTGTAGTAGCACCGCTGATCATTTTTACGAATAAGAAAATGATTAGTATTGCCGCTATCATCATTGCGGCTACCGTGTTTCTTGTAACGATCATTGCTATTTACCGGCATTCACTGGATGGTTTTAGTTTTGCTACGATCAACATTGCTGTATCTCCTTTTTTCCGCAATCATGTGACGTATTCTTCCATGCTGGTATGTATCATCCCGGTTTTTTTTGCTATTTATTTATTGAATAAAAATAAAAGGATACAAGGTTTAATCACAGCTGCTATCCTCATTCTTTTGACTGCGCTTTTTTTTTCCTATGCCCGGGGTGCCTGGTTGGCATTGGCAGCAGGCGCGGCTGCTTACTGGCTGGTGAAAAAGAAACTGCTGGTGACCACGTTTATAGGGTTTATCTTTTTTTGTGTTGCTGCTGTTTACTGGTTAAAACACAAGGACAATTATATCAGGTATGCTCATAATTTCAAAACAACCATTTTTCATAAAGACTTTAAGGAGCATCTTGTAGCCACGTACCAACTCAAAGATGTTTCAACAGCAGAACGTTTTTACCGGTGGATTGCTGGTGTCAGAATGATAAAGGATAATTACATGACCGGCTATGGTCCTGGTACCTTTTATAAAAACTATAAACCGTATACCGTACCCGTTTATAAAACCTGGGTAAGTGATAATAAGGAGCATTCAACAGTACACAATTATTTTTTGCTGCTGCTGGTAGAACAGGGAATTCCCGGGCTGATCTTTTTTCTTTTCTTATCAGGAAGTCTTTTATACTATGCCCAACACTTGTATCACCGTATAAATGATCGGTTTTATAGAACTTTAAGTATAACGATTGGATCAATATTGGTAATGATCATTACCGTAAATTTTTTAAGCGATCTTATCGAGACAGATAAAATTGGAAGTCTTTTTTTCTTATGCTTGTCTCTATTAGTAATGACAGATATAAATACAAAAAAACTACAGGCGGCCCCTCACGTTCAAAGCATCTCTTAATCCATTGCCCAATAGATTAAAGGCCAGTACCAGCAGCATAATAGCAAAACCCGGCACTAATGCCAGCATGGGATTTTGCGTGATAACGAAGCTATAGTTCTCTTTTATCATTAACCCCCAGCTGGGTTGTGGCGGTTGTACACCTATTCCCAAAAAACTAAGACCGGCTTCAATAACAATTGCCGAAGCAAAGTTGCTGGCAGCAATCACCATGACAGGCCCCATTATATTAGGCCAGATATGACGTACAATTGTTCTGATATGAGAATAACCTAACGCTCTGGTGGCTTCAATATATTCCAACTCACGAACGGCTAAAACCTGGCCTCTCACTAAGCGGGCCACACTCACCCACATGGTTAATCCTACGGCAATAAACACCTGCCAAAAACCTTTGCCTAATGCCAGGGTAATGGCAAACACTAATAATAAAGTAGGAATACTCCAGATCACATTGATGAACCACATGATAATATCATCGGCTTTTCCCCGGAAGTAACCTGCCAGTGACCCCAGTATCAAACCTATGCTGAGCGAAATGATAACCGTGATCAGACCAACACTAAGGCTTACCCGTGTTCCAACAATCAGGCGACTTAAAATATCACGACCAAAATTATCCGTACCAACTACAAATTTTTGTTTCGTTATAGGTTGCGGTGCCAGTTGTGAAATAGGAAAGGATTGCCGTTCACTTACACCTTCATCAATAAATTTCTGGACAACAATGCTATCGCCATTATTTTGATATGAAATGATTGGGATAAAATAATACGGATCCTCTTTGCCCGAAATAAGTTGCTTAAAAAATCCCGCCTGCGATACCTGTTTTTCTTTTTTTACTTTAATGAAACTTTGTTTGAACCCGGGCTTTTCACCATCAATTTCTAAAATGATACGGTTAGCATAAGGTGATGAATCCGGTGCAATAAAATAGGCGAATACAGCTACGAATACAGCCAGTAAG
>DASVOE010000148.1:0-4772 GCA_036383515.1 Chitinophagaceae bacterium | reverse complement strand
ATTGTAAACAGTACTTTCAACCAAAGTACTGTTTACATTTTCTATATTTAAAAACTACATGCACATGAGAAAACTGTTATTGACACTAACAGCGTTCCTGCTATTTGCGGGATCGTTGTTGGCACAAAAAACCATCACCGGCAAGGTGACAGATGACAAGGGAAACCCTATTCCCAATGCAACAGTACTGGTCAGAGGAACAACTACTGGTACTGTAACAAAATCAGACGGAACATATTCTTTGCTAGTTCCGGCAAATGCAAAAGCATTAATTTTTTCCTCAATTGACATGGGTACTACTGAAACCAGCATAGGCACCCAAACGGTTGTTGACGCCACTTTAAAAAATGACGACAAAGTAATGAGTGAAGTGGTGGTTACCGGTTATGGTACTCAGCAGAAAAAAGCCTTTACAGGTTCCGCATCAAAAGTGGATGTAAAGCAATTCTCAAATCTTATGACGCCATCAATTGACAAGCAACTTGCCGGAAGAGCAACTGGCGTGCAAGTGATAACTGCCGGTGGTCTTGTAAATACTCCAGCCCGTATCCTTATACGAGGAACAAATTCGCTTACACAAAGTACAGGGCCATTGATCGTTGTTGATGGTGTTCCCATTATTTCAGGTAATCTTGCCAGTACAACGAATTCTAATGCTTTAGGTGATATTAATCCTGCAGACATAGAAACTATTGACATATTGAAAGATGGTTCTGCTACAGCAATTTATGGTTCCAGGGCTGCTGCCGGCGTCATAGTCATCACTACCAAGAAAGGCACAAAAGGAAAAGTCAGGGTTAATTACGATGGGTTTGTTGGTTTCAGCAGTGCTTTAAACAGATTTGATCTGCTAAACGCACAAGAATTTGTAACCATCGCTAACCAAAAATTAACTAACGCAGGAGCTGCCGTCCGGGCAAACATGGATGCTGCCAATACAAATACAGACTGGCAGGCCCAGGCAATGATTGATAATGCACCCATCCACAGTCATACCTTAAGCTTACAGGGTGCCAGCGAAAGAACAAGTTATTACATGTCTTTAAACTACTCCAATCAAAAAGGTATTATAATCAGCAACTTTAATAAATCTTACCGGGTACGACTGAATATTGAACATGAAGTAAATAAATATTTTAAAATAGGTAACAACCTTACCTTGAGCCGACAGGAAGATGGTGATCAGAACAATGGATCCAATGCTTTAAGCGGAGCCATTGCATCTGCACTCAGGCTATTGCCAAATGTTTCTCCTTACAGTTCAACACATCCTTCAGGGTTTAACATCAATTACCCAAATGGAAATTCTATGAATCCCGGAGCCAACACAACTTCAGTGGATGATAATTTTACTAACGTTGCCTTTACAACACGTATTAATAAACTTTACTCTGATAAATACCGGTTTATTAATAATAGTTTTATAGAAATATCTCCTGTTAAAGGGCTGAAGTTTCGTTCACAATTTGCGGCAGATTTGTTTAGTGATTATAGCTACCAGGGATTAAGCCCGTTTCATGGTGACGGATACGGAACAGCAACCGGGGGAACCAATGGTTCTGTTTTTAATGCAAGTCAGAATATACTTAGATATACTTGGCAAAATTATATTAATTATAACCTGAGCCTTAAAAGTCACAACTTTTTCCTTACTGCGGGTCATGAAATGCTTCAGGATAAAACAAAGAACTTTTCTGCATCAGGCTCTAATATTTCCGACGCCTTTTTTATCAACGAAAATATCATTTCGAACACAGCAGCTATCCAGACAATTGGTGGTTTTGTTGGGGAGTCGGGATTTGAATCATTATTTGGCAGGATCAATTATGATTTTAAAAACAAGTACTTTGCCCAAGCTACAATTAGAAGGGATGGACAAAGTTCTCTTGCAAAAGAAAAGCGATATGGAGTTTTCCCTGGTTTTTCAGTCGGATGGAGACCGTCTCAGGAGGCATTCTGGAAGAATTCAGCATTTGTTTCTAAATGGATAAGTGAAGCAAAAGTCAAATTTTCATATGCCGAAGTAGGTAATTCTCTTAGTGGATTCCCTTATCTAAGCACATACGGTTCCAGACCTTATGGTAATATCAGCGGTATCGCCGTTGCTGCCATTGGTAATCCTGAACTTCAATGGGAAACAAGCAGTAAATATGATGTAGGTATTGAACTGGGTATATTAAATAACCGGTTCAACCTGACAGTTGATTGGTTCCTGAATGATGTGGATGGACTTGTTTTTGCCGTACCTACTCCCCTTAGTGTTGGTGTCCCGGGAAATTCAATTTCACAAAACATTGCAACACTAAAGAACAGGGGGATTGAGATTGCGCTCGGTGGAAATATCCTTAGAAACAAAGAGTTTAGCTGGGATTTTAATATCAATTATACCAGTGTAAAAAATAAGATTACTTCACTTTATAGTGTAGGCGGCGTACCGGTTCCGTTTGTTGAAAATGGCGGCTATAATATTATCAGGGTCGGGGATCCTATCAATATCATCTATGGTAATGTTTGGGCAGGTGTAAATACTGCAAACGGGCATCCCATGTATGTTAAAGCCGATGGTACATTGGTGCAGTTAAATCTTTCACCCGGTGGTTCAATCGGCGGTTATTTTGTAGCTGCGGGGAAAGATAATCCGGCTTTAGGCGCTGCATCATCGCTTACATTTGCTGACCGCAAAAACCTTGGGCAAGCTACGCCAACCTGGTTTGGCGCTTTTTCAAATACACTCAGGTATAAAGGCTTTATGCTTGATTTCATGTTCCGCTATTCCGGTGGTAACAAGATCATGAATATTACCCGCCAAGAAGCATTATTAAATCAAAGTTTCCAGAATAACGGAAGAGAGATCCTTGACAGATGGACTACTCCAGGACAAGTAACTAATGTACCTAAACTTTACTATGGACAAGGTAATAACATTAACCAAACACAATTAGCTAATTCACGATTTGTTGAAAAAGGAGATTATCTCCGTTTACAAAACTTGGCATTGAGTTATTCTCTTAATCCAGAAAGTCTTACTAAATGGACGAATGGTTTTATCAGCAGTTTTCGTTTTTACCTGCAGGGACAAAACCTTGCGGTATGGACAGCTTATAGCGGTGCTGATCCAGACAATATTAATGCACAAGGATTGGATAACGCTGTTTCTCCACAGGTAAGAACAATTTCCGGGGGTATCAGCGTTGGATTCTAATATAATTTGAACTATTAAATAAAAATATTATGAAGAGATTATTAATAAATGCAGTCATACCACTTTTACTACTTCTTGTGGTATCGGGTTGCGAAAAATCACTGGATAAAAGTCCCTTTAATGTTATCACTGATGATGTAGCTTTTTCTACTGCTGACAGATGTCTCCTTGCACTATATGGAGTATATGATGCTGCCCAAAGTAGTCCATATACAGATGGCTCAAACCGTGGATATCCTTTTGGAGCGGCCAACATAGAACAAGGTGATGCCCGCGGTGAGGATGTCATTAATTTGCAGGCTTTTTTCCAGATAACCTACCAGGCAACCTATAATGCTACTACGGCGAATAATGTAGGCCAATGGGGTGCATTGTATGCATTAATCAACAAAACAAATATCTCGATAGATGGCTTTAAGAGTGCAGGTGCGGCTGGCATTATTACTCCTGCTGTTGCTACACAATATGAAGCAGAATGCCGGTTTTTGAGAGCGATGGCACACCATGAAGCTGTTATTTTCTTTGCACGACCTTATCTTGATGGCAACGGCAATAAACCTGGTGTTCCATACAGGGATTTTGCTATCAATTCAAGCGCAAAAGTTGATGAAGCAAAAACTGTTTCCCGCGGTACAGTAGCCGACACTTATGCCAAAATACTTGCTGATCTTGATTTTGCTGAAGCTAATTTACCTGCAACTATGACTCCTTCAACGATCAGGGCTACTAAAGCTGCTGCAATCGCTATGAAAATGAGGGTTAAATTACATAAAGGTGATTGGGCAGGTGTAATCACGGAAGGGAGTAAATTAGTACCACCGGGCGCAGCCCCATATACAAGTCCGATTGGTGGCTGGAACTTAACAGCATCGCCCGATGGACCCTTCGTGAATAATAGTTCAACCGAAAGTATTTTTTCTATCCGCAATGATGCTTTGGATAATACTGGTGTGAATGCTGCTTTAGCAAACATGCTAGGCCCAGCCGATCTTGGAGCCCGTGGACTGCTTTCTATTTCACCTATTATTTTTAATAATGCAGGATGGCTTTGTGATGATAAAAGAAGATCACTGCTAACTGTGTTTGGAACAAATGCCAATGGAGGAACCAGTGGATTCAGTCAGTTTACAAAAAAATATACAAGGTATACCACCCGTGAAGATTTTGCTCCACAGATCCGGTATGCAGAAGTGCTCCTAACACTTGCAGAAGCTGAAGCAAGGCAAGCTGCGGTTGTTTCCACAAGAGCTTTGGATCTATTAAACGCAGTGCGTAACAGGGCCCTGGCTACACCACTTACTCAAGCCTATACGCTAGCCAGCTTTGCTACCAAGAATGCTTTGATAGCAGCAATATTATTAGAAAGAAGAATAGAATTCCTGGCTGAAGGTAAACGCTGGGGTGATATACACCGCAATGCAGTTGATCCTAATTTTAGTACAGGTGGTATTCCTGCCAAATTTGCGAATGGTTCTCAAACAGCAGCCATATATGGTTGTGGTGTGGCCATTAATCCAACACAGGCAGCTATTCCTTATTCTGATTTTCGTTTTATCTGGCCTATTCCTTC
>DASVOE010000147.1:0-19029 GCA_036383515.1 Chitinophagaceae bacterium | reverse complement strand
TCTACGTGCAATCGTTTATTACGGGCTGCTTTATAATTTATCTCTGTTTCATTCAGAATATTCAGCGCACTGATGAGTAAGGCTGCCGGAGTTTTTTTAGCTGCGGCGATATATTTTTCTTTGAAGCTTTCTACCACTTCTAAAAGACCAGCTACCTTTTCATCTTTACAAACAAGCAGGTTGCGGATAAACTCGGCAAAACCGTTTATCACCAGGTCACCTTCAAAACCTTTGCGGTTGATATCATCAAACAACAATAACGCTCCCGCCAGGTCCTGTTGCTGCATGCAATCCAGCAATTTGAAATAATAATCGGCATCAAGGATATTCAGGTGCTCCAGGGTATTGCTATAGTTCAGTTCACCATTGGTAAAACTCACGATCTTGTCCAGGATACTTAAGGCATCCCGCATACAGCCCTCACTTTTCTGTGCAATGATCTGCAGAGCAGCTTTATCTGTTTTTATTTCTTCTTTGTCCGCTATCTCCTGCAGATGATCCACTGTATCCTGTAAGGTGATGCGTTTGAAATCGAATATCTGGCAGCGGCTTAATATCGTGGGTAATATCTTATGCTTTTCGGTGGTAGCTAAAATAAAGATGGCGTAGGAGGGAGGTTCTTCCAGTGTTTTTAAAAAAGCATTGAAGGCAGAAGAACTTAACATGTGTACCTCATCAATGATATAAACTTTATATTTTCCTGCCTGTGGTGCAAACCTCACCTGCTCTACCAATGTTCTTATATCATCCACCGAGTTATTACTCGCCGCATCCAGCTCATGAATATTCATCGATGTGCCTTCATTAAACGATACACAGGAGTGGCAGGTGTTGCAGGCTTCTCCTTCTTTTGTCTGGTTTTCGCAGTTGATCGTTTTTGCTAATATCCTGGCGCAGGTAGTTTTGCCCACCCCTCTTGGCCCGCAGAATAAAAAAGCATGGGCCAGCTGTTCATTTTTAATGGCATTCTTTAAGGTAGTGGTAATATGCGACTGTCCCACCACTGTATTGAACAGTTGTGGCCTGTATTTCCGTGCTGATACGATGAATTTTTCCATGCCCACATTCCCTTAAAGGGGTGTTATGAAACCCTTAGAGAGAAATTGCAAGATAAGAAATCAAAGACTTGCCTGATAAAACGAATCTTGCGATGTTGATAAATGGTAGTTGAAAAATTGGGGCTGCCATCGCCTGTATTATTATCAGCAGTGGTCCGGGCTTTTCGCTGCAACCCGATAGCTATCGGGTCCGGCACTGGTCCACACACAAACCTTCACCGGCTCTTTCGTTTGAGTCCTGCAGCCATTTTAACACAACTTAGTAACCCGGGTTTGTTAATTATCAATTAGAAATTCCAGCCCTTTTAAAACGTAATTTTTTCCGTCAGCTAATGAAGCAGACATATTGAAAAATGCAACCCTGTCTTCTTTTAAAAGAGTTCTGAAGGCTTCTGCTACTTGGGGATTAAAAGTATTTCCTTGATTAAAATGTTCAAATATGATTTTTTTATCTCTGATTATGACAACGTGGTAATTATTAACCTCGCAGCTTTCCCAATGATTGCCACTAACATAAAAAGAAGCTGCTACTCCCCCCTGAGCTTTTAAGTTTCCTTTCGTTATTCTTCCCCCTTTAAAACCTGCAATGTTTGCTTCCGGAAGTGGCCTTTCCTTAACTGTAATCATTTGCCTGCCGGTTAAAAGAGTGTCTCTTTTTTTAATGACATATACATCGATCAATGTTTCACCGATTTTGGCCGGTGTATAAATATATCTGCAAGCATCTATTGGAGAAATCTTTCCATTTGAACACTTTATTATAATATCCTTACAACCATAACCAGCTACAGCAATCTGTAATGGTGTTTCTGTATCCTTATAAACTAAATTATTATTAGGAAAACTAACAGCAGCCTGTTGCCCAAAAGATAATTTGAACATTAGTAAAGAGATTAAATACAGAATTATTTTTTTATTCATTGTTGTACATTTTTGCAAGCCTATCAATGCAATATCGGATGCGCCTTAAACTCTTTTGTCCGATCAAACAAATAGCGATACGTAGTAAGTATCCGGCTGCGGTAAGTGCCAAGGTTTTCGGCTACATTGATCATCTTAGGATTGAATTCACCGATCCATTGCATCTCGTATTTATCATATAACTTTTCGGCCTGTATCACTTTGGCGCCTTCAATGATCAGGTAACTGTCCACTCCTTTGCCCTGCCATTCAGGTGCAATCCCAAAAACCAATCCGACAAACTTGTCGCATTTTTTGGTTTTTTTCATCCAGATAAATTTGAGCTTATGCCAGAGACTGAATTTACCATTCAGGTATTTGAACCATTGATTGAGATCGGGCAGGTTGATCCAAATGCCAATCGGCTCGTCTTTATAATATACAAACCAACTTATCTTTTCATCCATCACCGGCTTCATAGATTTGAACATCTTCCGCACCACTTTAATGTCCAGTTGCTTCAGCCCACCATGACCCGCCCATGCTTTATTATAAACAATGGTGAAATCATTGGCAAATTTTTCCAGCTGATCCTTTTTAATATGTGAGGAAGAGAAGCTCGGATCCTTTGCACACTGAGCATGTCTCTCCAAATATTTGGGGAATAGCGGCACATCCACATTCATCGCAAAGCAAACCTGGTTGAAATATTTTTTGAAACCATATTGCTCAAACAACGCCTGGTAATATGGAGGATTATAATTCAAACAATAGATAGGAGGTTCGAAACCTTTTACCAATAATCCCCACCAGCGATCCCGTTCACCAAAATTGATGGGGCCATCCATCGCCTGCATACCTTTTTGCATCAGCCAGTGTTTGGCTACATCAAACAGCATATCAGCCGCCACCTGGTCATTGATACATTCAAAAAAACCAACGCCGCCTACCGGCACATCATCACCCTTGTTTTTATATTTTTTGTTGACAAATGCTGCGATACGGCCGATCAATCTGCCGGTATCATCTTTTAGTATCCAGCGAATCACTTCACCGAACCGGAAAGCTTTATTCTTTTTGGGATCAAATACTTCATAAATATCTTTTTCCAGCGGACGAATGTAATTGGGATCCTTTTTATTGATCTCCACATTCACCTGGATAAATTCTTGGGCAGTCTTGCTATCGGTTACTTCACTCAATTTCATTACCGGGATTTCAATCCGTCAAAAGTAGGAAAGAAATTTTAGGCGAAGGTGCAAAGGTTGCCAATCTTGCGGTATCAATCCAGGTACTATAACTATCGGAAGGTTAGGAAGGTTGCCAACCTTGCAGTATCATTCCAGGTACTAATAACTATTGGAAGGTTGGCAACCTTGTTCACTTTATCGAAACATTTTTTTCGCCAACCGGCTATCATGCCCATAAATATCCTCCCTGAAATTAAGTTTGCCATTTTCATCTGTCCATGCTGTATAGTAAGTGATGACGACAGGAATGGGGTTCTTTACTTTTACAAACTTCTCTTCGCCACTCTTCATGGCTTCATTGATCTTTTCCGGCGTCCATTCCGGTTGATCCCGCAATACATAGTTGGCCATTTTTTCAGGTTCTTTCAGACGGATACAACCATGACTAAAAGCTCTTTTATCTTTTTCAAAAAGACTTTTGGAGGGAGTATCATGAAAATAAATATTGAAACTATTGGGGAATAAAAATTTTACTTTACCCAGCGCATTGGCACCGCCCGGTTTTTGACGGATATCCGGTACTTCGCCATTATTATTTACGATCTCCATATTATGAGAAGCAAGGTAGTTGCTGTTTTTCTCCATCGCCGGCAGGATCTCATTTTTTACAATACTCTCCGGCACATTCCAATACGGACTAAACACCACCTGGTTCAGCTCGCCGTTAAACATCATCGTATTATGACCTTCTTTACCAACGACTACTACCATATCAAACACTTTGTTGGTACCCTCGTACATGTGCAAAATAAATTCAGGAATGTTCACTACGATCAGGTGCCCCTTAGGTTCGGATGCCAGCCAGCGCATACGATCCATATTCATCAATATCTGTTGCAAACGTGCAATGGCAGGTACATTCATTTCTTTTACCAGCGCTTCCGTCAATACACCTGTTGGAGTGAAGCCATGACGCAACTGGAAATTTTTGATACCGGTTTCAAGACTATCGTTATAAATAAGACTGGTATCAGCAACCGGCATGTCACCGGAAAGTGCTAACCTTTTTTTAAGTGTTGCTACTTCTGGCGAGGAAACACCTTTCTTATATTTTCCTTTGTCAAACAAGACCTCGGGCCAGCCACCGTTCTTAGCTACTTCATAATATTTTGCCAGTTGTTCTTTCAGGCCTTTATAGGAGGCGTTCACATCTTCAAAATATTTATCGTCCTTATGTTTTTTATTGATGAGTGAATCGGCCAGGGTCAGCGCATCTTGTTTGCGTGAAGGAATGAACCGTTCCATCTCCTTTCTTTTTACATAGCCTTTTTCGTAATTATTCAGCATGTAATGAATGAAATGCTGCGTAAGCGTCAACTCGGTATTAATAAAACTCTTGCTGGATGCTGAAACGGTTAATTCTTCTTCCGCCACCAGGTTATCCATTGTTTTTTGAAGAGCTTTATCTTTCAACGAAGAATCGCCATCGTATGTAGTAACGTAATCATGTAAGTTCCAGAATCCGCGGGCCTGTTCGGTAAGACCATCGCCACTAAACCAGGCAAATTGGTAATTGCGGGCATTGTAAAAACTGCGGATACGCCGGGCCAGCGTGTCGTCTATTTTTTTATCGGCAATGAATTTTTCTACAGCAACACTATCAAGGAAAAGATTACTGTAAGAAACGGCAGGTGTAATGCCCAGGTCTCTCTTTGTAATATTCTTTACTTCTTTCGCTTCTTTTTCTTCTGTTGTGGTTTGAACATCGGTACAGGCAATAAACAAATTGCAAACGGTAAAAACCAGGAATAATTTTTTCATATTCCCCTGACCTGCAAAAGCTGTGCCTTCTGTTTAAAGGAAACTATTAAACAGGTTCGCAGGACCTGATCTTTTGTTGTAATAACTGCCGTTCCTGTTGTGAAGTAGTGAGTTGCAGGGCGGTTTCGAATGATCGCTGTGCTTTTTTCTTTTCAGCCAGTTCATAATATATTTCACCTACTGAAGTGTGATAGAGGTAATAATTTTCCAGTCCTTTTATTTTTAATAACTGATCCAATCCTTCTGACCGGTTAATGGCATAGGCAGAAGCAATGGCTTTATTCATGGCCACTACGGGATTTGGTTGAAGCTCGTAGAGCATTTCATATAAATGATAAATGGATGGCCAGTCCGTTTTTTCAAAATGAGGCGCAGCAGCATGCAACGAAGCGATAGCCGCTTCAAAATGATAGGTAGAAATTTCAAAAGGTTCTGCGGCCGCATCCAGGTAATCAAAACCTTTTTGAATCAGCGGAAGATGCCACTTGCTGCGGTCCTGTCCTTTCAGTAAAATAATATTTCCGGTATCATCCAGTCTTGCATTGAGCCGGGATGATTGAAAACACATTAAGGATAGTAACGCTTTTGTTCGGGGATAACTCGTGAGTGAGTGACGGGTAATAATATGACAAAGACGCATCGCTTCTTCGCAGCAATCTTCACGGATCAGTTGATCGGGCTGTGATGAATTGTAGCCTTCATTAAAAAGAAGGTAAAGTGATTTCAGTACGGCATCCAGGCGGTGTTGCAATTCATCATGAGAAGGTACTTCCAGTTCTATTTTTTCTGCTTTGATCTTTTCTTTGGCCCTGTAGATACGTTTACTGATGGTTTCTTCGTTGGTCAGAAAGGCACGGGCAATTTCAGCCACACTTAATCCACATAATGTTTTTAAGGTAAGCGCAATTTGTGATTCAACCGGGATGGAAGGATGACAACAGGCAAACATCATTCTTAGCTGGCTGTCGGATATTTCGTTTTCTAAAAACAAATTATTGACGGTGGGTGAAAGACTGTATTCAGATTGCAACAGGTAAGTGTATGCAGGACTTATTTCCCTGAACTTTTTTTCCCGTCGTAAAAAATCAATGGCTTTATTTTTGGCTACCCGGTGCAGCCATGCCACGGGATTATCGGGTATATAATTATAGCTCCAGGAGTTCATCGCCTGCAGCAATGTGTCTTGCACAATATCATGAGCCGTTTCTAAATTTTGAAAGCCAAGCAGCCGCGACAAAACAGAGACCATCTTTCCCGATTCGTGCCGGAAAAGATGGTCTACGAGTTGATTGATGTTTCCTGTTTGTTGCATTCGTAAAATGTATTTCACGCAAAGACGCAGTGCCGTTGCGAGACTACATATCCATCTTCATCACCTGCCGCACCTGCACTGCCGTGCCGAGGTCAAAATCAGGACAATCCTTTGAGATAGCCACTGCTTCATCCATATCCTTTGCTTTGATGACAAAAAAACCTCCTACCACTTCTTTTCCTTCTGTATAAGGGCCATCCGTTACGGTTTTACCACCCGCTCCACTTACCAGTTTGCCACCCGGAATCAATGGTTCGCCACTCACATACTGTTCTTTTTTGGCTAATCTATCTATCCAGGCCATCCATTTACTCATACTGGCCTGCATTTGCTCAGGACTGACACCATGCATGTCTCCACCTTGAAAAATAAGCATAAACTTTTCCATAATAATAATTTTAAGTGTTTTAAAATGATGATCCGGCTATAGACGAATCATTGTTTTCATTCCGGACAGGAGGCTGTAATTTTTTTAAAAGATAATATTGTTCAGTGAGGGATTGAAAAATATCTGGTGAACGGGTGCAGGTTTAAGATTTATCAACAACCGTATAAGATATGACAGGTATTTTGTTCTTTTAGCCCTTAATTGAAGCTGGTTAGAAAAGATGGTGACCCCGGGCAGGACGATAATTTTTTTAATAAGCGGTTATTTTAAAAATTAGCCTTGTCGTTTATTGTTTCTTTTTGGATGAAATCTTATTTTTCCAGTACTATATACGCCTTACTATAAAGCTCGCTACTATGAGTAAACCTGTCCTCTTGCTTTGCACTTTATTCCTGGTTTCAATCCCGGCCATCTCACAAACCGTAGCTGATGAAGATGCTGGTACCGCCCTAACCTTAAAAAAGAAATTTAAAGAAGATGCGTATGCAGCTCTCAGCCTTACGCAACATTACAGCTTTGATAAAGGCAAGAATGAATTCAAACAGCCGGTGGTAACGGTAAAAGAAGAAGGATCTGTTGAATTCATTGCATTAAAAGATATTGCTGTATTCCAATATTATCAATTTCACAACCGGTTTGTCAAACTCAATTCTTTTACCCGGTATGATAAATACCTGCGTAAATATATACAGACAGGCAAAAGGGGATTTGACCGGTCGGTAACGGACGACAATATCTTTTTTGATGATAGCAGGATGCAGTTATACTCCTTCCGGTTTTTGCAAAAAGGAAAAATGGCAAAACTGACCTGGGAAAGCGAATACACCGATGGCAAATACCTGACCCGTGATTTTTTTCATGAATATTTCCCGGTGGTGGAAAGGGTGATCGAATTTGATGTGCCGTCGTGGCTGGAGATCACTTTTATTGAAAAGAATTTTGGGACCTATAAGATTGAAAAATCGAAACGACCATCCGGCAAAAACACGTTGTATACGTTTAAGATCAAAGATGCTGTTGCTATCAAAAGTGAATACCGTGACCTGGGATCTGCCTATACAGAACCACATATCCTGATACAATTAAAATCATTTGAAAACGATGGACAGCGGATCACCCTCTTTCAAACTACTAAAGATCTTTATGCATGGTATTCTCATTTATATAACCTTACCGGTAACGAGGTCAGTAGTTTAAAAGCGCAGGTAACATCATTAACGGCCGGAAAAAAGACGGACGAAGAAAAGATCAAAGCTATTTACTATTGGGTGCAGGATAATATCCGCTATATCGCTTATGAAGATGGATTTGCCGGTTATATTCCCGCCAAAGCACAGGATGTGTTCACCGAAAAATATGGTGATTGTAAAGGCATGGCCAACCTGCTAACGGAAATGCTGAAGATAGCCGGCTACGATGCACGATTTACCTGGATCGGCACCCGGCATATCCCTTACGATCATAGTGTGCCCGCCATGTGTGTAGATAATCATGCCATCACCACATTATATTTTAAAGGCAAAGAATATTTTTTGGATGGCACCGAAAAATATGCACCATTCGGTGAGAATGCCTATCGTATCCAGGGTAAATCAGCCCTGATCGAAAAAGGAGAAACCTTTGATGAAAAGAAAGTGCCGGTGAGTAATGCTACGGCTAATAAAGTTAAAACCAACGCTACCCTTACGCTGAATAATGGCGCCCTGAAAGGGCATGTAAAAATTACTCTGACCGGTGACGAAAGAAAAGATTTTCATAATGCTTACCAGGATATGCCCAAACATGCACAGCAGGATTTCTTAAAAGAGATGCTGGAGTTTGGCAACAGTAATTTAACAGCCGCCAATGTAAAAAATA
The DNA here is from genome assembly GCA_036383515.1 of Chitinophagaceae bacterium. Taxonomy (GTDB): domain Bacteria; phylum Bacteroidota; class Bacteroidia; order Chitinophagales; family Chitinophagaceae; genus CADEDV01. The sequence goes on along the minus strand of DASVOE010000147.1, from coordinate 10,503 downwards.
GTGATCTCGGCAACAGGGATATACCGGTGGAGATAGAAGGGGATATTGATCTTACCAACAATATCAATGTTATCGGCGATAACCAATACCTCGGTGTTGACTTTTTCCCCAAGACCCTGGGCGCTTATATGCCCGATCAAAAAAGAACAAGAGGGTATGATCTTGAATCCATCTTTTCTTTTGAAGACGAGATCGAGCTTATTATACCCGCTGGTAAAAAATGTATTGACCTGCCGGCAAAATTAATATTGGATAATCCCGGCTATGCCTTTAGCGGAGCTTATGAAGTAGCCGGTAACAAAGTGAAATTGAAAAAAACATTAACGATAAAGGACAGTGTGATACCTGCTACAGAATTATCCAACTGGAAAAACTTCCTGGAGCAACTGAAGGAATTCAACAGTTATTTAATAACTGTAACTAAATAATATTAATTGCCATAGCATGAGTAGTAAATTTTTAATAGCGTTTCTATTTACTTCCCTTGCATTCACCCGACTGGATGCACAGGAGATCATTGATGAAGATTTTATTGAGGTTCTTTCACAAAATGCAAAGGAAGTATTGAATGAAGCCGATCCTGATTTTGCGGTGAGTACAGTACCTGATAAGTGGATGGATGAATCCATAGTAGCGATTGGCTATAAAAAGCATATTCTTTTTGATAAAAAAAGATCGGGTTTGCTCGGGGGCAAAGAAAACCTGGTGCTGATAGAAAAGAAAAGAATGAAAATAAAACTGATTGATAAAAGGGCTGTTGAGAATTTTTCTGAATTATATTTTCGCTACAGCTCTAAGTTTGACGGGTTCAGCGCTGTTATTTATAAAACTGATGGCACAAAAAAGGAGATACAGCTTACCAAAGCTGTAAGCATAGAGGACAATGATAGGGTGCCTGAATTCTTCAAAAGTTTTTTTGATCAGAATATCAGCAACCGAAATGAGTATTATAAAGTGCCGGTAGCCGATCTGTTACCTGGCGATGTGCTTGAATTTGCATCCCTCACCAGCAGCACACTGAACGTAAAGAAAACACCTTATTACCAGTTTGATCCGCAATATGAGCTTTGCCAGAAAGGGATGCCGGTGATGACACACAAGATCATTATCGAAACGGATAACAATTCATTTATCACAGCCCGAAGTATAAATGGAGCACCCGATTTTCAACAAACCACCAATGGAGATTTTAATGTGTATAGCTGGACGGATAAGAACAGGGAGCGGTTAAAGGATGTGAATTTTGTAAACGAATACATGATATTGCCGTTGGTAAAATTCCAGATCACTTATACAGATGGTCGTGAGATCAAATCACTGTTTGCAGGAACCAAAGGCCAGATGAAAAGTAATTTTAACGTAGCCGAGATCGGCAAAAAAGCGTATGCGAATTACAGCGGGGTAGGGAATAGCTATGTGTATGGAGCCAATGCAAGCGTAGATGCTATAGCCAATTCATTGTGGACAAAAATGAAGGCCAATGGTGGTAAAGATGTAACAGAAGATGATTTTATTAAAATGGCCTACTATTATATCCGTCATACCCAGGTATTCGGTAGCTGCTATTATTCCGATAAACAATTTTGTTACCTGCTGGCTCAACTTTTAAATGCCCGTAAAATATCTTCGGAGATTATTGTCACCACACCGAATAACCTCACCACACCTGCCGATCTTTTGTTTGAAAACGAATTATCCTGGTGCCTGCGGGTGAAGGATAAATATATTTTTAAATCCACGGAGCATTCTAACCTGTATGATGTAGATGAAAGCATGACCAGTAATGACGCTTATAAATTACCGGTAACTGCAAAAGAACAGACCGAAGCTGTAAAGATCATTGATACGAGGTCAGACAATAATAAAAGCCTTTTCCAGCTTAATGTATCTGTTGATAGTTCTTTAAAATGGTTGAATGTAGAACGCACTTCCGCTTACACAGGCATTCAGAAAGAGAAGAACAGCTATACAGCATTGCGGTTTACGCCTTATATGTTTTCCGATAATAAAACCTATAATGGCCCCGATGATTTTGAAAATGTTCCCGATAAATATGTAAGCCAGGTATACCAGCAAAAGAAAGCCATTACGGATGAGTTCAAAGAAAGAAAGCCTGAGTATATGAAGGATGAACTGGAAAATGATTTTGGTGTCAGCATTAAATACAAAGAATTTCAAATGACGGCAGAGGGCAGAAGTTTTAAAAAGCCCGAGCTGATGTATAAAGAAATATTCCAGGTGGGTGAAAAAATAAGAAAGGCCGGCAAAAAATTATTGATTAACCTGCCCGGCCTGATGGGCAGCCAGTTGCAGATAAGAAAAGAAGAACGGGAGCGCAATTTTGATATTGATGTCCGTTATCCTCGCAAATTGAGATGGCAGATCAATCTAACTATACCCGAAGGTTATGCTGTGGAAGGACTCGAAGCATTGAATAGTAATATTGACAATGAAACAGGTTCATTTATCACATCGGCCAAACAGGAGGGGAATGCTGTTTCCATAGATATCCAGAAGATATACAAACAAAAAAATATCAGGAAGGAAAAATGGCCGCAGATGCTGGAGTTTATAGATGCCGCTTACAACTTTACCCATAAATTGATTTTATTGAAACCCATCAATTAAATGTTGGATGTTGAGCCGGGAGCTAAAAATTGAGAGATCGAACTTCCAACTCATCACTAATAACTCCGGGCTTACTCAGGTAGCTTTTCTCAATTTTCCCCACCCCAAAAAACCCTGATTTTCTAATTGGCAAATCAGCCCCTCACCCTTACCTTTGCGGCCTGAAAACACCCATCCCCGTTAGGGGAGTACTAATTCTGGTCTTTTCAAGAGAATGAGATAGTAGTTTAAGGGTATGATTAAGAATTGGGTATTCAGAAAATCAGATAATTTTTTTTGGCCTGGAACCTACCCAGCAACCAGAAACAAAAAACCAGAAACACATATATGGCAAACGTTGGTAAAGTAAAACAGGTAATCGGCGCCGTAATCGACGTGCAGTTTGATGGCAAACTGCCCGAGATCTACAATGCATTGGAGTTAAAAAAAGAAAATGGTGATATCCTTGTACTTGAAGTGCAGCAGCACCTGGGCCAGGATAGTGTTCGTACCATTGCGATGGACGGAACAGAAGGTCTTGTTCGTGGTACTGAAGTAATTGATACAGGTATTCCTATCGCTATGCCAGTAGGCGATGACATTAAAGGCCGCCTTTTCAATGTAACCGGTGATCCTATTGATGGATTGCCAGCAGTATCTAAAAAAGGAGGTCGTCCTATTCACAGTAAACCTCCTGCATTCGAAAACCTGAGCACCGCTTCTGAAATTTTGTTTACCGGTATTAAAGTAATTGATCTTATTGAACCTTATGCAAAGGGTGGTAAGATCGGGTTGTTTGGTGGCGCTGGTGTAGGTAAAACAGTATTGATCCAGGAGTTGATCAACAATATTGCAAAAGCATATGCCGGTGTATCCGTATTTGCCGGTGTGGGTGAAAGAACCCGTGAAGGAAATGACCTGATGCGGGAAATGATCGAAGCAGGCATTATGAAATATGGTGATGCTTTCAAACATAGCATGGAAGAAGGTGGCTGGGATCTGTCTAAAGTGGATATGAAAGAACTGGCCGACTCTAAAGCCACTTTCGTATTCGGACAAATGAATGAACCTCCCGGTGCCCGTGCAAGGGTAGCTCTTTCAGGGTTAACGATCGCTGAATACTATCGTGATGGTGATGGACAGGGAAAAGGTCGCGACATCTTATTCTTCGTAGATAATATCTTCCGTTTCACACAGGCAGGTTCTGAGGTATCGGCGTTATTGGGTCGTATGCCTTCAGCGGTGGGCTATCAGCCAACACTGGCAACAGAGATGGGCATCATGCAGGAACGTATCACTTCTACAAAAAATGGTTCAATCACATCAGTGCAAGCGGTTTACGTACCGGCGGATGACTTAACCGATCCGGCTCCGGCAACCACCTTTGCTCACCTTGATGCTACAACGGTATTGTCAAGAAAGATCGCTGACTTAGGTATCTATCCGGCGGTGGATCCATTGGATTCTACTTCAAGAATTCTTACTCCATTGATCGTAGGTGAAGCACATTACAATTGTGCCAACAAGGTAAAACTGATGTTGCAGCGCTATAAAGAATTGCAGGATATCATAGCCATCCTTGGTTTGGATGAATTGAGTGATGATGACAAACTGGTAGTAAGCCGTGCAAGAAAAGTACAACGTTTCTTATCACAGCCCTTCCATGTGGCAGAAGCCTTCACAGGTTTGAAAGGTGTGCTGGTTCCCATTGAAGAAACGATTCGCGGTTTCAATATGATCATGGATGGCGAAGTGGATGAATATCCTGAAGCAGCCTTCAACCTCGTAGGTAGTATTGATGATGCTATTGAAAAAGGTAAAAAGCTGATGGCGCAGGCGCAGGGGTAAGGAAGCCCACCCAAACCCTCCCGAAGGGAGGGCTTAGCATTCGCACAGACCCGCATAAATGAAAAATCTTTATACAATTGAATAGTTCTTTAAAAAGTAAGTTGAATAATATTGTGTAGCCAGCTTTAGTACTGTTCTGGATTTCAATTTTCCTGTTCATTATTCAACAATTTTCAACTATTAAAACTACTTACCGCTCTTGGGGCTGTGGGTGGAAAGTCCCTCCTTCGGAGGGATTTAGGGAGGCCGATCTTTTATGAATCTAGAAATACTAACACCAGAAAAAAAACTCTACAGTGGCGATGTGTACGGTGTGCAAATGCCGGGAGTGAGTGGCAGCTTTGAAGTATTAGAAAAGCATGCTCCGCTGATTGGTGCATTGAAAGCCGGTCGCCTGAAAGTATTGAAGGATAAACAAAATCATTTTTTGTACTTCGATATCCAGGGTGGTTTTGTAGAAGTATTAAATAATAAAATAACGGTATTGGTAGAAGGTGCTGTGCCGGTTGAATAAACGTACTGGAAGACCAGTCGTCCGGTATTGTGAAAACAATTGCCCCTCTTTGAAAGAAGAGGGGCTTTTTTTGTCAAAACTTATAAAACGAAAATTATCTTTTTACAACCAGGGTATTAGCCATTTTGTCGTGCAGGGTTTGTTTCTTTTCATCCCAGATCATCATAAGGTATCCAATAAATAATATCACGGTAGAAAGTATTTTTCCAAAATAACGGCCGGTGGCCTGGCCAAATGAAATCTGCTGTCCATCAGTTGTAATAACTTTTAACCCCAAAGCCTTTTTACCCAAAGTGGCTTGTGTACTACTGGATTCTGAGATAGCATAATACAGCCAATTCATTACCAGTGATAATACATTTCCCAAACCTTCTCCGGCAAATATTATAACAATGTAATTGGGAATGAGAAGGATTAATCCATCCAGGAAAGCAGCTCCAAATCTTTCCCAAAAACCACCATAAACTAATGGCGCTTCAGTAAAAAGATCAGTTTCGACAGGCGCAGTTGAGTCATAATTTTGATAAGACATAATTATTTTTTCTGTAAGAAAATAAATTATACTGACAATGCATAATTATGAATCGATATTATAAATGGGCACAAGGAGTTGTAATAAAGGACTTATTTTGTTGTAGTTTGTTTTCTCCTCGCCAGCTCCTGCTCCGCATAACCAAATACTTTTTTCATCAGGTCTGTTTTACGGAATTCATATTTGCTGCGTATCTGCTCTTCCTCATTCGCTACAATACCAAACATGGCATCTACTGCACGGGCCGCGATAAAATCAGTTAAACTATTTTCCAACGGTTTATTGATAAAAGGGATTTTGTTGTATACACTTACAATACTGCTCCAGTCTTTATTGGCACCTTCGGTTTTAATCGTACTGTCAACAATAGGACGGAAGGCTGTCATGAGTTGGGGTGTCATCGTGGTTTTAAAATATTCGGTTGCTGCATGCGTGTTATCCGTTATTAAAATACTTACTGCATCACGGATACTCATTTCACGAAGCGAATTCAGGAAAATGGGTTTGGCTGCAGTAACAGCAGATACAGTGGCTCTTGTGAATTTGGAAGTAACCTGGTCAACGAGGCTACTCAGGCCAAGATCCCGTAATGTCTTTTCTATCTTCGCTGCATCACCCGGAAAAGCAAAACGTACCAGCGGATTTCCATTTGGATCAGCAAAGGCATCAAAACTGCGGAACAATCCCTGTGATAAGGCGTCTTTTAAACCGGTTGCCATTTCCAATTCTGAGGGCACCAGCAGACCCAGTTTTTTTAGCGTATCACAGGACGATATGGAAAGTGTGCAGGCTACAAGAGTAAGTAGGAAAATTTTTTTCATGATAATTATTTAAGCATTAAGTGTGGAAATAATACGGCAAGGGTGCAAATACTGTGCTGAAGTAAGGATAACTCAGTTTAATTGAGGATCAATGGGGAAATTGATCATCATTTCATAATCACCACCCAGTTGTTTCAGTGAATCTTTCCAGATCTCTTCGTAGTTTTTATGGAAGATCAGTTTACGTATCGCTTTTACAGTAAGCCATGTTTTTTCTTTCATCTCTTCCGTTAATTGACCACCACTCCATCCGGAGTAGCCGATATAGAATCTTATTTTACCTGTATCTATTGTACCGCTTTTAAGCAATTCAACAACCTTATCAAAATCACCACCCCAATACACACCTTTCATCACTTCAATTCCTCCCGGTATATCATTAGGATACTGATGCAGGAAATGAATGGTATCGGGTTGCACAGGGCCTCCATAAAAAACGGGTATCTTATGTTCTTCCAATTCAGGTATCAATTCATCCAACGTATTCTCATATTGACGGTTGAGCACAAAACCAAAGCTGCCTTCTTCTTTATGCTCACAAAGAAAAACTACTGTTCGCAGAAAGTTAGGATCTTTTAAAAAAGGATCAGCGATCAATAATATGCCTGGTGCCGGGTCAACCATAATCTAATTTAGGATGAAAATTCTTTTTTATAAAAAGATGTTCAACGCAGCGGAGGCCGCCAGGGAAATTAACCCTTCTAAAAGCTCGTTAAAAAAACCTGGCCGCTGATATTGTTAATCAATATCCGGAACATGGGTTCTATATTTGTCAGATTGCGGGTTTCTCTAAAAACCCTTTATCTTAGGCAGGTTTAATTGTTATTGAGTGAAACGAATTTTTACCATCATTACTGTTCTCATCAGTCTTTCCGTAATAGGTTTGATCCTGCTTCAATTATCATGGTTAAGAAACATGGTGTTGTTAAGACAGGAGCAGATCAAAGAAAAGGTAAGCCAGGCAATAGAAAAGGTGGGATCTGAACTGGCCCAGTATAAAGGCAGTTTCTCTACGCTTGGCAAACCCCCTGGCGAGGGCACTATGTTTTCAGACCCGTATTCTTATGATCTGCTTAAGCCACAAACGATTGGTAAACGTTTTTCAGCGGAAGAATTATATGGAAAGATACGAGCGGCCTTCAATTCGGTAGGGTTGGAGAAAATGAAATTTGAATTTGCAGTAGAGATCATGAATCCTCCGACTATTGAAAAGCAGTCCGGTCGTTTCATGGAAGAGTATATGGATACGGTCAATAATTTTTCAAGAGGTCATGCACTGGTGACTCCAAGTGGTTCTGCTGCCGAAAACATTGTTATTGATGAAACACTCACTGTATTAGTAGTAGACTGGAAAAGTTATGCGATCAAATCATTGCGTTGGGAATTTGCCACCGGCATTTTCTTTAGCATCATCATCCTTGCTGCTTTTTACCTGACGGTGCGTACAATGCTCCGCCAAAAGAAAATGGGAGAGATCAAGAATGATTTCATCAATAACATGACGCATGAATTTAAAACACCCATTGCCACCATTTCACTGGCGGTGGATGCTATGCGGAATGAAAAAGTATTAAATGACAGGGAGAAGATGAATTATTTTAATACGATCATAAAGGAAGAGAATAAGCGAATGAACCGCCAGGTGGAAACGATATTGAAAGCTTCTCAATTGGAAAAACAGGAAGTGGATCTGAACCTGAAACCAGTACACGTACATTCCATTATAAAAGATGTGGTGGAAAATTTTGCATTGCAACTGGAAGAAAAGCAAGGCAAGGCTGAGCTATTGCTGAATGCACAAAACGACCTGATTGATGCTGATGAGGTGCATATATCCAACCTGGTGAATAATCTTTTTGACAATGCACTGAAGTATTCAAAAGAAAATACGCCGCCTTTTGTAAGGCTGACAACAAATTCCAACGGGAAAAAATTTACGATAAAGATTGAAGACAACGGCATTGGTATGAACCGGGATACGTTGAAGCGGATCTTTGAACGGTTCTACAGGGCGCATACCGGTAATATCCATAATGTAAAAGGCTTTGGATTGGGATTGAGTTATGTAAAGACAATGGTAGAAGCGCATGACGGTGAGATCAAAGCTGATAGTACACTCGGCAAAGGCAGTACGTTTGTGATTGAGTTCCCGCTGAAAAAAAGTTGATGCAGATAAGACAGACCTTTTAATCTGTGCTGTCGTGTTCATTTGCCCACAGCAAACACCCATCGCCATAACTAAGAAACCTGAAATCATGCTGGAGTGCATATTCATACACTTCTTTCCAATCATTACCAATCAATGCGGCGACCAGTAGCAGCAATGTTGATTGCGGTTGATGAAAATTAGTGATCAAAGCTTTTACGATCTTAAACTGATAACCCGGTGCAATGATGATCTGTGTTTTCGTCAGCAACCTTTCCATTTTATTTTCATCCATCCACTTCAATAAAGACCCGAGTGCAGCTTCAGGCAAAATATTTTCTTTTGCCAGCTCATATACTTCCCATTGTGAAAGATCTATGGACTGTGGACTATCGACTATCGACTTTTTCACTCCCAGCCAATACAAACTCTCAATCGTTCGCAAAGAAGTGGTACCTACTGCAATGACAGGAGCATTTAAATTCAACAGGATGTTTTCAATGGTTGCTTTTGATACGTCGATATACTCTGCATGCATTTCATGCTGATCCATGGTTTCAGATTTTACCGGTTTAAACGTGCCGGCGCCCACATGCAGGGTAACAAAGTCTTTTTTAATATTTTTTGCTTCAAGGTCTTTAAAAATAGTTGAAGTGAAATGAAGCCCGGCAGTAGGAGCAGCAACAGAACCATCAAAATGAGCATAGATGGTTTGATAACGTTCGCTGTCCGATAATTCCACTACTCTTTTTATATAAGGAGGTAAGGGTATGGCCCCTGTAAGATGAAGTATCTCTGCAAAACTCAGTTGTTCCGGCGACCAGGAAAGCTGAATGATAAAACTATCCACTCTTTTTTCAATGTAGGTGGCCTGTACTATTATTTCAGTATCACCTGTTCTTATTTTCTTTTCCAGGACTTGCCCCTTCTTCCATTTAGAAACACCACCCACCAAACATTGCCAGTATACGTTACCAGTTTGCAGCATTGCCGAAGTAATATCAGCATATTGTTCATGAGGTTCCAAACAAAAGATTTCGATAACGCCGCCAGTTGGTTTTTGAAAGATCAATCTTGCTTCTACCACTTTGGTATTATTGAATACAAGCAATGAACCGGGAGGAAGATGATCAGCTATGTTTTTATAAATAGTTTCTTCAATCTTTCCTTCTTTATAGATCAGGAGTTTGGAAGCATCTCTTTCATCCAAAGGATATTTGGCAATTCTTTCTTCGGGTAGAGAATAGGTATAGTTCTTTATCGAACGATCTTTCGGGTGCATAGTTGATGCGACCAACTGTCGCCATTTGATGAATAACAAAAATACTATCGTTTACTAAGCGGAACAACCAATTTTAACCCACTCCACATATCACTCACTGCACAAACTTTTACATCTACTAAATCATTGTTCAACGCATAATTGCGAATCACATCTTCGGTAACATCAGTGGCAATCTTCGCTGATTTTTTATACCAGGAAACCCAGATGATAATAGCCGTATTTTTTTTGACAAGAGTTTTAAGCTTTTTCATTCCCTGTTCAAATTCATTATTTGTTTTTACAAACAGGTGTATGATATCAGGTGAATCATTTTTGTTATTGAGTTGATCGGTAATGTTTGATGCAAGCAGGGCCATATAATTTCTAGGTGGATTTATTAGCAGGACTTTCATCGTGGGTTTTATACCCAGCTTATTGAGTAGTGGTGTATCTGAATAACCAGTTGGCATTGCTTATACTTTTATTCAGGACAAATATAGCTGGCTGATTGCCCTTGCCCTCACTATCCACAGCTTATCCACTCTAATTCACAGCTAGTTCACCAGCTATTTTCAAACATATTTGTATGATCCGCTACAATTCTTTACTGGCTTGACTTTGATGGACTAAAGTTTCTGTGGAAAAAATAAAAACGTAAAAATTTGGTTATCAAGTGGGAAAAAGTGTTATTTTGTGTCAATTAATTAAATTTTGACTCAAACCCCTGATAATGACAGGCTTTCTCGGAGAATTCGAGGCTACTTTGGACGC
>DASVOE010000146.1:0-27075 GCA_036383515.1 Chitinophagaceae bacterium | reverse complement strand
CAGAATTTTTTAGAAAGAAAAACTAATCCCTGTTTTTCAACAACTCAACGTGATGCTGGTTGTGGTTATACATAACGATTATTGGTTATTCACCTGGATTAATTTTTCTTCCTGCGCTATTATTTTGCCGATAGGCTCCATATAATTTTCAAGCCCAGCTGCTATCATAATTTTTTTTACATCAGCTACAGCATCTTCTTTTACGGCAATTAATAATCCACCACTTGTTTGCGGGTCAGCTAATACCAGTTTTTGAAACTCATGCTCACCCGAGGAAAAATGAATATGCTGTCCGTAACTATCCCAGTTGCGGTGTGTGCCTCCAGGAACAGCTTTCTGTTCCATATACCATTGCAGGTTGCCGGAGATAAAAGGGATTTTTTCAAAATTAATTACAGCACTTACGGCACTACCCTCGCACATTTCTACCAAATGACCCAGCAAACCAAAACCGGTCACATCCGTCATGGCGGAAACACCACTTAGTTTTCCCAATTGTTCTCCAACTTTATTTAATTGCATCATCTGCTTTGCCGCTACACCCTTGTCTTCTTCTTTTAAAATTGATTTTTTTTCAGCCGTAGTGAGCATACCGACTCCCAATGCTTTGGTAAGAAATAAAATATCGCCCGGCTGTGCTGTATTATTTTGCTTTACCTGTTGTGTATTCACCAAACCATTTACAGCCAACCCAAAAATAGGTTCGGGTGAATCAATACTATGACCACCAGCTAAAGGAATACCGACCTCGCTGCAAATACTTCTTGCTCCTTCAATTACTTTTTGTGCCACCGATGCAGGCAATGTATTAACGGGCCAACCCAGGATAGCGATAGCCAACACAGGTTTGCCGCCCATAGCATACACATCGCTGATTGCATTGGCCGAAGCAATTCTTCCAAAATCATAAGGATCGTCTACGATCGGCATAAAAAAATCGGTGGTAGAAATGAGGGCTGTTCCATTTCCCAGGTCATATACTGCTGCATCGTCCTTGCTATGATTGCCAACGATCAATTTATCATTATCAGGAATAGCGATATTGCTTTTCAGGATTTCATCCAGCACTTTGGGAGAGATCTTGCAACCACAGCCAGCGCCGTGCGAATATTGAGTGAGTTTAAACGAATCTTGAATCATGAGCCTGAAGTTTTTGAATCGGCCAAAGTTAGTCTTTCAGCGATTCAAATATTTTGTCTATCGTGCAGGTTTCAGGATCCTGAAAAGAATGGCCAATAAAATGATGGTCTTTTTTATTAGGGAGTTTTTCTATTACAGGTATCAGCTCTTTTGCAGAAAAATAATAAGCGAACTAATTGTCCGTATCATTCAACAAATTACTTCTTTCTCCGAAACACCACCGATGCATTTTTACTTAAGTCGGCGCTAAACCTGAGCTGGTATCTTTCTTCGCCATCATAGATTACCAGCAACCCTGTATTGGGAGGATATTTTCCTAAATTCTCGGCATACAGTACTAAGGTCAGCTCCTCATTACCGGGTGTGATATAGATCGTTTTCCGGATGGCAGCTGTCGTCAACCTCTGTTTGGCCATCAACATTTCACCATTGAGCAATACGCTTACCGTATCGCCATCCACTTCACCATTATCATATAAGATCAAAACAAGACTGTCTGAAACATAAGTAAACTCTTGCGGCTTATCAGTTACCCTTTCAGCAACAAAAGCAGCGGGTGCATTCCTGTCAACAGGTTTGTAGACAATTTTATTTGAAGTGGTCTCTATTTTCGGAGGTTCTACTTTATCAATGGTATTATTCTTCTTTTCATCCGCAATCGTTGGAACTGTTTCAGGAATTGTATTTGTTTTTGCTATCGGGGTCTCTGGTTTCGTAATAGTTTTTTGAGGCTCCGATTTTACTGCAGCGACAGTCTTCTTTTCATTAGTAACAACCGGAGCAGTCGTTACCGGGTTTGTATTGGTTTTAGCTATAACATTAGATGTATTTGTTTTAGGCGGTTCAGCTTTTACGACATCCGTATTTTTCTTTTCATTTGTTACAGCGGGAGCCGTAACATTATTGTTTGTTTTAGCAGTTATTGTTGCTGGTTTTGTCACCGGGTTGTTTGGAAGAGATTCCGTAACGGCCGGTTCCGTTTTAGCAATAGCCTTTTCTTTCTTTTCTTCAGTAACAGGTGGAGCAGAAGTAACAGTAGTTGTTTTTTTCGTTACAGTTTCAGGCATCGTTACTGTGCTGCCGGGAGCCGTTGTGGTTTTCGGTAATTCCGTTTTGGCGACATCTGTATTTTTCTTTTCAATAGGAACCGTATTGGCTGGATTCGTTTTTACAACTGGAGCATCGGGCTTCTTCACTGCCACATCAGGTTTGTTAACTGGCGGAGCTGTTTTTTTAACCAGTGCCGCTTCCTTTTCTTTTTTATAGGCAACATAGAAAGGAATGTTTTTATCTAATCCCAATTCCTCCAGGTGAGGAAATATTTTTGATAGCTCCAGGTCTTTTTCTTCTTTCAATTCTACTTTTCCACTGATCGTATAATATTTTTTTGTTTGTGTTGTTTTCCAGTCACCAGAGAGATACCAGTTGCTGTCCAGTTTATTCCGGTTGAATGTACTGATCACCTTCACTCCTTTCTCTGGCCGCTTCGGAAAATTATGTGAAACGATCTCATCATCCTTTACTTCACAAACATCACCTTCAATTGTTCCCTTTACTCTTTTTACAATATAATAAAGTGTATCATTTACCGTAAATGTGCTTCGGGAATAGCCGGATACTTTGCCCTTGTATTCTGCCAGCACAATTTCAAAAGACTGGTCCTTCCTGATTGTCGTACTATCATTGCTTAATGTGCCCATCCATAGACCAGAGAGTTGTTGTTGTGCAAAAAAAGTAAGAGGAGATAATATAAACAGCAGTACCAGTTTAAGGCTTTTCATGTTGATATTGTGTTTCGGCAATAAGCCGGTTAGCATTTTCAGGGGTAACAGTTTTACATTCAACCGTATGTAATAACGAATTTAAACCCTCCCGATTGTGCAGGCCTTTGAAATAATGCTTGTCGTAATATTTCAGTAAAATGCGGAAACTTTCGGCGGTGTTTCCGTCTTTGAGCAGCTGAATGGCATTTTTAGCATTCAATCCTCCTAATTTATCTTTTATCCTGCCGATGGCATCGATCATCTGTTGTTGATCAAGGCTGCCATATTCTTCGACAAGATGTTGCAGTCTTTCATCAAAAGGGATATCAAGAAAATGAATGGGTGATTGGCGCATATTGGCCCAGATCTCGTTGGGTATATTGACGAGGCCGATGCGCTGGGATTCATCCTCAAGCCAGAGTTTTGATTCCAGGCAATGGGCTCTAAGTTCACATCCCAACAGGTTTTCAAACATCTCCTGTGTCGGTTGTTTTGCCAACCCAATATTTCCGAATGCAGATCCCTTATGTTTAGCCAGGTCCTCCAAATCAATAACTCTTTCTCCGGCTTTTTCCAGGTGCTTCAATGTTTCTGTTTTTCCTGAACCGGTATAGCCGCCCAATATTTTAAATTGAAAAGGAAGTTTGAATGTATCGAGTGTATGATTCCTGAATTTTTTATAACCACCGGTCAATGTATATACTTTGAATCCATACATATCCAATAACCAGGAAACAGCAGCACTACGCATACCACCACGCCAGCAAAAGACAAGAATGAGTCGGGAGTCTTTATTCGGGAGTTTAAAGTCGCTTATCTGAGAATTTACTCCCGATTCCCGGCTCTTAACTAATGACTCTGCTTCCTCCACCATCTTCCTCATCTTGGGACCAAAAAAATCAAGCCCTATTTTGATAGCTTGTTCACGGCTCTGTTGTTTATAGGTTGTTCCCACAATTTTTCTTTCTTCATCTGTAAACAACGGCATGGAATGGGCTCCAGGGATATGGGCATGATCATATTCTCCCGGCGAACGAACATCAATAACCGGGTAATGCTTTGCCAGTTCGAGAAACTGATCAATATGTATTCTTTCAGCGGCCATGTTACAAAAATAAAAAAGGCTGATGTTTTGCACCAGCCTTTCATTATTCAGTTCGATCTTTTTGTCTATAAATTTTATTTCTACCTGTTCATACTTGCCAGGAATTCTTCGTTACTCTTTGTTCCTTTCATGCGGTTCTGTAATTCCCTCATCGCTTCTTCAGCATTCATATCAGTAAGGAAAACACGGAGCAGGTTCATTCTTTGTAAAACATCTCTGTCAAGAAGCAAATCATCACGACGGGTAGACGATGCCACGAGGTCAATAGCCGGGTAAATACGTTTGTTTGACAACCGGCGATCCAGTTGTAATTCCATATTACCGGTTCCTTTGAATTCCTCAAAGATCACCTCATCCATTTTGCTGCCGGTATCTACAAGAGCTGTGGCGATGATGGTTAATGAACCACCATGTTCGATCTTGCGGGCTGCCCCAAAAAATTGTTTTGGCTTTTGCATAGCGTTGGCTTCTACACCACCCGACAAAACTTTACCGCTTGAAGGAGCTACCGTGTTATGGGCACGGGCCAAACGGGTAATAGAATCCAGCAGTATCACCACATCATGACCACACTCGACGAGGCGTTTTGCTTTTTGTAAAGCGATCGTTGATACCTTAACGTGTTTTTCTGCTGGTTCATCAAAGGTAGAAGCAATTACTTCTCCCTTAATACTTCTTTCCATATCGGTCACCTCTTCCGGACGTTCATCCACTAATACTACCATCAGGTAACATTCCGGGTGATTAGCAGCAATAGCATTCGCCACTGCTTTTAATAACATCGTCTTACCTGTTTTGGGTTGTGCGACGATCAGTCCACGTTGTCCTTTACCAATGGGCGTAAACAGATCCATGATACGGGTAGAGTAATCACCCGGTTGCGTAAAGAGATTTAGTTTCTCAAACGGAAACAAGGGAGTCAGGTAATCAAAAGGCACCCTGTCACGAACTTCTTCCGGACTCTTGTTGTTGATGGTGTCTACTTTCAACAGGGCAAAATATTTTTCACCTTCTTTGGGTGGACGAACAGCGCCATGTACCGTATCACCTGTCTTTAATCCAAATAGTTTTATCTGCGATGGAGAAACATACACATCATCGGGAGATGATAGGTAATTATAATCGGATGAACGAAGGAAACCATAACCATCAGGCATCATTTCAAGAACACCTTCGCCCAATATCACCCCGTCAAATTCAATATTAAACTGCTGATCCCTGCGCTGGGGATATACCTTATTGGGAATATTGGATTGGGGTTCAGCACCGCCATTGCCGGCATTACCATTGGATTGGTTTCCGTTTTCCTGTTGTGGTTGTTGTTGCTGATCTTCCTGCTCGTCCTCTTCTATTGGTTCTTCAACAGGTAAGGGAGGAGGAGCTATTATTGCTTCGGTAGATTCTTCGTGTTTTTTTCGTGGTCTTTTGATTGGGGCCTTGTCGTCTTTTTTTGCAGGCATACTGGGTTTTTTGGTTATTGATTTTTCTTCACCACCACTTTCTACCACGGCTTCTTCGCTTCCGGTACTGGTAGTTGTTTTGATGATTCGTTTCCGTTTACCATCATTACCGGTGGCGCCTTTGGAACCGGCGATGGCCTGGCCATCAAGAATTTTAAAAATAAGTCCTTGCTTGTCTAATTTCTTTGCGTTGGGGATTTTTAACTGCTCAGCAATGTCCAGCAGTTCAGGAACGAGCATATCGTTCAATTGCAGAATATCGTACATAAAATGTATTGAGGTTAATCACAATGCCTTGTCACCGGTCTTGAAATCTGAAAATTGTATGAATTTATGTGAATGGAATCGGGCAGGTATTTGACTTACATAACAGGGAGAACATAATCGTTATCGGCCACTTTCCGCTGCAAGTATACACCTAATTCGGGAAAATCAAAAATTTTTGGTTGCAGGACAAGCTTTTAGCAGAAGAAAGGACCTGGTAATATTACCTCGTTGATTAAAAACAAGTTTGTTCCTGTCTGACGAAACCATCCCTCATCTTTCAGTTGCCTGATGAATCTTACCTTTGGCCTCTTTAAAAAAATAAGGATGTTCAATAAACGGATCAAGATAAAAGAACTGCTTGCACAGGAACCCAATCACCAGGAAGTAACCGTGATGGGATGGGTAAGAACATTTCGCAATAACCAGTTTATCGCCCTGAATGATGGTTCTACCAATAATAACCTGCAGGTAGTAGCCCAACTGGGTAAGTTCGACGATGAGTTGTTGAAGCGGGTCACCACATCTGCTTCTTTGAAAGTAACCGGTACTATTGTTCCATCATTAGGCAAAGGACAAAAAATGGATCTTAATGCTATAACAATTGAAATACTTGGCGACAGTGATGCAGAGAAATATCCACTCCAGTTAAAAAACCGGCCGACGCTTGAATTTCTCAGGGAAAAAGCACACTTACGTTTTCGTACCAATACTTTTGGTTCTGTATTCCGTGTCCGTCATTCACTGGCATTTGCAGTTCATAAATTCTATAACGATAAGGGTTTTGTGTACATGCACACTCCCATCATCACGGCCAGTGATGCAGAAGGGGCCGGCGAAACATTTAGGGTAACCACATTGCCTGTTGATGGTACAGCTCCAAGAAATGAAGACGGAACTGTCAATTTCAAAGAAGATTTTTTTGGCCGGACCACTAACCTTACGGTCAGCGGACAACTCGAAGGCGAATTAGGCGCTACAGCTTTTGGTGAGATCTATACTTTCGGTCCCACTTTCAGAGCAGAGAATAGTAACACCGCACGGCATTTAGCGGAGTTTTGGATGATTGAGCCCGAGATGGCTTTCTGTGACCTGGAAGATAATATGAACCTTGCCGAGGAATTCATCAAATACCTGATCAGGTATGTGATGGAAAACAATAGAGAGGACCTGGAGTTTTTGGCCCAACGTTTAGCAGAGGAAGAAAAACAATTGCCACAGGACAAGCGCAGTGAAATGGGATTGATTGAAAAGCTGGAGTTTGTCGTGAATAATAACTTTGAACGTCTTACTTATACAGAAGCGATCGATATTCTGAGAGAGTGTGGTCACAACAAGAAAAAGAAATTTCAATACCCCATTACCGGCTGGGGAATGGATCTGCAAAGTGAACATGAACGATATTTAGTGGAAAAGCATTTTAAAAAACCAGTTATACTCAGCAATTACCCGCAAGAGATTAAAGCGTTTTATATGCGGCAGAACGACGATGGAAAAACAGTAGCGGCGATGGATATCCTGGCGCCGGGTATTGGTGAAATTGTTGGTGGCTCTCAAAGAGAAGAAAGACTGGATAAACTGGTAGCAAGGATGAAACAAATGCATATTCCGGAAGAAGAGCTTTGGTGGTATTTAGATACCAGAAGATTTGGAACGGTGCCACATGCAGGTTTTGGATTAGGATTTGAAAGAATGGTGCAGTTTGTTACAGGGATGACCAATATCCGTGACGTGATTGCTTTTCCAAGAACACCGGGCAGTGCGGAGTTTTAGATGAGCTGAATAAAAAAAGAGAAAACTATATCAGTGCTGCTATAATAGAGTGAAAAAATTCAATATTCCGGATTCTTCTTAATTCAGTATTTTATTGAATTCTTCGCTACACATGTATACACATCACCGGCACATGCGAATGAAATACTAATTGTTTAGAGGCCCTTTTTTTAAAAAATCTATCCAGCAATTGGTGTTTTTTTGGAACAGCGATCACCAGGTCAAGATTATTTGTTTCCGCAAATTCATTTATCCCATCTTCTACATCTTTGTTCTTAATAAACGCATACGTAGGTTTTATTTCAGCCAGCATTGATTTTAGCAAAACAAATTCTCCATACGTTTCTATTTCTTCCTGCCCGCTATCACGACTTACATTTAATACATCCAGTGTAGCGTTGAACCGTTGTACTATATCTCTTATTACTTCTGCAGGAGTAGTACCTGTTACGTCTTCGAGGTCACAGGCAAACCCAATCTTGCTAATACCCTTTCCATATTCTTTTCCCGGGGGAACAGCGATCACCGGCCACTTCAACCGATCGACTGCAGACATAGTGGTGCTGCCAAATAAAGCTCTTTCCATGCCGGATGCATTTCTTGTGGCCATGATGACTGCAAAGGGTTGTACCCGGTCGCACAATTTTTCCAGTTCATCCACTGTATCTCCCAGTTGGGTTTCAGTTGTAATTTTTATCAGCCCGGATGTTATGTGATCCACTTTTGATTTTAAAGAAGCCATTTGCGCTTGTGCATTTTTTTCCAGCTCTTCTACCGACACCAGCATAACAGGAACATCCGTTACGCCTACCGGCACATTATAAACATGAAACAAAATCACATCTGCATGAATAGCGATAGCCATATCTAATCCATAATTCATGGCATTGGTAGCTGTGCCGGAAAAATCAGTGGGGATAATAATTGTCTTCATGCTTTTGTTTTATAAAGGTGAATTATCAATCATTGTTGCGAAAGCGCTTATTAAGATAAGATCAATGTCATTCTGATTGGTATATGGAATGAATGTTCTATAGCATCTCATTCAAAATTATTGCTTATGGCTCAAATAACAACGGCTATCAATGAAGCCCGTAAAGCAGGAGTCCGCCGGATGAAAAAGCCCTCTCCTAAAACAGATATGACGCCAATGGTTGACCTCGGCTTTTTATTGATCACCTTTTTTGTTTTTACTTCTTCCCTGGGCGAACCTCATGCACTGCAACTGAATATGCCAGCAGATGGTCCCCCGATGCCAATAGCGAAGTCTACCGCATTGACAATATTACTGGGAAAAGACAATACTGTTTATTACTATGAAGAAGACCCGGTAACGATGGGTTGGCAACAGGCAATCGCCAGCGGAAAAGTAGTCAAAAGCAATTTTTCTGTTCGTCATGGAATAGGCGAGGTAATCCGCAATAAACAAAAACAACTGGACAAACAACCAATGAATGGAGAGGGAAAAGAAGGGTTGATGATGTTGATAAAAGCCGGTGAACAAAGCGCCTATAAAAACATTATCGATGTCCTGGATGAAGCAATGATTAATGGGGTAAAAAAATATGCAGTGGTGAAAATATCAGCAGAAGAATCGAAGCTACTACAGGATAAATGATTGTTTCTTTTCGAAAAACCGGCTTCATTTTTTTATAGCTAAAGAACTTATTTCTTAACAATCAAAATATTTTATTGTTTCCAGAAAGCGCTGATACGCTGCTTTACGTTTTCCCGGATATTCAGGTAGTATAAATTAATATCGCCAATATGATAGTTCTTGCTCAGGTATAAAAAACTCCCCGGGAATTGGGGTTTACTAACATATAAAAATCCGTTACTGATTTGTGCATCGGTTGTGTTAGAATATATTTTATTAAATTTTGTAAGCACACTTCCTTTATTCATTTTTTTTGGAGCGTAAACACCCGTAGTATTCCATGACAGCGGATTTGTTACATAAGAATTACCATTTTCGTTTTTCAGGTAATAAGGAACATATCCTTTACGAAATGTACGCCAGCCGCAAAGGCAACCTGTTTGTAAAGAATCTTCACACATTTTTAAATAAGAAAAATAAGTTTTAGGTATTGGCCAGCCGGCGAGGTAGGCGACAACAAGTTTATTGTTTAATGAGGATTGTACGGTGCTTACCGGAGCATCAAAAAAATCTTTAAGTAATTTTTCTGCCATCATACTTCCCTGGCTATGTGCTGCGATGATGATGGGTCGCCCCTGGTTATAATACTTCATGTAATATTCAAATGCAGTTTTTATGTCTTCATACGCCAGTTTAAATGCGGCCTGGGCGGTGGCTGTATCTTTTATAAAAAAATTTCGGAGATGTGCTTGCCGGTACCGGGGAGCAAATACCCGGCATTGCTGGTTAAAGACACTCGCCTGGTATAATATAGTAGAATAATCTGTCTTTGCATTGATGCTGGCATCATCAATCCTCGCATTTCTTTGCTTCCTATTCTTTTTCTTAGTCAATGTGGTAGGATGTAAAAAGAAAACATCTACCGTTGAATCGCTTGTTTCATTTCGAAGAGGTTGAGGAATACTATCCGAAGGATCCCATTTCCGGGGATGAGCTGCCCAATAATCAAGGTCGGCATAATCGGGCGCCGAAGTACTGCTTTTAAAATTGTATTGCTTTTCAAATGGCTTATAACGATTGCAGGAACAGAGAAGAAAAATTAAAAAAACAAGAGGGTTAAAGCGATTAAAGTGCATGATCAAAGTAAATCAAATAAGTGCAAACCTGCGATTCGTACAGATATATTGCCGTTTATAAAACCGTGATTTTGGAAAGAATAAAATAAATTTAGCTATTCAATCAATTGAAATCTAAATGCTTAAAAAGGGAATTGCGACCTGTTGTATAGCCATTACCTGAAAATATTTGGTACTATGTGTTGTATAGTACCAAATATCACCTTATCTTTGGTTCAGCAAGAATAGCCACAAGAAAAAAATTACTTTATGAATATTGAAAATACACAGAGCCAGATGCGTAAGGGAATATTCGAGTTTTGCATTCTCTCCATTATCCGTCGTGGCGAGGCTTACCCAAGTGATATTGTAGAAGAAATGAGAGCGACTAATCTTCAAATTCTGGAAGGAACACTTTATCCTTTGTTAACCCGGCTTAAGAATGCAGACATGTTAACCTACCGCTGGGTAGAAAGTAACTCCGGCCCCCCCAGGAAATATTTTTCCCTTACAGAAAAAGGAGAGGTCTTTTATAAGGAACTGGAGCAAACCTGGAACGAACTCTCGAATGGCGTAAATGCATTGGCCAATAAAAACGATCAACCACTCAACAACTAAGCAACTACTTCAACCAATAATATTCCAGACATGAAAAAGATCATCAACATAAACCTAAGTGGCAGGGTGATACCGATTGAAGATTCGGCGTATGAAAAATTACAAGCTTATATTGAAAGCCTGCGTCGTTATTTTTCAAAAGAAGAAAGCCGCGACGAGATCATCAACGATATTGAAAGCCGCATTGCGGAATTGATGAGCGAAAAGATCCGTAAAGGAAGCGGTTCTATTGTGGATGCAGACATAGACGAAATAGCAAAATCAATGGGACGTCCTGAAGATTTTGAAGCGGAAGCGGAAACAGAAAGTTCTTCCGGGTCTGTGAAACAAACAACTCAGCAGCAGCAACAACAATCTTCTTCTGAAAAGAAAGCAAGAAGAAGATTATACCGTGATACCAACGATAAATTTATCGGTGGGGTATGTAGTGGTATTGCCGCTTACCTGAATGTAGATCCGGCTATCATACGTATTCTTTTTGCCATCGTCACTTTTGGTGGATTTGGGTTAGGTTTTGTTGCCTATATAATATTATGGATGATATTGCCGGCACAGGATATTGAAAGCAGCTTTACCGGCAAAAGATTATACCGCAATCCGGATGATAAAATAATTGGTGGTGTTGCCAGCGGGTTGGCAGCCTATTTTAATAAAAGCACAAAGGCGATCCGGTTAATATTTGCAGCCCCACTTCTGTTCAGCATTTTTATAGGTGTATTAAGAAGGGTTACCTGGGATTATGATTTTGACATGTTTGTAAATATCGGCTTCGGCTCCTTAAGCGGTACGTTTATCCTGGCATATATAATTCTTTGGATGGTATTGCCGGAAGCAAACAGTACCTATGAAAAAATGGAAATGAGAGGAGAAAAAGTGGATGTGAATACAATCCGCCAGAATGTAAAAGAAGGAATGGATAATATGAAGGACAGGATGAAAACATGGGGAGATGAAGTAAAAGAATCAGCACAAAATTTTAGCAGCAAAGCAAAAGAATTTGCCAATACAAGAGGCAGAACGTTTGCTGGCGAGGTAGGTGAAACAGCCCGCAATAGCGGAAGAGGATTGGGTCATGCAATCGGGGTATTATTCAAAGTGTTTTTTCTTTTCATTGCAGGTACTATCGCTTTTGGATTATTTGTCGCATTGATCGCTTTGATCTTCGGTGGAATAGCATGGTGGCCTATCAATAATTTTTTATGGACGAGCAAATGGCAACAGGTATATGCATGGGGCACTTTGATCTTTTTTTTACTGGTGCCATTAATCGGTTTTATCACCTGGCTATTCCGTCGCATCATCCGGGTTCGTTCACGCAGTAATTATTTAGGATGGACGTTTGGTTTTCTTTGGGCCATCGGATGGGTAGCAGCGATATTATTGGGTTCCAGTCTTACAAAAGATTTCAGGGCATATGATCATGTTGATTCACCTGTTACAATAACGCAACCGGCTAATAGCAAAATGATCATTGCTGTATCCGAACCAGAACTAGGATACACTGGTAGCTTTGGCTGGATCAATGATAATGGAGATGAAGGTTGGGACCTCTCTGATGATACGTTAAAATTATCAACGGTAGGGTTTACGTTTAATGCAAGTAAAGACTCTCTCTATTATGTAACGGTAAAAAGATACAGTTTTGGCAGATCATCCAATGAAGCTAAAAGCCGTGCATCCAAAATACAGTTTGAAACAATTTCCCGTGATAGCATACTTGACCTGGCCAATGGATATGCCATTGATAAAGACAGTAAGTTTAGGGGACAGCAGGTAGAAATAGAAATCCTGGTGCCCATTGGTAAAAAGATCCGCTTTGATGAATCCATAAACGATAAATTAAATCCAACCAAAGTAACGGTAAGAAAGGGCTATCGCAGAAACCGCGGCGTAAATATCGAGATCAATGATAATTACTGGCGCCAGTTTCAGCCGGGTGTTGATTATGTGATGGGAGCTGACGGCAATTTAAAAGATGTAACAGGTAAAACAGTAAATGGAGATTACCGTTACGAAGATAAAGGAGCAGATACGCTTTCTGTAGAACAACAACTGCTTGACGAAAAAAGAAAGAAAGATGAAAGTGAAAGAAAAATCAGGGAATTAGAACAAAAGAGAAAACAGTCCTATAATAATCCGGAAAGTATGGATGATGAAGGAGATGTTTCCTTAAGTGGAGCGCCTTCACCTGTAATATCATTGACATCCTGGATTAATTAAAACTCGGTTGAAGTTGGAATCAAGATCCTCTTTTCGGTTTTCTAACTGGAAGGAGGATTCTTCTTTAATAACTGCACGAATCCTGGAATAATGAGCAGCCCTTTCACTTATTCATGAGACATCAATTTTCTTCTTCTATATTTACTATCCAATCAATTCGTGAATGCTATCAATCGGTTTTTTATACGCATTTGGCGCTACACTTAGCTGGGCAATAGGAGCATTTCCGCTCACAAGAGCGGCAAGACTGATACCGGTGAATAGTATGAACCATCTCCGTTTATTACCCGGAGTACTATTGGTTGCTATAATAGCTGCAGTCGTTGAGCAGGAAAGATTTTTTTCTGTTTTTTCATCGCCCTACATGAATGGATGGATATGGTTAGGTGTTTCAGGTATTCTTGCATTGGTGATCGGGGATTTCTTTAGCTTTCGCAGCTATGCAATACTTAGTCCGCAATATGGAAGTGTATTGGGCACTTTATCACCCACATCAGCCTTGCTCGCTGGCATAGTATTATTAAACGAACAGATCAATCTTATCGGGATCATTGGAATGCTGATCACGATATTTGGTGTAATAAGTATAAGCCTTGGCCGTAGTGAAAGAAATCGCATACCGGACCACGGGCATGGATCTGTAGTATGGGGAATTGTTTTGGGCGTAATGGCTTCTTTATGTCATGGCACTGCATTGGCTTTTTCTAAAAAAGGTTTTTTGGAACAGGCTGAAAGCGGACACCTGGTTGGTCCGATCACCGGGGGATTTATGCGGTTATTAGCAGGCATGCTCGTGCTATTTCTTATTACTATAATGTCAGGACGAACAAAAAAAGTAGTCCATGATATTACTACCAATAAAAAAGGATTACGATTAACACTTCTCGGCTCTTTATTTAATCCTTCTTTTGCAGTAAGCCTTTCCATGATCAGTATTTTATACATGGACGTTGCCGTAGCACAAACTATTTTTTCATTGGTCCCTTTATTTGCCGTAATTATTGCTTTTGTTTTTTATAAAGAAAAGATCACACGGCGATCAGTTTATGGAATTATTGCTGCGCTCGTGGGTGTATTTCTATTAGTTTGGAGAAACAGGATCGGAGCCTTTATCTTCTGAAATTGTTTTCATAGATTAGCCGCTGCCTGATTTATAGTTCCGGAAGATTTTAAATTTTTATTTTATAATTCAAGTTGTATGAAGATTGCTGTTTTAGGAGCTGGTATGGTGGGACAAGCTATTGCGCTTGACCTGGCCAATCAATATGATGTTACGTCTTTTGATCTTAGTAAAACTAATTTAGAGAAGTTGCACAAAAGAAATACGGCCATCAAAACGGTCGCAGCTGATTTGTGTGACTACCGTTGTTATGAAGATTTTTTGCATCCTTTTGATATCGTTGTCACCGCTGTTCCGGGTTTTATGGGATATAAAACACTGGAAGCAGTGATTACTACCGGCATTGATGTGGTAGATATTTCTTTTTTTTCTGAAGATGCGTTTGACCTTGACGAACTGGCAAAAAAAAAGGAAGTAACGGCGATCACTGACTGTGGCGTGGCTCCGGGTATGAGCAATTTTATTTTTGGCCGCTACAATGAAGAAATGAAAATTGAATCGTTTGAATGTTATGTGGGAGGCCTGCCCAAAGAGCGAAAACCTCCTTTTCAATATAAAGCTCCTTTTTCCCCGGTTGATGTAATACAGGAATATATTCGCCCTGCCCGCCTGGTAGAGCAGGGAGAGACCGTTATTAAAGCTGCTTTGAGTGACAGGGAGTTGATGCATTTTGATGAGATTGGTGAGTTGGAAGCATTCAATACCGACGGATTGAGATCGCTGGTATGCACGATGAAGCATGTGCCGGATATGAAAGAAAAAACATTGCGCTACCCGGGTCATATTGATATTATCATTGCCCTGCAACAGGCTGGATTTTTTGATGAACACCCATTACGCATCAAAGAAGTGGATATTAGCCCTCTTGCATTTACTTCTAATTTGCTGGTAAAAGAATGGAAACTGGGACCTGAAGAAGAAGAGTTCACGATCATGAAAGTAAAATTGAATGGGAAGAATAAAACAATTGAATACAACTTACTGGATCGTTATGATCCTGTGACCAGGCTTTCTTCGATGGCTCGCACAACCGGCTATACCTGTACAGCCGCTGTTAATTTAATTGCCCAAAAACTTTTTACTAAAAAAGGGATCTTTCCTCCTGAATTGATAGGTAATCACAAAGCCTGTTTTGATTTTGTAGTGAATTACCTGAAAGAAAGAAATGTGAATTGGAAAAAGTCGGAGCTGTGATTTGAATAGATTATTAAGGTTAAGGAAAATAAAAAAGCGGCTATTAGCCGCTTCTATAGTATCCTTGAAATCTTAAAACTGTAATTTTATTCTGCTTCGGCAACAACTTCCTTTACCTCGGGTATCATCCTTTTCATCATTCCTTCAATACCTGCTTTCAGCGTAATCATAGAAGAAGGACAACCACTGCAACTGCCCTGCATCGCCAGGTTCACTGTACCTGCTTCATAACTTTTGAACTGTATTGCACCGCCATCCATTTCTACAGCGGGGCGCACATAATTATCCAGTAATTCTTTGATGCGTTTTACCACATCATCGTCATCAGCGGAAACCTCATTGCTACTGGATTGTTTTACTGTTGCTAATTCTTCTTCATTCACCACCACTTTGCCTTCTTCGAGGTATTCTTTCAAAAATTGGCGGATAGATGGGATCACATCCTGCCAATCCGTTTCACTGGTCTTTGTCATCGTCACAAAATTGCTGGCGATGAATACCGCTTTGATAAAAGGAAAACCAAACAACTCTGTTGCCAGCGGTGAAGGTTTGGCCGTTTCTGCATCAGGAAAATCAATGCTCTTGCCGGGATATAATAGTTTGTTTGCCACAAACTTCATCGTTTCCGGGTTGGGCGTCATTTCTGTATAAATACTGATAATCGGGTTACCTGTTTTGATCATAACTCACAAATTGAAGTGTAAAAATAACAACAAAACCCGGGCAAAGTTTACGATTGCGGGAAAGAGCCGCCGTACACAGAGGAATGGAACACGGATAACACAGATTAAACTGATTTTCACGGATAATAGATAGCTAAGGTTGTTGTAAGCTATTATTAATAGTAAGCTGCGTTTATCCCTGCAATCAGTGGAATCCGTGTTCTACTCTCTAAATTTCCCGGTCTTTTTTAAGTAACGGATAAGAATATAAATAAGAAGAAGGATGCCCAGGATTACCCCAATCAGCATATTGCGGAGCTGTTCATTATGCTGTGTCAGTTCTGGATAGTTCAATAATAAAAGCAAGGTGATACCGATCAGCCAGATGAATTGGGTAGTATGTTCTTTTAAGATCCAGCGTTTCCAGTTAAATTCCATACTGGCAAATGTTTTTCCAATTCCACCCAGGTTCGGAAACCAGCGGTTTACTTTTTGACAATAAGCATCAAAGCCTGGTCCGAATTTTCCCCGCAAAAAATTCTCTTCTGCTAAAACAATAGCCTGGTAAATAAATAAAAAAATGGGAATGACGATCACTACGTACACCAATGAATTGGCAAGAATGCCCACACCCAGTAACATCAGGATATTTCCGACATACAGGGGATTACGGCAATGGTTAAAGATTCCTTCCGTCACTAAACCTTCGGCATAGGGCTTTCCTTCTTTACCACCTCTAACAATGTAGGCCAATCCAATGGTTAACCCCCGGATCAATTGACCTAAACAGGTAATGAATAACCCGATAGCAATAGGCCATATATAATAATAATCACCAAAATTTTCTTTTGAAAAAAGCGGCCACGAGGGAATAAATAAGGCGCCGTAAAAAAGAATAAAGATCCAGTTGCGATACTTAAAAAAGAAATTACCAATACTAACCATTACCTATTTTTTAACTGCAATAATACCGGCGAAATTATACCACTTGAAGAACACTTCGCAATGAGCAAAACCTGTATCCCGAAGCAGTGAAATATTTTCGCTTAGCTTGTAGGGCACCAATACATTTTCAAGCGCTTCTCTTTTTTGAGAGATCTCCATTTCACTGTATTGATTGCGGCGTTTGTAATTATAATAGTATTCGATGAAGTCACGGTTGAACAAACTGTCTTCGGCCAGGATTTTTTCAACAAGAATTAATACGCCTCCCCTATTCAGGCCTTTGTAAATATTCTTAAGTAACTGCTCCCTGTAAATAGGTCTCACAAATTGCAGGGTGAGGCAAAGCACTACCACAGAAGCATTCGTAATCCTTACGCCCTGGTTAAGATCGCTGCAACGCAATTCATAGTCACGGGAAAAACCCAGCTCCATCAATTTTGATTTGCATTTATCCAGCATCTCCTGCGAATCATCAATGCCTACAAAGCGGATATTCTGATTGACCATGGTATCCATTCCTACCATCGTAGTCCCGGTGGAGCACCCGAGATCATATACATCCGAGCCTTCACGGGCATGATCAGCAGCCTGTTCTGCCATCATGCGTTGTATTTCACCATAAAAAGGAACAGAACGATTCACCATATCATCAAACACCTTGGCCACATTGGCGCCGAATTTAAAATCACTGGCTTTTTCTATCTCGTCCTTAAAAACTTCATCTTTGCCCATAAGTATAAATAATGTGATACAAAGTAAAACATTTCTAACGTTCTGAACCAAATGTAAAGTTTAACGTAATAGCAGTATGAAGAAATTATATCACCTGGGTAACTGTACCACCTGCCAGGCCATTATTAAAGAAACAGGCATTGATAAAAAAGAATTCGACCTGCAGGATATAAAAGTTGAAAAAATAACGCCCGGCCAATTAGATGAAATGAAGAAAATGAGCGGTAGTTATGAAGCATTATTCAGCCGCCGGGCCATGAAGTACAAGGAATGGGGATTAAAAGACAAAAAACTTACGGAAAAAGACTACCGCCAGTATATTTTGGAGGAATACACCTTTTTGAAACGACCTGTTGCTATTATAGATACTGCAATATTTATCGGCAACGATAAGAAAAATGTGTCTGCCTTGAAAAAAGCAGTTATGTAGCTCTTTGCAGCGCCAATTTTTTTTCCCTGCTAAGTACATACCAGGCAATGAGCACACTTAGCAACATAAAGATAGCCCCAAGAAAAAAGGAAACGCCGGGAAAATATACAAGCGCTTTTTCTTTGGTGAAATGATAGAAAAGATTGTTCATCATGGGTGGGCCAACGATAGTGGTGAGGCTCATCAGGCTGGTCAATGCTCCCTGTAATTCTCCCTGTTCATTGGGTGGTATATGACCTGCCAGCGTTGATTGAAGAGAAGGTCCGGCAATGCCGCCCAAACAATAAGGAATTAAAAAAATAAACATCATCCAGCTCTCTGTTGCAAACGCAAACAAAACAAGCCCCAGCGTATATAACACTAACCCGAGATAAATACTTTTTTCATTGCCCAGCCAGGGATTCACCACTCTTATAAGCCCTGCCTGAACTGCGCCTACTAACAATCCTACTACGGCCAGTGATATGCCTACCATTTTTTCACTCCAGTGAAAACGGTAAATGGTGAAAAAACTCCAGTTGCCCTGCACCGCTTGTGCAGCCAGGTAGATCAGGAAAAAACTAATGGCCAGCCCTGCGATGGTGGGATGTTTTCTCAGGAACTGGAGGGATCCAAATGGGTTGGCTCTTTTCCAACGAAAAGCACGACGGTTTTCTTTGCTTAATGATTCCGGTAAAACAAAATAACCATACAACGTATTTAATAAACAAAGAATAGCAGCGGCATAAAAAGGAGCCCGGGTACCCAATCCGGCTAATAAACCACCCAGTGCAGGGCCGATAATAAAACCTAACCCGAATGCTGCGCCGATCATTCCAAAATTCTTTGCTCTTGTTTCGGCAGTGCTCACATCTGCAATGTAGGCAGACGCCGTAGTGAAACTGGCGCCTGTGATTCCGGCAATGATACGACCTACAAATAACCATCCGTATGTTGGCGCTAATGCCAGGAACAGGTAATCAATTCCAAAACCCAGTAAAGAACTTAATAAAACGGGACGGCGTCCATATTTATCACTAAGGTTACCGAT
The DNA here is from genome assembly GCA_036383515.1 of Chitinophagaceae bacterium. Lineage (GTDB taxonomy): Bacteria > Bacteroidota > Bacteroidia > Chitinophagales > Chitinophagaceae > CADEDV01. The sequence continues at coordinate 7,907 of DASVOE010000146.1, read as the reverse complement.
TACCGGGGCGAACACAAATTGAGTGATGGCATAGGCGGACAATAGCCATGCACCATAAGGACTGGCTTCATTTACTGGTATACCTTTTAGCTCTGCAATAAGTTTGGGCATGACAGGAATGATCAACCCCCATCCCATAACATCAATGAGCAAGGTGATAAAAATAAAACCAACAGCTGCTTTTCGGTTTGTTGCCATAAAAATTCGATAATAGTACTGAGCAAAAATGTATTTTTTTTCTTACCAATCGCATTTTTTTAACTAAACAGGCATGTTTTTAGAATGACATAAGTTAAATTCTTTCATAAATAGCAAGAATTAAACCTTTTATTTTTGCAGAAGCGAAAAGAATACACACATTACAGCAATTTTTCATCAAACAAAATGATATGAAAGTCAATTACCTCCTCCTTGCAACCGCAGTATCTCTTCTGCTATTTTCCTGTGTCAGTACAAAAAAATATAAAACGATAGAAACACAGTATGCAGAATCACAAAACCAAAACAGGAAATTAAGCGGAGACCTTACTACCTGCAATGATGATAAGGCTGCACTAAACCGGCAAAAATCTTCTCTGGAAAGTGATATTACTGCACTTAATAAGCAAATAGATTTATTAAAAGAGAATAACACTTCGGCATTGAGACAGTTACAAGACCTTTCGGTCATCACTTCTTCGCAGGCGGAAAGCATTAAAAAATCCCTGGACAATATCGGGGCTAAAGATTCTTACATTCAAACCTTACAACAGCAAATGGCAAGAAAAGATTCGCTGAATATGGCACTGGTGATGAATCTTAAAGGGGCTATTGGTAATTTAAATGACCAGGATATCAATATCAAAGTGGATAAAGGCGTAGTGTACATTGATATTTCTGATAAACTGCTTTTCAAAAGCGGTAAGTATGAAGTAACCGAGCAGGCAAAAACCGTACTGGGTAAAGTAGCAACAGTATTAAAGAATCAACCGGATATTGAGTTCATGGTAGAAGGCCATACTGATAATGTGCCTTATCGTAGTGGCATCTTGCTGGACAATTGGGATCTCAGTGTGAAAAGAGCAACATCGGTAGTGAGAATACTACAAAATCAATATGGTCTTGATCCTGCTAAAATGGCTGCAGCGGGAAGAGGAGAATATAAACCGTTAACAGATAATAATAGCGCTGAAGGAAAGGCATCCAACCGCAGAACAAGAATTGTGATATTACCGGAACTGGATCAGTTCTTTAAATTGCTGGAGCCAAAAGCGAACGCTAAACCTGCAATTAATTAAATTAAAAAATTGATGCGGGCAATAGGTAATGCATGCATTACCTATTGCCCGTTGTTTTAGTTTCTTAATCGTGCCTCTTCAAGATCAAGTTCCCACTCCCGTTCACGAACCATTTCTTCGCTGAATTCACCTTTATACCGGATATATTTCAATTCCCTTCTCCGGATATGCACCAGTTCGATCAGCATCTGGCGGTATTGTGGCAAAAAAGTTTCTTCCTCATCCCTTGCTTCATCATTTTCGAGTTTTCTCTTCGTGATCTCGATCATTCTTTCATAACGGTCTCTTACCCGTTTATACGTTTCATTATTCTGTGTTTCTTCCGGGTAATTGGTATCCAGGTAAGATAACACGGATTCTGCAAGGCGTATTCTTAATGACAAGGTCTGCAGTCTTTCCAATTCTTTTTCGTTCACATTTATTTTTAAAAAACGAATCAGGGGCTTTAAGCTTAAACCCTGTAATACTAATGTCACCAGGATTACCATGAACGTGATAAAAAGAATAAGATTACGATGCGGAAAAGCCTCACCGGCTAATGTAAGCGGAATCGCTAAAGCAGAGGCTAACGAAACAACGCCCCGCATACCACTCCAGGCTACCAGCAACACAGCTTGCCAGGTGGGTTTAGTCTCCGTTTCTCTTATGCTTTTAAATAACCACCGGGGTATATAAGCACCCGGGAAAACCCATATAATCCGGATGATGATGGTAAGCAGGCTGATGACAATAGCATAGAAGATAGACTGACCTACGGAATAATTACCAAGTCCATTCACAATAGCCGGTAATTGCAAACCGATCAATATAAAAACGAAACCGTTTAAAAGGAAGGTTAGTGTTTCCCATAATCCTGCTACATGCAAGCGGGTTTCATAAGTGAAAATTTCCTGTGAATGGAAAGAAAGAAATAAACCACCACTTACTACAGCCAGGACACCGGAGAAGTGAAAATGTTCTGCCGTAATATACATGATATAAGGAGTGATCAATGTAATGGCGGCGTCAATACTCGGCGTAGTAGGTAAAAACCGATGAATGATATAAACAAAATAAGCAATGGCCAGGCCGATAATAATACCGAGGGAGGCAACCAGTGCAAAAGTTTTAGTGGCATCACCTAAATGAAACTGGCCGGTAACAATAGCAGCGAGTGCAAAACGAAAAACGATCAGGCTCGAGGCATCATTTACTAAACTTTCGCCTTCTAAAATAATCACCACTCTTTTGGGAATCTTCAAGCCCTGTAACACCGATGTAGCTGCAATAGCATCAGGAGGTGAGATAATACCTCCTAATAAAAAACCATAGGCTAAGGGAAAATCAGGAATAATAGCATGGGATACATAGGCTACAGAAGCAGAAGTGAAAAACACAAGTCCGAATGCCAGCAGGCTGATGGGACGTTTTTGTTTCCAGAAATCATTCCAGGAAGTATTCCAGGCAGCAGCGTATAGTAAGGGTGGTAAAAAGATAAGGAAGACCAGGTCGGGGTCAAGCGTAATGGATGGAATTCCGGGGATAAGACTAATGATCAAACCGCTCACCACTAAAAGTATCGGGTAAGATACGTTTATCTTATTACTAAGCATGGTGAGGATGGCGATACCAAATAAGAGGCAGATAACCAGTAGTAAATGTTCCTGTAGCATAGAATTCTAAAATAAACTTTTTATGTAACAGATTAGTATTCCCGATTGTTCAATGTAAAAATCCGCCACAACTTAACCTTCATTAGCCCATTCGGCTTGCTGCTGTTGCCCACGGTATAGTATACCTCTCGGGACTTGTATTTTTTCCTAATTTTTGTGCAAACGAATTAACTATGTTCAAACCGATCATGTTTGTGCTTGCAATGTTGACAGGAGGCATGATGATGGCACAAAGAGGAAAGATAAAAGTAACCATCGTCAATGATCAGCAATCCCGTTTAGAAAATGCTACAGTAGAATTATTGAAAAGCAAGGATTCCGCTCTTGTCAAAACGGCGATAAGTGATAAAAACGGATTGGCAGAATTCGAAAACATTCGCTTTGGTGATTATTTATTAAAAGTGAGCCTGGTAAATTATGGCACTCGATTTTCAACAGTCATCGTATTGAGTACCGAACAACCGGATATTTCTCATCCCGAAATGATATTACAACCTAAAGCAGAACAACTGGGAGGAGTAACGGTTACGGGTCGTAAACCGTTTATTCAAAAACTTACCGACAGGATTGTTGTAAACGTTGAGAATAGTGTGGTGAGTGCGGGCAGTTCAGCAATGGATGTAGTAGAACGGTCGCCAGGTGTGATCATTGATCAGAATGATGTGATCAGCCTGAGAGGAAGAGCCGGGGTGATCGTAATGATTGATGGCAAACCCACAGCGATGTCAGGAACTGATCTTGCTAATTATTTAAGAGGGTTACCTTCAGCGGCTATCGAAAGAATTGAGATCATTACGAATCCATCAGCAAAATATGATGCTGCCGGTAATTCAGGAATCATTGATATCCGGATGAAAAAAGATCAGCGTCTTGGTATGAATGGAACTTTTACCACAGGATATGGACAGGGCATCTATCCAAAAGCGAATGCAGGAACAACTTTCAACTATCGCAATAAAAAAATAAACCTGTTTGGTAATTATAACTATGCCTACCGGGTGGGATTAAATCACCTGGTACTGGACAGGAATTTTTATAATAACGGTGTTTATAACGGCGGCGACTTCAAAGACAATTATTCAAAATCTCCTTTTAATACGAATACTGCCAGGATCGGTCTTGATTTCTTTCCCTCTAAAAAAACGATCGTTGGATTTGTAGTGAATGGAAACTTTAATCATTACAGGAGGAACAATAATAATAGTTCGATTGTCATCAATTCACAAAAACAAGCGGTAAGCACTTTCCGTTCCCTGGCCACTAACAATGATCATGGTAATAATATTGTTGCCAATATTAACTTCAAACATACTTTCGACAGTACAGGAAAAGAGATCACAGCAGACATAGACTATGGAAGCTATACTTCTAATTCCCTGACCCGTAATGCCACCAATTATTATAAACTGGACGGAACTTCTTTGCAACCCAACTATATTTTAGATGGCGACCAGGAAGGAAAACTTGATTTCAAAACAGCCAAAGTTGATTATGTGAATCCGTTGAAGAAAGGCGCAAAATGGGAGACAGGGTTTAAAACCAGTTTTGTTTCTTCTGATAACGACGCCAAATTTTTTGATGTGAGCAACGGAACGCCGCAGGACGACGTAAACAAGACCAATCATTTCCTGTATCATGAAGATAACCTGGCAGGCTATCTAAATTTTAGTAAAGAGTTTAAAAAGTTCAGCATTCAATTAGGCTTACGGGGTGAACAAACAAATATTGAAACCGAACAACTAAAAGGGAATATTAAATTCGACTCCAGCTATTTCCAGTTATTTCCGAGTGCGTTCTTCAATTATAAAATCAAACCCGATCAAACATTGGGCATCTCAGTAAGCCGCCGCATAGACAGGCCAGGCTATGGCCAGTTGAATCCATTTCTTTTTTTAATTGATGTAACTACATACGCTACGGGACGTCCCGGTCTTTTGCCCCAGCTTACCTGGTCGTATGAAATGAGCTATACATTGAAGAACCTGAACTTCACACTGGGCTATAGCCACACTAAGAACAACCAGAATATCGCCATTGCAAAATTCAGGGACGTATTCCCTTCCATTCTTTCAGATGAAAATGTAACAGTGCAAATACCTATTAATCTTGAATCATCAGATTATGTTGGATTGACCGTGTCTGCCCCCATTCGTATCAATAAATGGTGGAACATGATCAACAATGCGAACGTTTTTTACAATCATTTTAATGGAAGCCTGGGTGGCACCACACTCAACAATGGCAAGCCAACAATAGATATCAGAAGTAATAATACATTCACCTTTAAAAAAGGGTGGGCTGCTGAGCTCAATGCAAATTTCAACTCCGGGGGGCAATATGGTTTCATGGTATTGGATCCAAGATGGGGGCTTGCAACAGGCGTACAAAAAACAATTTTAAAAAATAAAGGAACACTGCGTTTCAACATTACAGATATCTTTTGGACAGATCTTCCTAAAGCTGTTATCACCTATAATAACTACATTGAAAAATGGCATGCTTACAGGGAAACAAGGGTAGCCAATCTTACTTTTTCTTATCGCTTTGGTAATAATAAAGTGCAGCAGGCCCGTCGCAGAACCACAGCTTCAGAAGAAGAAAGACAAAGAGCCGGGAACTAAAAGTAAAATAACACCTGCAAAAAAACCGGCTACGGAAGGCCGGTTCTTTCATCTATGAAACTTCAACAAACTATATAGTTCTGTCGTCTTTGATCACCGTGGTTCTTGTATTGCTTACTTCTTTGTTGCTGCTTGAATTACCCCGCAACAAGGCAATAAGGATGATAAGAAATACAGCTCCCCCTACTACCCACACCCATGGCTGTGCATACCAGTCGGTAGTTGTAGTTTGGCTCGTGGTAGAAGTAGTCCTGGTTGACACCGTAGTATCCTGTGCAAAAAGTAAAATATTCCAAAAACTAAACACCAACACCATTAAAGACCTGTACATGGTATTACAACTGATTTTTTTCATAATGCTTGTTTTAAATGAAGGGATGAGTTGACAGCAGTATGCTTAAAATAATTGGGCCAATTATTTACTGTTTAAAAACACTTGCCAGCGCCGGGAGATGGGGAAGGCTTTCTACATTTTTGTAATATATCAGCTTTTGTGAAGCAATTCAAGCAATTGAATATGCGGTTGTAAATTTTTCAGGGTATTCTTGTTGAGGAACTGCCGGATGTGTTTATAAAAATGACTATGATCATAATAACCATACAGGGAATAATGAAAGTCAGCATGCGAATTAACAAGGTGAGCTACGGCTTTTCGTATCCGCATTACCTGCAATGCCTGTTTGGTGCCGATGCCGGTACACATTTCAAAATAGCGTTGCAGGGTCCGGATCGATACGGTGTGTTCTTTGGCTAATTTTTCGAGCGGCACTGTAAAATCATTTTTTCTGAAACAAGTAGCAAGGATATTGCTGACAATAGTCACCGGCTGCAAAGAGCCTTCATATTTTGTCAGAAGGGATATAAAGTAGTTGGTCAATAGATTAACCCTGTTCTCAAAATTGCCGGCCGTTTTTATGTTGTCAATGATACGCTGGTCAAGCAGGTAACTCAGGGGATAGATATGTTCTTTATATTCTGAAAAATTGACCTTCTTTTCAAAAATAACAGGTGAGATGCGAAACTTAATACCAAATAAATGGTTACCGGGTTTATGAAAACATTCAATCGCATTATAACGGGGCAGAAACCCATCCGTTTTCATACTGAACTTTTTATCATCTACCTGCATCACAAATGGAGTTCCGAGGTTGATGATATAGGTATAACCAATATTCGGAAACTGTGCATCCGAAAAGCCTTTAGGATACTGTTCCCATAGCGTATCAAATTTTGTTTCCCAAAAAAAATCAATGAAATGACTTAACGTTACAGGCGGCGGCACCCGGTGATAATTATTTTCAAAATGGTCAGTATGGAAAAATTCGATATGCTGCACGGTCCTGCTTTTTTCGGTAGTGTATCATCCGATAGCTATCGGATTTCAATATTATTTCCCACAAAGACACAAAACCCACTAAGAAACCTTAATTGATTGTAACTACTTTGTGATCTTAGTGTTTTTGTGGGATACCCTCTCTTTTTCATTATAAAGGTAGCAGGCTGATTGAGTTTAGCTTTTCCCGTTTATATAATAACTGAAAGTCTTATAGCGCTTAAATAACTGTATGAGCATTGAACTGGTTTTTACTTTTCTGCCAGGATAATTTATGTTCAAACCATTCTATTCAATGTTGCATTTTTTATTATTTTATTTCTTCAAACATTCCTGTCTGTTTATTCTTGCGCACATTATCCCAATTGAAATAACGGCCATTCATAGCTACATATACTCCCGCAGGTAATGTTTGTGCAAAAGCAAGAGCACTGCCGAGATTAAATAAACCATCACTGCTACCAAATTTAATGGGGATCATAGCACCGGTAAGAATGACGGTTTTGCCATTTACTTTTTGTGCCAATAACCTTGCCGTATCAGACATCGTATCGGTGCCATGTGTAATGACGATTTTGTTTTCATCACATTGTATACATTGGTGAGCAATAAGCTCACGGTCCTGGTCTGTCATTTCCAGGCTATCAATCATCATTAAGGTTCTTATTACCACCTTTACTTTGCTTCGTCCCATTTCAAGGAGATCACTCATGTGAGTGTCATTGAAATAAAGCTGGCCTGTTATCTCATTGTATTCTTTGTCAAATGTGCCACCTGTGATGAAAATGCGTATTGCCATAAATACTACGGTTATACAGTGAAGATAATATATCAGCAATCCAAACACCTGTTAGGTAAATGAAGGATATCTAAAAAGATTTGAGCTACAATGAAAAAAATCAGGAAAAAAGAGAAATAGATTTTTTGCTATTCAGGAAATAACTATTTTAGCAGGCCTTTAAACAAAAAAGGCCCTTCCGTAGAAACGGACTGACCTCTAACGATTGCTTGCCATATGAAAATC
>DASVOE010000145.1:0-5449 GCA_036383515.1 Chitinophagaceae bacterium | reverse complement strand
CTGACAACAATGAGTACGGCGAAAATAGCTACCGTAACCAGGTTGCCCTGTACATCCACATTGTGAAGCAGGGTGTTGAGTTTTTTCATAACCTGAATTTTAGTTTTAAAAAGGGTTTTAGCTCAGGTTTTCAAAAGGGCGGAGATTGAATGAACCCTCATGGGTGCAATTCAGAAGGAGTACGGAGATTAAAGGCAGAGCGGTTAAACTCTTGCAACTCTGAAACATTGTTCCGGCACTCATTATTGTTTTAAAGAAAGTAGATATCTTTAAAAATAGTATAACTACTAATTAAAAAGCGGAAGTTTATCATTGATCCGATTGAAGGCTCTTATAAAGTTTATCCGGCGTTACATCTGCCCGATCATGTATGCTTATTGCCTTTTAATATGGTAACGACAGTCTATTTATGAGCTAGCAGGCATCATATTCCGTATAGCGCTGATTTTCCACATTCCCTTTTCGGCAATAACAAAGAAAGTGCTCCACATTTTTCGCAGGGTGCCATCTGTATTTGTTATTTCGTACCTGCAATCTACAATTGCAATAGTTGGATTGATCATCCTGATACTTTCAACCTTGAGTGTTCTCGTGCCCGGGCTGTTAGTTGAACTTTTAAGCATGCCCTGTACTGCGGCACTGATACCAATTCGCCACTCACCAGTTGACACCAGTTGATCCACATCGGCAGTCAGGATGGTCTTAAGCAATATGGTATCGCTTTTTTCCCTTGCTTCGGAATACTGATTAATTAAGGAAGTAATGGCTTTTTGCTGAGCCTCATTGGGAGTGCTGTGCTGGCCATATAAAAACAATACTCCGGCTACATTCATTAAAAGAAATAAGAAAATATTTTTCATGATAACGGTTTTAGACGACCAGGAAGAAAAATCAAGGATATATCGTCAGTTTGATACCAAAGTTTTTATACGTACTATTTCCTGATTCTAACCTGCATAGCATATTCATACGTATCAAGCGAAGTAAATATGAAATTCTCCTTTGGAATAAGCGGCAGGTAATTGAATATTTTTTCTTTTGTAAACCGCTGGCTCCAGAATTGATCTCTTGTGGCAGTAAATGAATCTTTCTCATCTGTGATCACTGTCATCCCCATTTTCCTGTATGACTCTTCCTGTTTTAACCGTGTAGTATCATTGTCTTTGTAACAAGCTCCAATAACAATTTCACCACCGGGATTTAAAAGATTGAAGGCATTGGTAAAGATGGCAGTAAATTTTTTATTGGTTGTTAAATCCAATCGTTGCCCTGAATCTTTATAATTTTCAAACGGAAAATTCTCGGGATAAAAATTACCTGCGGTAAACCAGGTAGTGATAACCATATCATATTTTTTATTCCATTTATCCAGATCCTTTGCATCCAGGAAGAATGCTGCCACTTTATCTTCAATACCCAACTGCCCGATAACATCATTTGAAATATCGACACAAGCTATTGTATTATCAGTACCATCATAAAAGGCTACTTTATCCCAGATATCTTTTATTCCACTAAGGTGTTTGGCTATTCTTGCGTTTCCAATACCAATATCAAGAATGGCAACAGGCCTGTTCATACGTTCGGCAATTTCATGAATAACTTTCTTGAGTTCAATAAATTCGGCCCATTGAGCCTGCAGCAAATGTTCACTGATATAGTTTAAATCAAATGACGCCTTAACTGTATTTTCATTATCATACATTGCCATAGTCGATAATTTTTTGTGCAACAACTACAAATGTATCAAAAGCATAAGATGAACGGTTTTCAATTTCAAGGATATTAAACCCGGAAAGCTTTAGCATCAAACTGATTTCGTCTTTTGTAAAAGCACGGATAACAGAATTATCCTTTCCCAATTCTTTTGAATTACCTTTTTCATCCTCCTCGAAATAAACGGAGTCCCAGTTAAATGTCCAGCTTTGTGCTTCATTCACCGACCAGTAACTTTCACGGCGGAATTTTCTTTTATTAAATATAGCTCTATGAGTTATTTTTTTTCCATTTTTGATCTGTTGGATAAATTCAGTTGCATCTATCACATCAAAAAGGAGAATGCCTGCCTCGTTCAGGCTATTATAAATTGACCGGAAGCAATCGAGCACATCTTTGTTAGTGATAAGATATGCTGAAGTTCTTCCGGCAAGTAAGCAAGCATCTTTTGATGTATCTAATTTAAAATCCCGCATATCTTCTTTTTTAAAAACTGCTGCGGAATGTTTGCTTTTGGCAATTTCAAGCATAGCGTCATTTACGTCAAAACCGGTATAATCGAATCCACCTGCTATAAACCGGCCAGCAAGATGACCTGTGCCACAACCCAGCTCAATAACAGATCTGCTATTATGTTTTTTCAGTTTGGTACTATAATACGTATACTCTTCATCATAATTGATAAAGGTTTGGTACATCATCTCGTACACTTCAGAAAGATCTGTATATAGATTAGCCATATAAATAAAAAAGCTGTGATTAAAAAATCACAGCTTTAGTTCTATTGATAAAATTAATTAAAACTTAAATACAACTGAGCCCTGGAAGATTGTTCCCAACTGGCTGAACTGAGAACCATTATAAAGTAAGATTTTATAGCGTCCCCCGAGAGCTAAGACACCTTCTAACAGTTCCTTTGCGTTTGTATTATCTAAAACTCTTTGACCATCACCATTCAATGATTTAAGTTCCCATTTTGGCAGAATGTTGAATATATTGTTTACAGCTATGTTTGCAGAAATTTTGCTGCTAAAATTATATCCAATATTCAGATCAGTTACAACTGCTGTTTTAAATACCTGCTTAATATCATTCATAACATTCCTATTCCCTGAAGCCGGTGGCGTTATTCCTAAATCATTATAACTTGGGCCATTATCCAGATCCTGGAATTTTGTTGGCCCAAATAAGGTATTATTCAGGCTTATATTCCATTTTTTGATTTGGTAATCCAATCCCAATACATCTTTGAATTTCGGTCGGCTTTCCGTAAGCAAGGAACGAATCTGTACACTAAGAATATCTGCACCAGCATCCTTTACAGGTTTGGGATTATTAGGATTCCCAACGATCTCATTTTTTAATGTAATATTTCCGGCAAGGTTGATTGACAATTTTCCCTCACCTAATCCGATATTGCGATAGCCAAGTACATAATCAAGTCCCTGTGTTTTTGTTTTAATACCATTAATAAAGAAATTGGCTTGTACAACACCTGCTGCCTGGAGTATTTGGTACAAAGCTGTACTTGTGTTGCTTGTAGATATTGCCGAGCTGTAGACTATCCTGTCTTTTATAGTGATATTATAATAATCCACGGTCAGGCTGAAATTGTTGGTTGGATTAATGCCGAAACCTACAGTATAGTTATCCGATTTTTCAGGCTTAAGTAATGGTACCTGTAATAGAAATGCCTGTTTGCTTCTGTTATTAAATAAACCAGAGAGTTGAATAGTTCCGGCTACAAAAGATGCCTGGGTAGATTGAGCATAGATCTGGTGCAAGGTTGGCGCCCTGAAGCCAGTGGAAGCAGAAGCCCTGATCACTGCTTTATTTCCGGCAATTTTATAACGTGATGATACCTTCCAAACAAACGCTTCACCGAAATCACTATATTTTTCACCACGAATAGCTGCATTCAACAAAAAATCTTCAGTTATATCCCATGAAGCATCGAGATAGGCTCCAAAATTAAATCGCTTGTTGACGCTTGCATTCTCTGCACGGATACCCGGGAATGAATTTGCTCCTTCGCCTGAATAGGATGCTGTATCACCAGCAATGATCTTATAGGTTTCACTTCTTACTTCCGTACCAAAAGCTAATGAAAAATTATCGGTAAGGGATTTTGAAATATCGTAGTTGCCTACAATATGTGAGAAGTTATATCCACCCGGTTTAAATGCAGTTGGGCTGGCGGTTCCCAGCGAACGGTTTACTGTATGCTCAACACTGTATAATTGTTGGTTACCACCAAAAGTGATACTGACATCATGTTTCCACCCATTCGTTACATTCATAAATCCAAAGGTTCCATGATAGTCAAGCAAGTCTCCGTCAAACGTAGGTACATAACCGAGATATCCTTCATACAGCGGGTCACTTCCGCCGGTATAATTGGGTGCACCGGGAATTTTTTGATGTAATAAACCTGCATCTGTTCTCCAATAAGGAGTTCTGTAGTTTGCATGACTATAAACTTTCTTAAATACTAATCCTGCATTGCTATAAAACTGTCCGTTCTCGCCAATGGGAACACCCAGATTATAATTGAATTTAGCGGCTTGCGTTTCACCTGAACCATTGATATTTCTTCCTGTTGGATAAACATTCAGAAATGCATCAATTGCAGCATTCGCAGAGGGTGAACCGCCAAAAATAAATTTTTCAGATGGCCGATGAAGAATTCCAGAACGAACCGCACTATTTTGCTGGCTGAAATCAACCGTATAATTTAAAAATCCTCTTGAACCAAAATTGGATCCGCCGTTGTAAGCAAGACCATAATTGCCACCATCCCCCTTATGGGTAATTCCGCCATTAAACGTTAAGCTACTATACTGGTACCGGTCTTTCAGGATAACATTCATTACACCTGCAATAGCATCTGAACCATATTGAGCAGAGGCGCCATCTCTTAAAATTTCGACTCTCTTAATAGCATCAACAGGAATAGCTGATAAATCGGCGCCGGTTTCACCTCTTCCAGGCGAAAACTGTACATACAATAATGAACTCAGGTTTTTTCTTTTCCCATTAATCAGGATTAATGTTCGGCTTGGTCCCAGGTTCCGGATCTCATACGGATCAAGTAATGTGGTGGCGTCATTTACCGGAGTATTGACTGTATTAAACGATGGAACCCGGTATTGTAATTGTTTGTCGAAACTAATCTGACCTGTGGTTCTTAAATCGGCTGACTGAATTGCATCTATTGGTAAAGGAGTGTTTATCGAGCTCCTGGGTAATGAACGGGAGCCAGTAGTCAATACCACCTCACCTAATTCTCCTGAAGACTCGATCAGTGTAAAGTCAACAGTAGCGCTGCCTTTTACATTTACGCTTTTTGATACAGTAGCATAACCAATAAAAGAAACGGTGATGGTCGCATTGCCACTGGGCAGGGAAAGTGAATATATCCCTTCTGCATTGGATGTAGTGCCGAGGGTGCCGGCAACAACCGTGGCGCCAGAAATTCCTTTGCCCGTGTTATCGGAGACTTTACCACTAACTGTGTTCTGAGAAAAAGCAAAACTTGACGTGAACAGTAGAATAAAAATTGCGACAAATTTTACCCAATTTAATCGTTTCATAAACATTAGTTTAGATTAAAAATAAAATTAGACTCTTTTTTCTAATCACGATATCAGCGAATCGATAGTAAGTTATGATTATTTGTATGGAATATTAAATCAACTTTTTAAGAACCTGAAAAATTATATTCCACATTTTT
>DASVOE010000144.1:0-17530 GCA_036383515.1 Chitinophagaceae bacterium | reverse complement strand
ATTGAAAAGACAGCACGATAATGCTTAATTCAGGATTATTTTTCAACAATGTTTGAATTAATTGCTGTTGCATGGGCAGGCAGGTGCTATCTGCTTCATCCTTCGGAAAGCCCGGTGTGAGAATGACCAATGTTTTTTTATCCTTGCTCATCCAGGGAAATAATTTTACTGCAGTACGAAAGACTTTTTTTGTTGTGGGTTATCAGCAGGATTATTTTACCCTGTTGGGCTAACTCCTTAAAATGTTCCAGCAGGGATATTTCGGAGCTTTCATCCAATTCATTAAAGGGTTCATCCAGCAGTATAAGATCAGCATTTTTATATAATGCTCTTGCCAGGGCGATGCGCTGCTGCTGACCGCCGCTGATATTTTTCCCATTCTCAGTGATCATTTTATCAAGACCTTCCGGAAACCGGGAAACGAAATTATCCAACCCCGAAATAGTCAAGGCATATTGCAACCTTCCCTCGTCATGGTCTTCTTCCTGTAATGTAATATTCCGTAATAATGTATCATGAATAAAAAAAGTTTGTTGTCTTACATAGGCGACAGAAGGCCACCAGTTTTTTATCATCTCTTTTTTTACCGCCGTATCATTGATCAATATTTCGCCTTTAATCGGAACTAAGAATCCCAGCAGGATATTCAGTATGGTTGTCTTTCCTTTTCCTGATGCACCGGAAATTCCCAGGAAATCTCCTTTCCGGATGAGCAGATCAAAATTTTGTAAAACAACCAGGTTTGCAAAACTGAAATTGATATTTTTTAATTGTACTGATTGAATACCTAAGACTGGCGATGCTTCATTACTATGGCTTGTTTGCGCGGGAGAGTGGATAAAATCATCCACTGAAAATTCGTAGGCTTTCATCTGGCCGCTGATATTAATGATCTTCACGATGCCCGGAATTATTTTATAAGCAGCGGCCATAAAAGCGCCGATCGTCAGTAAGGAAGTGGTATCCTCATTTCCTGACCATTTGGCAATGGCGATCAGGATGAATAAACCCAGTATAGCAAAAATTTCAATGATGCGACCCGGCAGGCTTTGCATGGCCAGTGAATCAAACAACGACTTGCTGAATTTTTTACGGGTTTCAATAAAACGTCGCATGAAAAATTCATGACGGCCATAGATATTGCTTTCCACATAACCTTTTAGTGCATCCAGCAGGTATTGGAATGACCGTTCATTGTTTGTCCTGATACTTTTCCGGGCGGAGGTCATTCTTTTTTTGACAACGTAAAACACTATTACTACCGGTGGCAGCAATAAAGCCAGTAGCAGTAAAAATAATTTTGCATTGAATAATAAGATGGCAATGATCGCAATGCTGATCAGGCAGGCCTGTGTGATCACCTGTTGAATACCCGATAATAGTTGCTGGCAAAATTCAAAGGGCTGAAAGCAGATTTTTCTTACATGCACGGAGGAATCAATATCCACAAAATCATGATACCCTGCCAGCTGGTAATCGAGAAGATTATTGCGGGATATCCTGATAGCCACCCGGCTGTTAAACCGGTAATGAGCACGGACGATCAAATATGCTGCAATATTTTTTATACTAAAAAAGACAAGGAAAACAGCAATGATCCCTACAGAGTTTTTATTAATCAACCATAACGGAAGAAAGGAGAGAGTTCTGTTATCATGGGGTTGAATATAAAACTGGACGATCCAAAGTAAAAGGGCCAGTGAAAGTATATCAAGAATGCTGATCGCAATATCAAGGATGATCAACAGGCGGAAATGTTTCTTTTCTTTTTTATCGAGAACCCGCCATGTGTTTTTAAAAATAGTCTTCACCTGTTTGATTGCGGTTTAGTAGTCATCTTAAATAAAATGAATTTAGTCAGGTTAAAGATAAAACCGCCCTGCAATACACTATCCTTCACTGGCAACAGATTTCTTTCCCGGTACCAAGGGTTGGCTTTGTATCGATATTTTTTTTTGCCTGGAACCCTGCAACCTGTATAGCTTGCTGTATTTCAAAAACACCTGGTGAGATGTATTGACGGCAATAACAAAACCATCAACTCCGTCCAGCAAACCTAACCGGAAAAAATAACCATTGATAAAGGCCCATGCGGGTCTTACCAGCATCTTAAACCAGTTGCTGCGATACCCTTTTGTATATAACGAAGCAGCAGCAATAGAACTTAACCGGTTGTTTTGCCACACCAGGTCGTCTGGTATAGTAAATGAATAATGCAGTATATCACCTGGGAGATGGGCGACAGGAAACGTTTGTGTTAGCTGAATCTTATCGTGAGGATTCAATCCTCCCCAGCTTGCAATGCGACGATCAAATAACCTGATCTTTTTATCGGGATACCATAGCCCGTGACGAATAAAGTGACCGCAATAATTCGTGCAACGGTTCATTTGATAAGCCCGGTGCGACAAAGTTTTTTTAGCATTCAATATGGAGACGACCAGTTTTTCATCCAATGCTTCATCGGCATCGAGGCTAAGAATATAATTGTGTGAAGCCAGTTGCATGGCATAATTCTTTTGCCCGATATAGCCCCTGAATTTTTCCTGGTGTACAACAGCACCCAGCTGACGGGCAATAGCGGCAGTTTGATCAGTAGAAAAGGAATCCAGCACGATGATCTCATCGGCTACTTTCCGGGCTGATTCAATACAGCGACTGATATTCGCTTCTTCATTAAAAGTGATAATGACAACAGATAAGGGATGCATACTATATTTAATCGGGAAAATGACTCAAAAGGTTGGCCTTACTACCCGCTTCAGTAAATAAAGGAAAGAAGGTGAATAGTATTAAGCCATATTGTGTTTCCAGTAATGATTCTGTGCAGGCGAAAGCAAGAATAAGCAATATGACAAAGCTGATGAGACGATGCTTTCTTAGCCAGGCGATTCGCAGCAATGCATAACAGAGAAATAAAAAAGCGGCTAAGCCGGGAATTCCATTTTGCAACAAAGATTGCAGGAATTGGTTATGGGTATTATAGCCTAAATAGCCATGGCCCTGTCGCATGGGATCTCCGGTGTACATATTCTTTTCGATATATTTTTTATCCAGCAGTGACTGAGCATTGCCCGGGCTTACGCCGGTCCACCAGCTTTTATTCTCAGCGAGAATAGCAGGCACCAATTTCCATTGAAGTAAACGGAATTGCAATCCATTGAAGTAATCACCAGGGCTGAATGTTTCCTGTTTTACAACTGAAATATTTCCCTGGAATATTTCAGCGAACCGGTCGCTTATCTTATTACCCGTTAAGAAAATAGTGGCTGTTGCTGCTATTAGAACCAGGAAAACAGGTATCATTTTTTTTGTGCTGACAGTTCGAGTGTAAACCAAAACAAAAAAATAATAGATCAGGTAGATGATGTAAAAACCAATAACCAGTTTGGAAGAAAGAAGAAACAGGAAAATAATAAAGTAAAAGATCAGGTAGTAGTGAAAGTATTTGGTGAATACAAAATTGTTTCTCCGTATTCCTTCTGACAGGAAGACAAGAGCAATAAAAACATAGACAGAGAAATACACAGCATGTTGCCGGATAGGGCTGACCAGGTTATGATAAAAAAACAGTGATGAATCACCTGACCAGGAGTAATGGAAAAAAGATACAATAAGACAGTACAACGAACCAGCGAAAAGTATAATGGAGAAGAAAGAGAATAGCTGCTGAACCCTTTTTACGGTAAGAAATTCTGAACAATATATTGCCAGGGGCATTATGATCAAACCAGTTTTTAAACGGATCGTATTCCAGTCCTTGTTGGTGTCATGCTGGTAAAGCAATCCAATGCATTGAAGTAAAAAATACAGGATACATGCTGTTAGAAAAAAGTTTCCTCTTTTTATAACGAACTTCCCCGTTTCCATTTTGTTTTTGATAAGCCCGGTAAGAAGTATCAGTCCAATACTAACGCTACTTATCGCCCGGAAAGAGAATACCAGGCTTATAGAGAAAATAACATAGGCTATGTAAAGGAGTAATGAAAGGGTTTTATTTTCATGGGCAACATTGTTCATGGTAAGTCCTAATTTATATCAGGAAGAGAATGCAGCACGACGCTTGAGTTTAGCTTGTATGGAATTTACCAGGGCAAACATATAAGCCAGTGCCACAAAGAATACCAATCCCAGGAAAAGCCAAACAAACAGGTTAGGTCCCACCGGCCGCTTAAACTTGCTAAAATTTTGAAACACCTGCACCGCATCGGTAAATCGCAGACTTTCTTTAAACGACAACAATTTTTCATTCATTTCGATCAATTGCCGGTTAATGCTGGAACCATCTACAATTAAGGAAGAAGAAATGTTTTGTTTGCCGGCAATGATCCTTTCCATTATTCGTTTGGTTGAATCCAGTTTTTGTATTTCAGCCGTTGTTTTTTCAATGAGTTCACTGAGACCTTGCCTTTTAAGAAATAACCGTTCCCGGATATATTCGCTGTTTTCAAACCCAAGAACAATTCCTTTTTGTAAACTATCCAGCGCCGAATTATCAGTAACGATGGCGTCAATGATGAAACCATTAGGATTCTGAGGTGTAAACACCTGCAATATCTCTTTGCCTTTTAATTCTTTTACTTTATAAAAAATTGTTTCGGGGCATTGAAAAATTTCGGAAAGAGCAGTGTACTCACCTTTTTTTAAAAGCTGGTTCCAGTTGTCCACGATCTGCAATTGCTCCTGGTTAGTAAGAATAAATGAATGAACGATTAGCCGGGATTTATATGTTTTTGGAATAGAACGATAAAACAGGTAACCGGTAGCTAAACCCAGCACGATCGCAATTATAAATACCCACTTATACTTTTTGAAGAACAAAATGCTTCGCTCCAAAAGCAAAAGCAGGTCAATATCATCAGGTTCAATATTCGTTTTGGAAGCGGTGGTCATAAAATGGAGATCAATTAATAAGTATTGTTAACGAATGGGTACAGCAATCCCCGGGAGTAACCCGCCTTCCTAACGACAGGTAAAAGATTTTGGTTGCTTCTTTTTTACGTTAATGCGTTATTATCTTCGTTTTAATCATTGTGCTGCATGCGTTCACCGAAAGTATATATTGTTATTCTGAATTACCGGCAATGGCAGGATACACAGGAGTGCTTGCAATCGGTGTTGCGATCAACCTATACCAATTTTTCCGTGTTCGTTGTTGATAATAATTCCGGGAACGATTCTCTGGCTCGCCTGGCAAGCTGGTTATCGAATGAACAGCGGGAGTTTAAAACCATCACCAAAAAGGAAATCCAGGAGGTTGACCTGGCTCTTCTGCCGCAGGTTACCCTTGTTCAGAATGACAGCAATGCCGGGTTTGCCAATGGCAATAACCTTATGCTCGCTATTTTGAAAAACGAAAATGGATATGTGTGGTTATTAAACCCGGATATGATCATCCGGGAGAATACGCTGAATGAGCTGGTTCGGTTTGCCGGCACACAGTCACAGGAAAGTATTATCGGCGCTGTGATCAAAAATTATGAAGGCAACCATAAACTTCTTTTTTACGGTGGAGGAAAAGTAAATTTTTATTTGGCTACAGTGCAAACGATAACAAAGCCCGAGGATATTCGCCGGTTGGATTATATATCCGGGGGATGTTTGTTTACACAGGCAATAAATTTCAAGGTCCTGGGCCTATTGCCGGAAGAATATTTTTTATACTGGGAGGAAACCGACTGGTGTTATCGTGCCAGGCAAAAAGGACATCCGTTATTAGTTTGCAGGAGGGCAATAGCATACGATAAGATCAGCACGACCATAGGGAAAGGATTTTTGGCCAATTACTATTATGCAAGAAATGGATTGCTATTTATTTCGAAGTTCAGGAAAGACAATGTGCCGCTGGTCTTATTTTTTGTGATCTGGAGATGGTTCAAAAGAGTATTTACCGGTAGATGGAGCAGGGCAGGAGGGATCTACCAGGGTACGAGAGATTTTTTAAAAAAGAAATTTCATGAATATCAATAAATACTTTCCTTTTGTATTCATCTATTTCTTTGTGAATTCGCTGGGCTTACCTTTTGGGCTTACTTATATGACCCTGCTGGCGCCTGTGTTTTATGTATGGATATTGCTGGTAAGAAAAAAAGAGGTCCTTCTGCCGTTTATTATTATACTGCTTCCCTTTATTATCATTCATATCACCATCGTAGAGGTGGAAATTAAAAGTTATTTTACTTCTTTACTAAATCTTGTATTGGTATACGTTTTTTGCCAGGCTGTATTTACTTTTTTAAAAACAGGTACTGATATTGAAAAAATATTTCGCAGGATATTATTGATAAATTTTATTTTATGTGTCGTTGCCATCCCTCTTTATTTTACGCCCTGGTTCCAGGTGGCATGGGATGAACAGGTATTACGAGGTGGCGTTGGGGCATGGCGGCGATTAAAACTCTTTACATACGAACCTTCTTATTATGCCCTGGTATTTACACCGCTTTTCTTCTTTTTTTTACTACAGTTTTTCTTTCACCAAAACAAGATCAGGCCAACACTTTTAATGCTGATGTTATTTTTACCTTATGTTCTTTCCTTTTCAATAGGAGTTATAGGCACAGCCTTGCTGGCAGGAATTATTACATGGGTCTTCTATTTTAAAAAACTGACCAGTAAACGAAGAATTGCCAATGCCGTTATTACCGTGGGTGTTACAGTAAGCTCAGCCCTGGTAATACTGGTTTTGTTTTTCAGGCATAACCCTGTTTTTACAAGGATGGGTAATATTTTTCGTGGCCAGGACAGTTCAGGTAATGGAAGAACAGTTGATGCTTTTATATTGGCGGGTAAACTATTGGATGAAAAAAATGAATACTGGGGCATTGGTTTAGGACAAATAAAGATCATAGGCGAAAGTATTATACGCAGTTATTATCGCTACAATATGGAGATGCCGATTACCATTCCCAATGCTGTAGCTGAAACGTTCGCCATCTTCGGATGGGTCGGGGTTTCATTACGGTTGATTATTGAAATATTCTTTTTCTTTCATACCAAAGTGTGGAATAACTATTACCGGCTGCTGCTTTTTTTCTTTATGTTCATTTACCAGTTTACCGGCAGTTTTATCACCAATATGGCTGAGTATGTGATTTGGATACTCGCCTTTACCAACGTTTTTCACCAGTTTAATGTAAAAACTGTAACAAGAAGCGAAAGTCTTTGATCACCAGAACCTATCTCAAAAGTCTAAAACTAATTATTGCCACTAAGGCACGAAGGCACAAAGCTTTGACCTTCTATATTGAATTTCTTCGTGACTTAGCGCCTTCGTGGTAAAACTTGACTTTTGAGATGGCTTCTAATCAACAATGATCAGCGTTTCCAAAGCAGGCATTGTGCATTATCGTTTCATAATCGTCAACGATCTTTTGAGTGTTATAAACAATGTTGATCTTTTCAACATTTAATTTCTTTTTCTTTTCGTTGATAAAAAAATCTCCGGGATTGTTCATGATCAATGCAACATCACCGGAAGACGAAAAATAATCAGCCTCGTTTTGCAATACAGCTCCATTGAAAATATTATCATGGGCGGCGATGGTGCATCCACAAGCCATGGCTTCGAGCAGGGAAGGATTGGTGCCACCCACGGAGTGTCCATGAAAATAAAGGGCGGAGTAATAACGGAGATTGTTGAGATCCTTCTCATCATAAATAGAAGGAATAAATTGAATACCCGGGTGACTATATTTTGCTGTGATATGGCTTCCAAACCGGTTGTTGATATTACCAATGATAACTAAAGAGATTTTTTGATTGGAACCCAGCCACCCTTTGATCACCATTTCAATATTATTCTCCGGCTCCATCCGGGCTACCAGTAAAAAATATTGCTGGGGGATTAGTTTATATTTTTCCAGGACAGCCGGATCATTTTCGGTAAAGACTTTTGTTCCATAAGGAATATAGACGGATTGCTTTTGAAAAGTTGCCAGCAAATGTTCTTGTATTCCGGGCGAATCAGCAATCAGTACGTCTGCATTTTTTGCAGCCAGCGATTCTGACCACTTCAAAAACCGTTGTGTGATTCGATTGTATTTACTGCGTTTCCATTCAAGGCCATCCATATTAACAATATGGATCGTCTTTTTGGGCCAGTGCCAATACCAGACAGCGTCGCTGGTATATCCAAGATGTAGTAGTATATCAAAATTTCTTTTCCGGGCATCGTGTATGCAGTTCAGGTCATAGATAAATTGACCTGCCGTGCCTATCTTATCTTCCCAGTCGCTGCAATGAACAATCGTTACGCCACGCCACTCCTTTTCTTTATATGGATGCAGGTGGGAGTTATAAACAACAACTTCATGCTTTTTTTTTACGAGGCCCACTGATAATTGCTGTGCAAATTGTTCAAAACCGCCATAGTGATTGGGTATGCCCCGGGTACCGATGATTCCTATTTTCATGTTGTTACAGGCGATGCGTTATTTGTTTTTAGCTGTGCCGCTGCCAAAGAAAATGTTTTTTACTTTCACCGCAGGTCCATACACGGAAGCGATCATTTTTTTTAGGGGCTGATCTTTTTTTACAAACCAATCAGTGGTGCGTGGTATTTCTATCATTTCTTTATGAATGGTATAGGCATAGGTAGCAATAGAAGTCCTGTACCGGTTTTCAGGAAAGTTGGTTTGTTCATAGCCGTGTAAAGTATAGGCACGGGTTTGTTGTATGATCATACGGTTAAAAGGTACTTCCACATCCTTCTGTTCACCGGTTCTCCTGTCCAGCAGTTTGAGGTGACCTTTGTATTCTGGTTTCCAATCTTTGTTTAAATACAACAGGAGGTTCATATTCCTGAACCAGCCTCTTTTTAGGGGATGGTAATTAAAATCGAGGTGCATATCCAGGAAGCTATTCTTTTTTCCCTGGTGCAAACCCCCGCCATGATTGTCAGGGTCTACTATTACTTCTTCATTGGCAATGAAACTGAGAAAAGCATTCATTCGAGTTGAAGTAAGTTCTGTATATAACTCGTCAAATTCAGTCCCTAATTCCCTGTAGTTTGCTTTTTCAAATTTGTTTTTGGCAAACATGTAATCTCTGCTCTTGTTATTCAGTTCAGGTATCTTATTATACAAAGCATTTATTTTTTCCGGATCGCAAAAATTATCGATCACAAGATGTGAAAATGGTTTGGCCAGTAAATAACTTATCCTGTAGCCTTCTTTATTGTCATCAAGAAGCGAAAAGTTTATCATTTGTCTTTTGTTTAGTTGCTGAAATCAATTGTTGCTGATGTCGTATAAGTTGATAGAACTTCTCTGCCGATTCTTCCCAGGAATAGTTCATTCTTATAAAGTCTGAAATTCCTTGCAGTGTTGCTTCACCAGGCGGACGGCAGAGAATATCATTTAGTTTTTTTGTTAAAAGCTCATGATCAGCCGTATTAAAATGCTGATCGCCAAAAAAAGTGAACTCCTGCATGGCAGATGCATTGGAACATAGTACAGGAATTTTCAACGCCGCAGCTTCGAGTGGGGAAATACCAAAACCTTCGGCTTTCGAAGGATAAACAAAAAGAGTAGCTGCTCGGTAAAACTCCAGCAATTCCTCATCATTGATGGCGTCATTTATAAAAATGAATTTGCGGATACCAGCAGGTAATTCATGAAGCAGGCTATTAAATTCATCTACGCTGAGACTTTGATGACCCAACAGTACGAGATAATATCCCTTTCGGTATAATTGCAATTCCAAGTATGCTTTCAGCAATCCTGCATGATTTTTCCGGGGTTCAAACCGGCTGACATAAAGAATATATTTTTCAACCCCGTATTTACCGGCGATATAAGCTGCTGCTCGTTCTTTATTATACGGCTTAAAATATACATTACTGACTCCATTGGATATGATTTTAGTTTTACCGGGCGGCACGCCCAACCTTTTTTCAATCGAATTTCTTGAGAATGCTGAAACGGTCGTAATGATAGCCGCCTTTGATGCAGCTAACTGGTACAGCATTTTTTTGGACAAGCGATAGCAGAGAGAAAACTCTTCAGGATATTCTGCAAAAATCACATCATGTATAGTGACGATATATTGGCATTTGTTGTTGTTGAGGGGAGGGATCATATACTGGAAATGGGCAAAATCAATATCGTATTCTTTCAGGATGGAAGGAATCGTATAAAGAAGTCGAGGCCATGATGATGTTGTCTTATATCGGATATAAACAATATTGGAAGCGCATCCAAAAATGGCTTTCAACTGATCAATATTGTGGGCGGCAAGGTATAATTGTATGTTTTGTTTTTGTGCGAGGCGGGCATACAATTCTTTGATGAATGTTCGTGTGCCCTGGTATTCCTGGTCAAATACATGTGCATCAACAAATATTTTTATCGGGATAGCAGGCTTCACATTAAAGGGTAATATGACTTAAAATCGCTTTGCAGAGGTCATAAGTTGCCTGTTCTATGGATCAATCCGGGGTTTATTTATTTACTTTGCTGCACTTACAACTTATATGAAGCATTATCTCGTTACCGGCGGCGCCGGGTTTATTGGCAGCAACCTTATCCGTGCCCTGCTGCGGGCTAACCCGGGTACAAGGATAACCTGCATTGATGATTTTGATCCCTTTTATTCAGCTGCTATTAAAAATTTTAATATCCGGGATTTTAAATCCAATCCCGGTTTTCGTTTGTTGAGTAACGACCTTGCAAAAACTTCAGGAAAAGAGTTGAGTGAACTTATCAACGGACCTGTTGATGCGATTCTTCATTTAGCGGCGAAAGCAGGGGTAAGACCCAGTATCGCTGATCCATTGGCTTACCAGCAGGCCAATGTGATAGGTCTTCAGAATATGCTGGATTTTGCTAAAGAAAAAAAGATAAAGCAATTTGTTTTTGCTTCCAGCAGCAGTGTGTATGGAGTAAACGATCATTATCCCTGGAAAGAAGATGAGCAGTTGATGCCCATTAGTCCCTACGCCAGCACCAAATTGTCTGGCGAAATGCTGGGGCATGTTTACAGCAAACTATTTGGCATTCGGTTTATAGCGCTTCGTTTTTTCACTGTATTTGGACCCGGCCAGCGTCCGGATTTAGCTATTCATAAATTCACTAAGGCAATATTGAAAGGCAAACCCATTACCATGTATGGCGATGGCAGCACCAGCCGCGATTATACATTTGTGGAGGACACGGTGCAGGGGGTGATGGGTGCTATTGACTATGATAAAACGGATTTCGAGATCATCAACCTCGGTAATAATTATACAATCACATTAAAAGAACTGATCGCAGCTATTGAAGAAGTTACGGGTAAAAAAGCAATCATTGAACCTCATCCCGATCAGCCCGGTGATGTGCCCAAAACCTTTGCGGATATTACCAAAGCAAAAAGATTGTTAGGCTATGATCCGCAAACACAACTAAAAGAAGGGTTGCAAAAATTCTATGAGTGGTTTAAGGAGAATGAGGGGATGTTGATGTGAGAGTTCAAGACTCCTAATAAAATTCAGGCATCGATAAAACTGAATTTAAAAAGAAACACTAATAACAAAGCCAATTTCTTTAGTTATACCAAACTCCTCCGATTTGACTTCTGTTGCTTGTTGATGATTAAGGGAAGACAACGCAAGACGACCCCCACTATTATTTAGATTCAGCAAAAGTTAATTTTGTCTGTGAAAGATAAGAGTGCAATCTTTTTTCCGCAAGAGCAACATATTCTTTGTTAATGTCGTAACCTACGAACTTTCTTTCTGATTTAACTGCTGAAAGTGCTGTAGTCCCACTACCCATAAATGGGTCAAGAATAATATCATCTTTGAAAGAATATAACTGAATTAAACGAAATGGAAGTTCTTCTGGAAAAGGCGCCGGATGTCCAATGCGTTTGGCACTTTCCGCATTCATTGTCCATATAGATTTTGTCCATTCTATAAATTGATCCCTACTAATACTATTTTCTTTACTCTCTTTTTCCCTTTTGTAATCTCCTTTAGAAAATATCAATATATATTCATGAACATCTCTTAAAGTAGGATTTGCAGCGCTTTGCCAACTTCCCCAAGCTGTTGAAGGGCTTGAACTAGCAGCTTTATTCCAAATTATTTCTCCCCGCATTTTAAAACCAATAGCAATCATTATTTTGGAGATATAATCGGAAAGAGGGATATATGGTTTGCGTCCGAGATTAGCAACATTAATACAAGCTCTTCCTCCATTTACAAGGACCCGATAGGTTTCTTTAAACGAGTTTTCAAGCAGTGCTAAATATTGTTGTAAGGTCAAATCATCATCATATTCTTTGGATACATTGTAAGGTGGTGAAGTAATCATTAAATGAATAGAATTATCAGGTAGTTCTTTCATGTTTTCTGCTGAACCTGTAAGAAATTTGTTTTCTAGTTTTGTCGGCAAAATATTTTCTTCTTTAACAAGCATCTCGTTTTCTTCAAGAGTTGAGTATAATTTTGAATTATAAAACTTAGAACTATCATGACTAATTCTACCATTTGTGCCAAAAGCACTTGATTCAGTTCTAATTTTTATTTTCTTAGCTTTCATTTTCATTTTATATTATAACCTTGTAAAGGTCTTGTAAATGATTAACATTGTCTGTGTAATATAATTTCGCTTCCGGAATTCCCTTTAGTTGACCATGTGAATATCTGCACTCAACCCTAAAAACAACAACATTTGAACCATTGCTATTTGAAATTTCAAAAGTGAAATAAACATTTAGCTGTGATTGGGGCACTTTAATTTCAATGTCTTTCAAATTAATTTTGCACTCTTTATTACTTGGAACTTGATAAAGATGCGTTTTGCCAAAACTTTTTCCGTAGTAATAAGCATCATCATAAATTTGAAATAATTCCAATAACTGATTATTATCTAAGTTTAAATTTTTAATTACAAAACCCTTAAGGTTTTCTCCTGCTTTTAATGAACATTCTTTCTTCAGTTTTTCATAATTCGCATCCTTCTTTTCTAAAGTTTCTTTTATCCATTTACTAACGGTGTGCTCAAAAATGTTCCCACCCAATCTTGCATTTAGAGAAATTTCATCCAGGTCTTCATTGGCTTCAATTTCAATGCTGGTTTCATTGTTTCCGAAAATCAAACCTGTCTTTCCTATCCTTATATTGGTTCCTCTTTTCGGATAGCTGAAAATTGTAGCGCCCTGACTGTTTGCTTTGAACTCATCGAATAATTTTTTGTATGTATAGTTGTACCAGTTACCAAATTCATCACCTGCAAATTTTCGAAAAACATGAACATTTTTAAAAGGTTGTTCGGGTTGAACCAAGGCGTTTAAATAATTTGCAAAGGATGGGTTTTTTAGGATGTAGCTGTCTTCTTTTAGTGATATGCCAGTATCCCCGATTTTAATATCAAATGGGTATTTGGAATTAACACTTGAACCGAGCCAATAAATGTCGCCATCAAGGTTGAGCTTCTCGTATAACAATTTTCCGAGGGTCAACCCATTTTTTATAATCCCCTTGTGAACTACAAAGTCTTCAAGTTCTTCAATTTTTTGGATTTCAGAATTACATTCATTTACATTTTTGCAGTATTTTCTTATGAAATCTAAATAGGTTTTAATATCTAAATTTTCTTCAGTGAATGTCAGCTTGTATTTTGCTAAAATGTAACCTAAAATGACACTCAGTTCTCTTAAAATTGTTTTAATGTCCGCCACTTAAATAAGTAATTTTTCAGGTGAATTTAGGTATAAAAGGCAGAAGTGACGTGTTACCATAAAATAGCTTAATCTTTAATGGTCAGAATAATCAATTTATGAAGAGTGTTGCAAAGTTTAGTCTTGATAACCGTCTCCCGTACAGGTGTCGCATACCTTTAAATTTATCCTGATTTTTTACTAGTCCCTAGCCCGTTACAACACTACCTGCGAACTATGATCCACTTCTCTTTTTGCATTGTAAACCTTACGGACAGTATAGGTTTTCTTATTCTGTGATTCAAAATAGGTTCTCACATTGATATCTGCAATGATACCGATCGTAATAAACTGGATACCGCCCAGCAAAAGGATCAATCCTAATATCAATAACGGTTTTCCCCAGATATCATGCCCCATGATCTTTAATACCAGCAGGTAAAGATTAATAAGCAATCCAATCCCGAAGCTGATAAAACCCATCGTGCCAAACAGGTGCATCGGTTTTTGCATATACTTCCGCATAAACACCATGAGGATGAGATCACTCATTACTTTAAAAGTACGGTTGATGCCATATTTACTTTTACCATGAATACGGGCATGATGTTTTACATCCACCTGTGTGATTTTAGCACCTTGCAGCTTAGCAAGCACAGGAATAAAACGATGCAACTCTCCATATAATCCCAGCTCTTCTGCTATTTCTCTTTTGAAAACTTTTAAAGTGCAGCCATAATCCCTGATATACACCCCCGTCATTCTGCGGATAAGAGCATTTGCCATCCGGCTGGGAATTTTGCGGAGAATAAAACCATCTTTCCGGTTCTTACGATTACCTGCTACCACGTCCCAGTCTTCTTTTTTTAACAACTCCAGCATCGCAGGAATATCGGTGGGATCATTTTGCAGGTCACCATCGAGAAGCGCCACATATTTACCACGGGAATAATCAATGCCGGCCGTCATCGCCGTACTTTGACCATAATTTTTTCTCAACTCCACCAATACTGTTCTTTCATCAGAATATTCGAGTATTTGCTGTTTGGTTTTATCAACAGAACCATCATCCACCAGCACTACTTCGTAATCAATGCCGGTCAATGCTGAGCGAACTGCTTCCAGCAAAGGCTTGATATTCTCATCTTCATTCATCACCGTAATAACAACAGATAATTCCCGCATGGTTGTAAAATGTTGCGGCAAAGGTAGGAAAACAGTTCCTAGTCTATAGTTCAGAGTTCATAGGCGAAACTCTCATGGTAGCAAGATTATTATTGTGATGTATTGTTTTGGGTTGGGCTTTAGTACTACTATAAGCCCGGTTGCGCCTGCCCCGACGAGAAGCGATAGCGAAGGAACTTGGGGTCGCCCTCTTTTACGTTCTGTTTATTATTCAACAATTCAAACCACGAAGAACGGAGTGAAGGAGTGCCACAGAGAATATCACAGCCTCTGTGGTTCTCTTTTTCTCTGTGTAGCTCTGTGGCCAAATACCTAAGCGACTAAAAAATACCGGCGAGCTCAAGGCTCTTCTTTTTCAGCTTCCGGATTTCGATATCCTCAATCACGGGATCGGGTGTAAGGATAAGCGATGTATTGTTTTCTTTCCACCAGCTATTATTTTTTAATTGGTTAAAAGAAATAACACCAGCCAGGTATTTTCTATCCTCCTGCGCATGCCATTCTTCGATCCATTCAAATTTTTCACGGGGGATAAAAGCCCAGTCATCAAAGCTTACATATACCCGCAGGTAGACATCATTGCTCAACTGGTGAGGTGTATGATGATATAATTTTTTATACTCGTATTTGTATTGGTAGCGCAATGCCGAAATATCACTCAATACAGCAGATGCGGTAGGAAAACTGCCGGCACCTTTTCCATAAAAAAATTGCTTGTCGGCAAATCCACTTTCGATCACCACACCATTGTATTCATTTTTTACAAACGAAAGGTGATCGTCCTGCTTTACAAACTGTGGCAACACGAAAGCAGCTACTTTGCCATTTCTTAATTTTTTAGCCTGCGCTACTAATTTGATCTGTTGATTTCTTGCTTTGGCTACTATAGCGTCATCAGCATTTATATTCTGGATGCCGTTGAATAAAATATTATCCGGAGATTCTACAATGCCGTAAGCATGGGTTAGCAGGAAGGTCCATTTATTCACCGCATCAAAACCTTCCACATCCAGTTTGGGATTGCTTTCTGCAAAACCCAATTGCTGCGCCAGCATCAGGGCCTGTTTAAAATCAAGCCCTTCTTCGAACATTTTGGTAAGAATAAAATTGGTAGATCCATTCACGATCGCTCTTATTGAATGCAACAGATCATTGTCATAATATTCTTCGAGGTTGCGAATGACAGGAATGGAAGCACAGGCTGCTGATTCATAGAGGAAAGAACGGCCAGTTTCCTGCTGTAATTGCAATAAAGCAGGCAGGTATTCTGCGATCATTTTTTTGCTAGCACTAACTACATCTTTGCCATTCTTCAGTGCAGTAGTTACGATCCCGAAAGCAGCATCAGCATCATCGATCACTTCTACGATCACATTAATCGTGGGGTCATTTAGAATTTCATCCTTGTCAGTCGTAAATAATGACTCCGGTGCATTTCTTTTTTTGCCAGGGTTTTTGATACATACTTTTTGAATGGAGGCATTTAATGAAGGGGTTTGCTGAAGTACCTTATACAATCCTTCACCCACTACGCCAAAACCAAAAAGACCTATTGTTAATTGCTTATGTGTTTCCATTGCTTAATTTTTAGTTCACTTGTTCTTCGATCCAGGTATTGAAATAGTAAGGGACCGGGGAACTTTATTCATTCACCACTTTCAAATGATGCGATGATCTGTCTTCTGTAAATTTTTTCAATGCCGCTTCTATCTTTTCATACTCCAGTAAAAAACCATCATGACCAAAATCGCTGGCAATACTGAGTAATTCAGCGCCATTGATTTTTTGTTGCAGGTATTCCTGTTCAGTAATAGGATACAATACATCCGTCTTGATACCTATCACCAGCGTTCTCGCTTTTATCTTTTTTAAAGCAACTTCAACGCCACCACGATCTCTTCCTACATCATGACTATCCATACTCTGGCTGAGACGGTAGTAACAAACAACATTAAAACGGTTGACTAATTTCAATCCCTGGTAACGCTGGTAGTTATCTGCAGCATACACGGTTTCTTTCTGCATCGGTACAAACGATTTATCCCTTTGTTGCGTAATATCATAACCATTAAACGAACGATAAGAGAGTAACGCAATAGAACGGGCAGCTGCCAGTCCTTTCTGGCCTGCATCCCGTCTGCGTTCCAGCCAGGTAGTATCTGCTTCGATCGCCATGCGTTGTGATGCATTAAATGCAATAGCCCACGGCGATAAAGCAGCATTGGTGGCAATAGGAACGATATGCTCAAACAAATCCGGTTCTTCGATCGCCCACTCCAGCACCTGCATACCACCCGTACTGCCTCCGAGGCCAAGGAATATTTTTTCAATACCCAAGTGATCTTTCAATCGCTGGTATGCCTTTGTCATATCCTTAATAGTAAACACGGGGAAATCATGATAGTAAGGCTCATTGGTTTGCGGGTTGATGCTAACCGGTGAAATACTTCCATACGGACTTCCGGGTTTGTTTACACAAACAATAAAATATTTGGAAGGGTCGAAGAATTTTCCTTCACCTACAAGGCCGGGCCACCATTCCAGCGGATTACTATTGGCCGTTAATGCATGAAAGATCCACACCACATTATTCTTTGCAGCATTTAGTTTTCCATGCGTAGTATAAGCCAGGTGATAACCCGGAAGGGTTACACCTGACTCTAATGTAAAAGGATGATTACTATTAAATATTGATTCCATT
>DASVOE010000143.1:0-2816 GCA_036383515.1 Chitinophagaceae bacterium | reverse complement strand
CTTATAAAAATCAAAGCTCCCTGTTCTGAATGCTATTTCTCCGCCTTTGTCAAATTTTGGTTTTTTGGTTACGATATTCATCACACCCCCGGCAGCAACATTTCCAAAAAGAATAGCACTGCCCCCTTTTAAAAATTCCAGTTTTTCCACGCTGCTTAATTCAGGCATCACGCCGTTATTATAACGTACCCCATTTTTAAATGTATTGGCACTGCCGAATGCAAAACCTCTTGCTGCAATTTCTTCCTGGAAACCTCCTGTAGTACCCATCAGGTATACGCCACTAATATTCTGCAATACATCGCTGATATGTAATACCTGCTGTCGTTCCAGCACATCTTTACCAACTACCATCATGCTCTGTGGGAGGTCCATTGGTTTAATAGGCAGCTTACCAATACTAACCAGCTTTTCATTCAGCGAACGACTTGAGGTAATTATTATTTCTGCCAGCTGGCTTTCATTCTCTACCAGTGTAAAATTGCTGGCAATAGTTTGCCCGGCTATGATCTCAACCGGTGTCTGTACGGTTTGCAAGCCGACGAAAGAAACAACGATTGAATATTTACCGGGTACAATATCATTTAGTGTGTAACATCCATCTTCTGCTGTAATAGTCCCTTTTTTGATCTCTTTTAATTGCACATTCACCTGGGCTGCAGGCTTTCCATCGCTTGTCCGGATGCATCCTTTCAAAGTACCATTTTGTGCTTGTAATGTTCCCGCTAAAATCAACATCACCCCGATCCATAAAGCTATCCCTTTTGTCTTTCTGTCTGCATATGATTTTCTCATTCCAATTAATTTTATGCAAAAGAACAATAACCCTCTTCTAATTGATTACGGTAAAAGGAAATCAACTTACGCAAAACGGAAACTGACAACGTTTTGACAAACAACTGGTCGTAAAATAAAAAAGCTGCCCGGATGGACAGCTTTATATAAAATTATTTTGAACTACTATTCCACTATTGTAATCCCTTTCGCAGTTACCCGGATCTCTTTTTCAGGTTTGGTAATAGCAGCGATCTCTTCTTTCGACTTTTTAGCATCTTCAGCATAGTGTCTCAGCTCTTCCACTGATGTGTTTTTGATCTTCACTTCACCATCAATCACCACAGTTTTGCCTTTGGCAGCCAGCG
The DNA here is from genome assembly GCA_036383515.1 of Chitinophagaceae bacterium. Lineage (GTDB taxonomy): Bacteria > Bacteroidota > Bacteroidia > Chitinophagales > Chitinophagaceae > CADEDV01. Next base: position 1,674 of record DASVOE010000143.1, on the reverse strand, counting down.
GCAGGAAGAAACCATAATCTTTCATCTTTACCATTGCGGTCTCGCCATTCTCTAATTCGAGTTTCAGCCAGCACCCTTTCTTGGGACACACTTCTGTAATTTTCGCTTTGATCTTTGCATCAACTGCTTTTTCAGGCTTATTACTGTCTGCAAGTTTTTTTGCAACTTCTGTTAAGGCAACAGCGCCATCTGTTGTAACTTTTTCACCATACCATTCACCCGGTTTGGCATCACCGGCAGGTGGCTGTGCAGTAGCTATTGCAGCCAGCATCAGCATTGAAAAACCCAATACAATCTTTTTCATATAGAAATTTTTAATGGTTTCAGGGTCAGCTGGCAAAGATAGTTTTTTTCACGGCCCGGCATACCCAGGTGTTCTTATCAGATAAAACCCCTGCAATTCTTTGCTCCGCAGCCACAGGGCAGGGTACCTTCATGATGTGTTTCACCATAATCACAACTCAACTCTTCACCCTTCTTAATATTTTTTAATGCATAGAACTCTACCCGGTTTCGCATCACCCTCATAAACGTATTTGGATTACAGGAGTGATTGATGAAACGCATATCGTTAGGATTGGCCGATGCATTTAATGCCAGGTTATTTTCTAATTCAACCATGTTGATCACCTGCTGATCTTTGATGAGTTGCATCGCTTCTTTCATGGTAACGATAACACCACCCAGGTCGCCGATCTTTCGTTTGGCAGGAATGCGTTGTCCGGCATAAGCGCCGTTTCCTGCAATTTTACTTTTGGCTACTTTTACCGGATATAATATTTGATACGGTGGTGTAATGATTTTTTTTCTTTTCCTCATGTTATTCAGTGATCCAGTTTACTTTTTCATCAATAGATTTTCTTGTTGCTCCTGTAGAAGGAATGGCAATATAGCCGATATAGAAAAATCCGAGCAGTCTATCCTGCTCTCCTAATCCAAAAAAAGGCTTAGCGATTTCTTTATACGTAACACCACCTGTTGTCCAGTAGCCACCCAGGCCATAGGCTGTAACGGATAGGTATATATTCTGCACGGCACAGGACACGGCTGCTATATCTTCTACTTCAGGAATATTTTTATTTGCAGATTTTTTCATCCCGATCGCAATGACATGCGAGGCTTTCAAAGGATTTTGCTGCAATTTGGTATACGTGATCTCCTTAAAATTATCTCCTGCTCCTTCTTTATAGGTCTTGCTTTGAAAATCAGCCAGCGTTTGCAATCCTTTCCCGCTAAATACAGTGAAATGCCAGGGTTCTTCTTTTCCATGATTGGGCGCCCAGGTGGCATTGGTCAATATTTCTTTGATAATGGCATCGTCTACTTTTTTTCCGGCATCTAACTGGTCAGGAAAAGTGGAGCGACGACTGCGGGCCAGTTCATTAAACTGTTCAGGTGTCAGCATTCAATAATTTTTGGCAAAAATAGCCAGACAGGGCTATAAGCAATTTATATTTTAAGATCGCCGGCAGCATTCAATTACTACAAGTTATCTCAAAAGTCTAAAACGAATTATTGCCACTAAGACACGAAGACCTTTAGATTAAATAGTTCATTGAAATAATGGATAGCAGAAACAGATGATGAATTTTGTGGAAGGAAAGTGGGGTGAACTTTACGGAGGCATAGATTTCTAGATCTATTCTGTGTATTAGTCCCCACTCACCATCCACG
>DASVOE010000142.1:0-1630 GCA_036383515.1 Chitinophagaceae bacterium | reverse complement strand
ATTGCAGTATCATGTGCGCCTAGGAATCATGTGATTACAGATTCATCCCATTGGATCTAGATTCGGTTCCCGTGATGGACATTTTCAGCTGTAAGCAGCTTGTAAATTATTCTACGGTGTTTGGATTTCCTCAGATGGTTTACATACCCATGAGGAATTCAGCACCTTTTTGTACATTATTTTCATACGGATGCTTCGCATCTGTCAAATAAAAGCAATCAAGCCGAGCACTTAATAAAATGGGAGTGTAAAAGGTCTCAATTACTATTGAGCATCAGGGTTTGAAAAAACCTTTTTTATAAAACATCACTGCCATATCTGGCTTAAAATTGAATTTTTACATAAAATTCAAACCCTGTGTATATAGGTGCGAACGAGGCCTCGCACTACTTCCAAATAACAGCACATTGACCCACACACACACACACACATTCAGATAACAGTTTCTTGAAAAGAGACTGTCACCATGGTAACACGGATGTCGGGGGGTGCCTAACACCTTCCCTCCGCATAACCAAGTCCCCGGACCCTAATAAATCTCAGTTTCACCGACCCGTTTAGCAGTGTCACATCACTGGGTCAATGTGCAAACCTTTTCTCGGTTGTGTTGGTACAACCAGTTAAAAAACCAACTGGCGACTCTTAATAGTCCATCGTCGACATTATACATGTCGGACCTTTTTCACTTGTTTTTTCAAACAAATCTCACCTAAAATGAGAACACCAAAGAACAAGTAACGGAAAGGGACAATTAAAAATCCCGACGTCGACAGGTGGCGACTCTGCTGGGGACTCCAGTAAGAGGACTTAAGCCACTATTACAATTTTTTCAAAATTGTTATCTGTTTGTGTGTGGATGTTGCATTTACATTTTTGTGATGAATGTGTACGAATGCATTTCCTTACTTAGTGCTTCGCACTATAAACTGCTTGTGATATTAGTGCTTCGCACTATAAACTGCCTGTGATATTAGTGCTTCGCACTATAAAATTGCTTGTGATATTAGTGCTTCGCACCATATCTGCTTGTGATATTAGTGCTTCGCACATGTCATCATTTTCATACGGTAAGACGCGATGTATGTGAATGTATGTTGTGTGGTCCCTCCACCAGGAGGCTATCCCGTCGGTGTTTGATTACTGGACTCGTGAGAAGATTAATTCTCCGAGGCTCAGGAAAGGTACCACCCAAATTCGCTCCAGTTGAAAGACCGGATTAACTTCCCGTCAAGTAGATTGCGATGATTTGGGAACCTTCATGCCAAAAAGCTGCGAGAGTAACCTAAGATAGGTCAGCCTCTGATAAACCCAAAACGGAGGAAAGTCTCTTCATGCTCTCATTTCAAATTACTTGTAAAGTACAATTACTTGTAATTATCTTCCATACCTATCTCCATGTAATGAGAAATATGAAGAAATGTGTACACATACATGCTATAAACAGTTGACATCCGTTTTGCAGGATAAAATTCCTAAACTGGACACATCACATAGCATGTTATTATCCACCCTAAAGACTAAACTATGCAAGTCTTTTGCAGGGAATCAATCGGACCTACCACCCGTTCAAAGTCCAAAAAGGCAACAGGCCTACAGTCAATCATGTCGTCATCCGACCAGACTGAACTTA
>DASVOE010000141.1:0-1876 GCA_036383515.1 Chitinophagaceae bacterium | reverse complement strand
TACTTCGGGATATTTCCTGATGAAATACACCGGTGTACAACTCCAGGCATGGCAATAGCTGTTAACCGGGTAGAACCGGTATGGAGAAAGAAAATCATTGGTTGGATCATATACTTCCCAGAATGTATCGGCGCCTTTTGCTAACATTCCTCCCCAATAATTGATCATCGTTTCTTTTGCTTCCTGTTGCAAACCACATTCCAGCATAGCAGCAATATAATAATGGTATAAGTAGGGCGCACCCGGGTGAACTGCCTCTTTCTCATTCTTTATTGCTTTCAGAGCCTTCTGCGATTCGGCTTTATCCGCTACACCGCCAAGCACCATCCATGCCTGTGATGCATAGGAAATTTGTTTGTCCGGGCCACTTAAAAAAAGACCCCTTTCTTTGTCATATAAATTTCTTTTTGCGGCATCGCTCATCTTGCTGATGATGCCGGGCAGATCTGCCACTTCATCTTCTTTCCCTAATAATTTTGCAAGTGCATAGGTTTGCTTCATACTGTAAATAATGATTCCTTGTATGGAAGCTTGTTTGTCCAGCGCTTTACTCCAATCAACAAATAACCACCAACCAGCTTTTTTTGCTGCGGCATAATCAAACATTCCATCGGCCTTCAAATACTTTTTCGGATTTTCCATTTGTCTTTTTGCCACCGGCCAAAGGTCAAGAACAGTTTTCCTGTCGTTGGTAGCTATAAAATAATCTTTAAGCGCAACATTGTATAAGAGTGAATATTCAAAAAGAAAGGGAGCACCCACTTCTGCATGTGGCTCAGGTGTTTCAAAAACATTCGAAAGCAATGCTCCATTTTCATCACTTAACGCTGCAAGTAAGTACAGGCAACGTTTGGTAAGATGATGATTCTTGAAAGAGCAGGCGTTGGCCAGGGCTTCAAGGTACAGGTCGCCAATCCATAAGCGACGGTCACGTTTCGGCCCATCTTCGTAAACAGATTGCATACATTCTTTAAGCGTAGCAAGCCCTGTCTTATCGATGTCTTTTATGAGCTGTGGCGTTGCGCTATTCAATGGGGCAGGTATGTTATTCACGGAGGTGGTTGTTAAACATTCCATTCCTGTAAAACGAAAATCGTAATGGGATGATATTGCCAGCAACTCAATCTTTACATAACGAAATGCCAGTCTTCTCGGAATAGTAATAGTTGCCGGAAGTTCCATCACCGTTATGACTTCGTCCTGCAACCATGCACGGCTTAAGGAACCGGGATAGGGATCAAAAGGAGTAGCAACTTCAGATGGTACTTCTCCAAAAGTAAAACGCAAACGCAAAGGACCATCTGCAGTACCTCTTGATGTAGCAAGAGAAAAAGTGTAGTGGCCTGTCAAGTGCTCACCAAAATCTACAACAACAGCTGTTTTTGTAAAAGAAGAATGATAAAGTGAATCGGCGGGATTTATTCTTAGCGTTCTCCAACCCTGGAATGCAGTTGTATCTTTTACCAGCTGAACAATATGTTGTGGACGTTTTATAGTTTTAATAAGCGGGGGCTTAGCTTCTTCTGCTTTTTTAAGCCAGCCTGCCCGTTGTTGACCAAAGAAATCCTGTGCAGAAATTTTTGAAATGAAAAAAACTAAACCACAGCAAATAAAGAAAAATCTTCTGAGCGATCTCATATGAAAATTGGTTTATTCATATGCAATATCAATCCGAATACTATTGCAATGCGGTTTCGAAATTCCGGTTTGACGGTCTCTATTATTTTAATGTTCCTTTTTTATACCTGCACTAAACAATAGTTGCTTTCTCCATTTTAGGAACAAGCAGGTGAATGATCACCAGTGCGATCATAAACGATACACCGCAAACAATAAAAATAATATTATAACCCGCTACAATATTGCCTGCATTTTT
>DASVOE010000140.1:0-41942 GCA_036383515.1 Chitinophagaceae bacterium | reverse complement strand
AACAGATTGCTAAACCTGCTTATTTGCTATATGAAGAAAATAACTTCCTCTTCCCCGTTATTTACAACATATCCCCTTTGGCTGGTTTTACCTGATTTTTCTTCTGAAAATTCTATCGTCACCGCTTACGGTGCTGGCATTTATCTTTTATCTGATCGTAAAGGTTTTCATGAATTATTTAATGGAGAGTTTTTCAGCAATGCTCTGAACTAAACGAATATTATTATGAAAAGAATGGTGTTGCTTTTTACTGTTGCAACCTTATTGTTTGGCTGTAAAAAAAAGTATGACGAATATTACGAACGTCCTGCTACATTGGAACAGCCTATTTACCAGGTGTTGGCGGCCAAAGGCAATTTCAAACATTTTTTAGCCGCCGTAGATAAGGCCGGATATAAAAATACCCTGGGTGCAGCAGGCTACTGGACATTATTTGCTCCGCATGATTCTGCTTTCCAGGTCTATTTTACAGCCAATAGCTTATCCGGTATTGAAGCGCTTGATTCAGCAAAATGCAGGAATATTGTTACGTATTGCCTGGTGTATAACGCATTCAAAGAAGAACGGTTACCTGATTATCAAAGCAACCTCGGTTGGGTGGATAATTCTTCCTTCAGAAGAAGAACGGCCAACTATACGGGTGTATACGATGGCGTGAATACCAGCGGTACTCCCATCAAAGCAATTGCTTCCAACCGGAATAATAACAGTGTGCAGTATTATGTAGATGCTGACAATAATAACAAATACCTGCCTTATTTTATGTCGGGATATTTTACCAGTAAATCGCTCACTCCAGCTGACTACAATTATTTTTATCCCAATACTCCCTACACCGGTTTTAACGTAGCAGATGCCGTGGTGGTGCAAAAAAATATTCCTGCGGAAAACGGAATCATACATGTTGTAAACAAGGTGATCACTTCTTTGCCCAGCATCGACCAGTATATCGGTAGCAATCCCAATTACAGTGAGTTTAAAAAAATACTCGACAAATTTTTAGTGCAGTATGTGCTGAACCCAACAGTATCTCAGAACTATAAGATCATTACCGGGGGTAACCAGGATGTTTTTACCAAAGTGTACAACTTCAACCTCGCTTTTTCACCCAACAATGAAAACTTTTTAAAACTCCAGGATAACGATGGCCAGGCTGATTCGTATTCCATGTTTGTGCCACAAAATGCTGCTTTAACCAACTATATTAATACCGTATTGCTGGAACACTATCCGAGTTTAGAATCTTTACCAGCAAATGTGATCTACGATTTTATCAATGCACATATGTGGCGCACAGCGGTATGGCCTTCTAAATTTTCCAGCACTTTCAACTCCGTAGGAGAAGAAGCCCGTTTTGATCCTTCTACCGATGTAGCAGACAAAAAAATATTGAGTAATGGGATTTTTTATGGCACAACCAAGGTGCAGGAAGCAAATGTATTCAGCAGTGTTTATGGGAAAGCTTATTTAGATCCGAATTATTCAATCATGACAAGCCTGCTGAACCTGGATCTGAAATATCAGATATCTAATATCCGGCAGAATTACACCCTGTTCCTTATCAGCAATGCAGCATTTAATGCGGCTGGATATTTTGCAGACCCTACTGTCAGTAATAATGTAAATGAACAATGGAGATATATACCTCCCGGTGGCGGGGCTCAGCTTACAGGATCATCCGCATTGGTTCGTTTACAAAGAATATTAAATCTTCATGTTGTTCCCGGAAGAAATATTACCAGTGTCGCTGGAACCGGGGTGGGGATGACCTATTCGGGAGAGTTTATAAAATATAACAACAATACAGTAGTAGCTGCCGGCAATGGCGATATACCCAATATTGCGAATGTGGATGTGACAAAAACAAAAACAGCCCGGAATGGTACTGTATATTATCTCGATAAAATACTTCAATTCAGTGAACGGAATGTGGGAATGCACCTTGCAGCGCTGGCTCCCACCGCCGCATCTCCCTATAACAATTTCTGGCAATACCTGAAAAATTCAACGATCTATAACACTACCACCGGGGAAATATTACAGGTTGCAGCCGGGTCTTATTATACTTTCTTTATTCCTGATAATGCTGCTATTGTTAAAGCTGTGAACGCAGGCGAATTGCCTGGCACTGGCGTCGCCCCCAATATGGTACCCAACTTTGCCCCTACCTTGTTAGCTGACAAGGAAAAAGTAAACAACTTTATATACTATCATATTCTCAACAAGAAAAATATAGGCACCGATGGGCAGGAAAGCGGAACATTTGAAACGCTTTACAAATTCCCGAACGGTGATCCTTCTACCATTTTTGTGAATAACAGTGTCCCTAATAATATTGTGCTAAATGACTTGATGGCCAGGGTAGCCAACGTGGTAGTGACTAACAGTAATAACCTGAGCAACCGGATTACCATTCACCTGATCGATAATTATTTAAGAAAAAACTGATAACCCGATTCAACTAATTATTATGCAGAAAGTTTTTTATAAAAAAATATACTGGGTGGTGATGTTTTTGTTTTTTAGCCTCGCGGCTTCCACACAGGTATTGATAAAAGGAAAAGTAACTGATAAAAGTGGCAGTCCTGTTCAGCGGGCTTCTGTTTCAGTTATCGATGCGGATAACCGGATTGTAAACGGAACATCCACCGATATTGAAGGAAACTTTGTGCTGAAAAACGTAAATCCTAAAAACAGGCTTTCAATAACAAACATAGGTTACAAGACCACCACTACACCTATCAATACAAAAACAGATTTTTCAATCACATTAGATGAATCACAGGCAGATTTGGGAGAGGTAGTAGTAGTGGCCCGTCCCAGCAGTTCTAATGGACTGATAAACCTTGCCGAAAAGGATGTAACTACTGCAGTGGCACGTATCAGTGCAAAAGACCTGGAAGAAATGCAGGCGGCCAGTATAGACCAGGCATTACAGGGCCGGTTAAGTGGTGTTGATATTACAGCAAGCAGTGGTGATCCCGGCGCTGCCATGAATATCCGTATCCGTGGAGTATCCTCTATCAATTCCACCGGCATCCCTTTAATTGTATTGGATGGAATGCCATTGGAAACTGAAATACCCAGTGATTTTAATTTTGGTACAGCAGATGAGCAGGGCTATGCACAATTGCTAAATATTTCTCCGGCTGATATAAAAGATATTACAGTATTGAAAGATGCTGCTGCCACAGCGATTTGGGGTTCCAAGGGATCGAATGGCGTATTGGTCATTACTACCAAAAGAGGTGTAATAGGTAAGCCCGTTGTAAATTATTCGTTCAAAGGATCTACTTCGCTGGTTCCAAAAGCTATACCTCTTCTGAACGGTGATCAGTATTCTACACTGATTCCCGAAGCATTTATGAACAGAACGGGGACACCATTGAATACTACGACGGTAAGAGAGTTTAACTACGATCCCAACGATCCTTACTGGTTTCATAATTACAGCAACAATACCAACTGGGTAGATGCTATATCCCGTACCGGTACGCTGATGGATCATACCGTTAGCCTTACTGGTGGTGGAGAGAAAGCAAAATATTTTGCTTCCATTGGTTATTTTGATCAAAAAGGTATTACGCTGGGCACATCGCTGCAGCGTATCAATACCCGCATCAACCTTGATTTTAATGTATCCGAAAAAATAAAATTTTTTACCAGTATTTCTTATACACATACTGACCAGGACAGAAACTATTTAGGATCGAACGCCAGTAGTGGCGAAGCTACCATTCGTGGTATGGCTTTTATCAAAATGCCAAACATGAGTGTCTTTGAATACGATGAGCTGGGCAATCTTACCACTAACTATTTTTCGCCTGCGGCCAATGTTCAGGGGCAATACACCCGCATCTATAACCCTGTAGCAATGGCGGTGAAAGCCAAGTACAATGTATTGGGAGAAAGAGTGGTGCCAAGATTCCAGGTGGACTATGATATTATAAAAAGAGTATTAAAGGCAACTTTTGATGTGCAGTTTGATATTAATAATACAAAGAACAAGAGTTTTTTACCCCAGATCGCAACAGGAAGACCTAATAATGAAACCGTAGTGAACAGGGCTTATGATGGCGACATTGATGCGTTTACAGTAGCTACAAAGTCCAGCCTTGTTTACACGCCAAAATTCAAAAATGCGAAACACAATATTATCAGTTTTATAAACCTGCTCACTAACGATTATAAAACAGTTTATCATGAAGTGATGACTACCAACACGGCTTCTTCCCTGCTGGTAGATCCATCAATACCTTCCCGCACACAAAATTCAGAGCTCAGGGCAGTATCGGGAACATCACAAACCCGTTCAGTAGGTGCTGTTATAAGCGGACAGTATAGTTTTGATGACAAATATCTTTTCAATGCCACATTAAGAGGCGATGGCAATTCACGGTTTGGACCTAATTACAGGTATGGTTTGTTCCCTTCCTTTTCACTCAGGTGGAGAGTATCTGGTGAAAAATTCATGGAAAAAATAAAAAACCTTGATGAGCTGAGCTTCAGGGCCAGCTATGGTATTTCAGGAGAAGCGCCGCGGTACGATTATCTTTTCTTTAATACTTATACCACGTATGATTATTCTTATTTAAACCAGGCCGGGGTAGTTCCTTCAAGAATGGAATTGAGTAATCTCCGGTGGCAAACTTTGCATGGAACCAATATCGGGACCAATCTGAGTATGTTCAGGGGCAGATTGCGTATAGATGCAGAAATATATCGCAACAGGGCCAAGGATCTGTTCTTTGACGGATTGCAAATCGGATCCTATACAGGGTATAACAGCATTTTTATGAATGTGGGCACAATGGACAACCAGGGTTGGGAATTGGCAGTGTGGACACAACCCCTTAAGAAAAAAGACCTGACAATCGGTTTTGATTTCAATATCGCTGCCAATGAAAATATTATCCGGGAAATTTCAGAATTCTATCCCAACAGCCGTGGTGATGTTACCACAAATGGAGAGTATCTCCGTTTGCTGCAGGTAAATAACCCCTTTGGCTCGTTTTATGGATTTAGATACAAAGGAGTTTATAAAGACAAAGAATCAACGATAGCAACCGGTGGTAATGGAAAACCGATCATCGGTCCCAACGGCCAGTTAATTTATATGCGGTTCAACTATCCGACTACGGATTACATTTTTCAACCCGGCGATGCGATGTATGAAGACATCAACCATGATGGTAACATTAACTACCTCGATGTAGTATACCTGGGTAACAGTAATCCAAAACTCTCCGGTGGTTTTGGCCCTTCACTTACCTGGAAGAACCTGAAAGTAACTACGTTTTTCAATTTCAGGTTAGGGTATGAAGTGGTAAATGGCACTAAAATGAATACATCGAACATGTATTATTTTGACAACCAGAGTACAGCTGTTTTACGCAGGTGGAGGAATGAGGGTGATGTAACAGATATTCCCCGTGCATTGATAAAAGGAGGATATAACTGGCTGGGCAGCGACCGGTATGTCGAAGATGCTTCTTTCGTAAGGTTCAGAACAATCACTTTCCGGTATACGTTTCCAAAAAACATATTATCCAAAATGAAAATGAAAACATTGAGTGCATACCTGACAGCAGAGAACCTGCTCACTTTTACAAAATATCTTGGCCAGGATCCGGAGGTTTCATTCCGGGGTTCTGATCCGTTCAGGGTATCGTATGATTATTCAATGACACCACCGGCAAAAACCATAACGCTGGGTATAGTAGCTGGCTTTTAAAAAAATAAAAATCGCTGGAATGAAAAAAAATATTTCATACATCTTTGTTTTGCTCCTTGCAGTGGGATTCACTGGTTGTAAAAAATGGCTTGATCTGCGGCCGCAGGATGGAATAATTAAAGAAGAATTCTGGAAGACTAAGGAGCAGGTGAAAGCCGCAGTGTTTGGTGTTTATTCTTCGATGCTGGAAAGTTCTACCGGTACGTATGGAAAAACGAACTATATCCCATCCTTAGCAGAATTGTTTTTTGTATGGGGCGAAGGCAGGGCCGATAATGTTGCTACGGCTACATTTAGCAGCAACGATGATATAGAATTGGTGAATGTGAATATTCAGCCCGCTAACGTGAATACAAACTGGAAACCTTTTTACCGCACTATTAATTTTTGCAATACGGTAATACAAAAAGCCCCTGAAGTGCTGGCAAATGATAACACGTTTACAAAAGCACAGTTGGATAATTATGTAAGCGAAGCCTTAACCATCCGGGCGCTGATGTATTTTTATCTCGTAAGAAGTTTTGGTGAAGTGCCACTGAAACTGACCGCAACGCTCACCGATGAAGATATAGCACCCCTCGCTAAAGCATCAAAAGATTCTATATTAAACCGGGTTGTAACTGACTTGCTCGAAGCAGAAACCAAAGCCGTAACAAGCTATGGTGATCCTGCCTCAGATAAAGGCCGTGTAACAAAATATACCATTAATGCTATCCAGGCCGATGTATACCTGTGGATGGATAAATATGCTGAATGCATCACAGCCTGTAATAAAATAATCAATTCACAAAGATTTGGATTGATCCGGGGCGCTACTGTAAATGGGCCCGCCATTGAATATAATGCGGACTGGTTTAATACGCTTTATTATAATGGAAATTCGAACGAAGGAATTTTTGAGCTGCAGTTTGATGCACAGCGGCTCAACCCCTATTTTCCTATGTTTTCTTCGAGTATTTCAAACCGTCTCTGGATTGCCGCTCCTGATCTTATGGACAGGGTGTTTACAATAGATATTACTAACAATAATAACTATGATATAAGAGCTGATGGTGGTTCTGTAAGAGCTGCCACTTCCACCATCTGGAAATACGTGGGGGCAACAACTACAGGTCTCCGTTCTTTTGATCAGAGCTATGCTCACTGGTTTTTTTACAGGTATGCTGATATTCTTATGCTGAAAGCAGAGGCTTTAAATGAAACCGGGCAGGGTCAGCAGGCGCTCGATATTATTTATACTATCCGCAGAAGAGCCAATGCGTTGGCGGCAACTGATCTTGCACCAGCACCAACGGATAAGAACCTGATCCAGGATTTCATTTTGCAGGAAAGAGCAAGAGAATTTTGCTTTGAAGGTAAACGCTGGTATGATGTGTTGAGAAATGCAAAAAGAAATAATTATGAGCGGCTGAGTATTCTGTTGAATATGGTAGCGCTTAGTGTTCCTTCCAACCTGCAACAATCTGCCCAGGCAAAAATGCAGGATAAAAACGCACATTATTTACCCATATATTTAAAGGAATTGCAGACAAATAAATTACTTGTTCAAAATCCCTTTTATAAATAATATAATAGACATGGAATGCGATTATCACGAACGAATTCCATGAAACAAATAAATAAAAATTACGCACATGAAAAAGAGCACTATTTGGGTTCCCGGGTTGATCATTCTTGTTCCCTTGTTGGTCTTTGTACTCTCATGTAGAAAAACAGAGATCGTGGAAACTACGACCAGCGATGTGAATATAGTTGGCTACCTGGATAAACACTCCGATTCTTTTTCGCTATTTCGCCAGATACTGGAAAGGACGGAAACTGCCGCTTTCCTGAATGCCTACGGTGCCTATACCTGCTTTGCCCCTACAAATAGCGGCGTAAGAACTTACCTGCAAAAAATTAATGCTTCATCCGTAGAAGCTGCAGATTTAAATACGCTGAAAGACATGGTTCGCCTGCACTTACTGGAGGATACCATTCTTACCGGCTCTTTTACTGATGGCAAACTGCCTGTCATTACCATGTATGGTCAATTTCTTGTTACATCAGTTGCATTCAAAGGTGGAGTATCGAGCTATATTGTAAACCGCCAGGCATCGGTAACCAAAACAAATATCAGGGTGGGTAATGGGATCATTCATCAGGTAGATAATGTATTGCTTCCTGCTACAAAAACAATTGCAGTTCAACTTTCAGAAAAACCAGAATATTCCATTTTCGTACAGGCCTTACAGGCCACAGGCTATTACACACTTTTAAATACAGTTGATCCCAACCTGGCCAACAGGTGGATGACCGTGTTTGCCGAAAGCAACCAGGCACTTGCAGATAGTGGCATCAATAGTTATGCTCAGCTTAAGACCAAATATTCTCAAACCGGTAATCCTTTAAATGCCAATGACAGCCTTCACATGTATGTAGCCTATCATATTTCAGGCGGCTTAAAATTCCTTGGCGATATCATTGCAACATCCACACATGAAACAAAACTGCCCCAGGAAGTAATCAGTGTAAAACTGATTGGCCAGGATGTAGTGCTTAACCAGGATGTATTTAATGATGTGCTTGAAATAGGTGTAAAAGTGAACAGGGCCAAAAGTGATATTGCCGCTACCAATGGTGTATGGCATGATATGGCTGCACACTTTATGGTCAAATACCGGAAACCAACAGCCCTGTATTGGGATGTATCCTCCTTTGATGAGATTATGAAACTGCCGGCTTATTATAAACGGGCTAACTACGATTTTAAAAGAGCAACAGAAGCTGATAATCCGATCAAAGATCATTATTGGGGTTGGGGGCCGCTCGCCAGTACCAATACACTTTCATACCTGTATTCAACGTCAAGCTCAGTTACCAATTATTCAGTTAATAATGATGTAAACATGCTGCCGATGGGATTGCCCAATCGCCCCATTTGGTGGGAAATGAAAACACCGCCCATTATTAAAGGCAGGTATAAGGTCTGGATTTGTTACTCCTGGCAAAAACAATCATCCAGCTCCAATATGCTTTGCCAGGTGGAAGTGAATGGAGTATTGATGCAACGCACTGTGAACTTTACTGAAGCAAAACCTGTAGGTACAGATGCTGAATTGGAAGCCATCGGCTGGAAACGTTATATTGAAAATACGGGTACCGGCAACCGGCAGGCTGCAAGACAGGTTGGAGTTATTGATTTTCCAACTACACAGCAGCAAACCATCCGCATCACACCATTATCAGGTACACAGAATAATAACAATCTTGACATGATTCATTTCATACCTGTAGATGAAAACCAGGTATTACCCAGGTTTAGACCTAATGGTGATAAAATTTATTTCTGAGAAAACTAAATTGTCAGGTAAAGGATAATAAAAAATAATGTAATGAGAATACGTTTTTGGCAAAAGGTTATTGCTGTTGCATGCACGGTTATATTGCTTACCGGTTGTAAAAAAATGACCGATGAGCACAATGAAATATCAGATGGATCTTTAAAGAAAAACCTGATGCAACTGGTAGAGGAAAACCCGGACCTCAGCACATTTGCAGGCTACCTGAAAGCAACCGGCTACGACAAAGAATTAATTTCTTCAAAAACCTTTACGGTATTCGCACCTTCTAACAGTTATTTTGCAGGGGTTGATCCGGCAGTTCTCAATACTCCTGCCCGGCTCAAAAAATTTATCGGCAACCATATCGCCAGCCAGCTTTACCGCACTACTACCACGTTGTCCGTTGCAAGAATAGCTATGCTGAATGGCAAATACAATAACATGCTGCGCAACAATATTGAAGGAGCAACGATTACTATAGCCGATAAATATGCCTCTAATGGAATACTGCAGGTAATAAACAAGGTATTGCCGGCGCTGGACAATGGCTGGGAGTTTATGACCAATAATTCACTGGCCCCGGTTAAGCAATCTGCTTTTATGCAAACCCTTTTCCGCAATGTGTTTGATGTTTCTAATGCTGTTATTATTGGTGTAGACCCCAATACCGGCGAACCCATTTACCAGCCGGGCACAGATTCTATTTACACTAACCTGTTTTGGAACCAGGTACATGATCTGAGAAATGAGCAAAAGCAATACACTTATTTTATGCTGACAGATGCTGCCTGGGATATAGAAGTAAATAAATACAAAACCTATTTTCCAACGGGCACAGTGGATAGCACAACAATGACTGCAAGCTGGAATGTGGTAAAAGACTTTGCAGTGGATACTGTATATGACCCGGCTACTATACCCGATACGATACTATCCAAATCGGGTACTAAAGTAGGTATTGACCGTACAGCTATTGTAAGAACCGTAAAAACAAGTAATGGCATTGTTTACATCATGAGCAAGCTGGATGTAAAACCATTGGATAAATTCAAGACCTACCTTATACAGGCAGAAAATTATACCTCCACCAGTAATAACAGAAGAAGCAATACCTATTTCCGCGACAGGCATAATCCTGTTACGGGAAAAGATTTCCGGGATGTATTGGTGCTGGGTCATGGCGTAGCCCTGTTTAATATCCGCTACGAGATTGCTGAAATGCCTGCTGTTAAATACAAAGCGTATTGGGTAGCGCTGAATGATTTTCAGACAGCCACATTTACACAGAAACTTGGGATTGGTGACCCTAATGCTGCCATCTTTCCATATATCACGGTTGCACAAAATATTTTTGATGAAATATATATAGGTGAGTTTACCAATACAAGGTATTGGCCCAAATACAATATTTACCTCACGGCTGCAAACAGTACTACTACAGCAGCGAATCCGTTAGTATGTGATTATATAAAATTAGTGCCCGGCTTATAATTAACTGATTAAAAAATTGAAATGCTGATGTATCTAAATAGCGTAATAAGAATAACAAAAGGAATAGTTCTGTCCGGCATGCTGCTGATAGCAGGAGATCTTTATGCACAAGCACCTGCCACGGTAACTTCTCCTGCAGCGCCAAAACATTTGCTGACCGGAACCGTCACCGATGCTGCTACCAAAAAACCAATTGCCGGTGCAAGCGTAAGTGTTACCGGTTTTTCTGCTGCTATTACTGATGATAAAGGAGAATTCAAACTCAATGTTTCCTCGTATACAGACGATATAGTTATTACTGCAGAAGGATACGGATCAAAACAAATGGCGTTGAAACAAAGGCAACGTATCAGTATCTCATTACAGGATGCCTCACTCACCTCTTACCAGGAAAGCGTGACCATGCCTTTTACTGCAACACCCAAAAGAGAACTAACTGCTTCGGCTGATATCTATAATCAAACCGGTGAATGGAAAAGACCAATGGAAACAATTGATGCTTTATTGCAAGGCCAGGTAGCAGGGCTGCAGAGTATCAGGAGATCAGGAACGCCCGGGGTGGGATCGAATCTTTTTTTACGGGGCTACAATTCATTGTATGGCACCAATAAACCATTGGTTATTGTTGATGGAATGCTATATGACATCAATGATTATGGGCAAAGTATAATCGCCAATAATTATACAAACCCTTTTGCGTTGATCAATGCGCAGGATGTGGAAAATATAACAGTATTAAAAGACGCTGCTTCTATTTACGGGGCTAAAGGCGCAAACGGTGCTATTATTATTACTACAGCGAGAGCTAAAAAGCAGGCTACGGTTATAGACTTTGGCGCTTATACCAGCATAAACCAAAAACCTTCGTTGCTTCCGGTCATGGATGCAGATAATTACCGTATCTATTTAAGTGAAATATTACAAAGTAAAGGACTTTCGTCGGCGCAGGTTAATGCGATGCCTTATATGAATGATGATACCACGGGCAATCCTGAGTATTACAGGTATCATAATCATACGAACTGGCAAAAAAATATTTTTGACAATAGCGTCACTAATAATTATTACCTGAAAGTAACCGGCGGAGATAATATAGCCACTTATGCCCTCAGTGTAGGATATGCAAAAGCCAAAGGAGTAGTAAAAACTACTGATCTCTCAAGGTATAATACCCGTTTTAATGCTGCGTTTAATTTTTCTAAACGATTAACCGGGTCGGCTAATTTATCTTTCACCTTTAATGAACAAAACCTTAAAGACCAGGGCATCGCAGATAAAACAGCTCCGCTATACCTAGCTCTCACTAAAGCGCCTTTCTTAACATCGAACGAAGTAAACAGTAAGGGTGTTTTTTCTCCTAACCTGGAGGATGTGGATATATTAGGTGCCGGCAATCCTACTGCTTTGATCAATACCATGCAGGCGTATAATAAATACTATCGCTTTGCTGGTTCGTTCAGCTTTAATTATGAAATAAAAAAGGGATTGAATGCCTCTACCCTGTTTGGGGTGATATATGATAAAGTGCGTGAAAATATTTTTATCCCGCGTAAAGGCGTTGCCAATGACAGTGTCAGCAATGCTGTTCTTGATAGCAGGCTTGGATCACAGGTAAAAAGATTGTTTGCTTTTTTCACGGACTCGAGGCTGGAGTATAAAAAGACGATTAAAAGAGATCACCAGTTTCAAAGCCGGTTGGGTATCCGCTACCAGCACAATGAAGCTGAACAGGATTTTGCACTGGGCTTCAATTCTCCTACAGATGAATTAATCAGTGTGCAAAATGGTCTTAATGCCTTACGCCAGGTAGGCGGGGCTATTGGCGAATGGAATTGGATGAACACTTATTTCAACTTTGATTATGGGTTCAGGAATAAATTATTTGTAAGTTTCAATGCTGCCATGGATGGTTCTTCAAGGTTTGGCAGTAAAGCTGAAAACGGGGTAACGATAGCCGGGGCTAAATTTGGTTTGTTCCCTTCCATCAGTCTTGCATGGTTACTGTCATCCGAAAATTTTATGGCCGGCTCAAAAATTGATTTGTTGAAACTCCGGGCCTCTTACAGCATTACCGGCAATGATGATATCGGAAATTATACCAGCAGGCAAACCTACGGTTCTCAAAACCTTCTCGGTATGCAGGGCCTGGTGCGAAACGGAATTGCCAATCCTTACCTGCAGTGGGAAACCGGCGACAAGATAAACCTCGGTCTTGATCTTGCTGCTTTCAACGAACGCCTGGGACTGACAATTGATGTTTATAAAAACAAAACAAGCAATATGCTTGTATATGAAGAACTACCTGCAGCTACGGGTTTCAATACCATTGTTACGAACAATGGAAATATGGATAATACGGGGATAGAAGTCAGCATGAACGTACGGTTGATGAATCAACCAAACTTTAAATGGGATATTAACCTGGATGCAGGAACTTATAAGAATAAAATAGGATCAGTACCCAATGGAAAATTTATTACCAACTATGCAGGTGCAGAAATCCTTACGCAGAATGGAAATCCCGCTAATTTATTTTATGGTTATATATCCGAAGGTGTGTTTAGTACATCAGCAGAAGCAACAGCAGCAGGATTAACAAAGAAGAATTTTGATGGATCCTATAGTGCATTTGGTGCCGGTGATATTCGTTTTAAAGATCTTAATGGAGATAAGATAATTGATGGCAATGACCGGCAGGTCATTGGTGATCCTAACCCGGAGTTCTTTGGCGGTTTTACCAACCGGTTTATTTACAAAAAACTGCAGCTGGAAGCCTTGTTCACTTTTGTAAAAGGGAATGATGTATTTAATTATCTCCGTTACCGCCTCGAATCTGCAAGTGGAATAGAGAATCAGTTGCAAAGTGTGGTAAACAGGTGGCGGGCTGAAGGACAGCAAACTACTACACCTAAAGCGACTTATGGTGACCCGATGGGCAACAGCCGGTTCAGCGACCGGTGGATTGAAGATGGTTCATACCTCCGTCTTCGTTCTTTATCCCTTTCGTATGAATTGCCGGTGAAAGACGGCTTTCTGAAAAACGCTACTGTGTATGCGGTAGGAAACAACCTGCTGACCTTTACAAAATATATGGGTTATGACCCGGAGTTTAGTGCCAGTCCAAGCCCGTTTGCCCAGGGTATTGATACAGGGTTGGATCCACAATTCAGGTCAGTAACATTGGGTGTAAAACTTGGTTTTTAATATAGCATCTGAAGAATTGAACTTTTCAAAAAACGAGTATGAAACGAATGACTAAATTGATTGTTGCATTGCTGATGACCGGTTTCTTTTTTTCCGGTTGTAAAAAAATGTTTGACATAAAGCCCCAGGATCAGCTGGATCATAGCCAGGCTTACCAGAATGTATATGATGCTGATGCGGCAGTAGTGGGTATCTATGGAAAGTTTATGGGGTTGGCAGACAGGTATGTTATCCTGAATGAATTGAGGGGTGACCTGCTTGATTATACAATTAATGCCGATGAAGCATTGCGCCAGATCAGTACACATACCGTAACATCCGGAAACCCGTATGCAAGTCCGCGACCTTTTTATGAACTGATCGTTAACTGCAATGATGTGCTGGAGAATTTCCAGGTAATGAAAGCACAGAGCAGAATGACTGAGTCGGAATTTAACCAGCGTTATTCTGATATTGGAGCATTACGTTCTTTTCTGTACCTCCAACTCGGTATTCATTTTGGACAAGTGCCGTATGTAACAAACTCATTGAAAGATATTGATGCAGTAAAAAATGTCAGCAATTTTCCCCGGTTAACATTTGGTGTATTGCTTGATAGTTTAATCAGCTTTACGGAAAAACTTCCTTTTAAAGATCCTTATCCTATCGGAACTAATTTGAATCTCACGGTGGATGGATATCAAACACAAAAATTTTTTGTTGATAAAAAATGTTTACTTGGCGATTTATATCTGTGGAAAAATGATTACGTTAAGGCGGCAACTTATTACAGGCAGGTGATGGAAATAGCTACTGGCACTGCTTTTGGCGAAAACTATTATACTCAATATAGAATCGGTGGCTGGGGGTCAAGCTTAAGAGGACATCAGCTATATTATTCAAGACCTGGCGATGCAACAACACTGGTTTATAATGATGGATGGAGGTTAATGTTCGAACAGCCTTTTGGTTCTGACAATGTAAACAGGGAGTGGATATGGGCATTACCCTTTGACAGCAAGTTTAAGCCTGACAATTCGCTTATTAAACTATTCTCACCCTCCGGCGGTAATTATTTAATAAAGCCATCTCAGGAAATAATGGATCTTTGGGATGGTGAAACGCAGTTGCCAGCTCAAGGTTTATCTATTCCTTATGATGCCAGAAAGCTTTTAAGCACAACCAATATGAATGGCCAGCCAGTGGTCATGAAGTATTTGTATAACTATATTAACTATACAAATCTTAGTCCCTTTAATTTACTTACTAAAAACGGGAAATGGTTTCTATATCGTCAAACACATTTGCATTTAAGATTTTGTGAAGCGGCAAACCGGGCAGGTAAGTATAGGCTTGCCTGGGGATTATGGAACGGTGGAATTGCCAGTGCGTATCCTGCTACGGGCTCTGATGTTACACCCTATCATAATACCTTGTGGGAGCCTTACCCTTTCAATTTTGATGCAAGAAACAGTGGTGGTTCAGGTGTTCCTTATTATCGTGCAGACTGGTATCGGAATACTGGAATAAGGGGGAGAGCGAATGTGATGAATGTTAGTATTTCTGCATCGGACAGTTTAATTAGTATTGAAAATGGATTAATAAAAGAAGGTGCATTAGAAAATGCTTTTGAAGGCACCCGCTGGCCTGATTTGTTACGAATAGCGCTCAGGAGAAATGATCCTTCGGTCATTGCTGATAAAATTTATAATAAAATTTTAAAAGACGGAAGCGGAAACGCAGCGGCTATAAGAACTAAACTAATGGACCCGGCAAACTGGTATCTTCCGTTTAATTGGTAAAATTAAAATAGTATATTTTTTAACTTAAAAACCTTAATTATGAAGAATTTATTGATTTTTCCCATCTGTCTTTTATTAGTGTTTTGCTCATGCAAAAAATCTGACTCAACATCCCAAAATGCAATGCTCGATCAAAGCGATAAATTGTCGCAAACAACTCATCAATTGCCAAATGCCGAAGAAACAAGAAAAAATTATCAGACTTTAATGTCAAAGTTTAAGTCAGGAAAAATAAGCTTTGAAGAATATCGTTCAGGAGTTCAAGTTTTACTAGCTCCTTATAAAGCTTTTAAAGGTGGAAAAAAGGCAATTCATATTGCAGCCCGTACTACTGGTGCTTGGGTATACGAATATCCCCAATGTCCAACTCCGGCAGATAGTATAGCCTGCCTCAATTTTTATTATTATGATTGTATGTCGTTTTGTGACGATATGTATTACACTTATGCTGATGCCGCTCAAATGGAGGAGAACGCTGCTTATGCTGATTATCAGATAGCACTCGGGAATTGCAATAACATTGTCGATCCTGCATATAAGATGATATGTACTCAGACTGCACAGAATGCATATGCCGCAAGAATGGGAGCCGTTTTTGTTAGCTATGAGTGGGCATCGTTTGAATATAACACGTGTACGGAGTCTTGTCCTCAACCAGCCAATTAGGGTATGAAACTAGTGAGTTCTTAAAGTAAAGTTTTCATTCTGGTCATTGTTTTAATCGCACAGAAAATAGGTGTTTTCTTATTCTTAACTACAAGAACTAAATTAATGGATCCGGCAAACTGGTATTTGCCTTTTAATTGGTAATGCCCCACAGTAAAAATTTTCTCTTTAGCAATCGTCAAAGGAAAGGCGGGGAATTAAGTACCTGCCTTTTTCGATTTTAGAACTTTTATTATTTGAATTAATAGTTATGAACCCAGCTACATTGCTACTCTTTTAAGGGTTGCCAACCTTAGCAAGGTTGGCAACCCTATAGGAACCGATTCAAAAATGAAATTAAACACATGAAAAAAAACATTTTTTTATACCTGCTGAGCATCGTTGGAGCAACTATTGTTCATGCTCAAAAAGCAAATGATGTAACAACCCCGTTGCATGCCATGCAGCCGGATTACCCTGTTCCATATAGTATACCTGTCCAGGCTAATGTAAAGATTGTATTAGACAGGATATTTCATTATCTCGATTCTGTCACTCCACCGCAATTCATCAACCGGGATAGTAAGGCTGTAATTACAGATATAAGTAACCCGGATACAACCATTATTTTCAAACCAGGAGATTACAGGCTCACAAGTTATGAGTGGGGTGTTACTTACTCCGGTATGCTTCGTGCAGCAGAAACAACAGGTGATAAAAAATATGCAGACTATACTAAGACCAGGATGGAATTTCTTGCCAGTTCTTTCCCTGCATTTAATGCGCTGTATCAAAAAACACCCAAAGCATCAAACCCGTTACGGCAAATGGTAAGCCCCCACGCATTGGATGATGCAGGTGCTATGTGTGCGGCGATGATCAAGCTATATCGTAATAACAATAATCCTGTTCTGAGGCCGGTGATTGATAACTATATCAACTACGTTTTTAAAAAAGAATATCGCTTGCCAGATGGAACCATTGCAAGGAACCGTCCGCAAAAAAATACCCTGTGGCTGGATGATCTCTACATGGCCATTCCTGCTATTGCACAAATGGGCAAACTCACTGGCGACAAAAAATATTTTGATGATGCCGTAAAACAAATAGCCCTGTATTCTTCAAGGATGTTTAATAAAGAGCTGAATGTTTACATGCATGGCTGGGTAGAAGGAATGACACCCCATCCTGAATTTCATTGGGGTCGTGCCAACGGCTGGGCCATTATGGCAATGACGGAACTGCTGGATGTGCTGCCAAACGATCACCCCGGAAGAAAAGCGGTATTGGAACAATACAAAGCTCATGTAAAAGGGCTGGCGTCTTTTCAAACTGGAAAAGGATTCTGGCATCAACTGCTTGATAAGAATGATACCTATCTTGAAACATCTGCAACAGCGATCTATGCTTACTGCATCGCAAGAGGCGTTAATAATGGATGGCTCGATGCTAAAGCCTATGCGCCGATGTCGTTGTTAGCATGGAATGCAGTAGCTACAAAAGTAAACGCAGTGGGACAGGTAGAAGGAACCTGTGTAGGGACAGGAATGGCTTTCGATCCTGCTTTTTATTACTATCGCCCGGTGAATGTTTTTGCCGCACATAGTTATGGCCCCGTTTTGCTGGCAGGCGCAGAGATCATCCAGTTGCTAAAGAATTATACATTTGAAATGAACGACAGTTCCATCCAGGTAAAGGAAAAATAGTATGAAGAGAATAATAGCCTATTTCATTGCAGGCATTGTCGCTGTTCAACTACATGCACAGAGAAACATCACTGTGTCGGTAAATAAACCTGTTGCTGCTGTATCACCACAGATGTGGGGAATTTTTTTTGAAGACATCAATTTCGGAGCTGATGGCGGTTTGTATGCGGAGCTCGTAAAAAACAGTTCGTTCGAATTTCCCATGCCTATGATGGGCTGGAAAGAAATAAAACAACAGGCAACCGGGAAAATTTTGATCGTTAACCAGGCAAAGGAGAACAATGTCAATCCACGCTATGCACATATAGCTGTAGATGCTGCCACTGGTAACTATGGTTTATCCAATGAAGGTTTTCGTGGTGTAGGTGTTCATAAGGGAGAGCAATATGATTTCTCTGTATGGGCAAGGAAAACCAGCGGCAATTTGAAAATGAAGATCGAACTGGTAAATTTTAAAGGTGATCAGATCAGCTCGGCGGTGATTGATAATTTTTCTGATGACTGGAAAAAATATGCTGTTTCCTTCACCACAAGTGATACTACCCAAAAAGGAAGACTGAATATTTTATTTGAGGGAAAAGGAGCGATTGACGTTGACAGGATTTCTCTCTTCCCGCAAAAAACATGGAAGAACAGGAAGAATGGTTTGCGCAATGATTTGGTTCAGCTATTGGCTGATTTGAAACCCGGTTTTATTCGTTTCCCCGGAGGTTGTATTGTGGAAGGCCGTGATTTATCCAACCGTTACCAATGGAAAAAAACAGTTGGCGCAGTTGAAGAAAGAAAATTATTAATGAACCGCTGGAATGTTGAATTTCCCAGAAGAGCAGCGCCTGATTATTACCAGACATTTGGTTTGGGTTTTTATGAATACTTTTTATTGGCAGAAGATGTAGGCGCTGCGCCATTACCCATTATCAACTGTGGTATGGCTTGCCAGTTCAATAGCAGCGAAGTTGTTTCAATGAACGAGTTGGATCCATATGTGCAGGATGCACTGGACCTGATTGAATTTGCCAATGGTGCTGTTACAACCAAATGGGGAAAACTGAGAGCAGAGATGGGCCACCCCTCTCCTTTTCATCTTAAGCTGCTTGGCGTAGGTAACGAACAATGGGATGAACAATATCTTGAACGCTACAAAGTGTTTGAAAAAGTATTGCAACAAAAGCACCCGGAAATAAAATTGGTAGCCGCTGCCGGGCCATCACCTGAGGGTGCAAGATTTGACTATGCATGGAAGGAATTCAAACAGCTTCACCCTGGTTTCATTGACGAACATTATTATCAAAGTCCTGAATGGTTTTTCAGGAATGCAGGCCGTTACGATAACTACGATCGCAAAGGACCGAAAGTGTTTGCCGGCGAGTATGCCGCACATAATAAAGAAGAGCCACAGGCCGAATCAAGAAATACATGGTTGAGTGCATTGGCAGAAGCTGCTTTCATGACAGGATTGGAAAGAAATGCAGATATCGTACAAATGAGTTCCTATGCTCCCCTCCTCGCTCATGTGGATGCATGGCAATGGCGGCCTGATCTTATCTGGTTTGATGACCTGCGTTCAGTAGCAACACCTAATTACTATGTACAAAAATTATTCTCCGTAAACAAAGGAACACAGGTTGTTCCTGCATTGCAAAACGGGCAGGTATTGGCGGGTAAGGATAGCCTGTATGCCAGTGCCGTGATAGATCAAGCAACAAAACAACTGATCATTAAATTGGTAAATGCAGGCGATAAAGAGGAAAGTTTTGATATTAAACTGGATGGAATAAAAGCTGTAAAAAAAGAGGCGATTGTTGAGGAGTTATATACCCATGAACTTTTTCTATATAATACATTGGATCAGCCGGAAAAAATTTACCCGGTTGAAAAAAAGATGACTGTAACCGGAAAGAAAATCGAATTAGCTGTACAGCCCAGGTCGTTTACTGTTATCAAAATAGTTTACGATTTATAAAAATGCTGTTTTATTTTATATGTAACTATGAAATAGCAATAAATGATAAATAGAAAATATATAGTATTACCTCTTTTGCTGGCAGGTTACTTAGCAAATGCACAATTACCATTGTTCAGATTTGATTTCGGATCGGGTAAACCTGCGCCCGGCTATATCCGGGTGACGCCCGATTCAAAATTTACGTACCAGGTTGGATATGGTTTTGATCAGGGCTCCGTGGTGGAATCTGTTGACCGTGGTGGTAATCTGTTGACCGGAGATTTTATTACCAGTAAACAGCCTTTTTATTTTTCAGTTAAATTACCTGACGGCAACTATGACGTAAAACTTTTACTTGGAGATACTAAAGGAACATCTGCAACAACGGTAAGAACAGAATGCAGAAGGCTGATGCTGGAAAATGTCAGAACAACAAAAGGAAAAATAGTTACGCAAAATTTTACGGTTCATGTAAAGGATAGTTTAATTCGCGATGCCGCTGGAAATGTAATTGCTCAAGTGCGTTTAAAACCAAGAGAGTCTGAATACCTGCATTGGGATAACCTGCTCACCATTGAGTTCAACGACTCGTTGCCCAAAGTATGCGCTGTGGAAATAACATCCAACAAAACAGCAACGACCATTTTTCTTGCAGGCAATTCAACTGTTGTTGATCAAAGCAGGGAACCATGGGCAGCCTGGGGACAAATGCTCCCCCGCTTTTTTGCCCCGGGTAAAGCAGTGGTGGCCAATTATGCAGAATCAGGTGAAGCATTGAATTCATTTTTGAGTGCAAAGCGATTAGGGAAAATACTAAGCCTGATGAAACCCGGTGATTATTTATTCATTGAATTTGGACATAATGATCAAAAACAAAAAGGCGAAGGCATTGGGCCATTTACTTCTTACAAGAAATACCTGAAGCAATATATTAGCGAAGTAAGAAAGAAAGGTGGCATACCTGTTCTTGTAACTTCTATGCACCGCAGAAGTTTTGATTCATCAGGGCATATCATGAATACATTGCTTGAATATCCTGCTGCTGTTCGGGAAACTGCAAAAGAAGAAAATGTGGCAATGATTGATCTCAATGCCATGAGTAAAATATTATATGAAGCATGGGGTCCGGCAGCATCAATCAAAGCGTTTGTGCATTATCCTGCCAACACGTTCCCGGGACAAACCACTAGACTGGAAGACAATACGCATTTTAATCCTTATGGTGCATACGAATTAGCAAGCTGTATTGTAAAGAGTATCAAAGAACAAAATCTTCCGTTAGCAAAATTGTTACGAACTGATATTCCTGCATACGATCCGGCAAAACCATTGGCAGTTGAAAAATTTTACTGGCCGCAGAGCAGGTTGGCAGCATCAGCAAAACCAGACGGCAATTAACCAGGAGCAATTGATTTTAGAAAGAAGTCGGCGAAATAAAACCGATATTGAAGAATAACCGGAACCTTATTCAAAAGAGAAGACTTCACCAAATAATTTCATTTCGCAATACAATATATATTCATCATGATAAAAAGTAGCATCTTTCTTATTCTTCTTTTCCAGGTTACACTGCTCCCCGCACAATCTGCAAGCCGGGAAAAATTATCGCTGGATAACGGGTGGCGTTTTTTCCAGGGAGATATTGAAATGCCGGTCATTAAAGGTCAAAGCATGAGTTATAGCGCAGCAAAAGCAGGCAAGGCCTGGGGAGCTGCAGCTCCTGATTTTGATGATACAGAATGGCGCCTCTTAAATGTTCCGCATGACTGGGCAGTAGAAAATCCTTACGATTCAACTGAAAATTTATCACAGGGATATCGTAAGCGTGGCATTGGCTGGTATCGCCGCAATTTTAAAGTAGATCCAAAAGACAGAGGTAAATATACCGAGCTGCAGTTTGATGGCGTGGCTACAAATTGTACGGTTTGGTTTAATGGCACCCTTGTTCATCGTAACTGGTGCGGGTACACCTCTTTTTATATTGATATTACTTCGATGCTGAAGTATGGAGATGAGCTCAACAACATTTCCATTCGTGTAGATGCCAATGCGCAGGAAGGCTGGTGGTATGAAGGTGCAGGCATCTACCGGCATACATGGCTGGTAAAAACTTCACCAATACATATCATTACGGATGGTGTATATGCCAACCCGGTTAAAAATAAAAATGGATCATGGATTATTCCTGTTGAAGCTACTGTAGAAAATACCGGTAAGCGATCTGCTGATGTAGAAATAGAATCAACATTATTTGATGATAAAGGAAAGCAAATTGTACAGGGAAAAACAAAAACAGGAGTGTCAGCATTAAATAAATCTGTCGCTGCAGTTTCATTGCCGGTAACCAATCCGGGATTATGGAGCATTGAAGATCCGGTATTATATAAATTGAGAACCGTGGTTTTGTCTGGCGGCCAACCAGCCGATACTGTGTTTACGAACTGTGGGTTCCGCACGATACGATTTACTGCTGATTCAGGATTTTACCTGAATGATAAACCAGTAAAATTGAAGGGAACCTGTAATCACCAGGATCACGCAGGAGTAGGTGTGGCTGTACCTAATTCGCTATGGGATTTTCGTTTGAAAAAATTAAAAGAGATGGGGGTAAATGCTAATCGCTGTGCCCACAATCCTCCATCCAAAGAGTTTTTAGATGCATGTGATCGGATGGGTATTTTAGTAATGGATGAAAACAGGAATTTCAATGTGTCGCCTGAATATATACGCCAGTTGCAATGGCTGGTACGTCGCGACAGGAGTCACCCAAGTGTTATTCTTTGGAGTGTTTTTAATGAAGAACCCATGCAGGGAACAGAAGCAGGATATGAAATGGTGCGCCGTATGAATGCTGAAGTAAAAAAATTAGATACCACACGCCCCGTTACTGCTGCGGCCAACGGTGGCTTGTTTACAAACATCAATGTTACACAGGCTGTGGATGTGGTAGGGTTCAATTACCAGATTGGGTCGTATGATCGTTTTCATAAAGAACATCCTGAAATGCTGCTCACCAGTTCTGAAGATGTATCGGGCTTAATGACAAGAGGCGAATATGTTACTGATAGAAAAAAACATATCATTGAATCATACGATACACAAAAACCAGGCTGGGGTGCTACGCACAGGAATGCATGGAAAGCCATTGCTGAAAGACCTTTTATTGCCGGTTGTTTTATATGGACGGGTTTTGATTACCGGGGTGAACCGCAGCCGATGGAATGGCCAACCGCCAGTTCAAGTTTCGGCATTATGGATCTATGTGGGTTTCCTAAAACAGCTTTCTATTTACACCAGGCACAATGGATGGAAAACAAACCAGTCTTACAATTAGTGCCACACTGGAACTGGCCTGCAGACAGTATTGGAAAAAATATCCGGGTAATGGCATTAACGAATGCAGAAAAAGTAAAACTCTACCTTAATAAAAAGCTTATACAGGAATCTGTTGTTGATAAATATGAAATGGTTACCTGGAATGTACCTTATCAACCCGGCAAACTGGAAGCGGTAGGCTATAAAAATGATAAGGAAGTATCCCGGTTTGTGGTGGAAACCACAACCGACCCTGTTTCCTTACAATTAATTCCTGATCGTAATAGTATAGCTGGTGATGGATGGGATGCTGTGCCTGTAACTGTTCGGACATTGGATGCAAAAGGCCGGCCGGTGCAAACAGCAAACCTGCCCATAGAATTTGAAATAACGGGTACCGGAAATATTATTGGACTAGGCAATGGTGATGCCAACAGTCACGAACCGGAGAAAGGAAACAAACGCAGCTTATACAATGGACTGGCACAGGTTATTTTGCAAAGCAAAGCCAATAGTTCAGGTCAATTAACACTCACTGCAAAATCCGGTAACCTGAAACCTGCCACAATTACTATCAATGTAAAAGACACGACCCAGGTTCCTGCTGTTACTGTTGCTTATCCTTATCTCAGCCTGGACAGGTGGCGGGTTTCACCTATAACAACAACCCGTCCCGATCCTAACCAGGAGCTTGCTGATTACGATCAGAATACCTGGCAACCTGCGAGAGCAGGGCAATTACAAACTTTTACTGATGGAAGTTTTGTTATCTATCGTATCAATTTTAAACCGTATGCTGAGCAAAGAACAAAAGGCGGCAAATTAATTTTAAAAGATGTGGTGGGTAAAGCAGAAATATGGATCGATAAAAAATTAATTGCAACAAAATCAACCCTGGAAAAGGCAGACATGGTTGTCCTGTTCCCATCATCACCCAATGAACAAAAATTAAATGTATTAATAGAAACAGGGAAAGGACAGAAAGCAGGATTAGGCGGGATTGTAACAGTAAATGCGTTAGACTAAAGTACCATCATTTAAAAATAAATTAAAAATGAAGTACACTTTATTTGTTGTGTTATGCTATACCGGGTCTTTCCTGGCTTCAACTGTGCATGCACAGATTGGCAAACGTTTTCCTTCCGAACGAAAAGAAGTGATTGATCCCGTTACCGGAACAAAACTTCTTTTTCTTACCAGTACGCCAGGGGGCGATTCAAAAATTTATCAAACGCATAATCAATGGACAAGTGATGGCAAATGGCTCATCTTCCGTTCTAACCGGGCAAGAAATGAGGCGCTGGCAGTGAATGAAAAAACAGGTGATATAGTGCAGGTAACCGAAGGTGGTTATACAGGTATGCTGAATGTGGCCCGCAAGTCCATGAAGTTATATTTCATGCGATACAGAGACCGGGTAGAAAGAAAAGAAGGAGATACAGTGCGTCGGGAAAATACAAGTCCCTTGCAGATCATTGAAGCAGATCTTGCAACAATATTTGCCGATAGTAAAACCGGGAAAATGAAATCGGCAGATAGCTATCAACGTGTTTGTGGCACTATTCCTCCTGAACTCGAAGGTGGTGGTGATATGGCTTTGGATGGTGATGAAGAGTGGGCCTATTTCCGTGTAGGAAAAATGGCAGCTGCTAAACATTTGCCTGTTGAAACAAAACTCGAAAACAATTTCGGTCCACGTAATATGGGAGCAGGCCCAACGGGTATTGCAGCGATGAATGTATTTACCGGCGAAGTGAAATATGTAGTATCTGTTCCTTTTCAAATCGGCCATATTCAAACCAATCCGTGGATGCCCGGTGAAATTGTGTTCTGTTGGGAAACAGGCGGCAAATCACCGCAACGTACATGGACAGTAATGCGTGATGGAAGTGGCCTTCGTCCTTTGTATCCCGAATCAGCATACGAATGGGTAACACACGAAGCGGTGATCTCAAAAGATGAAGTGGCGATAGCAATTATGGGTCATAGAAAAATTCCCGGCACCAATAAAGAAGTGGCAGCAGGTACTGATGTTGGTGGTGCAAACCCCGGACAGGACCCCGCATGGGGACCATCGGGTACAAGAGAAAAACCAACAGGTCTTGCTGTTGTAAACCTTCGTACAAGAGAAATGATGATCGCAGGTCAAACAAAAAGTGGAAGTGGTTTGTGGCATGTGAGTGGTTCTCCTGATGGTCGCTGGGCAGTGGGAGATGATTTCTCCCGCAGCATTTATTTGATCGACCGGCATACTGGTGAAATGATGCTACTCTCAACGGGTCATAAACCAACTGCCGCAGATCATCCGCATCCTACAATGAGTCCTGATGGAACAAAAATTCAGATTCAATCAGCAATGTTATCAGCCGATGGAAGATCAATGAATATTTGTATCATTCCTGTACCTGAAGCATGGTTAAAAAGAACCTATAAGTAAGTACATGAAAAGGTTAACTAACTATTTGCCGGTTATTCTATTCTTGTTGCTGTGTATCACGGACAATGCGAAAGCGCAATTGCTCAACATTAAGAATGATGTTTTCTGGAACACGAAAGACGGTACCCCGATCAACAGCCAGGGTGGAGGTATATTCAGGTTTGCTGATCCTGTTACAGGCGTAGAAAAGTATTACTGGTATGGCGTCTATTATGAAGAAGCGGATACTTATCGGAATAATCCTGCTGTAACATTATCGAAGTGTACGTTTAAAGCTGTTACCTGCTATAGTTCCACTGATTTGGTAAACTGGATATTTGAAGCAGATGTATTAACGAAAGACGAAGTGTTGAAAGACGGACGTAATACCTGGGTGGGAAGATTAGGGGTTGCTTATATAAAAGAACGTAAACAATATGCCCTATTTGTACAACATGGAAGCGAAGTGTTGATTACTGTTGCTGATAAGCCAGCAGGTAAATTTAAATGGCACCAGAAGATCAGTATGAAGGAGATGATTGGCACCACCAATACCGGGGATCAAACGGTATTTACAGATGAAGAAACCGGCAAATCCTATCTTATTTATTCGTATGGCAGTGGCAGGAATAAAATCTATGTTTCGGAAATTGGTGTGAAAGATGGAATGGTGAATCTTTTAGACTGTATAAAAGTTTTCCAGGGTGAAAGCCGGGAAGGGAATTGCATGTTCAAATACAAAGGAAAGTATTACATGTGTGCATCAAACATCTATGGCTGGGATGCATCGTATGCTTATTACCTCGTTGCTGATAACATCAGGGGACCTTATATGCCTGCAAATGATATGCAGGTGATGAAAGGAAGTGAAAACGATTATGCGCATGTTACACAAACCGGGTTTTTCTTTAACGTAAAAGGCAGTAAACAGGAGACCGTTGTTTATTGTGGTGACCGATGGGCTGATTTTGCCGGAAACGGGTTGGGTTACAATCAGTGGTTCCCGCTTTCATTTGATGGTGGAGAACCTTATTTCAATTCACTCAGCTCCTGGAATATTAATGCAAAAACGGGCGAATGGAAAGTGGCTGCTGATAATAATTATGTGAAGAACGGGAGCTTTGAAGCAGACCGTAAAACGATTCCAAGCACTGTTAAGCCTGTACAAAAAGAATTAATGGGTTGGGTTACTACTGTTTTGGAAGGAAATGAAATTAGTCTTGACACATTTAAAACCCCGTTCTTAAATTATTACAATACGGAGAGCGACAGAAAAGTAGTGATTGGTGAAAAAAGTTTAAACATCAGCGATAAGATTAGCTTTAAACGAAAAGTATCACAAACAATAACATCTTCACCTTATGTAAAGCTGGAAGATGGAAATTATACATTGACAGCGAAAGTGAAGAACAGCAGTGGCTTTGCCAAACTTGAAATGTATGCCGTTAGCAATGGTAAAACCCGCTTTTATAGTATTAAAAAAGAAAACGAATCATGGAAAACAATTACAATTGAACGGGTGCCTGTTAAAAGAGGAAAGCTGGAGATTGGTTTTCTTGCAGAAGGCATGGCGAATGCTTTTTGTTATGTGGATGATGTATCGTTAGTGAAAACAAAATGATGCTGATCTTTAATTCTATCAGTTTAAATAAATAACCGATGAACCGACGTGTAAAGTATATAGCCGGGTTATTCTCTTTGATACTGGCAAACAGCATAAGCTACGCCCAAAGCAACAGTGTAATAAAAGATACAAGCTTTCAATCCAGCGGTAATCCCGTCATTCGCCATAAATACACAGCTGATGCTGCAGCAATAGTGTATAAGAATAAACTGTATCTCTATACCGGGCATGATGTAGCGCCGCCAAAAGAAAACCGTTATGTAATGCATGAATGGCTTTGCTTCTCTACAGGAGACATGCAAACATGGACAGAGCATCCATCACCCTTAAATGTAAAAGCGTTTAAGTGGGCAAAAGATGATGCGTGGGCAAGCCAGGTCATTGAACGCAATGGAAAATTTTATTGGTTTGTTGCCATCACACACGATAGCACACATAGAGGGAAGGCAATTGGAGTGGCAGTAAGTGAT
Source organism: Chitinophagaceae bacterium (assembly GCA_036383515.1). Taxonomy (GTDB): domain Bacteria; phylum Bacteroidota; class Bacteroidia; order Chitinophagales; family Chitinophagaceae; genus CADEDV01. The sequence continues at coordinate 14,288 of DASVOE010000140.1, read as the reverse complement.
AGCCCTACCGGGCCATTTAAAGATGCCATTGGAAAAGCATTGATCACAAATGATATGACAACCGAAGCAAAGATCAGCTGGGATGATATTGACCCTACTGTTTATATTGATGATGACGGGCAGGCTTATCTTTTCTGGGGAAACACTACGCTGCACTATGTAAAGCTGAAAGAGAATATGATTGAGATGGATGGCGATTTTAAAAAGATCGACGTACCAAAATTTACCGAAGCGCCCTGGGTGCATAAAAGAAATGGCTGGTATTATCTTTCATACGCATACGAGTTTCCGGAAAAGATCGCTTATGCCATGAGCCGGAACATCAACGGTCCCTGGGAATATAAAGGTATCCTAAATGAGATCGCAGGAAACTCTAATACCAATCACCAGGCGATCATCCAGTTCAAAGGCCGGTGGTATTTTATCTATCATAACGGGTGCCCGATGCAGGAAGTTTTCATCGTTCCGTTTGTATCGATTATCTCTATTACAATAAAGACGGAACAATGAAACGGGTGGTGATGACCAGTGAAGGAGTGAGCGAGGTGAAATAAAAAGGCTCTTTGTTTTTAAGTAGTATAATTAAGCAGGAACAAAAGAGTTGGAACACAACGACACAGAGACGCAAAGGCACAGGTCATTTTTGAAAGTATTGTTTTTTCTCCGTGCCCCCTGTGTCTTTGAGCCTCAGTGGTTCAAAACAACACTTGCTTTTTTAATTAAACGTAAATAAAATTATACCAACGCCTCCCACAATACTTCCACGGGGTGCATCGCTTTTCGGCCGGTACCATCTTTTACCTGGTGACGACAACTTGTACCCGGTGCAGCAATGATAACCTCATCCGTTTGCTTGCGGACAGCAGGAAACAAAACCAACTCGCCAATCTTCATGGATAAATCATAATGCTCCTTCTCATACCCGAATGACCCTGCCATGCCACAGCAGCCCGATGGTATTGTTTCAACAGCATAATTCTCCGGCAGCGATAATAATTTTACAGAAGGAGCAACAGATGATAATGCCTTTTGCTGGCAGTGTCCATGAAGCTTGATCACTTTTTTCTCGTTGGTAAATTGTTCTTTATGAATATTCCCTTTTTCGATTTCATCCGCAATAAACTCATCAATCAAAAAAACATGCTCAGCTAATTCCTTTGCTTTTTCAAATTGGTTATCATCAGCAAGGTCAATATACTCATCCCTGAAAGTAAGAATAGCGGAGGGCTCAATACCAATTAATGGTGTTTTATCCGTTATTACCGGGTGCAATAAGGCGATATTCTTATTTACAATCTCTTTTGCTTTTCGTATTAACCCCTTTGAAAGCCAGGCTCTGCCACTTTCAATATGCTCCGGTATGATTACTTCGTAGCCGAGTTTCTCCAACAACTGGATTGCTTTGATACCAATCTCCGTATCATTATAATTTGTAAACTCGTCGCAGAATAAAAACACTTTCCGGTTAGCTGGTGCCGGCTTTTTATTTTTAGCTTTTGATTTCCGGTTCTGCAGGTACCAGTTTTTCAATGTCATCTTATACATCGTCGGCATCGAACGTGCGACAGCAAACCCTGATAATTTTTTTATCATTTTACTGATGCCGCTATTCGTCACCATAAAGTTATATAGGCCCGGCGCCAGGGCGCCCAGTTTTGCAGAACGGCTGAAGTTGGCAATTAGTTTTGAACGGAACGGAACGCCATTCGCATCATAATAATGTTGCATGAACTCGGCTTTTAGTTTCGCCACATCCACATTGCTCGGGCATTCAGATTTACAGCCCTTGCAACTCAGGCACAAATCCATTACCTCATAAATTTCTTTATGGTCAAAGCGGTTAAGTTTATCAGAATTGGTAAGAAACTCCCGCAAAATATTGGCTCTTGCTCTTGTAGTATCTTTTTCATTGCGTGTTGCCATGAACGAGGGACACATTGTCCCCCCGGACAATTCTGTCTTCCTGCAATCACCACTGCCATTGCACTGCTCGGCATGTTGCAGCACATCCTGGTTATGAAAACGGAATACTGTTTTGAATGCCGGTGTTTGCTGGCCGGGTGTGTAGCGCAGCATGGTATCCATAGAAGGTGTGTCAACGATCTTATTCGGGTTGAAAATATGTTGAGGATCCCAGGTTCGTTTTACTTCTTTTAATAACCGGTAATTTTTCTCCCCCACCATCTGCTTAATAAATTCTCCTCTCAATCGTCCATCACCATGCTCGCCGCTTAAAGAGCCGTTATATTTTTTTACCAATGTTGCTATTTCTTCTGCAATCGTCCTGAATAGCTGGTTTCCTTCTTTTGTTTTTAGATTAATGATAGGACGCAGATGTATCTCACCGGAACCGGCATGTGCATAATGCACCGAATATAAATTGTGCTTTTTTAAAATCTCGTTGAAATCACGGATATAAGCCGGCAGGTCGTTTACATCTACTGCGGTGTCTTCAATCACCGGCACCGCTTTTTCATCACCGGGCAAATTGCTGAGCAGTCCCAGCCCGGCTTTGCGAAGTGTCCATATTTTTTTACTGTCTTCACCAAACAACAGCGGAAAGTGATAACCCAATCCTGCGGCTCTCATATCTGCTTCCACTTTTTTGGCAATTTCTATAATCTCGTCCCGGTTAGTTCTTGCAAATTCTATTACGAGGATAGCACCCGGATCACCCTGCACAAAAAAGCGATTCTTAATTTGTTCTTTATTTTCCTTCGTGCACTCCAATATATAATGATCGATGAGTTCACTGGCGCTGGGTTTATATTGCAGGGCAATAAGGTTGGCCCGTAGCGATTCATCAATAGAATTAAAATGTACGCATAGCAACCCGACTTCTTGGGGTGGCAGGGGAACGAGGTTCAATTTTATTTCAGTGATAAAAGTCAATGTGCCTTCAGAACCAGCAATCAGTTTGCAAAAATTAAAATCTTCTTCGCCCGCGGTAAAAGGCGCCGATTCCAGCAATACATCAATCGCATAGCCGGTATTTCTTCGTTCCACCGATTTTTTCGGAAACTCTTTTCGTATCTCTACCTGGTTTTCATAATTGCTCAAAATGCTACGAACAGTTTTATAAATAGTGGCTTCCAAACTGCCGCCTTCACATTTTTTATGAAACTCATCTATATCCAGCGATTTAAACTCCGCCTCACTCCCATCGCTCAGCAGCGCTTTTATTTCCAGTACATGTTCTCTCGTACTTCTGTATACAACAGAATTAGAACCACAGGAATTATTGCCTACCATACCCCCGATCATCGCCCTGTTGGCCGTAGAAGTTTCCGGGCCAAAGAATAAACCATGTGATTTGAGGAACATATTCAATTCATCCCTGATCACACCGGGTTGCACCCTCACCCATTTCTCTGCTGCATTCAATTCCAGTATCTGTGTAAAATATTTCGATACATCAACAATAATTCCATTGCCCACTACCTGTCCCGCCAGGGAAGTACCAGCCGTTCTGGGAATCAGCGAGGTTTTTTCTTTACGGGCAAAAACGATCAATTGTTTGATATCATCAATTGTTTTGGGAATCGCTACTGCCAGTGGCATTTCCCGGTAAGCAGATGCATCGGTGGCATATAAAGTCCGCATCGTCACATCATCAAAGAGGTCGCCTTCCAGTTGTCGGGCTAACTGCTGCAATTTTTCCTTCATTTCCGGATTATTGTTCGTTTTGTAAGCGTTCAAAAATAATCTCTTTTGGTGTTTTAAGGCTGCAAAATTATATCTCGCCATCTCAGGATTGTACAGGACACAAAAACTGCTTTAAAACCCTTACTTTATGCACTAATGTTTGCTATATGACAACTTCACAACGCTGCAGCCTGCAGTGTCTTCTTACCGCTTTTTTTGTAGCCAATTTTTTATTCATTGCTGCACAGCCTGTATTGGAAACAGGTGGGCAAAAGATGCCGGATGAATGGATTGACAAATCCACCGGGCATAAAATCATCAAGCTTACACGGCGACAGGGGAACAACTACAGTTTTTATTTTCATAACAACCCTTTCGTCGGGGATAAGATGATTTTTTATAGTACCGATTTTCAGAATACATCAAAGAACGATTCAGTAAAACAGGAGATCTACAACATTACTGCAGGTAATAAACAGATATACAGTGTGGACTTAAAAACGCTGGCAGTAGAAAGAATTACGTCACAGAAAAATGGAATGAATGGTGAAATAGTGGCGCCGAAGAATAAATTGGTTTATTATCAAATCAAAGACTCGGTATTTGCAACGCATATTGAAACAAAGCAGACCAAACTGGTTTATGTTTTTCCTGCCGGCTTTAAGGCGAGCATCACAACATTAAATGCTGATGAAACATTGCTTGCGGGTGCATGGAGCAGCGATGCAGAAAAAGAGATCTTCAGACAAAACCCTAACAAAAGCAGCTATTTTAACCTGATTTATGAAGCAAAACTGCCCCGCACTTTATTTACGGTGAATGTAAAAACCGGCGAGCTGGTAAAGTTATTTTCAGACAGTGCGTGGTTAAATCATGTACAATTTTCTAATACTGACCCAAGCCTGCTGATGTTTTGCCATGAGGGCCCCTGGCATAAAGTAGACAGGATATGGACGATCGATATCAATACAAAGCAGGTAAAGAAAATGCATACAAGAACAATGGATATGGAAATTGCAGGTCATGAATGGTTTGGCCCTGATGGTAAAAATATCTGGTTCGATCTGCAGCAACCAAGAAGTGTTGCATTTTTTATTGCGGGCACAGACGTGAAAACCGGGACAGAAAAAAAATACAGTTTGAAAAGAGATGAATGGAGTATTCACTTTAATATTTCACCGGACCAAAAATTGTTTTGTGGTGATGGTGGCGATCCCGGCCAGGTAGCACGGGCAAAAGATGGAATGTGGATCTATTTATTTACACCTTCGGGAGATAGTTTAATTTCAAAACGGCTGGTGAATATGAAAAACCATAATTATAAAACAGAGCCGAACGTTCATTTCAGCCCCGATCAAAAATGGGTCATCTTCCGGGCCAACTTTGAAGGAGAAACAAATGTTTATGCGGTAGAAATTAAGAAAAGTGGTGAATAGTGAATAGTCAAAAGTGAAAGGTCGTTTATAGGAGTGTATCCCCTCCCAGGAGGGGCGAAATGAGGACACTAAATGCTTTAATACACTGGGGTGGGTTGATGCTCTGAAAATAGAACGATGAAGAGTGCCCTTCGCTATACTCCCACGATATTCGTCGGGGCAGGCAGGGTAAACCGCAACGAAGATGACAGTAGTACCTTAGTTGGGTATATAATTAATAAGGCGATGAAAAAAATTGTTATAGCAGTAGCGACATTGATTTGTTGGGTACAACATGCAAAAGCACAGTACAAAGATTATGCATATCGCTCTGTGCCCTTTACAAATGTAAAGCTGACAGATAATTTCTGGCTACCCCGGATAAAAATAAACCATACGGTTACCATACCAGCGTCCTTTGAACGCTGCGAAAAAACAGGCCGGGTGAAAAATTTTGAAATGGCCGCACTTAAGAGCGGAAAATTTTGTACCACCTACCCTTTTGATGACACCGATATTTATAAAACGATTGAAGGAGCTTCTTTTTCATTGAGCCTTTTTCCCGACAAGAAACTTGAGGCTTACATTGATACATTAATTATAAAAATTGCGAATGCGCAGGAACCGGATGGGTATTTATATACTGCAAGAACGATCGATCCTGCTCATCCGCATAAATGGGCAGGACCAGAACGATGGATAAAAGAAAGAGAATTGAGTCATGAGTTATATAACTCAGGTCATCTGTATGAAGCGGCAGCAGCCCATTTTATGGCAACCGGCAAAAGAAGTTTATTGAACATCGCATTGAAAAATGCTGACCTGGTTTGCTCCGTTTTCGGGCATGATAAAAAACATGTAGCACCCGGTCATGAAGTAATCGAAATGGGTTTAGTAAAACTCTATCGTATCACAGGCAAAAATGAATACCTGGAAACCGCCAAATACTTTATTGAAGAGAGAGGTCATTATAATGGATATGATGCAAAAAGCAAAGATCCCTGGAAAAATGGCGCCTATTGGCAGGATCATATTCCTGTAGTGGATCAGAAAGAAGCGATCGGTCACGCTGTAAGGGCAGGTTACTTGTATGCAGCGGTGGCAGATGTAGCTGCATTAACAGGCGATGAAAAATTATTAAGAGCTGTTGATACCATCTGGGAAAATATGGTTTCGAAAAAAATCTACGTACAGGGTGGCGCCGGTGCAGTAGGCAGTGGTGAACGCTATGGAGATAATTATGAACTGCCGAATGCAACAGCCTACAACGAAACCTGTGCAGCCATTGCGAATGTTTATTGGAACCAGCGGATGTTTCAGTTGCATGGTGATGCGAAGTATATTGATTTGCTGGAAAAAATACTATACAACGGGTTGATCTCGGGCGTTGGTCTTGATGGCAAATCATTTTTCTATACCAATGCCATGCAGGTTCGTAATCATTACAGGCATGGAGATATGGAAAGTGAACGTTCCGGTTGGTTCGAATGTTCCTGCTGTCCTACTAATATGACAAGATTGCTACCGGCTGTGCCAGGTTATATGTACGCACAAAAAGAAGAAAAAGTATTTGTGAACTTATTTGTCAGCAGTGAAGCCTCGTTACAAGTACAGAGCAAACCTGTTTTAATTACACAGCAAAACAATTATCCATGGGATGGAGACCTGAAATTTATTGTTTCTCCAAAGTCATCACAGGTGTTTTCCTTAATGATCCGCATTCCCGGGTGGGCGCAAAACAAAGCCATCCCATCTGATCTCTATTCATTCAGTAATTCAACTGCCGAGAATGTAATCATTACAATTAATGGTAGCCCGGTAAACTATAGTATAGAAAATGGATATGCTATATTAAACAGAACATGGAAGAAGAATGACCTGGTAAATGTCGTATTGCCAATGAACGTAAGAACAGTGATCGCCGGTAATAAAATAAAGGAGGATGCCGGAAAGATCGCTATTCAACGCGGGCCAATGATCTATTGCGCTGAATGGGTTGATAATAACGGAAGAACTTCCAACCTGGTGCTACCGCTGCAGACAACTTATACTTCAATATTCAAACCGGAGCTGCTGAATGGAATAACGATTATAAAAGCAGAAGCAGTTGCGGTAATAACAGATACACTTGCCAATACCATCAGGACCGAAAGAAAACCTTTTGTGGCTATTCCTTATTACGCATGGGCCAATCGTGGCAAAGGCGAAATGACCGTTTGGTTTCCGGAAACTATTAAAGACGTTGAGATCATTACTTATTAAAAGAACATCACTCATGTTTAAAAAAGTTTGCCTTTCCTTTTTTGCATCTATTATTGTTACGGGGATACATGCACAATTCAACTGGCCATCAATAACCAATACAACCAAACCATGGACACGTTGGTGGTGGGAAGGAAGTGCAGTAAACAACGCTGATCTTACCTGGAATTTAGAACAATACCAGAAAGCAGGGTTAGGTGGAGTGGAGTTAACGCCCATCTATGGTGTGGAAGGTTATGAAAACCAGTTCATCCGCTTTTTATCGCCGCAATGGATGCAGGTGTTTACACATACATTGAATGAATCTAAACGTTTAGGTCTTGGTGTTGACCTGGCAAATGGAACAGGCTGGCCTTTTGGCGGGCCATGGGTTACTGATGCAGATGCCAGCAAAAGTGTTTTCTATAAGACCTATAAGGTGAAGGGCGGCGAACAATTAAACGAACTGGTAGAATACAAGCAGGAAGCTTTTGTAAAAACTGCCAATAATAAACCTGCTGCTATTGAAAATATTCTGAAACCTGTGTTTATAAATCAAAACTTGCAGGAACTGGCGTTGGATCAGATACAATATCCCGGCAAGCTTCCCTTGCAAACATTGGTTGCTTATTCAGACAAAAATGAATCAATTGACCTGACCGCAAAAGTTGATGCAAATGGTAAACTGGATTGGACTGCTCCTGCGGGCAATTGGACTTTATATGCTTTGTTTCAGGGCTTGCATGGTAAAATGGTGGAACGTGCTGCTCCCGGCGGTGAAGGTTATGCTATTGATCACTTCTCCTTAAATGCAGCAACGAATTATTTCAAAAAGTTTGACGCTTCGTTTAAAGGTTATGATATTTCTTATCTCCGTTCGTTCTTTAATGATTCGTATGAAGTAGATGATGCAAGAGGGCAATCGAACTGGACGCCTGATTTCTTTGACGAATTCAAAAAACGTAAAGGGTATGATCTGAGAACACAATTACCGGCATTGTTTGGCAAAGATGCAGCAGATAAAAACAGTCGTGTGATCTACGATTACCGCTCCGTGATTGATGAGTTGTTACTGGAGCATTTTACGATGACATGGAAAAAGTGGGCTGGTACCAAAGGAAAGATGTTGCGTAACCAATCGCATGGATCTCCTGCTAATACATTGGATCTGTACAGCGTGGTTGATATCCCTGAAACAGAAGGAACAGATATCCTGCGTTTCAAATTTGCTACATCAGCAGCGAATGTATCTGGTAAGCAACTGGTGTCGTCTGAATCGGCTACATGGCTCAATGAACATTTTCTTTCTTCGTGGGGTGATGTAAAGAAAGCGATCGATCTGTATTTCCTCGGTGGCGTGAATCATATTTTTTATCACGGTACAGCGTATTCTCCCAAAGAAGCGAAATGGCCGGGCTGGTTGTTTTATGCAGCGGTACATTTTCAGCCAACGAATCCGCAGTGGAAAGATTTTCATGTGTTGAATGAATACATCACCCGTACACAAAGCTTTTTACAAAAAGGCAAACCGGATAACGATGTATTGCTGTATTACCCGATCGTTGATCGTTATGCAGAGCCGGGGAATGCACTGTTGCAGCATTTTGATGGCATGGAAAAGAATTTTGAGAAAACAGAATTCGAGCAGGTGTCGAAATGGATGATAGAGAAAGGATATAGTTTCGATTTTTTCTCTGAACGTCAGTTACAACACTTTACCAGCAGCGGTAGCAATATCAGCAGCAGCGGAAATATATACCGTACTATTTTGCTGCCAGCTAATAAACTCGTCAACGAAAAATCGCTTCAGCAATTGTTGAAACTGGCACAACAGGGTGCAACGATTCTGGTATATAAAAATCTTCCACAGGATATACCGGGACTTGGCCAGTTGGATGCAAGAAGAAAAACATTCCGGCAATTGATCAGCCAGTTGAAATTTACTGCATCAGGTAACCTGCAGAAAGCAGTTGCAGGTAAAGGCCGTTTCCTGATGAGCGATGATCTGGATGCATTGTTATCTGCCGCTAAAGCAAGAAAAGAAAGTTATACAGAGAAAGGCTTATCTGTTCTTCGCAGAAAAAATGCAGACGGAACTATCTGGTTCATTGACAACCGGACCGATAAACCCTTTGAAGAATGGATCGGGTTAAACAGCAATGCTGCTTCTTTTGGTTTGTTTGATGCGATGACCGGTAAGAAAGGATTGGCAAAATGGAGAAAGAATGCAAAAGGTGCGGTAGAAGTGTTGTTGCAACTGCAACCATACGAGTCCATCATTATTCAATCCTATAACACAAAGAGAACGGGTGAGACCTTTCCTTACAGGGAAGCTGCTGCTCAATCGCAGGAAATAAAAGGTGCATGGACTATTAACTTCCTTGATGGCGGGCCAACTATTCCATCATCTATCACTACTAACGAATTAAAATCATGGACTGAGCTTGGCGGAGAGGATGTAAAGAATTTCTCCGGCACAGCTAAGTATTCTATTTCATTTGTAAAACCTGCAGGCGCTGCAACCTCATTTTTGCTTGATCTGGGAAAAGTAAATGAAACAGCAGAAGTAATGCTCAATGGTAAGAAAGTCGCAACGGTGATCGGCCCCGTGTTTCAATGTGTCATTCCAGCATCCGCCATGCAGCCAACAAACAAGTTGGAAATTGTTGTTGCCAACTTAATGGCCAACCGAATCATTTACATGGACAAGAATAACCTTCCCTGGAAAATATTTTACAATACCAATATGCCGGCACGCAAAAAAGAAAATATAAAGAATGGCTTGTTTGATGCATCGGCATGGGCCCCATTGCCTTCAGGTTTGTTGGGACCTGTAACAATAACAGCGTTGAAATAATGAATAAGTTATCTATCTATACTAGCGTTGTGTTTGTTATGCTGAGCTGCCTGCATATGTCAGCTCAAAAGAATGTTGCGCCAAAACCGTTGTACGATGATCCGGTTTACCATGGTGCTGCCGATCCGGTGATCATCTATAACAAAGCAAAAAAGAAATGGTGGATGCTCTACACCAACCGGAGGGCTTCAATAACTGATTCAACCGTGCAATGGGTGCATGGAACAAGAATAGCTATTGCCGAAAGTAAAGATGGCCGCAGCTGGAAATATATTGATACAGCTAACATCAACTATCGACCCGACGAAGGCTATACGCATTGGGCTCCCGATGTGATTGAAAACAAGGGAATCTATCACATGTATCTTACTTATGTACCGGGTATTTTCAAAGACTGGAATCATCCAAGAGTAATCCTTCATTTAACGAGCACTGATCTGAAGAACTGGAATTATCAATCCACACTGAAACTGGTGAATGAAAAAGTAATTGATGTATCGGTGTACAAGATCAACGATACTACTTTCCGCATGTGGTACAACAATGAGAAAGATGGTAAGAGTATTTATTATGCGGATAGCAAAGACCTGTATAACTGGGTGGATAAAGGCAAAGCCATTGCTGCAAGAGGCGAAGGGCCGAAAACCTTTTACTGGCAGGGAAAATATTTTATGATCGTGGATGCATGGAAGGGAATGGAAGTGTATTCGTCTGATGATTTGTTAACATGGAAGAAACAAGCCAAACGAATATTGGAAGAACCTGGCAAAGGAAAGGATGACCAGGCCATTGGCGGGCATTGTGATGTAGTGGTTAATAGCGGCAGAGCTTTTGTCTATTATTTCACTCACCCCGATAGAAGAAAAGATAAACCCGCTGCAAAAGGTTCATTTGATGATAAACGAAGTGTGATACAGGTAGCAGAGCTGAAATATGTAAATGGAGAAGTTACCTGCGACAGAGATGAACCTTTATTTTTCAATCTAAGCAGGTAGCCAGGCAAACCAGAAGTTTCATGCAATACAGGTATACGGTAGTAATGGCGCTTAGTTTATGTATTAACAGTCTTTGTTTGCATGCACAAACAAAGGGTAAGTATGATGCCATTTACTCAGGCGTTTCCTGGTTTGATGACAAAGGGAATATCGTAAGTGCACACGGCGCATGTATCATGAAAGACAATGACCGCTTTTATTTATTTGGTGAAAAGCACAGCGATACAAGTAATGCATTTGCGGGTTTCAATTGTTACTCTTCAACTGATCTCTATAACTGGAAATTTGAACGCATTGCGTTGCCGGTTCAGCAAGCCGGTAAGTTGGGACCGGACCGCGTGGGCGAAAGAGTGAAAGTGATGAAATGTCCGGCAACAGGAGAATATATCATGTACATGCATGTTGATACACTTGGTTATAAAGATCAGTTTGTAGGCTATGCTACATCTAAAGCAATCACCGGGCCTTACCAGTTCCAGGGGCCATTGTTATTCGAGGGTAAGCCTATTCGTAAATGGGATATGGGATCTTTCCAGGATAAGGACGGAGCAGGTTATATCTTAATTCATGGCGGAGAAATTTATAAACTGGGTAATGATTACAAAAGCATAACGGAACAGGTGAATAAGAATATGGTTGCGGGTTTCGAATCACCAACGCTATTCAGAAAAGATAGTATCTATTACTTTATAGGTTCACATCTTACAAGTTGGGAACGAAACGATAATTACTATTACACGGCTACTTCTTTAAAAGGGCCGTGGATTCATCGTGGGCTATTTGCGCCGGAAGGTTCGCTTACATGGAATTCACAAGCAACATTTGTATTACCGGTTGAAGGTTCAAAGGATACAACATTTATGTTTATGGGAGACCGGTGGTCGTTCCCAAAGCAGGCTTCTGCAGCAACCTATGTATGGCAACCCTTTATAGTTTCAGGAATGTCTATTTCTATCCCGCGGTTTTATGAGGCGTGGCAGATTAATACTGTAACAGGAATCGTGTCAGTAAAGCCCATTAGTCAAACGATTATTAATAATACCGATCAATCAGCAATTAAATACACGGGGCAGTGGAAGCATACTTTAAACGATACATTATCGGAAAGCAGTTCCGATGAAAAAAACGCTTTCTTTACGATACGCTTTACAGGAACACAGGTTGAGATTTACAGCCTTTCCCGGCCGGATGGAGGATATGCACAGATTATGCTGCAAAACAAGAACGGTAAAACGATTCTTACATCAATTGTAGACATGTATTGTAAATATCCTGTATCGTCTTTAAAGTTTATAAGCCCGGTTTTACCAAAAGATCAGTATAATGTAAAAGTTACGGTGCTGAAAGAAAGAGGAAACTGGAGCGATAAACGGAAAACAGGTTATGGAAGCACGGGTTACTTTGTTTCAATAGATAAAGTTGTAATTAAGAAGTAAACAGGTTCGTAGTACTATTGGAAAATTGCTTTTATCTTAAGGTTAATTAATCACAACTTAGAATAAGCCATATGAGAAAAATAAGCTTCTTTCTCCTCAGTTTTCAATGTGTCATTTTATCGGTGCTTGCGCAGGTAAAAGTTGATCGTCTTCGTATAGAAAACTTAACCAACCCGATCGGTATTGATGTACTGCAACCTTATTTCAGCTGGCAGTTGATTTCCGATCAACGGAACGTTGCGCAATCGGCGTATGAAATAAGAGTAGCGGCTGATCCTGCAAGTTTAGCAAAAGGTAAAAACACCTGGACGAGCGGGAAGATCAATTCCGATCAATCGATTCATGTGCCCTACAAAGGCGCAGCGCTGGCTTCGGGTAAAAAATATTACTGGCAGGTGCGTGTGTGGGATAACACAGGAACAGTATCGGCATGGAGTGCAGTTGCATTTTGGCAAATGGGTTTATTACAAGCTGCAGACCCGATAGCTATCGGGTGGAAAGCGCAATGGATCGAACCGGGTTATAAAGAAGATAGTGTATTTGCATCGCCATTGATGCGCAAAGAATTCAGCAACGGTAAAAAAATAAAATCTGCAACGGCATACATGACTGCGCATGGTTTGTATGAGGCGCAGATCAATGGTAAACGTATTGGTGATGCCTATCTCACTCCGGGCTGGACGAGTTACAACAAACGTCTGCAATACCAGGCGTATGATGTAACCGGTCTGTTGAAAGATGGGGCCAATGCCATTGCTGTAACATTGGGCGATGGTTGGTATCGTGGAAATTTCTCCTTCGATCGCAGAAGAAATATTTATGGAAAAGATATTGCACTGCTGTTTCAATTGGAGATTGTTTATGCAGATGGAACAACAGCAACTGTTGCATCGGATGCAAGCTGGAAATCTTCCACCGGTGCTATTCGTTCGAACGGTATTTATTTAGGTGAAACCATTGATGCAAGACAGGAAAAGAATGGCTGGACAGTTGCAGGCTATAATGATAACAACTGGACTGCAGTAAAGACAGCCAATTTTTCTAAAGATATTTTAGTGGCAACTTATAACGAGCCGATCAAAAAACATGAAACATTTGCACCCGTAAAAGTGATTACCACGCCGAAAGAGGAGAAGGTGATTGACTTTGGACAAAACTTAGTGGGATGGGTGCGGTTGAAAGTAAAAGGAAAAGCAGGTGATACAATAAAAATTTCTCATGCAGAAGTGTTAGACAAGAAAGGAAATTTTTATACGGATAATCTGCGTGGAGCAAAAGCACAAGCTGTTTATGTACTGAAAGGAAACGCCGAAGAACTGTTTGAACCGCATTTTACCTTTTTCGGATTCCGTTATATAAAAGTTGAAGGCATTACCGGTGAATTACAACCTGAGAATTTTACAGCAGTTGCCTTGTATTCTGATATGCAGCAAACCGGAAGCTTCACTTCGTCTGACTCACTCATCAATCAGTTGCAGCATAATATTGAATGGGGATTAAGAGGAAATTTTCTGGATGTGCCAACCGATTGTCCGCAGCGGGATGAACGTATGGGCTGGACAGGTGATGCACAGGCATTCTTCCGCACTGCAACATTCTTACGTGGCGTTAATAATTTTTTCAGCAAGTGGTTAAAAGATTTGTCAGCAGATCAACTGAAGACTGGCAGTGTGCCGCATGTTATTCCAAATCCGTTAGG
>DASVOE010000139.1:0-6807 GCA_036383515.1 Chitinophagaceae bacterium | reverse complement strand
GCAAAAGGCGCCGATACATTCTGGGAAGTATATGATCCAACCAATGATTTTCTTTCTCCATACCGGTTCTACCCGGTTAACAGCTATTGCCATGCCTGGAGTTGTACACCGGTGTATTTCATCAGGAAATATCCCGAAGTATTTCAAAAATAACAAAGCGATGAAAAGATCATCGCTTGTTATCTGCTTGCTACTTATGAAAAAAACTTATTGATTTGGTGCTGCAGACTTTTGCATAATTATTTCCATGCTCTCATCTTTTATAGCACCTGTGCCATTCTCAGGCTTTGCATTTGGATCTTTGGGCGACCATATCATTACCGGGCCTGTGATGCCGCCGGTGCCAAGCTCATTCAGTTTATCATTGGTGAGAAGTATTATAAAAATATTTTCCTCTCCCGGTTTTAATGCACTGGTTGCATCCAACTCAAAAGGCTGAAAGGTGCCCACCCCGCTGGTGCCAATAAACTTTCCATTTACCCAAACCTGTGCTTTCTCATCAACACCGCCAAACCAGAGAAATAATTTCCGGCCTGCTGCCTCTTTTGGAACAACAACACGCTGCTTGTACCAGGCCAATCCTTTATAATAACGCAAGCCCTGGTCGCCCCAACTGTAATCGCTGCTAAGCTTTTGCCAGTTGCCACCTTTATTATCGGGTCTCCATAAACCAATAGCAACACCTATGCGTTCAGGATCCAGCGCTACTTCCCAATCCTTTTTAAATCCAACGATCATTTGATTGCCACCGGTTACCCTTTTATAACCCTGCTCTGTTGCTGCACGAAAAAAACGTTTTGTATAATCAATTACATGCAATGGTTTCAATAATGGCGGATCCTGGTTGATTAGCTCTTTACCTATCGTATCAAAGCGGTCAAGCGATTTTTGAGCAGCAACAAAGTTATTTGCCAGTCGCTGTTCAAGCATATTGTTAAAGGCAAGCAGGTAATTGAAATCTTTGAAGTACATATCAATCCGTTTTGCATACACACCAGCGGGTGCCAGCTTCCGCGCCTGGTCAAGCGCTGCCTGTGCTGTGCTACAAATCTTTTTGTTATATATATGTGGAAAATCCCACGCACTGCCTGTATGATAGTCTGCATTATTTAGCGCCTGATCCATCAGGTCAATGTAACGGCGCATCGGTAATGCTGCAGGTCCAAAAAAGTTAGAACAGAAATCACTCATAAGCGCATTCACATCAGCCTTATCATCCCACATTAATTTTGCAGCAATGTAGATAGAAGGGAGTTCAGCGGCAAGATTGTCGGATGTTTCAACACGCCAGCCATGAATACCCAATGCTCTTCCAATAGGTATTTCATTTTTTAAACGGCTGATCATAAAGAAAGGAAGACCGGGATCCGATAGATTATACCAATAACCACGGTTATATACTTCGGGTACAAGCTTTCCCCAATCTGTTGTCAATTGCTTTTCATAACTTTTTTCAGGACATATAGGATCACCCATTCCGTGTAACCGGCAGAGACCGATCACCGCAGTAGCAGGAACGATCTTTGGATCAGGCTTAACTTTTACAGGTGGCCGCATATAGGCAGCGTAAGCATAGAAGCCAATTTTTTTTGTCGGGAATTCATTCTTTATTCCTTCGAGCACTTTATTGAAAAATCCAACGTACCGGTCTGTCATTGATATCTGGTGAGCTATAGGATCATAATCTCCCGCATCTAAAGCTTTACAGTTATCACATTCACAAAATCCTCTTCCGTCATTCGGTCCCATTCCTATCCACTCGGCATCAGGGTTGCTTTGGAAGTATTGTTTGGTGGTGGCAATAGCCAGTTTTAATACATCGGGGTTTGATATGCAAAGCTGTGAAGCTTTTCGTTTGCCATCTATTAAAGAATAATATTCGGGATGTTCTTCAAACAGGGATTTTGCTGTGCCACCAGTTTTATTTTTTGCTTTTGCTCCATCATTTGCACCTTTTGGTTCAAGAGAAATACCATGCGATGATGGAAAATTCGGGCCACCCATTCTTACTCTTTGCATCCACTCTTCACCAAGCTTTTTACTATTGCGGCCACTGGTAGTCCAGCGTGCAGCAAACGACGGAACTTGTATTGTTGTTTGTTCTGCCACCTGGATGTTCTTATTGGTTGGCACTACCGTACCTAATTCTCCCGGCATATACCATCTTACACCTAACTGCTCCAGGAGTTCATAAGCTGCTACCCGTGTGCCTTCCGGTGATAACCCTCTTAAAGAAACCTGTTTAGCATCAACCAGCAATGCAAATGAATAAGGATCGTTTCCTTTTTCATTGATGAGTTTATCAAGTTGCGGAGAAGCTGCGCTTCCGAGATAAACCGGGGTTTTTTGGTGTAAGTCTTCCCCGGAATTAACTATTTCCAATGTTACACCTGAAATTTTGGCTACAAAGTTTTGTATCTCTTTAGCTGCTTCCTGCTCAATGGCCGGTGCATTCTTTGATAAAACCAAAACAGATTTCGCCTGGCCATCTTTCACCAGTGAAAGCCCATTTTTTACCTGATCGCGGAGACCGGTTGCTTTAGTTGAAGTTTGAGCTTTTGCAAAAAAAAGAAGCCCAAGGGTAAGGAATAGTACAACGCCAATTTGCCGGGAATACTTATTAAGCATAAAGTTGTTTAATTACGATGTAAAAAAATACGATCCGGTTTTACTATCACCGCACCCGGCCTGATGCCCGGGTATGTGCCCTAGCAAGATAAGCAGTAGTACTGCTATGTTAATAAAACAGGAAGGTAAAAGAGCGATAACGTTACCGAAAAATAGTTGCAGGAAAAAGATGAATAAAACGTTGACGCTTACGCTTAGCTTAATGAATGATGTATTGTTGATCTTATATGGTTGCGGCGATAACGTTCTCGCAAATATTTCCACTCTATTCCTGTCATTCAGATAATAAAAATCGATAACATTGATTTAGATCATTGATTCATTGAACGCATAATTTTCTTTTACATTTTAACCAAAATAAAATTGCTGATGAAAACAATTTACAGGAAGCTGAAACAAGCCACCATCTTCCTTCTGTTACCATTACTGCTGTCGTCAAACCTGGAAGCACAGGACTCGTGGCCACCACCACTTCCTACTGCCAATGCAAATGGTATTGTTACGCTGTCTTCACCAGACCTGATCCATGTTCCGGTAACTGTGCAAAATTTGCTCGATTCAAATCCATCAGCCAGGCTTAGTGTGGCTAAAGCAGTTCCCACTGTTGAACTTGTATACCACCAGGAATTACCCAATGCCGCATTAAATGGTACCGGCTGGTCATCATGGGGTGATATTTGCCTTGCCAGCGATGGTAAAGTTTATTCAGGCATTGGTAACCATTGGAAAACAGAAAAAGGGCAAGCCTACATTTATTGCTGGGATCCTTCCAAAAAAGAATTTAAAAAGATCGTTGATATCAATAAGGTAACCGGCGCAAAACCAAGTGAAGTGCATTTCTCAAAAGTTCATGCACATATCATCGAGGGTAATGATAAAAAAATATATTTTACCGGCACACTTGATGATGGCGGAAAAGCGGGCAGTAAAGAAATGCTGGAAAAGTGGAGCAAAAATATTGCAGGAGGTAAACTTTTTCAATATGACCCGGCAACAGGTAAAACCATTGTATATGCCAATTTTCCAGCAGCAAGGGTAACAGCAACTACAAAGTATGATGCACAGCGTAATATTCTTTACTGTTCTCTTGAAGGAGATACTGCCGGATTTTCCTTCGGGGTTTTTGATATGGCCAAAAAAGAATGGATATACAAAAGTGCACCAGGTACGATTGGCAATGACAGAAATTTTATGATGGACAGCAAAGGAAATGTGTATTTCAACGGGGAAGAGATCAATGCTCATAAAGAGCTGCGATTAAAAACAGAATTCAAACCAAACGGGAAGAATAATGAAACCACTTCCATGCTGCCAACAACCATGTTTCCCGGCGCTAAAAAGATTAAGACATATACCACGCTCTGGAAGTATGATCCTGTGACCAAATCCATCTCACCAACTAAAAGTTATCTTAAAAGTGAAGGTATCCGTTCATCAACGCATGAATCAAAGGATGGATATATATACGGAACTACAATGGCAGGAGAATTATTCAAGTATTCACCTGCAAAAGATGAGCTGACAATTCTTGGGAGTAACTTTCTTGCAAAAGGCGAATACATCACCGTTTGTGATCTTTCTCCTGATGAAAAATATGTTTATTACCTGCCCGGCGCTCATGGTTCAGCCGGCTTTTCGGGCACACCCGTTATTCAATATAATATTGCTAAACAACAACAAAAAGCCATAGCCTTTTTATCAGAACCTATGACAAAAAAAATCAATTATGCTCCCGGCGGAACTTATGGAGTAAAGATCAGTAAGGACGGTTCCAAACTTTATGTTGGATTGAATGGATCTCCTCCTGATGCTTCCAGGCCAAAGGAATTGGGAAGAGGTTTTGGTTTAACTTCTTTTGCCATTATTAATATACCTGCATCAGAAAGAGGTGAAAAATAATCATGAACTAATCCCTGCTGTTACTAACCCTCAATCATAAAAAAAACGTTATGTTTTAAGGATAGGAGATACTCCTATCCTTTTTTTATAAACCACACCCCATCTTTTTTTAAAAACAATTATGACTTAGCTTGCGTGCATTAATGCAAAAATTATATGACGAAGACATGGGGTTTTGGAATTATAGGAGCAGGTACTATTGCGGACTTTCATGCAAGAGCAATTCAAAGCCTTCCCAATGCAAGGTTGGTAGGGATTAGCGGATCCAATTATCGAAAGACTGCGGAACTGGCAGAGAAATACAATTGCAAAGCGTTTCAAAGCTACCAGGAAATGCTTCTTTCTGATAAAATTGAAATTGTTACCATAGCAACTCCAAGCGGTGCGCACATGGAACCAGCCGTTGAAGCTGCACAAAAAGGCAAGCATGTGATATGTGAAAAGCCACTGGATATTTCTTTGGAACGAATTGATAAAATGATGGAAGCACATGCAAAAGCAGGTACCTGTTTAGGTGGCATATTTAATTACCGGTTTAATAGTACCATACAACTTTTAAAAACAGCTATTGATGAAGGACGTTTTGGTACAATCACCTACGCATCTGTTCAAGTGCCGTGGTGGAGAAGTGATGATTATTATAAAAGCAGCTGGCGTGGCACCTGGAAACTGGATGGCGGCGGTGCTTTAATGAACCAGTCGATTCACATGATAGATATTCTTCAATACCTGGTAGGGCCGGTAGAGTCGTTGCGTGCATACATAGCAACATTAGGGCATTCAATAGAGGTTGAAGATACTGCAACAGCTTCTCTACAATTTAAGAATAATGCATTAGGTCATATTTATGGTACCACCGCTTCGTACCCGGGACAATTTCGCCGTTTGGAAATTACCGGAACAAAAGGAACTGTGATAATGGTAGAAAATAGTTTTACTGTTTGGCAGTTTGCAGATCAATCAGCGACAGATGCGGAAATTATAAACAAGTTCAGCCAAATTGAAGGCGGAGGTGGTGTTTCGGATCCCAAGGCGATTCCTTTTGAATTGCATGCTAAAAACTTTGAGGCATTTATCAAATCAATTGAAGAAGGAAACCGATTTGAAATTGATGCAGCTGAAGCAAGGAAAGCAGTTGAGATCATCCTTGCTATTTATAGTTCAGCAAAAGAAAATAAGACTTATGTATTTCCTGGTTAATCCTTACTTGATTTTGGCATCCATTGCAGCCCGGGATCGCCAACTAAAAAACTTTCAATATTGCCGTTATCCTTAACAGTAACATACACAGTGCGTCCGTCCTTGCCACCAAAAGTAAGATTGGTTGGATCTTTTCCAATTAAAGTTATTTCCTGCAAGACTTTACCTTCCGGCGATACTTTCACAACAGTTCCTTTTCCATAACGGGTGATATATAAATTACCTTTCGCATCACACCGCATTCCATCCATTCCGAAATCAGGAAACTCAATCAGCAATCGTTTATTACTTATTTCTCCCTGGGGTGACAGATCATAAGCCCATACCTTTCGCTGAGCAGTTTCATTGACATAAAGTGTTTTATCATGCGGACTAACTTCGATACCATTTGCCGTGCCGAGTGTGCTATCTAATAAAAAAATCTTCCCCTCCGTATCTATCCTCCATATCTTTCCTGTTCCCTTTTTGAAATCAGGATCACTTGCATATAAACGGTCTTTATGATCGATAGCAATATCATTGGGCTGACTCATGCGTGGTTCATGTGCAAAGATGCTAACAGACCCGGAAGCCATATTCACTTTTAAAATAGCATGATTAATGTAATCGGCGATAAACATATCACCCGCACTGCTGAACCTTATTCCATTCCCTATACTCTTGTTGGATAATTCTATAAAAATTTTGCCCTGACCGTCCGGAAAGATCTGACCGATAGTTCCTTTATGATCATAATTCACTGCATATAATATTCCTGCTCTATCTACGGCAGGGCCTTCGGGAGAAATAAAACTTTTGACCGGTGTAAAAAAAGAAGATTGAAAAAGCCGTTGCGAAGTTTGTTTTTTATGAAGGAAACCGCAACCTGCAACTGTTACCACAAGCAGTAACAAACAAATTGTGCTACGAAACAAATTTCCGGTTTTACTTTTCATATACTATAAAAAAACATTAACGGGAAAATCCTGCTGCATGAGCAATCAGCTTTACAACAGAATAAACACAATTTTCCAGGTTTTCTTTTCCTCCTTCCAACGCTTCTTTTAAAGTGCAACCAGATGGGGATATTCCAAATACAGA
>DASVOE010000138.1:0-4406 GCA_036383515.1 Chitinophagaceae bacterium | reverse complement strand
GATTTGCAGTATCAACGGGTGATCAATTGTAATAAAACCATAGACAGGGTCGTTGATGATCTTGCGAACTGGCGTCATTGTTGCTTTTTTGTTAAAGGCTCGGAAAGGACTGGCGGCAAAAGTACAAAGGCAGGAGTTAATAAGCTATTTTTGAAGACCTCTCTAAATCATTCCCCATAAGGATGGTTTTTTAATATATACAGAATCCGTAATCGCAAACGACAACTAATAACTATAAATTTAAAGAATGGCAGCAGCAAAAATTATCTGGGTTGACGATGAGATCGAAAGCTTGCAATCACAAAAATTGTTTTTAGAAAATAAAGGATACGAAGTTCAAACGTTTACCAATGGATTCGATGCCATTGATTATGTAAAAGAGAACCTGGTGGATGTGGTACTGATCGATGAATCGATGCCCGGTATCACAGGCCTGGAAACACTCGCCAAGATCAAAGAAATAAATCAATCATTACCAATAGTACTGATCACGAAGAACGAAACAGAGAACCTGATGGATGAAGCTATCGGTTCGCAGATCAGCGATTACCTGATAAAACCTGTTAACCCTAACCAGGTGTGGCTGAGTTTGAAAAAGATCATTGACAACAGGAGACTGGTTGCTGAAAAAACGACAACAGCTTACCAGCAACAATTCCGTAATCTTTTCATGGCGCTGAATAGCAATCCCGATTACAATGAATGGATGGATATCTACCAGAAATTAGTGTATTGGGAGTTGGAGATGGAAAAAAGTGACAGCCCTGAAATGCAGGAAATATTACAAAGTCAGAAAGGTGAGGCAAACACAGAGTTCTTCAAATTTGTTTCCCGTAATTATGCATCCTGGATAAATCCCAAAGGTACAGAAGGGCCGGTGATGAGTCATTCGCTGATGAAGTTTAAAGTATTACCACATCTTGAAAAAGGCACTCCGCTGTTTTTTATACTGATCGATAATCTCCGGTTTGACCAGTGGAAGGCTATCCAACCCATTTTTGCACAAAGCTTCCGCATTTTAGAAGAAGATAGTTTTTACAGCATATTACCTACAGCTACACAATATGCCCGTAATGCCATCTTCGCCGGCTTATTACCTGTTGATATTGAAAAACAATTTCCGCTACAATGGAAAAACGATGAAGAAGAAGGCGGAAAGAATTTGCACGAAGAAGAATTATTAAGGGCACAACTAAAACGCCTGGGTAAGAATGATCTGAAAATATCCTATACCAAAGTGGTGAATAACCAGGCAGGACTTGACCTGGTGAATAACATTCATAACCTGCTGAACAATGATCTCAATGTGATCGTGTACAATTTTGTGGATATGCTCAGTCATGCCCGCACCGAGATGGAAGTATTAAAAGAACTGGCCGGTGATGAAATGAGTTACCGCAGTATCGCTACCAGTTGGTTTGAACATTCTCCCCTGCACCAGGCCTTGAAAAGGATAGCAGAAAAAAATATCAAAATCGTTTTAGCTACTGACCATGGCAGTGTAAGGGTAAAAACACCTTATAAAGTGGTAGGTGATAAACAAACCACCACCAACCTGCGGTATAAACATGGCCGCAACCTCAATTATGAACCCAAAGAAGTATTAGCGTTCCGTGATCCGCGGGAGGCGGGTTTGCCGGTTCCCACTGTTAACTCATCTTTTATTTTTGCGAAGGAAGATGGCTTTCTGTGTTATCCCAACAATTATAACTATTACGTAAACTATTACCGCAATACTTTTCAACATGGCGGTGTAAGTTTAGAAGAAATGATAGTGCCTGTGATCAAGATGCAGAGCAAGTAAATAAAAAGTCAAAAGTGAAAACCAGGAACTGTGGATAATTACAAGCCTTCGTGCTATCGAATACGTTTAATTTTGATTTTTTAATCTTGACGTTCATGAAATACACACAAACAACTCTCGATAAACTACAGGCGATCACTGAACAGGCCGGTTATGTATTGCGTTATGAAAGAGGCACGTTCCAAAGCGGGTATTGCATACTGGAGTCAAGGAAAGTAGTAGTGCTGAATAAATTTCTGCAAACGGAAGGACGGATCAATACACTGGTTGACCTGATTCCCCAGCTTTCAATAAATACAGATGCATTGAGCGAAGAATCCAAAAAGGTATATATGGGTATCCTCTCCAAACTTGAAATTGAAGAAAGTGCTCAACCAGGTGTATCGGAAGGTGAAGTATCAGGAACTGAGTAAATTATTATTATAGGGGATGTTCTTATATCCTGTATCTCAGTTCGTACATTTGATGGTGTCTTATCCTCCTCTCAAAATAACTTTTCTTGGCAGCGGCACCAGTAGTGGTGTTCCTATGGTTGCCTGCGATTGTGAAGTATGTTCTTCTCCCGATAAAAAGGATAAACGGTTACGTTCAAGTATTTTGGTGCAATCGGCTACCACAACATTAGTAGTGGATACGGGTCCTGATTTCCGGTACCAGATGTTGCGTCAAAAAATAAAACAACTCGATGCCGTTATTTTCACTCATCCGCATAAAGATCATATCGCAGGTCTCGATGATATCAAGGCCTTTAATTTTTTGAACAGGAGGCCGATGGATATCTATGCCGACTCATTGACGGAGGAAGCATTACGGAGAGAATTTTATTATGCTTTTTCAGATACAAAGTATCCCGGCATACCGGAGTTAAATTTACACACGATAACGCCGGAGCCCTTTATCGTCGGTGATATTCCCGTTACACCTGTTTTAGTCTGGCATCTGAAAATGCCGGTGATGGGATTCAGGTTTGGCAAGTTTACGTATATCACCGATGCCAACCGGGTAGATGAATCAGAAAAGGAAAAGATAAGAGGAAGTGAAATACTGGTATTAAATGCACTGCGCAAACAACATCATATTTCTCATTTTACATTAGGCGAAGCCATTGACCTGGCACAGGAATTAAAAATCCCTACGGCATACTTCACCCATATTTCTCACCAGCTGGGCCTGCATGCCGAAGTAGAGTCTGAACTTCCCGAAGGAATACATTTGGCTTATGATGGGCTCACTCTTGAGATATAAAAAACCAGACCTACCGCTAACGACTGTTAGTTTAATAAAATTTATCTTACCTTGCATTGCCTTTAACGATTGCTTCTTGCCATGATCTAAAAGGCAACTAAATGTGCCATTCTGATCCCGATGTTATTGGGAGTGAGTGGCACATCTTTTACGAAATAACCAACGATTGACATTTATGAATTTTCAAACTTCAGAACTCACCCAACAGGTGGCACATACTACAAGAGACTTTGCGCAGCAGCATATCAGGCCTTTTGTAATGGAGTGGGATGAAACACAGGAATTTCCTATTGCCGTTTTTAAGGCCATGGGAAAACTGGGTTTAATGGGTGTATTGATCCCGGAGGAGTATGGCGGTGCGGGTCTTACTTATTTTGAATATAAAACAGTGATCGAAGAAATTTCCAAAGTATGTGGTTCGATCGGGTTAAGTGTAGCAGCGCATAATTCTCTTTGCTCGGGTCACATCATGAATTTTGGAAATGAGGAACAGAAGAAAAAATATTTACCAAAATTAGCAACGGCAGAATGGCTGGGTGCCTGGGGGTTGACGGAAGCCAACACGGGCAGCGATGCCGGCAATATGAAATGTACGGCTGTAAAAGAGGGCAACGACTGGATCATCAACGGCACAAAGAATTTTATCACACATGGAAAAAGTGGTGATGTGGCAGTGGTGGTTTGCAGAACAGGTGAACCAAGAGCAAAAAATAATTCTACCTCCTTTGTGGTTGAAAAAGGAACGCCTGGTTTTAGTGCCGGTAAAAAAGAAAATAAACTCGGCATGCGGGCCAGTGAAACGGCTGAGATGGTATTTGATAATTGCCGTGTACCGGATACGAATCGTTTGGGAGAAGTAGGGGATGGATTTAAACAGGCAATGAAAGTGCTCGACGGTGGAAGAATTTCCATTGCGTCTCTTTCACTCGGTATTGCAAAAGGGGCTTATGAGGCAGCCTTACAATATTCACAGGAGCGGCACCAGTTTGATAAGCCCATATCGGATTTCCAGGGCATTTCTTTTAAACTCGCTGATATGGCAACAGAGATTGCAGCAGCAGAATTATTAACCCTGCAGGCCTGCGACCTGAAAGAAAGAAAACAACCCATGACCAAAGAAGCAGCGATGGCAAAATATTATGCGAGTGAAGTAGCGGTGAAAGTGGCAAATGATGCGGTGCAGATATATGGCGGTTATGGTTATACCAAAGACTTTCCGGTGGAGAAATTTTATCGGGATGCCAAGTTGTGTACGATAGGAGAGGGAACTTCAGAAATTCAGAAGATCGTTATTTCCAGGGAAGTACTGAGGAGCTAAAAAGCCAATTTTTGTATTCCTTGTTTATTTATTTGATAG
>DASVOE010000137.1:0-110173 GCA_036383515.1 Chitinophagaceae bacterium | reverse complement strand
CAGGGTAAAGATCCTCTTCATGTCTTTGTTTTTTACAATGATATAAAATAATTATTTGAGTTTGATGGCCAGCCCGCCTACCAGCAAACGATCGTCATCATCTGTGGTTTCAATGTTGGTTCGTTTTTCAAAGGTCCGTGTCACTTTTCTAAAGAAACCACGGAGTTTGTTTTTCTTACTATCCGGCTCATCGGTAACAATTGCATATTCAGGTGCAATTGGTTCGTCTGGTTGTGAGGACGCAGTGAGTGCACCATTTGTTACAGGTATTTTCTTTGCTGCTTCAGGATTTTTTGTTAAATCAGCTTTAGGCGGCATATCTGTTTGGGCAATAACTGTATTCGTTGAATTGATACCATCTTTATAATAAGGGTTCTCATCCGGTGCTGGTAAGTTATTGGGATTGTCTGATTTTTTTACAAGATTATTGAGTATTTCCTGTGCTTGTTTTTTAATGACAACAGGATTGAATTTTTTTGAAGATGGAGTAATTGTCGGTTCTACTTTATTCCTTGCAATCGCAGGTGCTTCTTCTTTTACAGGAGAAGATGTTTTGATTTGTTCTTGTGTAGCCGGTGCTGAAGCGATAGCAGGATCACTGGTGTCTGTTTTATTATCCTTATTCATCAAAACAAATATGGAAGTGCCTATAGCAATAAATATACCTGCGGCTGCTGCAATTCTCCACCAGGCTATAGGGCGAACTTTTTCTTCTTTTCTGTATAAGGATGCTTTGTCTGCAAAAACGATGGACTCTGGTTGCAGCTTTGTTTGCAATAACAAACCCAGTTCATTTTTTACGGCTGGATGAGCAGCTGCAAAATCATCTACCATCTTTCTTTGGTCAACATTCAACTCGTTATCGGTATAAAGCAATAACCATTCTTCGTAGTTGGATAAATTTATTGATACTGAATTTTGGCTGTATGCCATTAGCTCTTCTTTACCTTCAAAAACAACAAGCTGATCGGGAACTAATTTTGATTGTAATAAAATATCCAGTTCTTCCTTCAGGTCAGGATGAACACTGGCAAACGCCTCTACCATCCGGCGGGCTTCCTCACCGAGTTCATTATCCAGGTAAAGGATAAAATACTCTTCGTAATTATTTCTATTGATCATGTTCATTGTTCAGGGTTGATCTTCATGGTATGATAATGCCTGAATAGTCTTTGAATTATATTACGTTTTCCAGTTTCACCAGGTAACCTTTCAATTGCACTCTTGCCCGGTGAAGATATACTTTCACCTGGCTTTCACTCAGCCCGGTTATTTTACCTATTTCTTCATAACTGTATCCTTCATAATCTTTCAGCAAAACCAGCGATCGTTGTGTCTCGCTCAACCTGGCCAGCGCTTCTTCCAAAACTTTTTTCAGGTTATGCACCGGCCGGTTCTGCACTTTAGTGTCCTCTCCAAACTCTTCTTTCAATTGAATCCTTTTTACCTTCCTGATATGATCAATCATCTGGTGGTAAGCCACAGTAAACAGGTATGATTTGCATTTACTGGCGTCCACTTCTTCCCGGTTGCGCCACATTTTTTCAAAAGCGGTTTGCACCACATCCCGTGCATCTTCTTCATGACGAAGATTTTTCACGATAAAGCGGTATACATTATCAGCATAATTGCTGACGCAGTCGTTATATTCTTTTTCAGTCATAAAACAGCCGGAAAGCCCGCCTAAAAATAACTAATTGGCCGGGTCTGAAGTTTAACGGTTATAAATAGAAAAAGTTACAGCAGAGGGGGATCAGCAGGATTATTAATTCAAACCTGTTGAGAACTGGCCTGAAACGGTTTCCCAGATGGAATTATCATTGCTCCCTTTGCTTTCTTTCTTGCAACATTCCTTCATGGATTCGTCGCAGGGCGTTGAAGCAGAAGAAGATGAAGTGGGTGTACCGAATACCAGGAGAGCACCAGTAAGGGCGGCGGCCACAATTGTCAGCGTAATAAAATTCTTTCTCATGGTGTTGGTTTGAGTGATTGGACGATACTTCCTCAATAAATGTTACAGCAAACTTATACATGATTTTTAGCTATGGCAAGCTCTAATTGACCAGAAGTATCTTTTTACCGATAGAATGCAGGAAATGACGGGTGAAATGTAAACCGGGGCTGGCTGAACCCAAGCATAAAGAAAAATCCGGGTATTGTTTCACTACATTCTACTGCGGAGCAGGCTGTATATTTGCGGCTCAATTACCTTGACTATGAACGATCAGTTTGTAAAACGGATAAATGCCGAAGTGGAGGAAATAAAAAGTGCTGGTTTATATAAAAAAGAAAGGGTGATCAGCAGCCCGCAGGGTGCAGAGATAGAAGTAAACGGAAAAAAAGTCCTGAACTTTTGTGCCAATAATTACCTGGGTCTCTCCAGCCACCCCAACGTGATCGAGGCGGCCCATAAGGCTATCAATTCCCATGGATATGGGATGAGCAGTGTCCGGTTCATCTGCGGCACGCAGGATATTCATAAAGAATTGGAAAAGAAACTTTCTGATTTTCTCGGAACAGAGGACACGATTTTATATGCCGCGGCTTTTGATGCCAATGGAGGAGTGTTCGAGCCTTTATTTGGCGAGCAGGATGCTATTATTTCCGATGCACTCAACCATGCTTCTATTATTGATGGTGTTCGTTTGTGTAAGGCACAACGATTCCGCTATGAGCATAACAATATGGATGATCTTGAAAACAAGCTGAAAGAAACGGCCTTCTGCCGCAGCCGGATTATTGTTACTGATGGTTCATTTAGCATGGATGGCACTATTGCCCAACTGGATAAGATAGTGGAACTGGCAGAGAAACATGATGCTGTTATCATGATCGATGAATGTCATTCCTCCGGCTTTTTAGGTAAAACGGGTAGAGGCACGCATGAATACAGGGGCGTGATGGGAAAGATCGATATTATTACAGGTACGCTGGGTAAAGCGTTGGGCGGTGCTTCTGGTGGTTTTACTTCGGGAAGAAAAGAAGTGATCGATATGCTGCGCCAGAAATCAAGACCTTATTTATTCAGTAACACGGTAGCACCTTCCATTGTAGGAGCTTCTATTGCTGTGCTGGATATGCTGACGGCAGCCACAACCTTGCGGGATAAATTAGAATTCAATACAAAATATTTCCGCACGAAGATGACAGCAGCCGGTTTTGATATAAAGCCGGGTGATCATCCTATTGTTCCGATCATGTTATATGATGCAGTGCTGGCACAAAATTTTGCTGCTAAATTATTGGATGAAGGCATTTATGTGATCGGTTTCTTTTTCCCTGTAGTGGCGAAAGGACAGGCAAGAATAAGGGTGCAATTAAGTGCGGCACACGAAAAAGAACATTTGGATAAGGCGATAACGGCATTTGCTAAGATTGGAAAGGAATTAGGGGTATTAAAATAGAAGGAACAATTTTCCGAAGCGGGACGAGTTTTAGTTTCAACAAAAGCGGTAATCAATCCCGATTTGTAAATCATCGGCTACGTATTTTTACCAGTTTTGCTTTGACTCAAATCTATTTCTGCTGCCGCTCAAAAAAAACGGCCATTGTATTATGAAAAGCAACAATTGGGTATTATTTTCGTTTTCTCCTGTGATGAACCAACCCTACAGATCCCTCCTTTGAAATTTCCTTAATTAATTTGTTTACCCGACTAAAAGATTTTTATGAAGAAGTTTTTGCTTTATTTTTCTGTAGTGGCTATTGTTTTGTTCATGTTATCTTCCTGTGCAGCAACGAAAAGAGATTGTAATGGCACCAAGCATTACAAACAGAAAGGCGGATTCTATTTATAAGCATGATTGTGCGACCCTGAGCTATTTTGTTCATCCTGTCTTCTGTTAAGGCGGGATTTTTTATTTCTGCCAAACCCAATTTCTGAAAGCGCTTCTTTTGTTACATCTTCTCATCAACGGAATCGCAAGTGAAAGCAGTGGCCGGGGAAATGTTATCAACGCAACTGCTTCGTTACCTTTGCGCAAATTCTTTTAGCAGATGAAGAGCTTCTTTTATGTATTGCTTCTACCAGTTTTATTTTTTGCCTGTTCTCCGAATAATGTGACTAAAGATGACAGCCTGAAAAAATATTTTGATGAAAACAACACTGAGGGTTGTTTTGCCCTGATGGATAATGGCACCGGCCAGTTCACCGTTTTTAACCTGTCCCGTTATTTCGATAGCAGCTATTTACCGGCTTCTACTTTTAAGATCGTCAATTCACTCATCGGACTTCAAACCGGTAAGATCAGTAATGACAGCATGGTAATAAAATGGGATGGGATTAAACGACCTTTTGATAGCTGGAACAAAGACCTTTCTATGTATGAGGCATTCAGGGTTTCATCCGTTCCTTATTACCAGGAAGTAGCAAGGAGGATTGGAAAAGACACGATGCAGCGCTATTTAAACTCATTAGGTTATGGCGCTAAAACCGATACCGATAAGGTAGTTATTACTTCTCCCATTGACACTTTCTGGCTGGATAATTCCATCACCATCACCCCGGATCAGCAACTCGGGCTGATGAAAAAATTATATTTTAACCAATTGCCCGGATTTTTTAAAAGCAACCAGGAAATTGTAAAAAGGGCCATGCTTATGGAAAGCACACCAGACTACCGGCTGGGTTATAAAACCGGTTGGAGTTTTTGGAATGAAAAAACGGGGAAACAGCTTGCCTGGATGCTGGGTTGGATCGAAGAAAATAATCATCCCTATTTCTTTGTATTGAACTTTGAAACAAAAGATAAGAACGCAGATATACCTGCTATCAGGATAGAGATGCTCAAAGACATCCTGAAACAATTGGGTTTTTTTAAGGGCAAAATGTAACGAGCACTACGTAAAATCTCAGTTCAGGAACAAATACCTGTATTATGTCGCAGGTATTAAAACTAATTACAGGGTTTAGCACAAAATTTGCCACCTGGCCGCAATGGATTTCCAGTTTCAATATAAAATGTTTGCTTGGTTGTTGTTGATTCTTGTTTTCTTTCTCCTGCTTTTCCTTGCTTTATTGCAATGGAAAAAGAAAGTAAGAAAGAGAATGGGTGATACCAGCCTTATAAAATCATTGACCAGCCATTTTTCACCGGGGTTATTTGCCACTAAATTCATTTTACTTTCATTGAGTTTCGCCATAGGAGTAGTAGCAGTCATGAATCCCAGGAAGCCGGGGGCTACAGATAATGTGACCCGCAAAGGAATTGATGTGGTGATAGCATTGGATGTAAGTAAAAGTATGCTGGCAACTGATCTTCCTCCCAGTCGTTTGGAAAGAGCCAAACAATTCATCAACAAACTAATGGATGCTATGCCCGATGACCGCATTGGGCTGGTATTGTTTGCAGGTAAAGCTTATTTACAAATGCCATTAACAACAGATCATGGCTCGGCACAATTGTTTGTTTCAACTGCAAGTTCTGATGCAGTGCCCCAGCAGGGTACTTCGATAAGCGATGCACTCCATATGAGTGTGAACGCATTCAATGTAAAAGAAAGAAGATTTAAAGCGATCGTATTGATCTCAGATGGTGAAGAACAGGATGCGCAGGCCGTAACAACAGCTGAAGAGTTAGCGGAACAGGGCGTAATGATCAATACGGTGGGTGTTGGGTCGCCGGAAGGTTCAGTCATTATTGACCCGGCTACAGGACAGGAAAAAACGGATGAAGCAGGTAATACGGTTATCTCAAAACTCAATGAAGAAACCCTGCAACAAATAGCGACGAAAACAAATGGTGTATATGTGCGTCTGCAGGGTAGTGATGAAGCAGTAACGATATTAAAAAAGCAATTAAGCCAGATAGAAAGCAAAGCTTTCAGTGATGTATCGCTGATCAATTATAAAACGTTCTTTATGTGGTTTGCCGGCGCCATGTTCATATTATTGCTGGCTGAAAATTTTATTCCTGAACGAAAGCTGAAAAAGTGAGAAAGATCCTCCTGGTTATAATAAGTGGAATGTTTTTTTTCGATCTCCCTGCGCAGGAGGCGGAAAAAAACATCATGTCGGGTAATGTTTTTTATAGAAACAAGCAATACCTGGAAGCTGAATTTCAATACCGGAAGGCATTGGACAAATCACCTTCAAATACTGTTGCACGATATAATTATGCCAACGCTATTTATCGTACCGGCAATGCTGATGAGGCAGTGACTACGCTGGATACATTACTTCGTACAGAAAAAGATAATAAATTAAGAGCACCCTCTTTTTATAATTCAGGAGCGATACTGAGCAGTCAATATGAAAAAGCAAAGGAGGCTGCTAACAAAGTGGAAGGAAAGCCTGAAATGCCAGCTACGGTTTCAACAGCCTTATTGGAGAAAAGCATCGAAGCATATAAAAACACACTCCGCATTAATCCTGACGATACGGAGGCAAGGGAGAACCTGCAAAAAGCATTACTCGAACTGAAAAAAAATCAACCCCCGCCAAAAAAAGATGATCAGAAAAAGAAGAAACAGGATCAGCAGCAGAAACAAAAAAAACCTCAACCGCAAATGAACCAGAAAGAGGCAGAGCAGCGGCTGAAACTGCTGGAGCAAAAAGAGAAGCAGGTGCAGCAACGTCTTCAGAAAGAAAAAGCAAAGACCGGTGGTTCACAAACAAAGGACTGGTAGAAATTTCCGAAATGCGAAAGGGCGATAAATGTAACTGACCTAATGGCTTGAGGAGTTTGCCTAACTTCGATCGATTAAAGACTTATTAAAACACTATAATCATCTATGGGCAAATTATTTTTTACGCTCATAATTTCATTGATACTCTCCTCCTGCGTTGTAGATAGGTCTTTCGTTTTTAGGTTTGATAATGAAGAGATAATTCAGCTTAATAATGATCAAAGTGGTTTCTATACCGTTAATCTTAATCTTTCGAAATTTATTAAACAACAGCAAACCATGCTCGATGGTAAATCTGTGGAAAGCTTTAAATCATTACATCTCGACACCACTATTTATTTTGATAATTCTCTTTCCACTTTCGTTAATAACTCCCTTGATAGCATAGAAAAGGAAATGTTTGAGGGAGGGAATACCTTATTACAGTTTCAACCGTCAGAAAATCGTGGGATTATTTCCATAAAATTAAAATTCCGGGATATTAATCAATTACGATTTCAAAGAACTCATATTTTTAATTTTATTGAGAACAACATAACTTTTATCCTACCATTGCTGTTTCCGACACAGGAAGAACAGGATATCCCACAAGCAATAAATTTTGATGTACTATCTCCCTTAAAGCCTGCTGATGAAACAAAGGTGGTAGGTATTAATCCAGTAGGAGCTGCTTTCAACCTTCAGATTTCGCCAGGGGCAATAAAAAATGATCTACATGATAAACTTGCGTTCCAAAAAATTCTCGAGTCTGATAAATCATTGCAAGTATTAAAAAGTATTTCTGGCAATAACGAGAATATTTTCTATAGCTCTACCTTTATTTTACCAAAGGGAATAAAATCTTTTAAAGGAACAGGAGCTCATTTTAATTCAGACAAGAAGATGATAACCTTTAAAAATTCAATTACAGAAATTTTGAATAACCCAAGAATTTTTGAATTTGCTATTGAGTATTAAAATCTTCATTGAAAAGAAAGCAATTTGTACTTGCCATTGTTTAGTAATTTTGCTATATGCAGTTCTACACCGAATCACTCACTCAATATAAACGACTGGCTACAAGAGAGGTTAAAGTCGGGGACCTGTTACTGGGTAATTTTCATCCTATCAGGGTGCAGACAATGACCACTACCGACTCGATGGATACGATAGCCACTGTCGAACAAAGTATCCGTTGCATAGAAGCGGGTGCTGAACTGGTGCGCATCACCGCTCCTTCAAAAACAGAAGCTGAAAATTTACTGAATATAAAAAATGAGTTGCACCGCAGAGGTTATCATACACCGCTGGTAGCCGATATTCATTTTACTCCTAATGCAGCGGAGATCGCTGCAAGGATAGTGGAAAAAGTAAGAGTGAACCCGGGCAATTATGTCGATAAGAAAAAATTTGAACTGATAGAATATACCGATGCTGATTATGCCGAAGAGATCGAACGGATCACAGAGCGCTTTACACCATTGGTAAAAATCTGTAAAGAGTATGGCACAGCTATGCGGATTGGTACGAATCATGGTTCGCTCAGTGACCGTATCATGAGCCGCTATGGTGATACGCCGATGGGGATGGTGGAAAGTGCGATGGAGTTTTTACGGATTGCACGATATGAAAGCTATCACAACATTGTACTGAGTATGAAAAGCAGCAATCCGCAGGTGATGGTGCAGGCATATCGGTTACTTATTAAAATGATGACGGATGAATTTGGAGAATGTTATCCGTTACACCTTGGTGTAACAGAAGCCGGAGATGGGGAGGATGGAAGAATAAAATCAGCCATTGGTATTGGTAGTTTACTGGAAGATGGCATCGGTGATACGATCCGTGTTTCTTTAACGGAAGATCCTGAATTGGAGATACCGGTATGCAGGGATTTAGTGAAGCGGTATGTAGGTCAACAGTCTATCGCAGGCAATCCACAGTCGATTCCGAAAGCAGACAACATATTATACTCTCCGTTTGAATATAAAAGAAGAGAAACATTTGTGGTAGATAATATCGGAGGAAAGCATGTTCCTGTTGTGGTGGCCGATCTTAGTAAACTTGAAAAGATAACACCGCAGCAGTTACAAAGTGTAGGTTATTCGTATGATGTTGTTACCGATAAGTGGAATATCAGCGATGCAGCAGCTGATTATATTTTTACAGGGAATAAGGTGTTGGATTTTGCATTGCCGGGCACATTGAAAGTGATTGTTTATCCCGCTACATGGCAAAGTGTATCCAAAGCTTCATCTTCCGGAAGAGGTTTGGAAGGGGCTAACTATTTTCCTATTTACCAGGATAGTGGTTATGCAGAGGCTAAAGAAAAAAGCGAGCGGTTGAATTTTGTAATGATCGATTGTTACAATAATGCTACCATGAATGATCATCCTTATCTTGATGCAATCGCTAATGATCCTGC
The DNA here is from genome assembly GCA_036383515.1 of Chitinophagaceae bacterium. Classification (GTDB taxonomy): domain Bacteria; phylum Bacteroidota; class Bacteroidia; order Chitinophagales; family Chitinophagaceae; genus CADEDV01. The sequence continues at coordinate 101,142 of DASVOE010000137.1, read as the reverse complement.
TGTTGTGATCTGCCTGAGCAGCACCAATAAAAATGCCATGCAGTCTGTTCGTCGCATGTTTATGGAATTGCAAAACCGCGCCATCAAAAACCCGGTAATTCTTATTACAGACAGCAGCTGGCAAACACCGGATGAACATCTTATTCATTTTGCAACAGAAACCGGTTCATTATTATTAGATGGTTTGGGCGATGGCATTTGCCTTGGTTATAGCAGTAAAGCGCAAATGGAAAGCATCCAAACAAAAGGAAGAACCTATCTTGAAGTAAAAGATATTTACCAGTTTACCAACAACACGGCCTTTTCCATTTTACAGGCCACACGGACAAGGATTTCTAAAACAGAATATATCAGTTGTCCCAGTTGCGGACGAACCTTGTTCGACTTACAGGAAACGACAGCAAGGATCCGTTCCAAAACCAATCATTTGAAAGGTGTGAAGATCGCCATCATGGGTTGTATCGTGAATGGCCCGGGAGAAATGGCTGATGCTGATTTTGGTTATGTAGGCAGTGGTCCGGGAAAGATCACGTTGTATAGAGGGAAAGAGGTAGTAAAAAGAAATGTGAACAGTGAGGTGGCAGTAGATGAACTGATCAGTCTGCTGCGGGAGAATGAAGCATGGATAGAGCCTTGATTTATCCCACAGAGCCACGGAGTTCACGAAGAAATTCTTTTTCTATATTTAATGGCATTTCAAAAAAAGTTTCGGATCGACATATAATTGATTTATTGCTGTTATGAATACATCCCGCTGGTTAATTCTTTTTTTATTAACTCTTACAATAAATATTCTTGGTATTTACCTAATGGATGAATGGCTGGAAAGAATCAGTAAGCCACTGCTAATTGTTATCTTGATTATTTATTTCTTGTCTGAAACAAAATCTTTCGGGTCTTCTTTAAAAAAATGGATCGTTGGTGCGCTATTCTTTTCATGGCTGGGTGATATGCTGTTAATGTTCCAGGAAAAGGATGCTGTTCTTTTCCTGCTCGGCTTATCTGTTTTCCTGGTCGCACATATGTTTTATATTCTTTTCTTTCACCGGGTAAAAGTAAAAGAGAATGTCCAGGCCCGCTGGTGGCTAGTAGTAATAATCGTTATTTATTATACTGCCCTGATCAATTTGCTTTATCCCCGCCTCGGGGATATGAAAATTCCGGTGCCGGTATATGGCATCGTTATCAGCTTTATGTTACTGCTGGCTCTGCATATGTTATTTATGAAAAATAGAAAGGCAGGTCAACTTTTAACGGCAGGTGCTGTTCTTTTTGTGCTATCTGATTCAGTGCTGGCGATCAATAAATTTTATCAGCCGGTTGAATATGCTGGCATTGTTATTATGCTCACGTATGGCCTGGCCCAGTTATTTATAGTGAAAGGAGCAGCCAGTTATATAATTTCGGATGATAAGAAATAGTTTTGCTGAGTAGCTTATAGAAAGTAGAAGACCCGATAGCTATCGGGTGCGACGAAGTGGATAGTAGTACATGAGCCCGGTCAAAAAAATAATTATGCAACAAACAGATTTTTTAGTGATAGGTTCGGGCATTGCAGGATTAACGTATGCATTGAAGGTAGCTCACCAATTTCCAGATAAAAAAGTATTGGTGATGACAAAGGCTACAGCTGATGAAACCAATACTAAATATGCACAGGGAGGTATTGCTGTAGTAAACGACCTTGAGAACGATAGTTTTGAAAAACATATTGAGGATACCTTAATCGCCGGTGACGGACTCTGCAATGAAAAAGTAGTGGAGATCGTAGTGAAAGAAGGGCCTGAAAGAGTAAGAGAGATCATTGAATGGGGCGCCCGGTTTGACAAAGCATCAGATGGTGATTATAAATTAGGAAAAGAAGGAGGGCATTCAGAATTCCGTATCCTGCATCACAAGGATGTGACGGGTAAAGAAATGGAAAGGGCGTTGATAGATGCAGTGGCACAGCAAAAAAATATTGAGTTCATCAAACATTGTTTTGTTATTGATATTATTACCCAGCACCACTTGGGTTATCTTATTACCAAGTCGACGCCGGATATTGAATGCTATGGTGTATATGTGTTGAATTTGCAGACCAACCAGATCGAAAAAATTCTTTCGAAAATAACATTGCTGGCCACCGGTGGTAATGGCCAGGTGTATCGTACCACTACCAACCCTTCGATAGCAACGGGTGATGGCGTAGCTATGGTGTACAGGGCAAAAGGACGGATCGAGAATATGGAGTTCATCCAGTTTCACCCTACGGCCTTGTTTGAAGCCGGTGTAAAAGGACAGGCGTTTTTAATAACAGAAGCGGTTCGGGGCGATGGCGGCATTCTTCGCAATAAAAATGGCGAAGCTTTTATGGAAAAGTATGATGCAAGAAAAGACCTTGCACCGAGAGATATCGTAGCCCGGGCGATCGATAGTGAAATGAAACGAACCGGTACCGAGCATGTGTGGTTGGATTGCCGTCATTTCAGTAAAGAAAAATTCACCGAACATTTTCCGAATATCTATGCGAAATGTTTATCCATCGGAATTGATATTACCCAACACATGATACCCGTGGCGCCGGCGGCGCATTACAGTTGCGGCGGTATCAAAACGGATGAGTGGGGAAGGAGTTCTATCCGGAACTTATATACCTGCGGCGAATGTGCCAGCACAGGTTTACATGGCGCCAACCGGCTTGCCAGTAATTCATTGCTGGAAGCGATGGTGTTTGCCCATCGTTGTTTTTTAGATGTGAAAGAAAAAATTAAAGGGATTGATATTAAAAACGAGATACCCGATTGGAATGCACAGGGAACGGCAGAGCCGAAAGAAATGATCCTGATTACCCAAAGCCTGAAAGAACTGCAGCAGGTAATGAGTGATTATGTAGGTATCGTTCGTAATGATGTTCGTTTGCAAAGAGCTCTTCGCAGGCTCGATCTGCTATGGGAAGAAACAGAGCATCTCTATCAAAGTTCTTCGGTATCTACACAGTTACTGGAATTGCGGAACATGATAACGGTGGGTTACCTTATTGTAAAAGGAGCTGCTTTCCGCAAAGAAAGCCGTGGCCTGCATTATAATACTGATTATCCCGGCAAGAGTGAACTGGTGCAGAACATTGTGTTGTAGCTTTCTTATTTTTGCGGCTTCTATGTATTATATCGTTTACGGATTTCTCTACCTGGTTTCCTTATTACCATTGCGGGTCTTGTATCTTATATCAGATGCGGTATATGGATTGATCTTTTATATACTAAAATACAGGCGGGATGTGGTAATGAATAACCTGCTGATTGCATTTCCCGGAAAAACAGATAAGGAAAGACGGCAGATCGCTAAAAAATTCTATCACAATCTTATTGATACATTTATTGAGACCATTAAAATGATCTCCGTTTCACAACAATTTCTTGATAAAAGAATTGCAGCTAACTGGGAAGTGGTCAATGAGCTGAAGAAAACAGGAAGACCGGTACAGATACACCTGGGTCATAATTTTAACTGGGAATGGGCCAATGCAGTGGGAGCAATCAAAATGGATTTTACTTTCCTGGCAGTTTATATGCCGATTGGCAATAAGATTTTTGACCGGCTTTTTCGTGAGTTACGTTCGCGGAGTGGTACGATATTACTCCGTGCAACGAAGATGGGAGAGGATATGCTTCCTTACCGGAAGACACAATATATATTGGGATTAGCTGCTGATCAGAATCCCGGCAATCCATCAAGCGCCTGGTGGTTTCATTTTTTTGGAAAGCCTGCTCCTTTTGTAAAAGGACCTGCTAAAAATGCTATAATTAATCATACAAATATTGTTTTTGCATTCATTCATAAACCCCGCAGAGGTTATTATGAAGTTGTTTTTAAACTGGCTGAAGAAAATCCACAGCAACTAACCGAACAGCAGCTCACCGAAAAATTTGTGCGTTACCTGGAAGAAGTCATCCGGGCTAACCCGGAGATGTGGCTCTGGAGCCACAGGCGGTGGAAGTATGAATGGAAAGAAGAGTATGGAAAGATATATTCTTAAATAAAGAGCTGACAGTGAAGTCAGCTCTTTGATGAAAATGGATAGTGGTTTAAAGACAAAGAATGGAGCCTTCTTTATAGTTCAAATACCTTTGCATTGAATACTACACCAATGTTAGAATGAAAGCCTCGTAGTTCTCTTACAGCAACCTCGTCTTTTCTGAATATATGCCTGAAATCAGCAAAAATCTGAAAACTGTTTACTTGGAATGCAATTTTAAAACCACCGGAAAAGAAATTATCAGTTAATAGATTATTATTAACGGGTGTAAAGTTTTTCAATGCAATGCTCCTGTAATCTGCAGTATCTTCGTCAGGTATATTGAACCAGGATAAGTATGCACTTGCTGATAAGACGCAATCAAAATCTGTTCTTTTAAAGCCCCAAAGGTATTTTATACCTAAAGTATAATTTAAGGTTGAAAATATTTTATCTCCGACTTTGCCCTCTATACTTTTTTTTATCTTTTTGTTTGAGAACTCTCCGAATAATCCCCAAAAATGATTTGTTGAATCGTCTGCTGCTGGAGTGTTAATCTTATGAATATAGTCCACGCTGCCTAAAAAAGAATGATCACCAATTTCGGGGAAAATAAGTGTGCCCGCCAGGAGTGTATCGTTATTTGTAGCGTTTTTATTAAAAGATAAATTCACTATGACCTTTGACCCTTTATAGGTATATGGCTTCACAAACAGCGATAATTTACCCGAAGAATTAATGCCATTTAAAGCTTCCTCGTTTAAATTGCCAATCCCATAAAAACCCACTATTGACTCATGAGATCGAGTCAATATGCTGTCTTTTCCCAGAGCTGTTTTGATAGTTGTTTCAGATGTAGTTTTTTTGTTTATAGCGCTGGTTAAAGAAAAATTTTGCTGTGAATAGCTCATACTATTAGCTGCTATGGCCAATATTATAATCATTTTTTTCATATCTTTTAGTTTTAGTACTCCAAATTTTCAGAAATAGGCGAGGATAATACAATAAGAGATTAACGGTAAAAGAGGAGGTGATTACACGGCGATAATACAGTTAAACAACCCGTTCAATTAAGGTTTGTAAGGCTGAAATTTGGGTTGTAGTTTAATTTATTCTTTCACTTAAAAAAAATATTATGTCAACAATCAGAACCGGACTGGCTAAAAAGCTTGTTCTTAATTATCTCATGAATAAAGTTGGAAAAGTAATCGACCCGAGCGAGACACGGGCAGTATGGTTTTCAAGAAAAGATATAGAGAAAGCCCTAAAAAAAGAAGGTGGTGAAGAGCCTGATGGATTACGTTTTTATTTTGCTGCCTATGAATCCTATGAAGAGGGCAGACCACCTAAATACTGGCAGGATGCCGGGAAAACAACGTTAGTAATAGTTCCTACAAGAGGAAAAAATATAAAAGGGGAAGTGGTGGATCACCCTTATAGAAAGATTTCAATAACAGAAAAAGAAAAACTACATTTTGATTTTTTAACTAATCCTGATGAAAATCCGGGTTATGGGGGAAGGGATCTTGCAGAAACAAACGATGGACAAATTTGCCCCCCGCCTGCTTCACTACTTCCCGAGGTTGAATAATAAGAAGAATGCTGGATTATGTATATATATCTTTAATAGGACTTGCGTTTTTAACGGGCTTGATGACTATTAAGAAATCAAGCCCATTACCGTATAAAATGGTATTACTTTTTTTAGCAGTAACTTTTATTAACGAGATAGTATGTTTTTACATTAAAAAGCAGAACCTTGGATCTACTTATGTTTTTTATAATTTTTATTACTATTTCAGATTCCCTATTTTAGGATATATCTTTTTGCATCTGTTTAAAGACAGATACCAAAGAATGTTCATCTACTTTTTTTTCATTGTTTCGGTTCCCATGTTTCTTATCAATGTTTTTTATCTCTATGGGCTGAAAGCACTTCATTCTAATTATTTATTAGCAGGAGGAATTTTTATAATTATTCTTTGCCTGGTTCACTTTTATAACATTTTAAAGAACAGCAGGAAAGAAAACCCTTTTACTACTCCCTTTTTTGCTGTTGCTACGGGCCTGTTCTTTTATTTTTTGGGTATCCTGCCTTTTTTTGGAATTATAAACCTTTTATTGAAAAAAGATATCATTTTCGTATCCCAATACCTGGTCCTGGTAAAATCTTTAAGTATTTTTTTATATACGCTAATTGGTATTGAATTTTATATTCAATGGAAACGATTGAAATCAGAACACTGATAATAACATTAACCTGTCTGTTTTTATTATTAGGCATTTTTGTCCTGATCTTTTTTAGTGTATATAAAAGAAACCAGAATATGAAGGAAAGACAAATTGAAAGCTTAAATAAAGAAATACTCCAAACGCAACTTGAAATCCAGGAACAGACTCTCAAAACTATCTCCCAGGAAATTCATGATAACATAGGACAAATGCTAAGCCTCGCCAAACTCAACCTGGCACTGGCAGAAGCGGAACAAGAGGACAATGCAAACTCTAAAATCACCGACTCGCATCAATTGGTGAGTAAAGCAATACAGGATCTCAGAGATCTTTCCCGCAGCCTCAATACTGATTACGTTTCAGAAATGGGACTTCAACGCTCAATCGAATATGAACTGGAAATGATTCGGAAAACGGGGACTATGAAAACAACATTGCAGGTGGAAGGACAGATAAAGAGGCTGGATAAACAAAAAGAGCTGATCTTGTTCCGTATCGTGCAGGAAAGCCTGAATAATATTATTAAGCATGCGGGAGCCGATGAACTGACCGTAGAGCTTACCTATCTGCCTCACCAGTTATACCTTAGCATAAAAGACAATGGAAAAGGAGTTGATCTTACCCCACTCAATGAAAATACCAGCACAGGTATAGGATTAGGCATTCGCAACATGCATAACAGGGCTAAACTGATCGGTGGAGATTTTAAAATGAGCAGTACTTTAGGAGTAGGAACCCAGGTGACTATCGAATTATCAAATGAATAAAACTCAAGGAAGATGAAAGGAAACGATATCAAAGTGGTTTTAGCAGATGATCATGTTTTACTGAGAAATGGTTTAGCAGGTCTTGTCAATAGTTTTGATGGCTACTCGGTTTTGTTTGAGGCCGATAACGGACAGCACCTGGTGGATCAACTTGATAAAAATAATTTACCAGAATTGATCCTGCTGGATATAAACATGCCGGTAAAAGACGGTTATGAGACGGCGCTTTTTTTAAAACAAACATACCCGGATATTAAAGTGTTGGCCCTTTCCATGTATGATAACGAACAATCAATCATCAGGATGATGCGTTACGGTGCCAAAGGTTATTTATTAAAAGATACGCATCCCAAAGAATTCAAAACAGCGCTGGATGACGTGATGAGCAAAGGATTTTATTATTCTGAAATGGTAACCGGTAAACTGATCCATGCGGTAAACAATATGGATGAACCGCAACACGGCAATAACTCCTATGTAAAATTAAATGACAGGGAGATTGAATTTTTAAAACTAGCCTGCACTGAAATGACTTATAAAGAGATCGCTGATAAAATGTATCTCAGCCCCCGTACTATTGACGGTTACCGGGATGCACTCTTTGAAAAATTAAATATTAAAACAAGGGTAGGTCTGGTGATGTATGCGATTAAAAATGGAATAGTGCAACTCCATTAATTCAATACACTTGTTTCCTTTACAATCTCCGCTCTTTTCTGTGCTTTAATCATTTCCCAGCCACCTATAATATTACGAATGTTATGTATGCCTTGCCTTTTTAAAAGCGAAGAGGCAATGACGGAACGGTAGCCGCCCGCACAATGCACATATATGTTCTGATCTTCTTCGAGGTTGGCCATACTGCCCGGATCATTCATATCATTCAATGGGATATTAATTGCATTTTTTAAATGGCCATCGGCATATTCTGCAGGTTTGCGAACATCAATTACTACTAACCTGTCATCAAAGGGAATATCCATCATCAGTTCATCTGCTTCTACATCAATGATGAGATCCATTGGTTCACCACTTTTTTTCCAGGCTTCGAAACCACCTTGCAGGTAACCATTCACTTTACTAAACCCCACTCTTGCCAACCTGATAATAGTCTCTTTTTCTTTTTCGGGAGCTGTTACCAACAGTAATGGTGCATCAAATGGAAGCAGGCTGCCGGCCCATTCAGCAAATCGTCCTTCCAAACCAATACTCACTGAACCCGGAACAAATCCAAAAATAAATTCATCAGCGTGGCGGGTATCCAGCACAATCGTATCCTCCGTCATTTGTTTTTTAAAATCAGCAACACTCAAGGCGGTCATGCCCTGCTTAATTACTGCATCCAGGCTATCATATCCTTCTTTATTGATCATAGCATTAATCGGAAAATAAAGTGGTGGCGCTTCAATGCCTGCTGTTACTTCTTTTATGAACGCTTCTTTAGTCGCAGCCTTCATTGCATAATTGTTTTTCTTTTCCTCACCGATGGTGCTGTGTGTATTGGGTCCAAGATTTTTCCCACAGGAGCTGCCCGGTCCATGGGCAGGATAAACAATTACATCATCTGCCAATGGAAACAGTTTGGTATGCAGGCTATCATACATCATACCTGCCAGGTCATTGATCGTTATATCTTCTCCTTTTTGTGCGAGGTCAGGTCTTCCCACATCGCCTACGAACAACGTATCGCCTGTAAAAACACAATGAGCTTTATTGTTTTCATCCGTGAGTAAATAGCAGGTTGATTCAAGTGTATGACCCGGTGTATGTAAAACTTCAATGGTAAGATCACCTACTTTAAAAATTTCGCCATCTTTTGCTACATGAACAGGAAATTTTGTATCGGTATTGGGGCCATAAACGATAGGTGCACCGGTGGCATTACTGAGATCAAGATGACCACTGACAAAATCTGCATGAAAATGTGTTTCAAAAATGTATTTAATCCTGCTTTTCCTTTCGTTTGCTAATTGTAAATAAGCGTCGATATCCCGCAACGGATCAATAACGGCAGCCTCGCCATTACTTTCTATATAATAAGCCGCTTCGCTAAGACACCCGGTATATAATTGTTCGATGTACATATATTAATTATGGGGACAAAATTACCTGATTAAAAACAAACAGGGAACCAATTGGTTCCCTGTTTTCTGAAAATATATTGCTTGCTATTTCAACAAGGCATCCACAAATTGGTTCAACTCTTCTATACGATTGGGGTTCACGGAGTAATAAATGAATTTACCATCTCTTGTTGTTTTTACAAACCCCGCTTTTCTAAGGATCGCCAGGTGTTGCGAAGCAACTGATTGCTCTAATCTTAGTTTCACATAAATCTCGGTGACGGTGATCTTCCCTTGTTCATCAATGAGTTTCATGATCTGCTGGCGAAGCTTATGATTAACAGCCCGTAGGATCAGCGAAGCTTTTTTTACGTTTAACAAGTCCACTTTAAGGCTTGTTCCGTTTTCCGATAAAGTATTTAGTGTAAGTGAATAGTTATTCATAGTTTCAGGTTATTACAAAATTAAGGTGCAAAAGTAATTTAACTATAAATATGTATTGTTATGAATATTGTTAATAAGCTGCTTATTTTACTTTATGACAGAGGTTATAAAAACATCTTTAATGTATAACGGCTCTGCATAAGCAAGATCAGCAAACCGGTTCGACATATAGTATTCAAAAGTCACGCCTGATATATCTACTGCACGGGGGGGAATATTTTCTACAAATACAGCATTAGGATGTAGAAAAATATTCCTGAATTTTTCACTTCCATTACCAAAAAAAACGATCATTTCTTTTTGAATAATCTCACTAAAGCACCCAGACTGTAATAACATCGCTTGTGGTTGTAAAACCTGGGTCATATTTGTGTCATACAATGCCGTATATACTTCCATTCTCCGGGCATCTATCATCGGGCAAAGAAGATATTTTTTATTAGCCAGTTCTTTTTCTAATTGATTTTTTGCAGCCACTGCCATGAGTTCAAGACTTCCTACCGTGATCAGTGGGATATTTAAAGCATAACATAATCCTTTAGCGGTGGATAAACCTATCCGAAGTCCTGTATATGACCCCGGCCCATTGATAACAGCTATTGCTTTAAGATCATGCAGCGTATATCCACCGTCTTTCATTACTTCCTGTATAGCAATATGTATCCATTCCGCCTGTTCTTTTTGATTATCATTTTTCCGGAAGCTGAGCATCCTCCCTTCATCTGCCAGGCAAATGGATGCTGTATCAATAGCTGTATCTATAGTTAAAATAAGACTCATGCGGCGAAAGCTTCTTTTTTTAATAATGCGGCGGGTTCATATCTTGAATTAGACATTGACAGCGTATGCAATAGTTCATACACATTTTTCAAACCGATGTGTTCACTCCACTCAAAAGGTCCGTATGGGTAATTGGTTCCCGTTTTCATAGCAATATCTATTTCTTTTTTTGTGCTTACTTGCTCAGCCAAACTAAAATACGCTTCATTGATAATCGTTGCAACTACTCTTGCAGTAATAAACCCGGGAGTAACAGGTATCCATTCTATTTTTTTATTGAACGTATCAAGAATATGTTCAGCTTTTGATTGCATCTTCTCTTCTTTACAGGAGGCTTCAATAATATTTCTTTTTAAAAAAGTGGTCCACCCATTGATCAATACAAATTCAGACGGTAGCTTATTTACCTGTGGTACGTCGTTTACAATAATGCTGCTGGTATTTAGTTGTTGTAATAACCTGATCCTTTCCGGTTCGCTATTAAAAAGCAGGTCAATATATGCATCTGCGCCCGGGTGATCCAGGAATTCTAAGGGAGAATTCAGCCATATGATTTCTACATCCTGCCGAAGCCCCTGGGCCAGTAATTCTTCTTTCAGTAATTCATTGGTCAGTACAACCAGGCGCATAGACTATTTTTTGCAAAGAAAACGTATAAAGCTAAATTCGTTGTTCTGTTTTTATAAAACGACAATAATGACTAAAACGATCATCAAAACTACGCAAGCCCCAGCCCCCATCGGACCTTATAATCAGGCCGTGCAAACCGGTAACCTGCTTTTTATTTCAGGACAGATCTGTATTGACCCTGCTTCGGGTGAATTAAAGAAAAAAGACCTGCAGGAAGAAACACACCAGGTGATGCATAACCTCAAGGCCATCCTTAAGCAGGCGGGGATGGACTTCAATAATGTAGTAAAGACAACCATCTTTCTTACCGACATGCACCGCTTTACTGAAGTAAATGAAGTGTATGGAAAATACTTTGAAGGTGATTTTCCTGCCAGGGAAACAGTGCAGGTTTCTGCATTACCCAAATTTGTGAATGTCGAAATCAGCATGATCGCTTCTAAATAGTTGTATTCATGCGACGACTGCTCCGATACCTATTATTAAAACCAGTATTATGGGCGGCAGAAAAATTTTCTTCCCGACCTGATAAGCTCCGCATATTTAAAGCCTTGGAAGAATTATTTGCTTCCATTATAAAAGAGCCCGGAAAAAAAGGATTGGTTATACCTTTTGAGTTAAACACCGGGAAATTCATCATACTCTCTGACCAGCATAAAGGAGCGAGGAATGGCGCTGATGATTTTACGATGGCTGAACCTAATTATCTCGCGGCGCTTGAGTATTATTTTCAAAAAGGGTTTTGTTATATTAACCTCGGAGATAGTGAAGAACTCTGGGAAAATAATTTAACAGCCGTCAGAAAGTACAATGAGAAAAATTTCCGGGCCGAAAAGAAATTTATTCCTCTTAACAGGTTTGTAAAAATTTTTGGTAACCATGATCTTTTCTGGGATAATGATCCGCTGGCCAGCTGGCAACTGAAGAATATTTATGGTGAAAAAATAAAAGTGTATGAAGGCGTTGTGCTATCCACAAGTTTTGACTCAAAAGCGCTGCATATCTATTGCACCCACGGTCACCAGGGCGATGCACAAAGCGATGGCAATTGGTTCACAAAATTTTTTGTAGCCAAAATATGGGCGCCCTTCCAGGCCTATTTGCGCATCAACCCCAATACACCCGCCTATGACAGCACCAAAAAATCACTGCATAATACCATCATGTATGAATGGTCATCGGCACAAAAAGATATTCTATTGATCACGGGGCATACGCATCAACCTGTATTTGGTTCGCTAACACAATTGGAAAGACTCTATAAAAAATTTCAACTAGCGCAACAAATGAATGAAACGGATTCTATTGTTGCTCTTCAAACAGAAATACGCAAAAAAGAAAGGGAGTTTACTGCAGTTGCCATTGACTATATGAGTATGAAACCATCTTATTTCAACAGCGGCTGTTGTTGTTTTACAGATGGTGATATAACAGGAATCGAAATTGATGAAGGTTGTTTGCGGCTAATTAAATGGGAATTGCAGGACGAAAAACCTGTGCGGATAGTATTGGAGGAAACAGCACTGGAAAACCTGGTTAAAGAACTTTAATACTTTCCCACTGAGCCGCTAAGTACACAAAGTATAGTAAAGAATAATAATCATTCTGAGTTTATACTGATTGAAGCGTGCAATTATATTTCTTTGTGCTCTTTGTGGCTTAGTGGGAAATCTTTTACTAAAATGGCTTCTTCCATTGATTGTTATCCCGGTTCCAGTCGGGTAGTTTTTTATCGGGATCAAGAACAACTTCTTTTATTTCACTTGTTGTAGATACACGGAAGGTCCACTCTGCTCCCCGTTGCCAGATTTCTACCGGTAAATTTATTGTATGTTCTTTTCCATTTGTTTCTCTTACCAACACGGTAACCGGCATAGGCATTTTTTCTATATTCTCTAAAGTGATCTCAGCGCCTTCTGCTGGTTTATCCTCAATATATTTTACTTTTTTTACTGATTGATCAATTTTCCAGGTATTTAACACCCATCCTCTCCAGAACCAGCCCAAATCTTCACCGCTTACATTCTCCATCGTGTGAAAGAAATCCCACGGCGTAGGATGTTTAAAAGCCCAGCGATTGATGTATTCGCGAAAAGCTACATCAAAACGTTCTGGCCCTATAACAAGATCCCGTAATGCATGCAGCATTTGTGCAGGTTTGCCATACGCTGCGATCCCGAGGTTATCCTGTTGTATTACTTCGGGAATATTATAAAGGCCATCCATGTTTTCACCAAACGTTGCTTTTACCATATAAGCAGAAGTGGGGTCACCAAAGAAACTTTGTTCTTTAAACTCGCCATTCTTAAATGCTGCAGTCGAAAAATCATTGATGAACGTATTGAAGCCTTCATCCATCCAGGCATATTTTCTTTCATTGCTGCCTACTATCATGGGGAACCAAGTGTGTCCGAATTCATGATCTGTAACACCCCATAGACTGGTGCCCGTGGCTTCATAACCACAAAAAACAATACCGGGATATTCCATGCCACCCACTACACCTGCTACATTCACAGCAGCGGGGTAAGGAAATTCGTACAATTGGCCTGAATAATATTCTATCGCACCTTTCACCATTTCGGTGGAGCGTCGCCAGTCATTTCCTTTTTTATCTTTTGTACTTTCTGCCGGGTAAGCACTCATCGCTAATGATTTTTTACCACCGGGTAAATTGATCTTTGCTGCATCGAGGATAAAAGCTTTGGATGCACTCCAGGCTACATCTCTTGCATTTTGAATTTTAAATTTCCAGGTGATCGTTGCTTTTGGTAAGATTGCTTTTTTATCTGTTACTTCTTTTTCGCTGCGTATCACTACTGTTTTATCACTGTTCTTTGCTTCGTTATATTTTTTTAGCTGCTCTGGCGTAAAACATTCCTGAGGATTTTGCAATTCACCTGAACCTACAACTATAAGATTGGAGGGTGAAGTAACATTGAATTCAATGTCGCCATATTCAAGGTAAAACTCACCAGCTCCCAGGTAAGGCATCGTATTCCATCCCTGTATATCATCATACACAGCCATGCGGGGAAACCATTGTGCCACTTCATATATCCATCCATTCTTTGTAGATAACCGGCCCATGCGATCGGTTCCATATTCCGGCACTTCAAAATCAAATTGTATCGCCAGTTTTATTTTACCGCCGGCTGCTTTCAGCACATCCTGTAACCACACCTGCATCCGGGTATCAGTGATGGTATACTTCGGAGTATATTTTTTACCGTTAATATCTATGGTTATTGATTTGATAGAATAGCCATTGGTAAATTTTGCATTGGCCCACCGGCCACCTGCTTCGGTAGTTGTGGCAGAACCCCTGGAATCTTTTTTATAAATATTCTGATCGAGCTGCAGCCAGAGGAATTTCATGTTGTCGGGGCTATTATTGGTATAAGCCAATTCCACATCACCTGTAACGGTATGCTTTCCTGTATCTAAAGTGCAGTTGATCTTATAATCTGCACGGTTTTGCCAATACTTCGGACCCGGTTCACCGCTTGCACTACGGTAATCATTCCCTGGGTAAGGATAAAACTGCGGATTAAAAGCTTCTTTTGCATTATACGTTGATTGGGCTAATGCTGAAGCCAATAAAAATGAACAGACAAGTGTTAAAACAAAATTCTTCATGTAGGATGATAATTTATATAGAGGCTCTAAGTTAAACGAAATGGTTGCAAGATGAGATACCGCTCACCGGGTTTTTGGAAATGTTTAAAGAAAATATCCTGCTATTATCGCCTATTGATGGGTATGAGCAGGAAAGATTCATTGTTGATACTCCCGATTTCAGCCATATCTGCAAGGCCCATTTTTAATTTAAAAGCCCGCAGTTCCCAGCAACAATTACATTGAAGACATACTCAGGTATATATTATATCTGGGCTTAGGTGTTATATTTTTAAGACTTTTAAAAAGAAATTCATAGTAAGGCAATAAAAGAGAAGGAATTAGCGTCTCTTTCTTTTTTTTGCTCTTCGATTGTGATTAACTAATTATGACCGGGCCTATTTGTACAGCTAAAACTTACGCTAAATGCTACCTGTAATAAAATATCATAAATCCTTACTGTTATTTTTGTTCTTTCAGGCTGCAGCTACTGTCTTTGGTCAGCCCACATCTGATAAGAATGATTCCATTAAAGCACATGATTTTTTAGAGAAGGAAGAATTGTTTAAAAGAAATCATTTGGGTATAGAAATAACAGCTTCTGTACTTCCTAAAGCAACAATTCAAAAAGAAGAAGGAAAGTATGAATTAAAATCACATCTTCAATCGTCCTATGATTTAGGAATTAATTATTTGCATTCAATTAATAAAAGTTTGAGTGTTTCAGTTGGGTTGCATTTTGTTGTAGGTAAGAGAAATTTTTTTGCAAATATTCCTTCGGAAGATATTAATAATTTGAATGGACAGAATTTCATTGAAGAAAAAGAATTATGGGGGGCTGTTAGAATACCCTTGCTTCTTGAAAAAAATATATATACTAAAAAAGCAAAGCAGATTTCAGTCAAAACAGGGATTAATTTTCGGTATAGTGGTTTGATGCCAGACGAAGACTATGGGCAGGGTACTGGCGTATTCAATGCACAACTCTCAGCAAGAAACAATGGAAAACCCTGGATCACTTTCCTGGCAGGCATATCCAAATCAATGATTTTGGACAATAAAAACATCCTGGCTGTTACTCTGCAGGCAGATATAAGTACTACTTATTTCTTAAAAGCCAATTACGAACTTACAATACCCAATCAACCTGTTAGCACAGGCATCTACAAAATCAATGGCACTTCCTTAGGATTAACGGTTCAATATATTTTTACAGGCAGTAACAAACAATTTGTACAGCTAAAAAAAACATATAAGGCACATGGTAGATTGGATAATAAACCACAATTGAAGAGAGAAAGCATTTTAAAAGATTATGTATTCAAGGGGAATCATATCCAATTTAACTTCGCATTTCTTTCCACATTAAAGGCAAGGATCAAAAATATTTCCGGTAATCATCCCGTAAGTGCCAGTGCAGCTCAAGGACTTTCATTGAGTTTTAAGTACCAAAAAAATTACAATAATGAGTACAGTTTGATCATTGGCCCCGAAGCAACGCTTACCGGTAGAAATTTCAATACTTCATTTTCAAAAGATGATTTTTCTCCGCCTTTGGCTTCGGATTATAATACAAAGCAGTATTCGCTTCTACAAGATTTAATTCTCAGTCTACCGGTTTTGCTCGAGAAAAGATGGTTGTATTCTGATACGAAGTTTTTCTTTGCTGATGCCGGGGGTCGTATAAATTTCAGTTTAGGAGCTGACATTGATATCTATTCAATTTTTGTAAATACCTCTAATGGGTTTTATAATGCAGGAGGAGTAGATGTATATTCCAATAACGATGCAAAACCCTGGATAAGTTTTCCGCTTAACATAGGACATAGCTGGCTTTGTAAAAATAACAACCTGCTTCAGCTTGCTATCTGCTCGAATATCTCTTTTGTAAAATATGTGAATGGAACATACTGGATAGATATTCCCGGAAAACCTTTAACAACGGGTAATTACAGTTCAACAGGCTCATATGTAGGCCTGTCAATGAACTATGTTTTTACCAATGCCAATTATCGCATCAGAAAAAAAATTGAAACTAACTAAACCACGTAAATTGAAGATGTTTTGATTATTCTATAAGGAATTGATAAGCTGTTTATAAAAATAAACCTTCTGCTACCGCTACACTTTCAGGCCGTCCTACATCCACCCAGCGATCACCGGTATGATCATATCCTGAAATAGTATGCTTACCGGCGAGTTCCAGGTAAACATCAATAAGAGAAAATTTTCCCTGCTGCACTATCTCATCAAAAATAGCGTACTCAAAAACCACCACGCAGCTATACGCTTTTTGGGAGAAATGATCAGCTGGTCTTACAATGATCTCTTCACCGGTTTTGGTATTTTGCCAGCCGCACAATTTATTTTCATTGTCAAATAAAAGGTAACGGGATGTTTTCCGGTTGGTCACCCCAAAAGAAACTAGTGGTTTATTGACCTCATGAAAAGACAGGAGAGAATGAATATTGAGATCAGTAAGAATATCAACATTGCAGGTCATGAATCTTTCGCCGGGCGTAAACAATTCTTTTGCCTTCAGTAACCCTCCACCGGTATCCAGCAGTTCATCCTGCTCATCACTAATGACCACATTACTGCCCCAACCTTTATTTTTTTGTAACTCTTCGATTATCTGTTCTGCAAAATGATGAACGTTTACAATTACATCTTTGATGCCGTATTGCTGCAAGTACTCGATATTGCGTTGAAGTAATGACTTGCTGTTGACAATAGCCAGAGCTTTAGGATGCTTATCCGTCCATGGTTTGAACCTGGTGCCGAGCCCGGCAGAAAAAATCATTGCTTTCATTTCTTTTCGGGAAGGGGATTAAGCCAGTTTTTTTCGTCTTGCACACAGTGCTTCAATTCAATTTTCACTTTGAACTTATTTCTTAAATGTCTTTCCAGTGCGTCTGCAGCATACACACTTCTATGCTGACCACCGGTGCAGCCAAAACTCACCATCAGGCTTTCAAAATCCCGTTTGATATATTCTTCAACAGTCATGTCAACAATATCAAATATGCTATTAAGGAAGTCCGGCATTTTGGTTTGTTGTTCCAGGTAATCTTTTACAGCTTTATCACGGCCATGCTGTGTTTTATATGCTTCGATCCGACCAGGATTTAATATGCCACGGCAATCAAAAACGAAACCGCCTCCATTTTCTGTTTCATCCACCGGCAATCCTTTGCGATAAGAGAAACTACAAATTTTTACAATTAGCGGCGTCTTTTCTGTGGCTTGTGTGGGAGTAAACTGGTTGATGATCTCATCATCCACGCACATATCCAGCACTTTTTTAAATTCAGGAACAACAATTCCTAAACTTTGATTTTGAAAAAAATCCCGGAGATTGTGCAAAGCCAATGGAATGCTGGTAAGGAATTGAGCTTTACGTTCAAATAATCCCCTGAAGCCATAAGCTCCCAACACCTGCAATAAACGGATCAGCACATAACCATTATACTGGCTATGGAACATAGTTCTGTCTAACGGACCGTTGATCTGTTTTTCAAAAGCATTCATGTAATCTTCCAGCAAATTATTTTTCCATTCATCCGGGAGATTGGCTCTTGCCTGCCAAAGCATACTGGCCACATCATATTGCGGAGCTCCTTTCATGCCGCCCTGGTAATCGATGAAATGAACATTGTCGCCGGAAGTGATCATGATATTGCGGCTTTGAAAATCCCGGAACATAAAATATTTGTACTCCGTGTGAGTAAGATAATTGCTCAGGGCCTCGAAGTCATCAATCAGTTTTTGTTTATCGTAAGGTTTACGTAAGGCATCCAGGAAATAATACTTAAAATACAGGAGGTCGGCCATGATCGCCTGTTTACCAAATTCCATATTGGTAAGACAACGGGTATAATCCAATCCTTCATCGCCGTTTACCTGGAGCCGGGCCAGTTCTTCCAAACTTTTTTTGAACAAGGAATAAACAGGATCTGTAAAACCTTCGGCTTCTAACCTATTCAGAAGTGATATATCTCCAAAATCTTCCTGCAGGTAAAATATTCTATCATCACTGATAGCCAGTACCTGCGGAGTAGCCAGTATCTTTTTACGGAAATGTTCTGTAAAATAAATGAAGCTTTCATTTTCTTTGATATTGGCACCATAAGTTCCGATAACAGAATCGGTTTTTCCATGCAAACGAAAATAACGGCGTTCACTGCCCGATTGTGGCAACACATCCAAAGAAACAGCTTCTTTTCCCTTCCATTTTTTATATAAAGCCTGGATCGAATCAAGGATTGACTGCATGTCGCAAATGTAGGTCAAAACCATACTAACACAACTGTTTTGCCCTACTTTGCTGCCGTGTATGCACTACGCTGTTTGTATTTTATTAAGGGTGTATAATCATGAAGTATTACTGGATCGTATTCAGCAGAAGCAGGTGCATATTGATAAAAAATCACAACATTTATTTGAAAGGCTTTCACCATTGTCTTAGTCCGCTATTAAATAATCAAGCCCCTTAATCATTCAAAGCATAAGCAACAATTATATAACTTTGCGAACGCCTGTTAGCAACAGGTAAATCTTCCAATTATGAGTTACACTCCGGCTAATAAAGTTCGTCTCGTTACTGCTGCGGCTCTTTTTGATGGACATGATGCCGCCATCAATATCATGCGGCGTATCATGCAAAGCAAAGGCGCTGAAATCATTCACCTGGGTCATAACCGGTCTGCCAAAGAGATCGTGGAGACAGCGATCGAAGAAGATGTGCAGGGCATTGCTATCACTTCTTACCAGGGTGGTCACGTAGAGTTTTTTAAATACATCAAAGACCTGCTGGATGAAAACGGTTGTGGTCATATTAAGATATTTGGTGGTGGCGGAGGTACTATTTTGCCCGTTGAAATAGAAGAATTACATAGATACGGAATCACCAGGATCTATAGTCCTGATGATGGACGACATATGGGATTGGAGGGGATGATAGAGGATGTTATAAGAAGGGCCTCCCCAAACCTCTCCAAAGGAGGGGCTTTCGCAAACCCCAAGTGGAATGGGAAATTGCCTTTGGATGAAGTGAAAGATGTAAGAAGAATAGCAAGAACAATTTCACTGGCTGAAGCTGGTAAAAATTATTCTTCCCTGTTAAAAGAAACAATTGAATTAAACGACTCTTCTCAATCCCCCCTTCGGGGGGTTGGGGGGGCTGCTCCTGTATTAGGAATAACCGGCACCGGCGGCGCCGGTAAATCATCTGTTACAGATGAGATCGTCAGAAGGTTTCTGCAAAATTTCACCAATAAAACGATCACCGTTATATCTGTTGATCCTTCCAAAAAGAAAACAGGCGGTGCCTTGCTTGGCGACAGGATAAGGATGAATTCTATTTCTCACCCGAGAGCTTACATGCGAAGCTTAGCTACAAGAGATGATAATACCGCATTGAGTGGCGCTGTGCAGGATGCAATTAATATCTGCAAGAGAACTGGCTTTGATTTTATTATTCTCGAAAGCGCCGGGGTTGGTCAGAGTGATGCAAGCATTTTAGATTATTGTGATGTAAGCATGTATGTGATGACGCCGGAATACGGAGCCGCATCGCAATTAGAGAAGATCAACATGCTGGATTATGCCGATCTTGTTTGTATCAATAAGTTTGATAAAGCCGGTGCATTGGATGCATTGGCTGATGTAAAAAAACAATACAAAAGAAATCATAGTCTCTGGACGGCTAAGGATGATGAATTACCGGTGATCGGGACAATGGCAAGCAAATTCAATGATGACGGTGTAAATCATTTATTTGAATTATTACTCAAAAAAATTAAAGCCAAAACAAATATTGTATTTGGTGAGTATCATTTTTCAGAAACGGCTAAGGTTTCCCAGGCGATCATTCCATCCAATCGTACAAGATACCTGAGCGAGATCAGTGAGAATAACCGGAACTATGATCAGTTGGTAAATGATCAGTCAGCTATTGCTTCAAAACTATATCAGTTGCAAGGTACCAAAGAAATTCTTACATCGAAAGGTTCTCAAGTTTCCCCCGACGGGGGAGATTTAGAGGGGGCTTTAATAACGGCTCTTCAGCAACAGATCAATTTTTACAATGACCAGCTAACGCCGGTGAGCAGAAAGCTTATCACAAATTGGGAACAAAAAATAAAAGAATACCAGAAGGATTTTTATGAATACACTGTTCGTGATAAAGTGATCAAGCTTGAAATGTTTACCAGAAGTCTTTCAGGTACAAGAATTCCAAAAGTGGTGTTGCCAAAATATAAAGACTGGGGTGATATTTTAAAATGGCAGGCACAGGAAAATGTTCCGGGTCATTTTCCTTTTACAAGCGGTGTATTTCCTTTAAAGAGAGAAGGGGAAGATCCGACAAGAATGTTTGCCGGGGAAGGAGCCCCTGAAAGAACCAACCGGCGCTTCCACTATGTAAGTGTTGATCAACCGGCGAAACGTTTATCAACTGCTTTTGATAGTGTAACCTTATATGGTGAAGATCCTGATCACCGTCCGGATATTTATGGTAAGATCGGTAATAGTGGTGTAAGCATTGCTACTGTTGATGATGCAAAAAAATTATACAGCGGTTTTGATCTTTGCGATCCGAAGACATCTGTGTCTATGACCATCAATGGCCCGGCGCCCATGCTGCTGGCATTTTTTATGAATGCAGCGATTGATCAGCAATGTGAAAAGAAGATTAGTGAGTTGGGGTTGTGGGATGAGGTAAAAAAGATCAACGAAACAAAGTATAAACAGTTTCCTGCACCGGAGTATCATAACACATCTTTTCCCGGTGAGTTACCATACGGTAATGATGGTCTTGGCCTAAAATTACTCGGATTGAGTGGCGAGGACGTGCTACCCAAAGAAGTGTATGAACAATGCAAGCAAACAGCACTACAACAGGTAAGAGGAACAGTACAAGCGGATATCTTAAAAGAAGACCAGGCACAAAATACCTGTATTTTCTCCACAGAATTTGCATTGAAACTAATGGGTGATGTGCAGGAATATTTTATTCAGCAAAAAGTAAGAAACTTTTATTCTGTTTCGATTAGTGGTTATCATATTGCTGAAGCAGGAGCTAATCCTATTACACAATTAGCATTTACATTGGCCAATGGATTTACGTATATCGAATATTACCTGAGCCGCGGAATGAGCATTGACGATTTTGCGCCCAATCTTTCTTTTTTCTTTAGCAATGGAATGGATCCGGAGTATAGTGTGATCGGTCGTGTGTCAAGACGTATCTGGGCAAAGGCAATGAAATATAAATACAAGGCCAACAAGCGCAGCCAGATGATGAAGTATCATATACAAACATCAGGGAGAAGTTTGCATGCGCAAGAAATTGATTTCAACGATATAAGAACTACACTGCAGGCTTTGTATGCCATTTATGATAATTGCAATTCATTACACACAAACGCCTACGATGAAGCGATCACAACACCAACGGAAGAAAGTGTCCGCCGTGCTATGGCCATACAATTGATCATTAACCGTGAATTGGGTAGTGCAAAAACAGAAAATTTCATCCAGGGAAGTTTTGCAATTGAAGAATTGACAGCACTTGTTGAAGAAGCGGTACTGGCGGAATTTGATCGTATCACTGAAAGGGGTGGTGTATTAGGAGCCATGGAAAGAATGTACCAGCGAAATAAGATACAGGAAGAAAGTTTGTATTACGAGCACCAGAAGCATACAGGTGAACTGCCATTGATTGGCGTAAACACTTTCCTGAATAAAAAAGGAAGCCCTACCATTACTCCCGGTGAAGTGATCCGCAGTACTACAGAAGAGAAAGAACAACAGATCAATAATCTCAAATCGTTTTGGAAAAGAAATGAGAATAAATCTGCCGAAATGCTGCAACGTTTACAACAGGTAGCGATCAATAATGGTAACTTATTTGAAGAATTGATGGAAACAGTGAAATATTGTTCACTTGGGCAGATCACCCATGCTTTATACGAAGTAGGAGGACAATACAGGCGGAATATGTAAAATAATTTCCGAATGAATAATGATGCCGGTAAGCCGGCATTTTTTATTGGTATTAATGAATAATAAAAGATAGTGACTGGTGTTCTTTTTGTATAGGCTATGAAAAGGATATTATGAAATGGTGGATAGGTTATTCTACCGGCAAGCTGCAGGCGCTGGGAAAAGAAGCGCAGCGTAAAAAGAAAGTGAAACAGGCTTTTTTTATTTCGATAATACCGCTGAAGGTCATGCGATCACCAACGCAAAACAGTTACACCAACTACTAAGCAAATAGTTGTTTTATTTATTCAAACCTTTTTCAAAGCAGAAAATATTTTGTACGTATTTTTATCGGTAATTATAATAATGATAAAAAATCTACAACACTGCTTATGAAACTGGTATCGTTAATGCTGATAATAACCATGATGGTTATCGCCTGTTCTCCCAAACCTTACAGCGACACTAATAAAAGCTATAAAAAGCAAGTAAAGGAATTTGCAAAATTGCTGGAAAAATATCCGTTGAATGATTCAGCCGGCCTGTCATATGCAGATCAGTTTGTGGGTACGACTAACCTTTCCATGCGCCGGCCCAACTATGTGATCATTCACCATACAGCACAAAATAGTTGCGAACAAACTTTAAAAACATTTACGTTGCCCCGCACCCAGGTAAGTGCTCATTATGTGATCTGTGAAGATGGTACCGTATATCACATGCTAAATGATTTACTCAGGGCACACCATGCAGGTGTAAGTAAATGGGGAAATGCTACTGATATCAACTCGTCAAGCATAGGTATTGAAATTGATAATAACGGGTTTGAATATTTTACCGAAAAACAGATCCAAAGCCTGATGGATTTACTGGGACGATTAAAAAGAACCTTTAATATCCCCACAGCTAATTTTATAGGACACGGTGATATTGCGCCAACAAGGAAGAATGATCCTAACTGGCGGTTTCCCTGGAAACAACTGGCAGACCAGGGATATGGTTTATGGTGGGGCGATACAACGAATGTAGCTGTGCCTTCCTCTTTCGATCGTTTAACTGCTTTGCGGATTATTGGTTTTGATATGAAAGATACTACTGCCGCTATTATAGGATTTAAAAGACATTGGTTGCAGGATACTACAAAAGGCCTCAATCCTGAACAGGAAAAAGTGTTGTACCAGCTCAGCCGAAAATATTAATACCCGTTCTGCTCTCATTCCATTTGTTGTTAAAATTTTATCTTCACCATTTGCTAGTAGCCATATGGATTGATTTTTTTTTGACTTAACTGAGTAGTATGACAGCAGAACACCAGCGACTGGCAGTAAATTCATCCAAGACTGTTCCTTTGGCACAATGGGGTCCCTACCTGAGTGAAAGGCAATGGGGAACGGTGAGAGAAGATTATAGTGTGCATGGTGATGCATGGCATTACTTCCCTTTTGATCATGCACATTGCCGGTCTTATTTATGGGGAGAAGATGGGCTCGCCGGCATGTCGGATTTCTTTGGCAATCTTTGTTTTTGTGTGGCGCTATGGAATGGCAATGATCCCATTTTAAAAGAAAGATTATTCGGATTAAGTAACCCGCAGGGTAATCACGGAGAGGATGTGAAGGAATTATATTATTACCTCGATAATATTCCTACACATTACTACATGGAGTATTTGTATAAATACCCGCAACAGGCCTTCCCTTATAACAAACTCCGCGAAGAGAATAGCAAACGGGGTCGCCTTGATCCTGAGTATGAAATATTGGATACAGGTGTATTTGATGATAGCCAGTATTTTGATGTACTGGTTACGTATGCCAAACAAAGTGCACAGGATATTTTTATTAAGATCGACATTACCAACCGCTATAGCAAAGCTGCCAACATTACTGTGTTACCAACGTTGTGGTTTTATAATCGCTGGAAACATGGATCATTAAAAGAAAAACCATCGATCAGCCTGCTCAATAAAACCTCCGTGAAAGCTGAACATGAGCGGTTGGGGGATTATTATTTTTATTTCCAGACAGCGGATAAAACACTGTTCACTGAAAACGAAAC
Organism: Chitinophagaceae bacterium; assembly: GCA_036383515.1. Classification (GTDB taxonomy): domain Bacteria; phylum Bacteroidota; class Bacteroidia; order Chitinophagales; family Chitinophagaceae; genus CADEDV01. The sequence goes on along the minus strand of DASVOE010000137.1, from coordinate 76,567 downwards.
CAATACTGCCATCGTAACAGGCGAATCCAATGAAAGCATTTATGTAAAAGATGCTTTTCATACCGCCATCATTGAAGGGGAAAATCTTGCTGAACTTTCTAAAAAGAAATCAGGAACTAAATTCTCGCCGGTTTATGAAATGAAAATAGCTGCCGGAGCTACCCAAACAATTTATTGCAGGCTTTCCAGCAAGCAGACCGACAATGCTTTTTTTCCCGGGTTCAAAGATATATTCACGCTACGCAAACAAGAAGCTGATGATTTTTATGCAGCTATTCTTCCAAAAGGAATGAGTGCTGATATGGCACAAATACAGCGACAGGCATTGGCCGGTGTGCTATGGAGTAAACAGTATTATCATTTTGATGTAGAGAAATGGCTAAGCTCTACCGACGGCATTACTCCTGTTAGCCCGATAAAAATGACGGGTCGCAATAAGGATTGGACGCACCTGAAAAACCAGGATATTATTATGATGCCCGATAAATGGGAGTATCCATGGTATGCCGCATGGGATCTTGCTTTCCAATGTATTTCGATGGCTGTGGTAGATCCCACTTTTGCCAAACACCAGCTATTGCTGGTGATGCGGGAATGGTATATGAAACCTGATGGACAATTACCTTCTTATGAATGGAACTTCAGCGATGTGAATCCGCCAGTGCAGGCATGGGCGGCGATGCAGGTATATAATATTGAAAAAAAGCAAACAGGGAAAGGCGATATTGTATTCCTGAAAAAAGTATTTCAAAAACTGCTTATCAATTTTACCTGGTGGATCAACCGGAAAGATATAAACGGCAATAACATTTTTGAAGGAGGTTTCCTCGGGCTTGATAATATTGGTGTGTTTAACCGGAGCTTTCATTTTCCGGGAGAGATGCAATTAGAACAGGCTGATGGCACCAGCTGGATGGGTACCTTTGCGCTCGACATGATGGATATGGCTGTGGAGATAGCTATGCAGGATCAATCATTTGAGGATACTGCCACCAAATTCTTTGAACACTTTATATTGATTGCAGAATCACTTAATGAACATGGCTTATGGAATGAAGAAGATAAATTCTTTTACGATATCTTATGCGTAACGGGTGCGGAACCGATACCCTTACGTATTCAATCAGTAGTAGGTGTTACATCTCTCTATGCAGTTTCTACTATCAGTAAGCAGGTAATGGATAGCCTGACAGATTTTAAAAAACGAACTACCTGGTTTGAAAATTTCAGAAAGAACAATAACCGGTTCTGGCCAAACGAAGAACGAAGTAAGGATGGTGAAATACTATTATCGTTGGTCCCCAAAGAGAGATTGATCGATTTGTTGAAACGATTACTGGATGAAGATGAATTTTTATCAGAGGGTGGTATCCGGGCCTTATCAAAATATCATGAAAAAAATCCTTACTCAGTAACAGTAGATGGCATCATTTATACGATAAAATATGACCCTGGTGATTCTACTTCGGATATGTTTGGTGGCAATTCTAACTGGCGGGGACCTGTGTGGATGCCAATCAATTTCCTGATTATTCAATCCATCCGAAAGTATGGTGAATTTTATGGTAATGAATTACTTGTTGAATTTCCAACCGGCTCTGGCAAAACCCTCAATCTTACCCAGGTGGCTACAGAGTTGACAAAAAGAGTCATCAGTTTATTTGAAAAAGATAAAGAAGGCAGCCGGCGTTTATATGGAGATTACACCTGGTTCTATAAACTACCTGGTAATGAACACCTGCTTACTTTCTATGAATATTTTCATGGCGACACAGGAAGAGGATTAGGCGCCAGTCATCAGACTGGCTGGACAGCTTTAGTAGCAGAATTGATTAGTGAATATGGAGGTAATGGTATGCAGAAAAATTAATAATTTCTGATTGTGCAGCTTTTTGAAAAACCGGGCGTAAATAAATATAAAAGGAAGCATTTGCATGCCTGTTTGTATTATATTTAGTATTTGTAATGAAATCATGCCAAAACTATTAATCCTTTTACTTTTCTTCCCCTTTGCAAGGGTTGCTGGCCAGTTGCCGGATACATTGAACATAAACACTGTTCAGGCAACTGATAGTCTCATCAGTATATATTTTGCAGCGCAAAAAGGGAACTCTCCGCTATATAACGGCCGGCAATTCTATTCATATTCTTCTTCTATACAAGGCCATCCTTTCTATAACGTTACTAAATGGAGTAATGGAGCTGTCTTATACGATGGCTTATGGTATCATAACATTCCGTTACTGTATGATATATCCCGGGATGAGCTTATTGTCAATCACCCCAGTAATATTCCCGCAGTACTGTTTAGTGAAAGAGTAAGTCAGTTTATTATAAATGGGGAAGTATTTGTTTATCTCCGGGAAGATAAAAAGGGGATCATTCAAAAAGGCTTTTACCAGCTTCTCCAGGATGGCAAAGCGGTACTGTATAAGAAAAGCTTCAAATTGCTGGAAGAAAAAATTGAAGACCGGCAATTAATAAGGCAATTCGTTTTAACCGAAAAATTCTTTGTCAGGAAGAATGAAGAATACAGGCCGGTTAAAAGACAAAAGGACCTGTTGGATATATTAAAAGATAAAAGCCAGGCACTAAACGAGTATAAAAATCAGCACAACCTACGGTATAAGGGAAACGCTGAGAAATTCATTGTAAGTCTTACACAATATTATAATCAACTGTAGTGGTATGAAAAGGTTTCTTTTTATAGCCTGCTTTTATATATTATGGTTCCGGTGTGAAGCGCAGGAAACGAAACCGTTTATGGTAAATGGAGAATTCCAAAATACTTCTCTTAAAGAATTTTTTAATCGTATTGAAGCACAAACCACTTGTTTGTTTTATTACGACCCGCTCCAGGTGGATTCGATATTTATAACAATGATTTTTAAAGACGAACCATTACAGCAGGCACTGGCAAAAGCTTTAAAGAATATAGACCTGCAGTTTGCAGTTGATAAGATGAACAGGATATTCATTACGAAAGGACTGAAACTGGTTACTGTATTACCCGCTGATTTTTTTCCTCAGACAAACCAATCATCCGCTGTCGTTAGTAAAGACACAGTGGTTGACTATGGCTTGCAGCAGCAGAAAACAGGAAAAGTTACTTCGGTAAACAAATTATACGAGATCGGACCAAGAACGAATGCACTCAAAGGAGATGCGATTATTGCCGGAACTATACGTAATGCAAAAACAGGCGAAGCATTGGTGAATGCATCGGTTTTTATCAATAACACGTATGCTACTACAACTGATGCATACGGATCTTACTCACTAACTATTCCTGCAGGCAAGCATACATTGAATATACTGGCCATAGGTATGAAAGATACACACCTCCAACTCATGGTATATGGCGATGGAAAAATGGATGCCGATATTCCTGAACAGGTCGTTACGTTAAAGGAAGTGGTAATCTCTGCCAGGAAAACAAGTAATGTGATGCAGGTACAGTTGGGAGTTGAAAGACTTACTATTGAAAGTATCCGGCGGGTGCCATCCTTGTTTGGCGAGACAGACGTATTACGGATTATAACCACATTGCCGGGTGTTAAAACAGTGGGAGAAGCTAGTACAGGATTTAATGTAAGAGGAGGTTCTGCCGACCAAAACCTTATATTATTTAACGATGCGAATATCTATAATCCTTCTCACTTCTTCGGGATGTTCTCTGCTTTTAATCCTGAACTCATAAAAGATATAGAGCTCTATAAAAGCAGCATACCTGCCCGGTTTGGTGGTCGTCTTTCATCTGTGCTGGATGTTACCAGCCGGGAGGGTAATAAGAAAAAGATCACAGGCTCGGCAGGTGTTGGTGTTGTTACCAGCAGGCTACATCTTGAAGGACCATTGGGAAATGAGAAAACATCGTTCATCTTTGGTGGTCGTACAACGTATGCTAACTGGCTGCTCAATTTACTACCGGATGAATATAAAAACAGCAGGGCCTCTTTCCAGGATGTAAATATTGGTATTAATCACCACATAGACAGTTCTAGTCAATTATACCTTAACGGCTATTTCAGTAATGACCGGTTTTCATTGAACAGTGATACAGTATACGGGTATAGTAACCGCAACATAAACATAAAATGGAAAAAAAGTTTCAATAACAAACTGAATGCAGTATTTATTGCCGGAGCAGACGAATACGGGTACAAAGTGTACAGCGAGAATAATAAAGTAAATGCTTTTACGCTCCAATTCAAGATACAGCAGTTATATGCTAAAACAAATTTTGTTTATTACAAAAATCAACGGCATTCGTTCGATTTCGGTGCCAGTACTTTACTTTATAAATTAAATCCCGGATCATTCGATCCAAGAGGAAATAATTCTGCAATAAGACCTGACAAAGTGGATGCTGAACAGGCATTGGAAAGCGGTATTTATATTACTCATCGCTTTAATCCGTCCAATAAACTATCAGTAAATACAGGGCTTCGTTATTCGCTGTACAATTATCTTGGTCCCCAGCAGATCAATTATTATGCACCGGGTTTACCTGTATCTGCTGTCAATCTTGTTGAAACAAAAACGTATAGTCAAGGCAAAATCATAAAAACATACGGCGGACCTGAAATCCGCTTTTCAATCAGGTATGCTTTCACCAATAGTTTTTCTATAAAAGCGGGATATAATTCCCAAAGGCAATATATACATATGTTGTCTAACACAACGGCTATTGCACCTACCGATATATGGAAATTAAGTGACCCCAATATTAAACCCCAGCAGGGTGACCAGGTATCGCTTGGCTTTTATAAAAATCTTAAGTCAAATACTATTGAAACATCAGTAGAAATCTACTATAAGCGGATCCGTGATTACCTGGATTATAAACCTGGTGCTACGCTTGTTATGAATCATAATATAGAAACGGAAGTGATTAATACAAAGGGGAAAGCATACGGGGCAGAACTGCTTATAAAAAAACCCGGTGGAAAGCTTAATGGATGGATCAGCTATACGTATTCACGCATTTTACTCAAATCTTCGGATACAGATCCTTCCGTACCGGTCAATAACGGGAAATATTATCCGGCCAATTATGATAAACCTCACGATGTTACAGTCATGGGTACATTCAGGGTGAATCATCGTTTCAGCTTGTCACTAAATTCGACCTATAGTACGGGGCGTCCTATTACCTTACCGATAGGCCGTTATTCTTATGCAGGTTCAGTAAGAGTTTTATATTCAGACAGGAATGTTTACAGAATACCTGATTATATACGGACCGACTTTTCTATGAACATAGAAGGTAATCATAAGGAACACCAAAAGACACATAATTCATGGACCATTGGCCTCTATAATATGCTGGGAAGAAAAAATCCGTATTCCGTTTATTTTATTTCTGAGAACGGTTTTGTAAATGGTTACAAGCTCTCCATCTTTGGAAGCATCATCCCTTTTGTTAACTTCAATATTCGTTTTTAAATTATGAAATGGATGAAATATTGCCTTCTATGTTTACTGCTTATTACAGGCTTTTCCTGTAAAGAAAGCTATGAACCAGATATAATATCATCAACTGCTTCATACATGGTAGTAGAAGGAATATTGACAGTTGGTGGGCCGGCAACGGTGCGGATTACCCGGACCTCACCACTTAATTTATCCGGATTCAAAGCCGAATTAAATGCGCAGGTAACGGTTGAAGGAAAAGATAATAGCACGAGATCAATGTTACATGCGGGCAATGGTAACTATTCATCTCCTAATCTTAACATTATAATAAATAACGAATACAGGTTGCGAATCCGTACATCTGCCGGAAAAGAATACTTGTCTGAATATGTAAAAGCCAGGCAAACGCCGGCAATTGACAGCATTGGCTGGAAACGAAGTGATGAAGGATTAAGAATATATGCTAACGCACATGATGCTTCTGGAAATACACGTTATTACCGCTGGGATTATGATGAAACCTGGGAAATACGAGCTTATTTCTATTCAAGATATATCTATACCAGGAGTAATAATACGGTGCGGGAAAGGACTCCGGCGGAAGAAGTATATACCGGTTGGAAATATAATAATTCAAAAAGCATTTTGCTGGCCTCCTCGGCCAAACTGCAATCAGATGTCATTTTTGAAAGCCCGATAAATTTTATTAATTCAGGTGATGAAAGGTTCTCCGCCAGGTATAGCATTTTGTTAAGACAATATGCGCTGGATAAAGCCGGTTATGATTTTTATGATTTAATGAAAAGAAATACCGAAAGCCTCGGAACTATTTTTGACGCACAGCCATCCGAGATAAAAGGGAATATTCAATGTCTTACTAATCCTGCAGAACCTGTTATTGGCTATATAAGCGCTTCAACTATCGCAGAAAAAAGAATATTTATTTCCAGTGCTGAATTACCGGGGTGGCGTTTCCTGGAAAGCTGTGTCTTAGAAAATGTTGTCAATCACCCTGACAGCCTTTACGCAGCATTTGGCAACGAGCATCTCATGCCTATAGATGCTATTTATCACCCGGTGATAGCCAACCGGATAGTTGGATATTTAAGTTCACATCCCAGTTGTGGGGATGTTACGAAAAGAGGGGCATCGCTGGTACGGCCATTGTACTGGTAATCGTTCAATAACAAAATCGTTTGCATCTTGAGATAATTATATTTCAGTTATGATCAAAAATGGGTATTGTTTTATTTTATTAGTCCTGGCAATATGTAGCATCAATCAGGGTCATGCCCAGGCGCCACCACTCATAGATAAAGCGGAAAAACTAAACCAGCTTTTTTCGTTTGAAAAACTCTACCTCCACTCCGATAAAAACTTTTACCTCGCCGGTGAAATTATATGGTTTAAGATTTATCAGATAAATGGTAATACAAGTAAGGTAGCTTATGCAGAAATACTTGACAGGAATAATAAGCCGGTGTTGCAGGCAAAAATACCATTAACAACTAATGGCGGAAACGGTTCCTTCTATTTGCCGCTTACTATTAAATCCGATTACTATACATTAAGAGCTTATACCAACTGGATGAAAAATGCCGGTAATGAAATTTTCTTTGAGAAAAAGATAAGCATTGTTAATACAATGAAAGCTTTACCGGTTAGTGCTGTGGCTAACGTAATGCCAAAAGCTGAAGTCGTTTTTTTCCCTGAAAGTGGTCATTTGATTGAAGGGGTAGAAACGAAAGTTTCATTTCGTATCACAGATCCTGCAGGAAAAGGAATTAATGCAAGTGGCGTTGTCAGGGACAATGAAGGGGATACTGTAGCGCAGTTTTCATCGTACCGTTTTGGTATAGGTAATTTTATATTCCGGCCTTTACCGGGTAAAACATATAAAGCATCTGTTTTGCTTCCCGATGGGAAATTTTTAGAACCTCCTTTACCTGTCGTTGAAGAATACGGGTATGTAATGAATGTGACGGATAATAAAGAGGGGAAGCTGAAAATAAAAATCCAGGCCAGGACCAATAAGACTATTGAAACAGGCGAACAGCTTTTTTTTCTTGTTCATAATAATCAGTCAACACGATTTTTACAACAGTCATACATTTCTTATACTAACGAACTGCTAGTTGATATTGACAAGCAAAAGCTGGGTGAGGGCATCAATTATATAACCTTGTTCAATAAAGACCAACAGCCGGTTTGTGAAAGATTAGTATTTGTCCGACCCCACTCAATCAGGACTGCTGAAATAAACGGTGATAAACAAAAATATCACACAAGAGAACCTGTTGATCTCTCCATCTCCTTCAAAGGAGCCCGGCCAAACGACCTGGTTAATTGTTCGGTATCTGTTTACCAACTTGATTCTTTGCAGGATACGGATGGAATTAATATTACTACCTATCTTTTACTGACAGAAGGGTTACAGGGAAATATAGAATCACCTGGCTATTATCTTTCGGATGAAGCTGGAGTAGATGAGGCAACCGATAACCTGCTATTAACGCATGGCTGGCGTCGTTTTAAGAATGAGAACAATCCTGTTGCTGCGAAAGAAAAGAACCTTGTTTTTTTACCCGAATACAGAGGACATTTTATCACAGGACGAGTGGTTAACATAACAAATGGCAATGTTGTAGCCAATGCAAATTGTTTTTTGACGACTCCTTCTGCACCCTTTGGTTTTCATATGTCTCAAAGTGATAGTACAGGTATTGTAAGGTTTGATGTAAAAGATTATTACGGTCCGGGCGAAATAATCGGGCAGGTAGTGGAGAACGATAAAGAGAAGTACCGGATAGATTTTTTCAATCCCTTTTCCGACGATCCTTCTCTTTTACAATTACCTGGATTTACCTTATCTCCTGAAAAAAGAGATCAGCTCCTGGATAAAAGTATTTCGATGCAGGTGCAAAATATTTACCGGGCAGATAGTATGCGCAGGTTTGTTGCCCCGGATTTACCGGATACGCTTCCTTTTTTTGGCAAGGCTGAATATGTTTATAAGCTGGATGATTATAAACGGTTTACTACTATGGAGGAAGTATTGCGGGAATACGTATTTCCGATCAATGTCGTATTACGAAATGGCAAACTGTACATGAGCATATATGATGAAATTTCCACCCAGGTATACCATGATGATATACTGGTATTGTTGGATGGCGTTCCCTTGCAGGACTATAATAAAATATTTTCCTTTGATCCGCTGAAAGTAAAAAAGCTGTCGGTAGTACCCAGGCGATATTTATATGGGATTGGATTTTTTTCAGGAATAGCTAGTTTTGAAACATACAATGCGAAGTTCGGGGCGTTCGATCTTGACCCTTCACTTATTGCTGTCGATTATGAAGGATTACAGATGCAACGGGAATTCTATTCTCCCCATTATGATGTCGTAAATAGCAGCAGGATACCAGACCTGCGGACTACCTTATATTGGACCCCGGAAATACAATCCGACCCACTAAAAAAACCGGGTATTCATTTCTATACATCCGATATAAAAGGGAAGTTCATGGTTGTGCTGGAAGGGCTCAGCAATAAAGGTGAACCTGTTGTGGGTTCTGCAGTATTTGAAGTTCAATGATCTTCAACTGTTCCCTGTTTATTATAAGTGTACTTATCCATGACGGCAATCTTTGGCATAACAATTTCTTAGATTCAATAAACCAGATTATGCGAAAAGTAATTGTCGTTATACTTATCCTTGGTAGTATAGCCTGCAATAATCAACAGGATACAAACACAACCAATACAGACACTGCAATTTATCAGTCTCCAGCTCCGGTTGTTATTGTTGACAGTACCTTACAGGGCTGTTATTTGCTTATTAATGGAAAGGATACTGCTTCATTGGAATTAGGCTTTGATAAAGGAAATGTTTCAGGTTCTCTTAGCTATAACATATATGGAAAAGATAGGAATGATGGAACTTTCGAAGGAGAAATAAACGGAGATCTTTTAAAAGTATGGTACCTGTTCCGTTCTGAAGGTATAATGTCGGTAAGGCAGGAAATATGGAAAATAGTTCCGGGTAAGTTGATACCTGCAACAGGTGAAGTAACTGTAAAAGGTGATACATCTCTTTTTACTAATACGAATAAATTAATTTTTGATAACAACAGGGCCTTCGTAAAAGTAAAATGTATTATCTAATTGAGTTCACCGGCAGGCTCATGATCATCATATATATTGCGGAGGTTTAATAATTCTTTTTTTAATTGTTGAATGATTGGTCTATATGAAGCTGAATGAATAAGGTTTTTTTGTTCAGCAGGATCTTTTTGCAGATCATATAATTCCCATTCGTTTACCGTGTAAAAATAAATAAGCTTATAGCGTTCACTTCTTATCGCAAGATGAGGAATAACAGTGTGATCTTTTCCAAATTCATAATAGTGATAATAAAGGTATTTCCTGGCAAGCGTTTTTTGTTTTCCCGTTATAAGTGGCTTCAGGCTTACTCCCTGCATCCAGCCGGGAGCCGTTGTTCCGGCTATATCAAGGATCGTCGGAGCAAAATCTATATTCTGCACCATTTCATTGGATATAGAATTAGGTAGAATTTGCCCGGGCCATTTAATAAGTAAAGGCGTTTGCATAGAAACATCATAGGCGAATCGTTTATCAAACCAGCCATTTTCTCCTAAATAAAATCCCTGGTCACTGGTATAAATAACGGCAGTGTTGCTGCTGAGTTTATTATCTTCCAGGTATTTTAATAAACGACCAACACTTTCATCAATTGAAGCAATGCAGGCGAGGTAATCCTGCATATACCACTGGTATTTATATTTCAAAAGTTGTTTCCCTGATAATTTTTTATCCCTGATTATCTTTCCTCTTTCAGCATAAATTTCTTCAAACCTGTTTTTTTCTTCAGCAGGCATTCGACGCATAATAGCCCGATAGGTGGCAATATCTTCAGCATCTGGTTGAAGTTCCGGTATGTCAGCCAGGTATTGCGGATCTATTTTAAGGTCACTGCACAAACGCATATCTTTTAAAATGCTCATGGTTTGTATGCGCCAGGCACTGCCACGACCAGCAGTATCTTTATATAGAGAAGCGGGTTCAGGAAATGTTTTGGTATGAAATTGTTCCAGGTATTTTAGGGCAGGAATAAAATTTCGATGAGGCGCCTTATGATGAAAAAATAAAACAAAGGGTTTATTCATATCCCGGCTGTCAAGCCAGTGGATCGCATCATCAGTGATCACATCAGCGGAATACCCTTTCTCTGTTATTGTATCCCCGTTCATGGTGATCATTCTTGTATCGAAATACTGGCCCATGCCGGGTAATATCCGCCAATAATCAAAACCGGCAGGATAGGATTGCAAATGCCATTTGCCAATCAACGCAGTTTGATATCCCGCCTGGTGTAATAAATGAGCAATATTTATTTTAGTAGAATCAAACCTTGTGCGATTATCTTTTACGCCATTTTTATGTGAATGCTGGCCGGTAAGCAACGTCGCTCTTGCCGGAGCGCAGATCGAATTGCCTACAAATGCTTTATTGAATCTAATTCCTTCTTTAGCGAGACGGTCAATATTGGGTGTAGCAATAAATTTTTTATTGTAAGCGCTGATTGCATCATTATCGTGGTCATCACTCATGATGTAAATTATATTGGGTTTGAGTTGCCCAAAAGCAGTTGTTGAAATGAATAGCAAAGCAGCGACGATTATTTTCACTTGTTTATCTTTTATTGTTTTTAGCCAAATAGAATTTGCCTGCCGGCAGATTCGCCATCAACAATCATCCAGGTTGGTGATAAGCGTTATCATGGTTTATTTCATACCATGTATTGTTAGTTGTAATTTAGGTAATGTACCAGTTTGAATTTTTCACGTAACCCCGATAGCTATCGGGCCGCTAAGTAACCCAGGGCGCAAAGACTGTGTCCTTAGCGACTTATTTTCGTTGCGTCCTTGCATGAAATAAAAAAGCCTGATAAATTTTGAAACTGCTACACTGCCGTAATTTACAGTATTCAATGTAATCAGTAGATTTGTTATAACTAAATAGATTAACTATGAAAAAACTTATATGTCTTTTACCGGTTTACCTGCTTGTTTCAGTAATGCTATTTGGCCAGGGAAAGGACAAAGCCAATGCAAAAGCGAAAAAGAATTCTACAACACCTGCTATCCAGCCAGATAAGATCAGCAGTACGAAACACGACCAGATTATCTGGGAGGGAACTAAAGATAATAATGACGGGGGACCCAAGCCATCCAAAAACCAACCGGCTAAAGTAAGAGCTGCATTTCAAAGAGACTATCCTCATGCATCGAATGTAGCCTGGAGCAAGTATCGTGGCGATTGGACGGCAAGATTTATAAACGGACCATTTATTTCAACCGCAGTGTATCATGCCAATGGCGACAGAAGAGATACCCGCACGTCCCTGTTAAGGTCCCAGATTCCTCAAATTATCATTGAAGGTATTTTTAAAAAGATCCCCGGCGTAGATATAGGGGTAGGTGTAAAACTTGAAATACCCAATGTAGTAAAAGACATCTTCAGGATCAAGACTGTTTCAGCCGGCACTACGAAATATCTTTTTTATAATAGTGATGGGAAGGAAGTACAGTATAATTATTAACGATACCATTTATAAAATAATTCTATCATCATGGAATTTGGTCGTGTGTCGGAGAATGAGTTGAACGATGTAGATTTCGGTCTGCCTGCTGAACCTGCAGGCAATAAAAAAATATTGAACGGAAAGCCGGCAAAGAATCCTAAAGTATATATCGGGTGTGCCAAATGGGGCAGAACAGAATGGGTCGGCAAAATTTATCCGCCCAAAACAAAAGAAAAGGATTTCTTACAGCATTATACAGAGCATTATAATTGCATCGAATTAAATGCTACACATTATAAAGTATATGGTGAGGCAGGTACCCGCAAATGGGCGGAGAAAGCAAAAGCGAAGGACTTTTTATTTTGCCCCAAGATGTATAAGGGAGTAACACATTTTGGAAGTTTAAAAGGAAAAGATTTTATTACAAATGAATTTTTCAGGGGCATCATGGGGTTTGAACAACATCTTGGTCCCATTTTCGTGCAGGTGAGTGATACTTTTTCACCCAAAAGGAAAGATGAACTGTTTACCTACCTTGCTTCATTACCAAAAGACCTGCAATTCTTTTTAGAGGTTCGTCATCCTGATTGGTTTGCTAAAGAAAATGAAATAGAAGATATGCTCAATTTTCTTCGCGACCACAGTATGGGAGCAGTGATCACTGATACGGCCGGCCGGCGGGATTGCGCTCATATGCACCTCACCATTCCCAAAGCTTTTATAAGATATGTAGGTAACAGCTTACATCCTTCCGATTATACCCGTATAGATGTATGGATAAACCGGATGAAATACTGGTTGGACAACGGAATGGAGGAACTTTATTTCTTTATGCACATGCATAATGAAGCTACTTCGCCGGAACTGACAGTTTATCTCGTTGATAAAATGAATAAGGAATGCGGGCTGAGTCTTATCAAACCACAGTTTATTGATAAAAACACACTACCTGTTTCAAAAATAAAACCAACGCAGAAAAGTTTATTTGATTAATGTATTTCAAATAATTCATCCCATCTTGAGGTATAGCGTTGGCTTATATGATTTTGCTGCATCTTCCAGTTGCGGGTAGTGCCGGAAGCTGCAAACTTCAAGACATCATCCCGCTGGCTGAAATTGATATTGTCGATCATATCCATCAGTTTTCGTTCACAGTTTTTCGTTTCTGCTTGAAAGAGATTTCCCTGGATAGAAGTATCTGGTACAATACCACTCAGCATCACGCCTGCTTTTTTATATAATTGTCCCTTTTCATATAACTGATCCACCAATTGCACGGCGGGTTTGATTAATTCATTGGTAAATGAAGTTGCCGCAGGTAAAGTGGTATAGGTGCTTATTGTTCCGTGCTTTTTAAAAGTAAGCATATGGTCCTGGTCTTTAGTAACTACAAAAATGCTGATCATCCTGGCTGCACTATGTTGTCTTCTTAATTTCTCAGCAGCCCTTGAGGTATACGTAGCAATTGCTTCTTTTATGGAAGCAATATCGCCGACGGGACTGCCAAACATCCTGGTAGTAGCGATCATTTTTTTATTCACCAGTTCATCTTCCATTTCTTTGGACGTAATTCCTTTTAACTCTCTTATCAGTCGTTCGCCCATTACGCCACCTAAATGAGTTTTTGCAAACTCTTCACTTACGTTACGCAATTGCAATCCATCATAAATACACCATTGCTCTTTCAGTTTCCTAGCATACTGATAACCTACACCCCATATATCTCCTACCGGCGTTTGCCGTAATGCTTCAATTATTTTTTCTTCTGTGTCCAGCACCATCACCCAATTCGTTAATAGTTTATTTTTTTTAGATAAACGATTAGCAAGTTTGGCTAATACTTTTGTGGGTCCCACACCTACGGATACTTTAATACCCGTCCATTTCTCCACGGTCTCTCTTATTTGTTTTGCAATCGCAGGCAAATCTTCAGGAGGAAATATACCAAGGTCCACGAAAGCTTCATCTACGGAATACACTTCTACATTCTTTTTCCCCAGTATTACCCGCAGTGTTTGCATTACCCGCCAGCTCAGATCACCATATAAATTATAGTTGGAAGAAAAAACAGCCACATCATGTTTTTGGATCAATGGTTTTGCCATAAAATAAGGGCCTGCCATTTCCACCCCCAGCTCCTTTGCTTCATCGCTTCGGGAAATGATACAGCCATCGTTATTGCTTAAAACAACTACGGGTTTCTTGTCCAGGTGAGGCTTGAATAATCGCTCACAGGAACAATAAAAATTATTACAATCAACGATGGCCTTCATACTGGATGAATTACATAAGTCACTACTCCCCACAATGAGAAATCAGTGAACTCTGCCAGGTTAATATTCTTATACCGGCTATTTTCAGGAATTAAAAAAGTGGTAGTAAAGTTTTTATAAAAACGTCGGACTAATAATTCGCCATTCAGTACAGCTACAATTATTTTCCCGTTCACCAGTTTTAAGGAACGATCTACGATCAGCACATCGCCATCAAAAATGCCTGCCTCCTTCATCGCATCCCCTTTCATCCGGAAGAAATAGGTGGCGGGTTTATTTTTCACCAATTGCTCATTGAGATCAATACCTCTCTCCATATAATCATCGGCAGCGGCACCGAAACCGGTGGCATTAGCGGTATTCACCTCCTCTTGCTTAAATTGTTTGGAACCTTTATAAGCAGTTCCATAAAATTCTTCTCCCTCCATAAAAATTATTTTTGTAAAGCTAAAACTTTTAGTAAATTTATGCTAAGAAAATGGGTGAGTATTTTTTAGTTTTTTAAATGGATGGGTTATGCAAACTATTATCAACACTATTCCGGGCTACCGGGTGTATGAGTATTTATTGGTATTGAGTCCTCACGAAGAATTATGGAACAGGATCATGAAAGTAAAAGAGGATTTTTCGACGGAGTATAAATCTGACTATGCGAAGTGGGGTAAACCACATGTTACATTGGTCAACTTCACGCAGTATGAAATGATGGAGGAGCGAATTATAAACCGGTTGAGGACAGTGGCTATGGGCTACCCGCCATTCAAAGTGGAATTGAAAGACTATGGAAGCTTTCCCTCTCACACAATTTATATAAATGTAACCAGCAAACTGCCTGTGCAGGGTCTGATAAAAGAGCTCCGCACAGACGTGCAGCGCTTAATGAAACTAAACGATGATAATAAACCTCATTTTATCATGGAGCCCCACCTGACTATTGCACGGAAATTACTGCCCTGGCAGTATGAAAAGGCCTGGCTGGAATACAGTAACAAACATTTTACCGGGCGGTTCATTGCCGACCAGATGACATTATTAAAAAGACCCGCAGGGGAACCCGATGGCTATCGGATGAAATATCATGCAGTAAAACGATTCGAATTTCAAAATTTGCCAGTGACAACGAAGCAGGGAGAATTGTTCGGGTAAAAAATAGATTAAATGTTTAAGCCATTAACAGAAAGAGAAAACTGGTTGGCAGGCCAGGTAGTAGATATCGCTATTTGCATCCATAAGACTATGGGGCCGGGGTTCCTGGAAAGCGTATACGGAAAATGTTTTTGTTATGAATTATCTAAACGAAGTCTTGGTTTTGAAAAGCAAAAGGTTGTTCAGCTGCAATATGATAAATTAATTATTGATGAGGGACTTCGTATGGATATATTAATTGATAAGCTGGTAGTAATAGAGTTGAAGGCACAAGAGTATTATCATCCTGTATGGGAGGCTCAACTACTCAGTTATCTGAAACTTAGTAATAACAGGCTGGGGTTTATTCTAAATTTTAATGTCCCGTTGATGAAAGACGGGATTAAGAGAATAGTGGTATAAATGTGTTGAAACACCAAGATACAGAGACACAGAGGCCTTTAGATTAAATAGTTCATTGAAATAATGGATAGCAGAAACAGATGATGAATTTTGTGGAAGGAAAGTGGGGTGAACTTTACGGAGGCATAGATTTCTAGATCTATTCTGTGTATTAGTCCCCACTCACCATCCACGGTTGCCAAGGCCTATTTAGAATAGTAAGTCCTTGAAGACTAATTAAAGGTCTTAGGCTAGGCAACTTTTTTGTAAGTCCTAAAAGCAAAATTATGAAAGTCCAGCACATCATCGGAGCCGACCTCTCCAAAAAAAGTATTGACCTGGTTTGCCATTTGCAAAGCACTCACATTCAAATTCAAAACTCAATTTCCGGGTTTAAAGATTTGCTGAAGTGGTTAAAACAACAAATGGTCAGTGCCTCTGAAACAATGATCGTGATGGAACACACAGGGCTTTACAGCTATTGTTTTGAAAAATTTTTGCATCAGTATCAAATTGCTTTTTGTAAAGTCAATGCACTGGCCATTAAACGATCTATGGGACTGGTGCGTGGCAAAACAGACAAACTTGATGCTGCAAGAATTGCCGCCTATGGCTACGAAAAAAAAGACAAGCTTGTTATTGATCTGCCAGCCAGCGATGCGCTGAAACGCCTGCAACTGCTGCATTCTACCCGTGAAAGATTAGTGAGGCACAGAACTTCATTAACCTGTGCAATCAAAGAATACAGGTATATCGGTATTGCTGAAAAGGATGTTCTCATGCAAACCCAACTGCAACTGATTAAAAACTTTGACAAGCAAATTGAAAAGCTGATGACTGAAATAGAAACTATCATTGATCAAGACCAGTCATTAAAACAAAATTTTAATTTGTTGCAAAGTATTAAAGGAGTTGGGAGAATAATAGCGTTAACAGCCATTATCAAAACTCACAACTTCACTCGTTTTTCCAATGCAAGAAAGTTTGCTTGCTTTTGCGGCACAGCTCCATTTGAGCACAGTTCCGGCACCAGCATCAGAAAAAAATCCAGGGTAAGTCACCTGGCTGACAAACAAATGAAATCATTGCTTGATCTTTCTGCCAAATCTGCTATCCAATATGACAAAGAGCTACGAGAATATTATTTAAAACGAACAGAAGCTGGTAAATCAAAAATGAGTACCATCAACGTTGTTCGAAACAAAATTTTATATCGCATGTTTGCTGTTATTAAACGACAAACACCATTTTTAGAGAACTATTTACAAGCCGCCTAAAACCTTTTTTTGGCAGTTTGTAGGTCTTAGAATACACATGGAATTGATGGGATAGCAGGCAACCATAAGCAGGTTGCCAGTTGTTGGTGATGCGGTTTAAAATGACCGTTAAGGTGTCGTTCATTTGTTATTCTTTTGCTGGTGAATGATGTGCGTAGCTTCGATCAACTTTTCGAGGTGTTCGAAAAAGTGAGTGAGACTATCTCTTTCCCGTCGTGTAAGCCCGGAATTGAAGGTGCCTGTGACAGTAGCTTTGAGCCATTTCCAGAGGAGTTCTCTTACCTGGGGCAGGTGGGCATAATCATAAAAGCTGTGGATGACCTGGAGGGGATCGTTTGTTTCAGCCTGAGAGAGTTTACGTGGTTTTAACTCCCAGGAGGGGTAGTCATGAATAGACATGATATTATTTATTAAAAATAGGGGGAGAACTTTACTATTTAGCTGTGCTGGAACCAAACCTGCTTATATGTCTGGAGCTCCCAATAAATTTCTGAAGCAGGTTTATACGAAAGAATTGCGGCTTTCGTTTTTTATTATTTATTTCGTAAAGTTATTTTCGTCAAATAAATATAGTCCTTTTTCTACTAAAAACATCAACTAGTAGAATATACTCTATTATTTTATTTATCCACATGCGATTAACAGACCGATTATTACGATACCTGGAGTTTAAAGGCCTTACTGTATATTCTTTCGAGAAGGCTTGCGCAGTAGGGAATGGATATTTTGGTAAGCAGCATAAAGGAAAGGGAGCAATGGGTTCAGATATACTGGAACGTATTGCACAGCAATATCCTGATCTAAGTCTAACATGGTTAATTACAGGGCGTGGTTCTATGCTTCAGAAGCCACCCAAAGGAGTAAAAGTTCCGAAAGGATTTATGCTGAAAGAGGAGGAGGCTGTGTATGCTATCCGGAATAAACTGGTTGCCTCACTGAAAGAACAGCTGAAATTGTTGGAGAAATCGTTACCGAGAGATAAGGGTTAAGGATTAGAGTAAATGAATTACTTTGGAATATGGAAGGCAAGGATATTTTTATTCATTCCAGTTCAGTGGTTGATAATGGTGCAAAGATTGGTGCCGGGACTAAGATCTGGCATTTCTGTCACCTGGCAGCTACTTGCAGTATTGGCGAGCAATGCATCATTGGGCAGAATGTTTTTATAGATAATTATGTAAGCATTGGGAACGGCGTTAAGATTCAGAATAACGTATCCGTTTATAAAGGAGTCACTATAGAAGAAGATGTCTTCCTGGGCCCTTCTATGGTCTTTACTAACGTGATCAATCCCCGCAGTTTTATTGAGCGTAAAAACGAATTTCAGCAAACGGTAGTTCGCCGCGGTGCCAGTATTGGCGCAAATGCTACTATATTATGTGGTATTGAAATAGGATCTTTTGCTATGGTTGGAGCTGGTGCTGTAATAGTCAAAGAAGTTCTGCCTTATGCATTGATGATTGGTAATCCTGCTCAACAAATCGGATGGGTGAGTGAAGCCGGTATTACATTAGATTTTAATAATGATGGAATTGCTATTTGTCCTCAAACCAGCAAAACTTATAAGTTAATAAACGGTTGGGTACTTCCCTCCCCTTAGTTGTTAACTTATGTGGAATAAATCCCTCAAAATCTGCGCATTTTATTCTGTTGTCAGTCACATGGTTCGCCCTATATTTGCACCCGAAATCAAGAGGGTAATTGCCTTCTGTATAGTTTAAAAACTACCCAAGCCAGTCCGGCAAAAAAAAATAGCTGTGACTGAGATGGCGAAGCTGTGAGTAGTCGGTTAATTGGGGAATAGGTTTAAGAGTTGAATAGGTAAAAAGTTCTTACAGGTGTCACAAAAATGGTTAGCCGTTTATACACGGCCAAGGTGGGAGAAGAAGGTGAATCAATTGCTCCGGGAAAAGGGAACAGAGAGTTATTGCCCGCTTAACAAGGTGCGTCGCAAATGGAGTGACAGGGTGAAAATAGTAGAGGAACCCTTATTCAAATCTTATGTATTTGTAAAGATCAGTGATGAAGAAAGAACCGGGGTACGTATGACATCCGGCGTTATCAATTTTGTATATTGGGAAGGTAAGCCGGCGGTAATCAAAGAGAAAGAGATCAGCACGATCCGAAAATTCCTTGATGAATATGAGAATGTGGAAGTGCATGCTAAGAATATAAAAGTGGATCAGCGGGTAATCATTACCAGCGGACCATTGATGGATCAGGAAGGTAAAGTGCTGGATGTTCGCAGGAAAAAAGTGAAAGTGGCTATTGACAGTCTTGGGTATATCCTGGTTGCATATATTGACAGCAATAAATTAACTTCGGCCCGGCCTTGAAATCAAATCCTGTTTTTGCAGCCTATTAAATATAGTCTTAATGAAAATCCTGCGTTTCGTTTTTTTCCTGGCTCTCCCGGTTTATTTAATGTCATGTGGTGCATCCCGAAAAGCGCAGCCCCCTTATTATTTAGAGAGAGCGACAGATACTTCTAAAAAAGGGGAAGTGAAAGTAGTGGAATTGAAAATCCAAAAGAACGATCTTTTGTCGATCCAGGTGTATAGTGCAAGCACGAAGCCAGAAGCGGATTTATTATATAATCTCCCTCTCTCCGGTTCTGGTGGTGCATCTGCCGGAGGATTTTTGGTGGATTCCCGTGGTAATATCGAGTATCCGCGACTAGGTACAATTCATGCAGAGGGACTGACCAAGCAACAATTGGCGGATATCGTAAAAGAAAAACTTACTCGCCCGATTGAGCTTTTATCCAATCCTACTGTGATTGTTCGGTTTGTAAATATTAAAATAACGGTCTTAGGGCAAGTAGGTAATGAAGGAGTTATTACAGTACCGGGAGAAAAATTAACGATACTCGAAGCAGTAGGCCTGGCGGGCGGTGTTACAGACCTGGGGAAAAAGGAAAGAGTAAAAATCATCCGGGAAACTGATGGATATCGAGAGATCGGATATATAGACCTTTCCTCGGATAGCCTTTTTAATTCTCCTTATTACCAAATGGTTCAAAACGATGTATTGATTGTCGAACCTAACAGGAAAAAACTAAGAAGCGAAGAGCAACAAGCTACTTTCCAGAAGATATCTTTTGCAATAACGCTGATAACCGTCGCGGCTACGCTGTATAGTATCTTTAAATAAAATAGACCAGGATAAATAAGATCAAACCCGATGCAAGAACAGGCAACCATGAAGAGTGAACTTTTTAGTTTAAGTCTAAGAGATCTCTTTTATAAATACGCACGATTTTTACCTGTCTTTATTTTGTCTGTAGCAGTGGCATTATTTGGAGCCTATGCTTATCTCCGGTACGCTACACCTATTTACAGTGTTGCTGGCAGCATGTATATTAAAAGCGATAAACAGGGAGCCCGGTCTGATAAATTTGAAGATATTTTTGTAAATGATAAAGCGGCGAATATTCAAAGTGAGATTGAAGTGTTAAGATCAAAACCGTTAATGCAAAGGGTAGTGGAAAAACTGAACCTGCAATTAAGTTATTATGCCATTGGAAAAATCAAGACAACAAATATATATAAGCAAGGCCCCTTCCTTATTGAACCATTGGAGATAACTGATTCTTCAAGAGCTTTTGTATTAAAGATAAAATTTATTAATTCCAATAAGTTCAGGATAAACGATCAGAATACCGAATTTCACTTCGATCAGATTTTTAAAAATACCTACGGTGTTTTCAGGCTTAAGAAAAATTTTGGAAATTCCGCGGGAGCTTACCAGGTAAATTGGCAGCCTGCTCCTTCTGCAGCCAGTTCATTTGCCTCCGCTGTGCAGGTGGCCCCTAAAAGCTTGGGTACGGGTATACTTACCCTGAGCATGCAAACACCTAACTCCATGATGGGAGCAGATGTGATCAATGTGCTAATGGATGAATATGCTCTTTACACGATAGATGAAAAAAACAAAGCATCCGAACAGATCATATCCTTTATTGAAGACAGATCCAGGCTATTGGGGCGTGAACTGGATAGCATCCAGGACGTGTTACTTGATTATTCACAGAAAAATAATATTATAGATATTGATGCACAATCCGGAGGCTATTTTCAAAGTATTAATGAATATGACAAAGTGATCAATGAGCAGCAATTCCAGATTGATGTGACAGACCTTGTAAGAGATTATCTCACGGATAAACAAAACGCCTATACCAAGGTAGTAGTTCCCTCCCCGCTTACACTTTCCGATGCTACGTTGAGCGGACTCGTTGCAGGATATAACCTGGCGCAAATGGAAAGGGCATCTATGCTTGAAAGTAATATTACCCCCGGTAACCCTTTAATTAAAGAAAAAGAAACTGAAATTGAAAAACTCAGACAAAGCCTATTAGAAAATTTAAAAAATATCCGGAAATCATATACACATTCTATCGCTGAACTGAAAGCCCGGAGTTCTACTTCACAGTCCCAGCTTCAGGCGTTACCTTTTAAGGCAAAAAAATATCACGAGATCAGAAGATTGGTAGAAAGCAAACAGAGTTTATACCAATTATTACAGGAAAAGAAGGAAGAAACATCAATTTCCAAAGCATCAAATGTAGCGAGTTCAAAAGTAATTGATAAAGCGTATCCCTCCAATACTCCACTAAAACCTAATCGTCGTTCTATCCAGATCATGGCAATCCTGTTAGGTCTTGGT
This sequence comes from Chitinophagaceae bacterium, assembly GCA_036383515.1. GTDB lineage: Bacteria > Bacteroidota > Bacteroidia > Chitinophagales > Chitinophagaceae > CADEDV01. The sequence continues at coordinate 54,797 of DASVOE010000137.1, read as the reverse complement.
ATTCCTGCAATGATCATTTTTATAGGAGAGGTGCTGAACGATAAGGTAGCTACACGATTTGATATTGAAAAAATTACACCAGCACCCATCCTGGGTGAAGTAGGTCATTCCTATTCCGAAAAGCCATTGCTCGTCACCAAGACCACCCGCAGTATGGTTGCTGAACAATTTCGGATCATCAGGTCCAATCTTCAATATATTGTTAACAAGGTCGATAAATCTGTGATCCTTATTACTTCTTCCTTCAGCGGGGAGGGGAAGTCTTTTATCAGCATTAACATGGGAGCCGTATTAGCATTAGCGGGTAAAAAAACAATCATACTTGAGTTTGATATCCGGAAGCCAAAAGTGCTATCCGGACTAGGGATGACGAAAGGGCCTGGCATCACCAACTACCTTGTAGGTAAAGCATCATTAGCTGATATCATTCGGCCTGTAGAAGGACATGAAAATCTTTATGTACTAGGTTGCGGTCCTATTCCTCCGAATCCATCGGAGTTATTACTAGATCAACGGGTAGAAGATATGTTTATCTGGCTTCGTAATAATTTTGATGTTATATTGGTAGATACAGCTCCTGTAGGTATGGTTAGCGATAGCCTGACACTGAGCAAATTTTCGGATTGTACTTTATACATTGTTCGCCAGGGACATACTTTTAAAAAACAGATAGCACTGATAGATGAGTTTTACCAGGAAAACAGGTTGCCCAAGGTCTCTATCATTATCAACGATGTAAAAATGAAACCTGGTTATGGTTATTACGGGTATGGCCGTTACGGTTATGGCTACGGTTATGGTTATGGTAGTTATTACGAAGAAGAACATCCGCCTAAAACATTTTTAGACAGAGCGCTGGCTGCAATGGATATCCGGAGGTGGTTCAAAACAAAAAATAATTAATGCGTATTCTTATTACTGGAGGTGCCGGTTTTATCGGATCCAACCTTGTTGAGAAGCTATTACAGGATGAAAGGGTCCATTTTGTAAGTGTATTAGACAACTTGGCTACGGGATCTGTTCAAAATATTGAATCATTTATTGGAAATGAAAGATTCCGGTTCATCGAGGGAGATATAAGAAATTATGAAACCTGCCTGCAGGCTTGTAAAGACATAGACACTATTTCGCACCAGGCTGCGCTGGGCTCCGTTCCCAGGTCTATCAATGATCCGCTTACTACCAATGAGGTAAACATCACCGGTACGCTCAATATATTTACTGCCGCTAAAGAAAAAAAAATACGGCGTGTTGTATATGCCGCCAGTTCTTCTACTTATGGGGATCACCCGGGTTTACCTAAAGTAGAAGACCAGATCGGTAAGCCGCTTTCCCCCTATGCTGTCACCAAATTTGTCAATGAATTGTATGCACAGGTGTATGCTAGTTTATACGGGATTGAATTTATCGGCTTGCGCTATTTTAACATATTTGGTCCTAAACAAAACCTGGCCGGCCCCTACGCAGCTGTAATACCCCTATTTGCTCAGGCGATATTAAAAGACCAGGCTCCTACTATTAATGGAGATGGTCAACACAGCCGCGATTTTACTTTTGTAAATAATGCGGTTCAGGCTAACATTCTATCTCTGTTTACAGAAAATAAAGAAGCGGTTAACCAGGTCTATAATATCGCCTGTGGTGAGCAGACTTCTTTAAATGCATTGTTCGAAGCATTGCGAAAAGAAGCAGAAAGCTCCTTGCAGCCTGCGTACGGACCAGAAAGAAAAGGTGATGTAAAACATAGTCTGGCTGATATATCAAAAGCGAAAAATTTATTGGGATATGACCCGGCTATCAGTGTGGAAGAGGGACTTAAGATGACATTGCAGTGGTATATTAAAAACAGAAACTTAGTTTCATGAAGAGAACAATCATCATTACGGGAGGTGCCGGCTTTATCGGTTCTCATGTGATCCGGTTGTTTGTTACAAAGTACCCGGAATATAAAATTATTAACCTGGATGCCTTAACCTATGCTGGTAATCTCGAAAACCTGCGGGATATTGAAAATGCTCCCAATTATTTTTTTGAGAAATCAAACATCTTGGATGCAGACAGTCTTGAAAGGATCTTTGTTTTGCATCAACCTGACGGCATTATCCACCTCGCTGCTGAAAGTCATGTGGACCGTTCGATACTATCTCCCCTTGATTTTGTTTATACCAATATTATCGGCACGGTAAACCTTCTCAACACAGCCAAACATTACTGGAAGGATAAAATGGATGGTAAGCGTTTTCATCATGTATCCACTGATGAAGTCTTTGGTGCTTTAGGTGATACAGGTTTTTTTACTGAAACTACCGCTTACGATCCGCATTCTCCTTATAGTGCATCCAAAGCCTCGAGTGATCATTTTGTAAGAGCTTATCATGATACATACGAGTTACCCGTAGTAGTAACGAATTGCTCCAATAATTACGGACCCTATCATTTCCCGGAGAAACTAATTCCTTTATTTATTAATAATGTGATGGAGAAAAAGCCATTGCCGGTGTATGGGGATGGTCAATATACAAGGGACTGGTTATTTGTAAAAGATCATGCAAGAGCTATTGATCTTGTATTTCACCAGGGGAAAACCGGCGATACTTATGCTATTGGCGGTTTTAACGAATGGAAAAATATTGATCTTGTAAAGTTACTGTGTAAATTAATGGATGAAAAACTAGGTAATCCTGCTGGCACCAGCGAGCAACTGATCATTTATGTAAAAGATCGTCCGGGGCATGACAGACGCTATGCTATTGATGCCAGCAAAATAAATAATGAACTTGGGTGGAAGCCCAGCGTAACATTTGAAGAAGGACTTAGCCAAACTATTAATTGGTACCTGGAAAACCAGGAATGGTTAAAACATGTTACCACCGGTGAATATCAGCAATACTATAAACAACAATATCATGATTAATGATGCGATATATCATCCATCATTAATTTTTAATACTCTTTTTTTATATGATAAAAAAACTGCTTAAAGGCGTTTTTAATGTAATCCCTTTTAAGAAACAACTCTTTACTATTACCCGGGCTACTTTTCGTTTGAAAGAACCGCTTTATAAACACCTCTATTTTAAAGGCGTATTTAAAGTCGCTATTGACAAACAACATTCATTTAAGATAATGCATCACGGGTACCAGGTAGAAAATGAGATTTTCTGGGAAGGTATTGAAGATGGTTGGGAAAAACATTCAATGCGAGTATGGATGGCTCTTACAAAACGATCCAATGTCATATTTGATGTGGGTGCTAATACAGGTGTCTTTTCTTTGGTATCTTCTTCTCTCAACCCTGCTGCAAAAGTGTATGCTTTTGAACCCGTAGCAAGAGTGTATAAAAAACTTGTAGCTAATAAAGAACTTAATAACTATCCTATTACTACCTGTGATAAAGCTTTATCTAATTATGATGGCAAGGCTGTGATTTTTGATATTGAAGCAGACCATACTTACCAGGCTTCTGTAAACAAGAATTTTCAACCCCAACCCGAAAAAGCAAAACAGGTAGATATAGAGGTAGTAACCTTAAAGACATTTATTGAAACAAACAATATCTCTGGTATCGACCTGATGAAAATAGATGTAGAGACTCATGAGCCAGAAGTGCTTGAAGGTTTTGGTCCTTACCTGGAACGATTCAGGCCTGCACTTCTTATTGAAATATTAGATGATGAAATTGCTGCCAAAGTATCAAAACTGGTCGCGCCGGTAAACTATCTATATTTTAATATTGATGAGCATACAGGTATAAGACAAACCGCAACAATTGGTAAAAGCGATTTTTTTAACTACCTGTTTTGCAGCAGAGAACAGGCTGAATACCTGAAACTAATTTAAGTTTTTATATGAAGGGTATTATACTTGCCGGCGGATCTGGCACCCGGTTATATCCAATAACCCAGGCTATCAGTAAGCAGTTGATGCCTATTTACGATAAACCCATGATCTATTATCCACTATCTACCCTAATGATGGCTGGTATCCGGGAAATATTGATTATTACAACACCTGAGGATAATGATTCTTTCAAACGACTACTGGGTGATGGTAGCCGTATAGGATGCAAGTTTGAGTATGCGGTACAGAAAGTGCCTAATGGACTGGCCCAGGCTTTTGTGATCGGGAGTTCATTTGTTGGCAATGATAAAGTGGCTTTGATATTAGGGGATAATATTTTTCATGGTACTGGTTTGGGTACGCAGTTGAAAACTCTGGCCCATGTAGAAGGCGGTTATGTATTTGCTTATAGGGTAAGCGACCCTGAACGTTATGGTGTGGTTGAATTTGATGATGCAATGAATGCTATAAGTATTGAAGAAAAACCGGCGAAGCCAAAATCCAACTTTGCCGTACCGGGGCTATATTTTTATGATAACGATGTATTGACAATTGCCAGGGAACTTAAACCCTCTGCCAGAGGTGAATATGAAATTACTGATGTAAATAAAATATATTTTAACAAGGGCAAATTAAAAGTGTCGGTGCTCGATCGGGGTACTGCCTGGCTGGACACGGGTACTTTTGAATCGCTCAGTGATGCCAGCGAATTTGTAAGAGTGATAGAAAAAAGACAGGGAACCAAGATCGGTTGTATTGAAGAAGTGGCTTACCGCAACGGGTTTATTAATAAGGAGCAATTAAAGGAATTATCTGTCCAACTTATTAAAAGTGGTTATGGAAAATACCTGGAAGGACTGATAAAATAAATATTTTAAGAAAAGATAGCTATCTGAAAAGAAATTATATCATAAATATTCAAGAATGAATTTAGATCTGAATGACAAATCCATTTTAATTACCGGTGGTACGGGATCATTTGGTAAAGCTTTTACCAAAACGGTTTTGGAAAGATGGCCGGATATCAAGCGGCTTGTTATTTATTCCAGGGATGAGCAAAAGCAATTTCAAATGGCGTTTGAATACCCGGAGGCAAAATACCCGCAGATCCGTTTTTTTATCGGAGATGTCAGAGACCAGGACAGATTGAGAAGGGCTTTTAAGGGAATTGATTATGTTATTCATGCTGCTGCTATGAAGCATGTGCATATAGCCGAATATAACCCGGATGAATGTGTAAAAACAAATATTGGGGGTGCGGAGAACGTAATCAGGGCCGCTCTTGAAAGTGAAATCGAAAATGTGGTGGCTCTTTCTACTGATAAGGCTTGTGCACCTATCAATCTGTATGGTGCTACTAAACTAACGTCGGATAAACTTTTTATTGCTGCCAATAATATTAAAGGGAGTAAAAAAATCGTTTTTTCTGTTGTGCGGTATGGAAATGTGATGGGCTCCAACGGTTCGGTAATACCTTACTTTATGAGTAAGAGGAAAGCGGGGGAATTACCAATTACCGATCCTAATATGACCCGCTTCAACATTTCACTTACAGAAGGGGTGGAGATGGTATTGCATGCGCTGGAAACAGCCTGGGGGGGTGAATTATTTGTTCCGAAAATACCTTCTTATAAGATCACTGATGTCGCGGAAGCTATTATTCCGGGGGGTAAACAAACTATTGTGGGTATTCGTCCGGGTGAAAAAATCCATGAAGAAATGATCACCAGTTCCGATTCTTTTAATACCTACGATCTCGGAAAATATTATGTGATATTGCCCCAAAAACACGACTGGAAGTTAGAAGAGTTTATTCAGCGGTTCAATGCTAAAAAAGTAACACCGGGGTTTAATTATAATTCAGGTGATAACGAGCAATTCCTGAACGTAGAGGATATCAGGAATCTTATTCGGGTACACGTAGATCCAAATTTCAAATAATGAAAGCAGGCATAGTTCATAGCATTCCGTATGGAAGGCAATTTATAGGAGAAGAAGATATTGCTGCCGTTATTCAAACGCTGCAATCTGATTATCTTACCCAGGGTCCTAAGATAGCTGAGTTTGAAAGGTTGTTTGCGGATTATATCGGGTGTAAATATGCAGTGGCTGTATCCAATGGAACGGGGGCGTTGCATCTGTCCGCTATGGCCAATAATATGAAAACCGGTGATAAGGTTATTACAACACCGATCACTTTTTCTGCTTCGGCCAATTGTGTTCGTTATTGCGGGGGTGAAGTGTTATTTGTGGATATTGATAAAGACAGTTATACTATTGATCTGAACCAGGTAGAAGATCTGTTCAAAAAAGATAAAACCATCAAAGGAGTAGTATCAGTTGATTTTGCCGGCAACCCCGTCAATCTTGAATATCTTCGTTCGATCACAGATAAATATGGAGCATGGATCATTGAGGATGCCTGTCATGCACCGGGCGGATATTTTACAGATTCAAAGAACAAAAAACAATATTGCGGAAATGGTCAATTTGCTTCGCAGGCTATTTTTTCATTTCACCCGGTAAAGCATATTGCAACCGGTGAAGGTGGCATGATCACCACCAATGATGAGAAGATATACAAGCGATTAACTGCTTTGCGTACACATGGGATAACTAAAGATCCCGAGCGAATGCTCGAGAATCATGGAGGCTGGTATATGGAATTGCAGGAATTAGGTTACAATTATCGCATGCCAGATATATTAGCAGCATTGGGTGTAGTTCAACTCGGGAGGGCAGAAGCCGGGTTGGCCAGACGTAAAGAAATTGCAGCTGCTTACACTTCTGCATTTGAAGGATCACCGGTGCAAACACCCTTCTATGACGATGGTCATGCTTTTCACCTGTATGTGGTGCAGGTAGAAAAAAGAAAAGAACTGTATGATCATCTTCGTGAACACAATATCTATTCACAGGTGCATTATATACCCGTTCACCTGATGCCTTATTACCGCCAGTTTGGTTGGAAGAAAGGTGATTTCCCCGTGTCTGAAAAGTATTATGGAAGATGCTTAAGCCTGCCAATGTACCCGTCATTAAAAAAGGAAGAACAGCAATATGTTATTGATACAGTGCTTTCTTTTTTATAGAAATCTGTTACGGTCAGCTTTACAATGAAAACAAAAATTCTTTTCAGGGCAGATGGCAGTTCTTTAATTGGCCTGGGTCATGTTTATCGTAGCTGTGCGCTGGCGCAGGTTATAAAAGGCCGCTTCACAACAGCATTTATAATTAAAGAACCGGCAAAGGAATTAGAGAACGATATACTTGCTTCCGTGGATAGTGTCATTTCTTTAAAAGCGGGTATCTCGTTAAAAGAAGAAATTGCATTATTAAGTTCCGGAATATCTTCCGGTGATATCATCGTTTTGGATGGGTATCATTTTACCGGTGCATACCAGCAAGCGTTGAAAGCGTCCACCAAAGCAGCAATTATTTGCATTGATGATATTCACAACGGCAAGTACGAAGCTGATGCCGTGATCAATCATATTGGTGGGATCCATATTGGCGATTACCAATCTGTGGTTTCTACTGTTTTTTTCCTGGGAGTGGCTTATGCCCTGGTGAATAAAGTTTTTTTAGAGTATAAGCCTGATTGGAAAAATAAGAAAGATCTCCTGGTTTGCCTGGGCGGTGCTGATCCCGGTAATCATACACTAAAAATTGTTGAATCACTTCCTATGCATCGGTTTGACCGGGTTACTGTAATAGTGGGAAGCGGGTACCGGTATAGGGAAGAGCTGGAGCAGTTTATCCGTGACAAAAATATTCATCTTTATCAAAACCTGCAGCCAGCAGGGGTAGCGAAAATTATGGCCCGGTGTAAATATGCAGTTTTATCACCCAGTACGGTTAGTTATGAGTACTTACATATTGGTGGTATTGCTTACCTGTACCAGATCGCTGATAACCAGCAAAAGGTAAAGGAATATTTTTTGCATCATCGGCTGGCGCTGGATTTTGAACAGGTAGCAGATGAAAAGGTGAATGAAGAGGAGTTGCTTCGCAATCAAAAGTTTTTTTTTGACGGGCAATCTCACACCCGTTTATGTAAACTCTTGGATGGGCTGTCTTTTATTAAACACTGTAGTATAAGGAAAGCAAATGAACAGGATACAGATATCGTTTTTCAGTGGGCCAATGATCCTATCGCCAGGGAAATGTCGTTCAGCAACCAGCCTATTCCCTATGATACACATCTTGAATGGTTTACTAAAAAGATAAACAATACAGCATCCTATTACTACATATTCGAAAATGAAAATAAAGCTGTAGCCCAGATACGGTTTGATGTTAAGGAATCAGAGGCGATACTAAGTTATTCCATCAGCCCTGCGGAAAGAGGAAAAAGCCTGGGTGTATGGATACTGGCTGGGAGCATTCGCCATTTAACGCAGGAAAATTCTGCCATAAGAACAGTGGTTGGGTTTGTAAAAGAAACTAATATTGCTTCCTGTAAAAGTTTTGAAAAGCTTCGGTTTAATAAACTAGTGGCTACGGAATACCCGGCCTCTTTTAAATATTATATGGAGATAAAATGAGTTTTACGATCAATCACAGGCAAATCGGAATAGGATTTAAGCCATTCATTATTGCTGAAATGAGCGGTAATCATAATAAGTCTGTAGATAAAGCCATGGCAATTGTAAAGGCCGCTGCCGAATCAGGTGCTGATGCTCTAAAATTGCAAACCTATACACCGGATTCATTGACTATCGATCATCGCGGTGGATTGTTTGATATTACCGATCCACAATCACTTTGGAATGGAAGGAATCTTTATGAACTCTATCAGGAAGCGATGACACCCTACGAATGGCATAAACCGATCTTTGAGTATGCCAATAAATTAGGTATGGTATGTTTTTCTACACCTTTTGATGAGAAAGCTGTAGACTTTCTTGACGATCTGGGGGCACCGTTACACAAGATCGCATCGTTTGAAAATAATCACCATCCTTTACTGAAGAAAATTGCAAGAACAGGAAAACCTGTTATCATGTCAACAGGTGTTTCTTCTCTGGCTGATCTTACTGAATCGGTTGGTATATTAAAAGATAATAACTGTAAAGAACTGGTGCTTTTAAAATGTACCAGCACTTATCCTGCTACCCCAGAGAATACAAATGTGAAAACGATACCTCACATGAAGGAATTGTTTCAATGCGAAATTGGTTTATCAGATCATACCATGGGTGTGGGTGCATCAATAGCGGCTGTATCCCTGGGAGCAACTGTTATTGAAAAACATTTTTGCCTGAGTCGGGCAGAAGGCGGAGTAGATAGTGCTTTTTCCCTGGAACCATCTGAATTTAAAATGCTCGTTACAGAAACCGAAAGAGCCTGGCAATCGCTGGGTGGGGTGCAGTACGGTATTCAGGAAACCGAAAAGAAAAGCATTAGTTATAAAAGGTCTGTTTACATCGTTGAAGATATTAAAGCCGGGGAGAAGTTTAATGAAAAAAATATCCGTATCATAAGACCCGGAAATGGTGCACATCCCAGGTTTTACGAAACGATAATAGGTAAGAAAGCAGTAAAAGATATTACTAAAGGAACTCCGTTTCAATTTGATCTGATGCAATGAGTAATTTAATTGCGATTATAACAGCGAGGGGGGGAAGCAAAAGAATTCCTCGTAAAAACATAAAAGATTTTTTAGGCAAACCAATCATTCATTATTCCATTGAAGCAGCACTGGTGTCGAATATATTTGATGAAGTAATGGTATCGACCGATGATCCGGAGATTGCTGCCATAGCAAAAAAATTAGGTGCTTCGGTACCGTTTATGCGCTCAGAAAATACTTCCAATGATTTTGCAACCACATCAGAAGTATTAATGGAAGTGCTAAGACAGTATGAGCAAAGAGGCAAGCAATTCAAATATGGTTGCTGTATTTATCCTACAGCTCCTTTTGTGACTGCTGAAAAATTAAAAATAGCATATCAAATATTATTAGATCAGCATGCAGATTCCGTTATTCCGGTCACCAGGTATAGCTTTCCGATTTGGCGTTCTTTTAAAACTGAAGCGGGTAAATTAATACATAATTGGCCAGAGAATGCAAATAAACGTTCACAGGACCTGCCTCCTGCCTTTCATGATTGTGGCCAATTCTATTTTTTTGACATTGCAAAATTTATAAAGATTAAAAGTCTTGTTTCTGCAAATACATTCTCGCTGGAAGTACCCGAGTCAGAAGTTCAGGATATCGACAACGAAGAGGATTGGAAAATAGCTGAGATTAAGTATTCTTTTTTAACCCAAAAGGGAAATCTTTGAAGTATTCAGCTTTAATACTTGGTTGTGGTAATATCGGTGCATTATATGACCTGGATAATCCCTCGAAAGTATGGACACATGCTAAAGCTTTTTCGAAATCATCTCAGATCATTTTTTCAGTATTTGATATTGATAAAAAACATGCAAAAAAAATTGCCAGCAGGTATAAAGTTGAAATAACAGATCTGAAGGAGCAGGTAGATTTTCGCAAGTTCGATATAGTAAGTATAACCACACCTACCCCTACCCATTTCGGTTATCTGAAAACTTTATTAAAGCAAAATATCCCATTGGTTATTTGCGAAAAACCTATAGCCTCGGATATGAGTGAGTTAAACGAGTTAACAAAATTGTATAAAAATGCTCATTCCAAAGTAGTAGTTAATTATATCCGGAGATTTCAGCCTGCTTATGCGGAATTACAACATACTATAAAAAAGCTTAGTGTAAAATCCCCTTGTACAGGCATTAATATTACATACCAGCGGGGTTTATTGAATAACGGTAGTCATGCGTTTGATATCCTTGAGTTTCTCTTTAAAAAACCTTTCTTGTTTAAGAATTTTGCTTTGCAAAATATAAAATTCGATGCTTTTTTTTATGACCCTACTGTTTCAGGTACCTGCTCTTATAATGGATGCCCGGTTATGATTCTCGGGATAGAAAAAGCAGTTTATCCCATTTTTGAAATTGAACTTTTTTTCAGTACACAGAAAATCGTTATTTGCAATAGTGGTGATGAATTGAGGTTTTATGAATATGATACAAAAAGGAGATCACTGCAGGAGAATAAAACACGACGAAGGTCAAAGATTCTTTCTCGATATATGATACCTGTAACAGATAAAGCGATTCAAATGCTTAAAAAAAAATCAAGACCTGATAACTTTTTGCAGGCTGTTCAATTGAATAAAAGAATAATTAAACTAATTGCTGAACTACGAAAAAAAGCCGGGTGATATGTCGAAAATCTTAGCTATCAATGGAGGGACTCCTGTTAGAACAAAATTATTTCCTGCTTATAATACAATTGGAGAGGAAGAGAAGAAAGCTGTGATGAAAGTTTTAGATTCTGGAAATTTGTCACAATACCTCGGCGCATGGACGCATGATTTCCTGGGTGGCCCGACTGTCAGGAGATTTGAAGCGCAATGGGCGGATGTATGGGGAGTAAAACATGCTATTTCGGTTAATTCAAATACATCGGGATTATTCACAGCTATGGGCGCCATCGGTATTAAACCGGGGGATGAAGTGATTGTATCACCATATACTATGTCTGCGAGTGCTATTGCGCCATTAGTTTATGGAGGTATACCTGTATTTGCTGATATTGATCCCAATACATTTTGTATGGATCCGGTCAGCATAGAAGCCCGGATAACATCCAGCACAAAAGCGATTCTTGTAGTTCATATTTTCGGTCATCCTGCTGATATGGATGCTATCATGGCTATTGCGAATAAGCATAATCTCTTGGTGATCGAAGATGCTGCTCAGGCTCCAATGGGTAAATATAAAGGAAGGTATGTAGGTACTATCGGTGATATAGGTGTGTTCAGTCTTAATTATCATAAGCATATTCATACGGGTGAGGGCGGGGTAATAGTCACCAACAACCCAATACTGGCCGATCGCTGCCAGATGATCCGTAACCACGCAGAAAATGTAACGGCTACCCGGAACATACAAGACCTTACCAACCTGATTGGATATAATTACAGGATGACGGAAATTGAATGTGCTATTGGAATTGAACAACTCAAAAAACTGCCCGGGCTCCTGGAACAGCGATTAGAAAATGTGGCCTTCCTGGATGAAAAACTGTCTGCATTTCCTGCTTTTGAAACTCTTCCATTATTGATAGATGGCTCAGTGAACACATATTATGTTTATCCGGTTAAATTCAATAAAGAAATTGCAGGAATGCACAGGGATGTTTTTGTTGAAGCGTTAAAAGCAGAAATACCTTCTGCAGTATTGCGGGAAACAGCACCACTTATTGGCGCTGGGTATGTTAAACCGCTTTATTTACAGCCGATCTATCAGCAAAAGGCGGCATGGGCATTCGATGCCAACTTATATAGAAGGGGAGTAAATTACGATAAAGGGATTTGTCCGGTAGCTGAAACAATGCATTTCGAAGTACTATTCACCCATGAATACATGCGCCCGGGAATGACCAAAAAGGATATGATGGATGTTGTAAATGCAATAGAAAAAATATTTGAAAATGCAGGTGAGCTGGAATCGGGCCAGTAATTTTTATTTATTGGATTAGCAATAGATTTCGCGAAACTGCCGGATGCAACCCAATACCGAATTTGTAGATTTGCCATGATTAGCATACATATTTAAAAACATCGTATTTAAATCAGAAATATAAAATAGTATGAAAACAAAACAGGAGGAATTCTGGAATGGAGACTTTGGAAAAGAATACTCGGATCGTAATACATGGTCCCTTGACGAGTATGACAATTTTTATAAGTCGGAATGGGGAACAACCAGAACTGAAATGAATGAAAAATTTATTGGTCACCTTCCAAAAGATATTAAAATACTTGAAATAGGATGTAATGTGGGCATGCAACTTATGCTGCTGCAAAAAATGGGATATAAAAACCTGTATGGTGTGGAATTACAGGATTATGCAGTAGAAAAAGCAAAGGAGTTATCTAAAGGCATTAATATCATACAGGGATCAGGATTTGACGTCCCTTTTAGGGATAATTATTTTGATGTTGTGGTTACGAACGGAGTTCTTATCCATATTTCGCCAGATGATCATGCCAAGATTATGAACGAAGTGATCAGGTGTTCAAAAAAATATATCTGGGGATTTGAATATTATTCTCCTGAATTGAAAACGCTAAACTACCGGGGTAACGAAGGTTTTTTGTGGAAAGCAGATTTTTCAAAAATCTACTCGTCTTTATCCTCTTCCTTAAATGAAATAAAGAGGGAATATTATAAGTATACTTATGACGATAACGTGGATATGATGTATCTATTGGAAAAAAAATGAAGAAGAAATTATGCAAATAAGGTATTGTAAAAAATGTTTGTTCCCTGAAACCAAGCCAGATCTTTTTTTTAATAATGAAGGTGTTTGCAGTGCCTGTATAGCTGCTGACCAAAAATATGTGGGAATAGATTGGAAACAGAGGGAAAAAGATTTTTTCCAGGTCATTGACCATTTTCGTTTACCAGCGGGGCATCGTGGCTATGATTGTATCGTACCTGTAAGTGGTGGCAAAGACAGCACATATCAGGCTTATTTTATGAAATATGTTTGTGGGCTTAATCCATTACTGGTATGTTTTGAAACTACAAGTGTAACGGAACTAGGTCAACAAAACCTGGATAACCTTTCAAAAATGGGAATGGACGTGATCCATTTTAAAAAGAATCATGAAGTTTATAAAAAAATGGTGATTGAGGGATTCAGACGTGTTGGGGATGAAATGTGGCCCAATCATATTGGCATCTTTACAATTCCAGTAATGTTTGCAGTGAAATTCGGAATCAAACTGATTATATGGGGTGAAAATTCTCAACAGGAGTATGGAGGACCTTTAGATGCTATAGAAAATAATACTTTGAACAGGCGTTGGCTCGAAGAATTTGGAGGCTTATTGGGTAACAGGATCCAGGACATGATCGGTGTAAATGGTCTTACCGAAAAGGAATTAACACCTTATTTCTATCCGGAAGATGAAGAACTTGAAAGAGTAGGAGTTACAGGATTGTTTTTGGGTCATTACTTTTTTTGGGATGCACGGAAACAACTGGAAGTAATAAAGGAATATGGATTCAAAGTCAAGGAAGATGGTCCTTTGGAAGGAACCTATACAAATTATGAGAATCTTGATGAGAAACTAGTAGGCTTACACGATTACCTGAAATTCGTAAAATATGGTTTTGGCAGGGCTACCGATCACGCTTGTATTGATATCCGGAACAAACGGTTAACAAGAGAAGAAGGATTGAAACTTGTACAGGAATATGATGGCAAATATCCTAATTATGCGGTGACTGAGTTTATCAAATATGCTGGTTTGTCAAGACAGGAGATCGATTCTGTAATCGATAGCTATACAAACCCCATCTTGTTTAAACAAAAACCGGATGGTAGCTTTGCAAGAGGTAAGGATGGCAACCTTGTTAGAAATTTTGAGATAGCATAATATGTCAGTCGCTATTATAGATTATGGAATGGGTAATGTTGCTTCTGTACAAAAAGCGCTTAATTACCTTAACATTCCAAGCAGGGTAACAAAAGATTCTAATGAAATCGCAGAGTCGAAATTCATCATCCTGCCTGGTGTAGGGTCTTTTCGCCAGGGAATCAATAATCTGAAAAAAGATGGATTATTCGATTTTTTAACTCAGCAGGTGCAAGAAAAGAAAAAACCATTCCTGGGAGTTTGTCTGGGTATGCAATTGATTGCTTCCCGTGGGACAGAACCTTTTGAGACAGGAGGGTTGAATTGGATCGACGGGGAAGTCATAAAAATAGAAGCGGCGGGAAAAAGAGTTCCTCATTTGGGGTGGAACAATATTGATACAAGAAACAAGAAATATTTTACAAACCTTACCAATACAGACTTCTATTTCATACATAGTTATCACTTCAAAGTGGCAGAAGAAATTTGTATTTCAGCTACTGTAAATTATGGCATTGACCTGGTTGCCTGTGTGCAAAAGGAAAACATATTTGCTACCCAATTTCATCCTGAAAAAAGCCAGGAAGCAGGTTTGAAAGTACTTAAAAACTTTTTTGAGCTCAATGCTTAAGATCCGGGTAATTCCCATTTTAACATTCAATGGTTTCGGGTTGGTAAAAACAAAACAGTTTTCTAACCCAAGGATGGTTGGAAATCCTGTTCAGGCAGCACGTGTTTATAATTTCAGGGGCGTAGATGAATTAATATTTATTGATCTCAATGCTACAAAGCAAAAAAGAAAATTAAACCTTGCTATTGCCAAAGATATTATCAAGGAATGTTTTATGCCTGTAGGGATAGGAGGTGGTATTGATGCGATTGAAGACATTAATAACCTGTTGAAAATAGGGGCTGATAAAGTTGTGATAAAGAACCAGGCATTTACGAACCCTGGTTTTATTAAAGAAGCGGCTCATTTTTTTGGGAGCCAGTGTATAACGATTGCGGTGGATGCCAAAAAACATCTTCAGGGATATAAAATACATAATGAACTAGGACTTGATATTGTGTTGGAAGATTTTATCCGCGAGATGGAAGATCTGGGAGCTGGCGAATTGGTCATAAATTCTGTGGATAATGATGGAATGATGAAAGGTTTTGATATTGAACTTATTTCAATAGCAGAAAAGATAACCACATTACCCATTATTGCGGTAGGTGGCGGAGGTGATATGAACCATTATAAAGAATTATTTACAAAAACAGGAGTTGAAGCGGTCGGTTCTGCCAGTATCTTTCATTTTACACAATACACTCCTCTTGATATTAAAAAGGAATTGTATTCGATTGGCAAGCCGGTAAGGATACCTTATTAACGATATCTCTATAATGATTTTTTTAAACAAAGTAATTGGAGAAATTAGAACAATATTTAAAGGGCAACGGATTGTTCGTTTTTAGTGATCCAGGGGGGGCCAAACCAGTTTTAGCATTGGTTAGATCATTAGCAAAACAAGAAAAACTGTATAAAATTATTTCCGACCGTGACTATTCTTTTTACAAAGAATTCGGGTTGTCAGTACAAAAACCTTCAGCATCCATCGGGCAAGACATACGTGATCCTGTTCCAGATTTTATTTTCACAGGTACCTCATATACTTCTAAAATTGAACTTGCTTATATTAAAGAGGGCATCGCTAGGGGCATATCCACCTATGCATTTGTTGATCATTGGACGAATATCCGTGAACGATTTGATAATAAGGGAATGGAAGTGTTTCCGAAGAAGATATGTGTGATCGATCAACGAGCCAAGGAAATAGCACTTAAGCAGGGGATTGAAGAAGACAGGATTCTCGTGACAGGTAATCCTTTCCAGGATTATTTACGGTCGTGGCATCCCGTGACCAATAAAAAAGAATTTTTTGAAAAGCAGGGTATCGATATAAAGAACAAAAAAATTATTGTTTTTGCTCCCGATCCTTTATCGAATGTCGATGGAAAAATAAAATTCGGCTTTGACGAAGTGCAGGTTATTACAGAATTGAACGAACTGATTGATGATATACTCAAGGAACATATTTTTATATTTAAGCCGCATCCAAACCAGGATCTAACAAGACTTAATAAGGAGTTCCTGGATAAAATAGTTGTTGCTGATCAAACTATTGAGAACAATAGTCTTATTTATCATAGTGATTTTATTGTAGGCTTCTTTTCCAGCTATTTGATTGAAGCCGATATTATGAAAAAGAAAGTATTGCGATATTTACCTGATCACTTTATAAATGACCCGTTTATGGATAGCGCAATTGGGACAATTGTCAATAGTAAAAACTTTCTTGAAAATTTAAATCATCAATTATGAAACGATTCCTGGTTGGTAAAAGAATCTCACTTCATGGACTTACCCCGGACAATCTTGATATTAGCTCACCTTATTATAGCTGGCTGGAAGATATGTCCCTGGATATTTATACAGAACGAAGTTATTTTCCCAATAACCTCCAGCGGATGAAAAGTTATTATGAGGAGTCCTGTAAGAACCAGTCGTTGATATTGCTTGGTATTTTTGATAACAAAACAGATAAACATATCGGGAATGTTTCTTTCCAGGAAATCAGTTGGATAGCAAGGAGAGCATCTATTGCTTACTTGCTTGGTGACAATAGTTTTGCGGGAAGAGGTATTATAACAGATGCTGTTATGATGATGATGTATTATGGTTTCAACAAACTTAATTTTCAACGGATTTTTGCCGGTGTTTCGGATCTGCATGAAGCATCAAAGAAAGTTTGTATCAAGGCTGGATTGAAAGAGGAAGGCAGATTGAGGAATGATCTATTCAGAAACGGGGAATTTACAGACTCAATCTTATATGGTGCGATCTATGATGAATGGATGGCAGAAAAGGGTAAAAAAGCGCTTGCCTTGTTCGGGGTAAATCCTACTTATTGAACGAATATATGAACCCCAACCCCGATATTAATAATACTATCAATACTCCGATAATCTATGAGAATACTTTTGATCGTTCAACCCTGGCGGGTTGACTATTATAGTTATTTAAAACAAGCCAAGAACATTGAGTGGGTATTGCTCTGGTACGAAAAGCCCGGGCAAACGGAGCCGCTACCTCCGGATCCACCACTTCTTTTCAAAGAGATAATTTATTGGCAGGATTACAGCAATCCCCAAAAATTGCTGAAAGAAGTTAAACCGGACCGTGTTCTTTTTTATGAGATTATTGATTTACGCCAAATTGCTCTTATTGTGAGTGCCGGCGCTATGAATATTCCTACCTATTACTCTGATCATGGGGCAGCAGCCGACAAGGAAGCCTCGTTTAAATTCCTTCAAACTCAGACATTCAGGAACTATACGTTACCCTACCTGTTAAAGCGGTTAAGTAATAATTTTTTAGATTCCGTGCGATCAAAGATGTTTTATTATTCCGTTTTTAAGGGATTTAAATCTTTGAGATCCTATCTTACCTTTTTTTTTCTCCCTTTTAAAATGCTGAGTAACCGTTCGCATACGGTTCTTCTTAAGAATAGATTCAAAGAACGGATTCCAAAAGTTCCGATAATATTTAATCAACCTAATTTCGAAGATTTTGAAACCTATACGGGTGTTACGAAAAATGATGTATATATTTCCGGAGTTCCTTTTTTTGACAAGTATCATCAGTACATTCCTACGACAGATGATTACATTGTGTATATTGATCATCCTTATTATGAAGAGGGCATTGCAAACTGGACGAAAGATCATCATCAATATATCACGGAAAAATTATTTGAATTTGCTGAAAACAAGAAAGTTCGGTTATTTATTAAGCTTCATCCCCGTTCGAACAAGAAGCTATGGGATGTACTCAATCACAATAAAGAATATGTACAGTTATTACAAACGGGGGATTTTACAGAATTGTATTTGGGGGCAAAACTAATCCTTAGCTATAGCTCTACCCTCGTAAATGGGTTTTTATGTGCCAAAAAAAATGTTGTGCTTCTTGGCTGGAACCCGGAACCTCATATTGAAGGAGCTGATTTTACCCTAACGGGCTTATGTCACGCTTCTCTTTCTATAAAGGATTTGATTACTCAATATGAATATTGGCTGGCTCATAACCTGGCTATAGACAACGAAGAAAAGTATTTAAGATTCTTAGAGAAATACAACTATCCTTTTGATGGTAAAGCAGCAGAAAGGATAATAAATTTATTACATGATCCCTTTGTACGATAGAACTGTATGTTAAAATTTTTCAAGCACTTTACTCTTTATACAATCGTTGGCTTTCTTAATCCTGCGATCAATTTTTTTCTGACCCCACTGCTTTCGCATCATTTGTTACCGGCGGATTATGGTTTACTGTCCCTTTTTAATACTTATATAACGCTTGTCATTCCGCTGATAAGCGTGGTAGCTTATGCATTGTTGTCGGTGGAATACTATAAAGAAAAAGATCCAGCGGTATATGCTTCCAAATTTGTTTCGATACAAATCATCCCGGTAATCAATTTTATCTGGATGGCCATCCTGGGCTGGTCGCTTTTCTACCAGTATGCAGATGTCATAGAATTAAGAAACGTTGACCGTATCTGGGTCGTCGTTATATTGCTAATATCTTTTTCCACGGTTTATGTAGATACGTTGTTTACCTTCCTGGTAATACAACGCAAGGTGGGATTGTATACGGTTTATTGCATAGTGAGAGTGTTACTGGAGGCAGGTCTTACCATCTGGTTTATCGTTTACCGGGGGATGGGTTGGGAAGGAAGAATACTTTCTGCATTTATTATTTCTATTATTTTCTTTCTTCTTGCGCTGTTATACTTCCGCAAGCAAGGTTATTTCAAGGGGAGTATACAATGGAAGTATATCCGGCTTGGAATAATGTACGGCCTGCCACTGATCCTTCATACCGTAGGCAAAGTAGTTATGAACCAGTCCGATCGTTTATTTATTACTAAACTACGGGATATAGAGCAGGCAGGCATTTACAGTATAGGGTATACAGTCGGGTCGGTAATAATGATAGTGGTGAATGTGTTTAGCAATCTTCTTACCCCTTATATGTATGAAAGACTGGCCAATCTGACAGAAAAAGCAAAAATACAACTTGTGAAAATGAGTTATTTATTTGCCGGAGGAACGTTTACCATATTATTGTTATTGATACCTGTTTCAGAAATTTTATTTACTTATTTTATTGATCAAAAATACAGGGAAGGTAGCCGCTATGTATTCTGGATTGGCTTATCCTATTTTTTTTGGGGCTGTTACCTGCTTTTTTCAGGATACATTTTTTATTATAATAAAACCAGGCTGTTGGGCCAAATGGCCATAGTTACAATCGGTTGTAATATTTTATTCAATTATATTTTTATCAGCCGTTTTGGAGCTATTGGGGCAGCCTACTCCACTACACTTTCCTTTTTCATTGTGTTCGTTATTGTTGCTTATCGTGCAAATAAAATGATTTCACTACCCTGGTTCAAAAAAATCACATTTTCAATTAAAGACTTTTAAGATTATCTCGGATAATGAAACATTTGGTATGTATATCCTGGGAGCCTGTCAATTGGCTGACGAAAAAACTGGTATATAAAAACAAACTTCTAATTAAATGCAATTATTAAAATCGGTTTATTATAGAATTCTTGATCTTGTCACATTGGGAAGAGGAGTCAATGTTGCCGTCAATAATTTCAATCTTCGTTTTCCTCCCCGGTATTACAAATTTTTTTCAAAGCATTTTGAAAAGGAGAATTTTAGTTTCCTGGAGAAGAGAATTAAAACCGGTGATGTAATAATTGATGTTGGTGCGCATATGGGGGTATTTGCAGTTCGATGTGCTCAATTGACTGGTAAGGAAGGTCGGGTATATGCTTTTGAACCTACGCCATCTACTTTCAAAGTACTTCGAAAAATTATAAAACTTAACCGTGCCGAAGAGAATATTATGGCTGTTCAGGCAGCAGTTGCAGATCAAAGAGGGAAAACAAATTTTTATATGGGCGATGCTGTAGGAGATTTTGCGAATAGCCTCGTGAATTATGACGATAGTAAACATAAAGGATATGAAGTAAATATCATCTCCATTGATGAATTTATGACTGAAAACGGATTTGGCGTTGACTTCTTAAAAATAGATGCGGAGGGTGCAGAATTGAGCGTTTTGCGTGGGGCTATTAAGACTGTGGCTTCACAAAAACCTTTTTGTATCCTTTCTATGCATCCAGAATCAATTCGCAGGTTTGGCCATACTAATAAACAGATATGGGAGTTTATTCAAACTCACCAATATGATGTGATACATGAAAACAAGTTGATGGGTGAAAACGAATTTTGCTCAAAAGAAGAAATGTTTGATGTCCATCTATTGCCTCGTATGCAAAATTCCGCCGGATGAAAAAATTATTGCATATAATAGACAGCCTTGCCGTAGGGGGAGCTGAAAAATTATTGGTAGGGATTATCAATGGTCTGGAACAGTATGAGCACCACCTCATTTTATTAAAAGGCCCGGAAATATTATTGCCACAATTGCGGCAAGATCTGTCATTTAATAATTTGCAATGTCATTCTTTTGCCCAGTTATTTACCAAAATTCCTGTGGTAAAAAAGTATATCAGGGAGCATAAGATTGATATTGTGCATTCACATCTCTATGAATCAAACTTACTGGCAAGACTTTCCACACCCCGGTCTGTTTCCCTGGTTAATAGTATCCATGCTATTTCGAGCCTTGCCAGTTATAAGGTCAACCGGATGAGTTTATACATGGAGAAGCTGACCTATAAAAAAAGACATGTGGTGGTGGCCGTTTCCAAGACTGTACTGGAAGATTTTGATGAATGGGTGGGCCTGAAAGGCAATAAACATGTACTATATAATTTTATTGAAGAAAAATTCTTTCAGCCTTTTCAAGAGAAGCCAGGTCTCCCTGATGGAAGATTAAAACTGGTAGCGGTTGGCAATCTTCGTTGGCAAAAAAATTATCCTTATTTACTGGAAGCATTTAAAAAAATACCGGAAGGAGTTACGCTGGATATCTATGGAGAGGGAGGATTGAAGGCAAATTTGCAACAGCAAATCGATACGTACCATTTGCCAATAAAGCTTTGTGGCACCCATTATGACATGGAAAAAGTGTTACCGACGTATGATGCATTTGTTATGAGTTCATTTTATGAAGGACAACCTGTTTCTTTATTGGAAGCAATGGCTAGCGGACTACCGGCTATATTATCTGATATACCTGTTTTGCGTGAAGTGAATGAGGATAAGGCCATATATTTTGATATTGACAATACTGATAGTTTTGTCTCGGTTATCAAGGCAATTCTGGATGGAAAATATAACCTCGCCGGTTTTGCCAGGGCAGGTCATCAACGGGTCAATGAATTTGCGCACCGGCAACAGTACCTGGAACAGCTATTAACAATTTATAAAAAATTACCTGGGTAAACAGCGGGAAGGTATACGCTTAGAAAACGGTAAAACACGGTCGAGTTTCCCGGGGTTTTACGATAAGAAAAGGCGGATTCACTTGATTTATAAAAGTTTAGTGTGATATAAGTATTGTGCATAGAAATCCTGGATTAAATTTGTAGGCCCCAATAAGGGCAATCCAATATTCTAAGAATCAAACCAGGTCCTATGTCCAAAACCAATGTGTTACACATTATTGATACCTTGGGTATCGGTGGTGCAGAAAAAGTAATGATAGGCTGTATTAATAGCTTGCCTGAATTTCATCATCATGTAGTTTATCTGGGTGGATCCAATGCATTAGAGGATCATTTACCAGTTAATTGTCAAATTCTCCAATTAAATTACCGGTCAAAGTTTGATATTTTTCGTTGTGCCCTGCAATTGCGGAGGTATATCCGTGAAAAAAATATTGCCATTGTTCATTCCCATTTATTTATGGCTACGATCATAGCGAGAATAGCCTGTCCTAAGAAGTTGAAACTATTTACTACGATTCATAGCTTGCCAAGCAAAAATTATTTTGCTGAAAGCCGTATAGCAAAGTGGATAGAAAAGCTCACTTACCGCAGCTATCATCATATCATTGCTATTTGTCATGAGGTGTTCAGGGATTATAATGAATGTATTGGTGTGAAAGGACCCTATACCATTCTTTATAATTATGTAGAAGACGTATATTACGCTAAACGGTATCATCAATCCAGTTTTACTGATAAGTTCAGAATGGTAGCGATAGGCAACCTGAAAAAGGCTAAGAACTATCCGTATCTTATAGAAGCATTTAAAACGATGCCGAAGAATATCCATCTTGATATCTATGGGTCAGGCCCTCTGCAGCAATCATTACAACAGGACATAGATCAACACCAGCTTAATATCCGTTTATGCGGTGTAAGAGATGATATACACAATGTATTGCCTCAGTATGATGCTTTTATTATGAGTTCTGTTTTTGAAGGCCAGCCTATTTCACTACTGGAAGCAATGGCTTGTGGCATACCAGCGATTTTATCGGATATACCTGTGTTGAGGGAAGTGACCAACAATAAAGCTATTTTTTATAAACTGGATAATACCAAAGATCTGGTTGAAAAAATCAAGGCTATAGCTGATTACCGCGTTGACCTGAATGAATATGCCAGTTCAAATTTTGAAAGAGTACAGCGGATTGCCAGCAAGGATAATTATATGCATACGCTGAGTAAATTATACCAGGCACCTGAACTGCATCGTATAAAACAACCTCTTGTCTTTTCTGTCAAAACTTTACTGCCTGGCATACCTGCTCAGGCTTAGTATAGTTTTTGTATAAACAAATACAGCCGGATCTTACAGCCAGTTTACCAGTACTGTAAGAGTATTTGCCGAATACACTCCATGATTCTGTGCAAGCACCAGGAAAATGCTTATTCTTAGCATTGAGGAAGTCAAGTCCTAAGGATTATTTGCCAACCTATCTTAAAAAAACAAAACTATCGCCATTAACGTATGAAATCACTGGCTCCTATCGCTTATTTTGCTTTTAACCGGTCTTCTCACTCGCTTGTTTCATTGGAGGCAATTAAAAAATGTCATTTTTCTTCAGCGTCAGATCTATATATATTTTGTGATGGCCCCCGTAAAAATGAAACGACGGAGGGCCTGGATAAAATTGCTACCCTCCGTGCAGCTGTGCGTAGCCAGCAGTGGTGCAAAAACGTTTATATAATAGAACAGCAGGAAAACAAAGGCTTATTTCGTTCATTGACCGAGGGTATTACTCAGGTAGTGAATGAAAGGGGGAAAGTGATCGTTGTAGAAGACGATGTATTAATAGCCACAGGTTTTTTGGAATATATGAATGGAATGCTTGACTTGTATGAGCATGATGAGAAAGTAATGCATCTCTCCGGCTTTTGTGCTTTTGAACCGGCCTTATTTGAAAAAGAACAACTTTATTTTATCTATAATCATTCATTCTGCTGGGGGTGGGGCACTTGGAAAAGAGCCTGGTCTCATTTTAATAAGAATGGTTATGAATTGATGAAGGAGGTAAAGGAAAAAGGTATTACTTCGTATGTAAACATGGACGATACCAAGGATATATACTGGGGCCTTAAGTTTACGATGGATGGAGTATTCCAGGAATGGAATTACCTGTGGCATACCTGCATTGCCCTTAACAACGGGCTTTGCATTAATCCCACCCGCACACTTACCAATAATTTTGGATTTGACGGATCAGGAACACACTGGACCCCGGGATCGGAATTTAATACTCCTTCGCCTATGGTTGATAGCTGGCCTGTAAAGCGTATACCTCTCGAGGAAGATAAACGTATCAGGGGGCTCATTCATCAACAGCCTTTTTCAAGGAGATTTATTTTTTTAGTTAAACATTATCTCCGCAATTTTCAGCCTCGTAAAAAGAGAAGGTACTGATCACTTTAAATATATTTTCAACGTGAATTTTATTGATCCTTACAGGAATGAGCTGGTACAAATGACAGAAGCGGGGCTCGTAAAAAACAACATTGTACTTTTTCCCAATGTAAAAGGAGCTTATCGTGTAGTCAACGAAAGTAATTATACCGATAGCTTCGGTTTCCAGTGGAATAAATTTCAAAAAACACAGATCGATCGTGAATCCCAGAATTCTTCGCTCAGTAAAGAAAGATTTTTTGCACAAACAAGCTGGGATAAAGAAGATCTTGGTGGAAAAAATATACTGGAGGTGGGAAGTGGAGCCGGGCGTTTTTCACAAGTAATACTGGATCATACAAAGGCAAATCTGTATAGTGTTGATTACTCCGATGCTGTAACAGCTAATTACAAAAATAATGGCCATCATGGAGACAGGTTTAAATTATTCCAGGCAAGTATTTATGAAATGCCTTTTCCGGATAACTCTTTTGATAAAGTATTTTGTTTCGGGGTATTACAGCATACACCTGATTTTAAAAAATCAGTAAAGGCTTTAATTGATAAAGCAAAGCCGGGTGCAGAGGTAGCTGTTGATTTTTATCCTATCCGGGGCTGGTGGACGAAAGTGCATGCGAAATATATTTTCAGGCCAGTTACCAAAAGGATGTCTCATGAAAAATTATTGCAAATAATTGAAAGGAATGCAGGATGGATGATGAAACTTTATTCTTTTTTTGAGAAGGCCGGTCTTGGTAAAATAGTAAATAGATTTCTTCCTATCGTAGATATAAAAGGTACTCTTCCACCTGGTCTTTCAAAAGAAGAATTGAAGGAATGGGTAATATTAGATACGTTTGATATGTTTTCGCCTGAGCATGATCATCCACAAAAGATCGTTACCGTTAAAAAATGGTTTGAAGAATTTGGTATGAAAATTACGTTTGCAGACTATATTATTTACGGAAATAATTTCACCGCCGCTACGGTAAAAGGCATTAAGCAATAATATGTGTGGAATAGCAGGATTTGTTTCCAGGAAATTCAATCGGCAGCAATTGCAGAAGATGACTGATGTATTAAGTCATCGCGGACCGGATGCTGATGGTATTTTTTATGATGAAGCCAATGGGGTAGGACTGGGTCATCGTCGCCTGAGTATCATCGATCTCTCATCGGCAGCCAATCAGCCATTTTATTCCGCAGATGGACGCTATGTTATGATCTTTAACGGTGAGGTGTATAATTACAAGGAGGTTGCTGAAAAATATAAAA
This sequence comes from Chitinophagaceae bacterium, assembly GCA_036383515.1. Taxonomy (GTDB): domain Bacteria; phylum Bacteroidota; class Bacteroidia; order Chitinophagales; family Chitinophagaceae; genus CADEDV01. The sequence goes on along the minus strand of DASVOE010000137.1, from coordinate 29,316 downwards.
TACAGCCCCGTACTCATTCAGATACAGAAATCATCATTGAAGCCTTTGCCAAGGCAGGTATTGATTCAATCAATGATCTAAACGGAATGTTTGCGCTGGTAATCTGGGATAGGCATACTGAAAAATTATATCTGGTAAGAGATCGGGTAGGGATTAAACCTTTATATTATTGGTATCTGGAAGGACATTTTGCTTTTGCGTCGGAGTTAAAATCGATTTTTACGTTACCCTTCAGCCGGGAGATCCACCGGCCATCTATCAGTCATTTTTTGTACCTCGGCTATATACCGCACGAAGATACCATCTATAAGAACTGTTATAAACTACAGCCTGGCCAATATGCGGTGTTGCAAAAAGGAGTACTGGAGATATTTTCTTACTGGCAATTAGAAAGTGAATTAGATCCGGCCGTACTGAAAGACGAAAAAGCAGCAAAAAAAACCCTGATCCATTTATTGGAAAGCAGTGTAAAATATTGCATGATCAGTGATGTGCCGGTGGGTATTTTTTTAAGCGGCGGTGTAGATTCCAGCCTGGTCGCAGCGATTGCGCAATCCGTTTCATCAATGCCTGTAAAAACTTTTTCTATTGGTTTTAAGGAGGAGAAGTATAACGAAACTGTTTATGCCACCAAAGTAGCTAAGCATATAGGAGCAGATCATCATGAATTTACGGTTACAGAACAGGATGCCATGCAACTGGCAAATGATTTACCTGATATTTATGATGAACCTTATGCTGATTCATCCGCTATTCCTACGCTGATGGTATCGAAACTGGCGAGGCAGCAGGTAACGGTTGCATTATCAGGTGATGGAGGAGATGAATTATTTATGGGGTACGGTTTTTATACCTGGGCCCGTCGCCTGCATAATCCTTTTATAAAGACTTTTCGTAAACCTTTAGCTAAAGGCTTATATACCTTTGGCAACAACCGACTAAAACGAGGGAGCCAATTATTTAGCTATCCTCACCAGCATCGTATCAAAAGCCATATTTTTTCGCAAGAGCAATATTATTTCAATGAAATTGAAATTAAAGAGCTCCTTAAAGAGCCGGTAGCTATCAGCATGGACGAAACTATTAATAGTAAGCACAGGCGATTGTCAGCTGTAGAGGAGCAAAGTTTTTTTGATATCAAAAATTACTTACCGGAGGAGCTCCTGGTGAAGACAGACCGGGCGTCTATGAAGCATTCGCTGGAAGTAAGAGTGCCACTACTTGATCATCGATTAGTTGAGTTTGCAGTAAATCTTTCGGAAGATCTTAAAATACATAATGGTACTGGAAAATATTTACTGAAACAGGCATTGTATGACTATATACCTGCTCCTTTTTTTGATCGCCCCAAATGGGGATTCGCTATTCCTCTTCGTATGTGGCTTAGCGGCGAGTTGCGCTACCTGCTTGATAAGTATCTTTCGGAGCAGGTAATTGAGGAATGTAATCTTGTTAATGCCAGACCAGTGCGTGATTTGAAAGAAGCTTTCCTTTCGGGCCGTGATTATCTATACAATAAACTTTGGGTGCTGATCTTGCTGCATAAATGGTATAAAGAAAAACATCAGTGAAGAAAATTTTATATATTTCTTACGATGGGATGACCGATCCCCTGGGGCAATCACAGGTGTTGCCCTACCTGGTTGGACTCTCCAAAGAAGGCTATCGGTTTACCCTTCTCAGTTTTGAGAAGAAGGATCGGTATGTTAAACATAGAAAGACGATAGAAGATATAGTGATGGCAGCAGGCATAGAATGGGTGCCTTTATCTTTTACCACAAATCCACCCATGCTATCTAAATTTTATGATGCTGTCCGAATGCAACGAAAAGCATTGGCCCTGCATAAAGAAAAGCAATTCGACATGGTTCACTGCCGCAGTTATATTGCTGCGGACATAGGACTAAAGCTGAAAAGGAAATATGGAGTAAAATTCTTTTTTGATATGAGAGGTTTCTGGGCCGATGAAAAAAGAGATGGCGGGGCCTGGAAAGATGGACATCCTATCTTCAGAAGAGTCTACAAATATTACAAAAAAAAGGAAGCAGCCTATCTTCAGTATGCCGATTATATTGTGTCCTTAACACGAGCCGGTAAGGAAGAATTGCTCAGATGGTCAACCTATAATTCTTTAGTATCAGTAGGTGTAATACCATGTTGTGCAGACATGGATCATTTTTCTGTTACAGATGATCTGCAAAAAAAGCAAAGCCGGAAAAAACTTGGAATAGCTGAAGATATACTGGTGCTTAGTTATCTTGGATCCGTAGGAGCCTGGTATATGCTGGACGAGATGCTGGTCTTTTTTAAGCGGCTTAAACTATATTACCCTGATGCTCTTTTCTTATTTGTTACACATTCCAGCAAAGATTTAATTATAAATAAAGCAGCAGCGCATACTATTCCTGCTACGGAATTTGTTATCATCGAAGCCAACCGCGAGGAAGTACCAGTATTTATTAAAGCATCTGATATTTCGATTTCTTTTATTAAACCGGTCTACTCCAAAATTTCAAGCTCGCCTACAAAACTGGGAGAAGTATTATCGATGGGAATACCAGTGATTGTTAATTCAGGGGTAGGTGATGTGGAAGCTATTGTTTCTGATAACCATTGCGGTATTGTTTTGAAGGAGTTTACTACAAAAGCATATGATGAAGCTATCCATCATTTACCAGAAATGCTGAAAAAAAATCCAGCAACCATTCGTGAAAACATTACAGCGGTATTTGATCTTAGCTATGGAATACAGTTATATAGCGAAGCATATCAAAAAATATTTTATGAGAATAAAAAGGGATTATCACCCATTTCTCATCTTAACCCTGCCTGAAAGTGATGAAGAAAATACTTTTTGTTACTCCGTATCCTTTTAATAAAGCTCCAAGCCAGCGTTTAAAGTTTGAACAGTATTATTCTTACCTTGAAGCTAGCGGATGTGGCGTAGATAAACGATCTTTTGTAAATGAAAAATTCTGGGCTATTATATATAAAAAAGGTTTTTTAGGGAAAAAGATCTTCTATACTTTGCTGGGATATTTTTCCCGCATTCTTCTATTATTCCGCATTCGGAAATATGATGTGATCTATACTCATTTGTGGATTACACCTTTTGGCCCTCCGGTTTTTGAATGGTTATACTGCAAACTTGCCAAACGCATGATCTACGATATCGATGATCTTGTTTATCTGCCTGGTATTAAGAGTGACATGAATAATATTATTTCAGGACTTAAGGGCAGGAATAAGCCCTTATTCCTAATGAAACATGCGGATCATGTGATTACCTGTACTCCTTATCTTGATGCGATCGTTAAAAAGTATAATTCGAATACAACTGATATTTCTTCAACAATAAATACAGATACATACCGGCCTAAAACAGATTATATTATTAAAACGGAAAAAGTAATATTGGGCTGGAGTGGGAGCGGCAGTACTACCAAGCATTTGCGGCTACTTGAACCTGTGTTGCATAGATTGAAAGCACAAGGAGTAGTTTTTAAAGTAGTAGTAATGGGTGATGCTGATTTCAGGATAGGGGGAATAGAAGTAGAAGCATTGGCGTGGAACGAAAGTTATGAAGTAGAAGTGATCCGGCAATTTGATATAGGTTTGTACCCGTTGCCAGATGAACAATGGGTATATGGTAAAAGTGGATTAAAGGCCCTGCAATATATGGCAGCAGGAGTGCCAGTTATAGCCACAGCTATTGGTACAAATTTCAGAATCATTGAGCATAATGTAAATGGTTTCCTGGCAAAAACAGAAGACGAATGGCTGTATTACCTGCAGCAGTTGATTGACGATGAGATTTTACGTCGTCGTATTGGACAAAAAGGAGCTCAGGTACTGGAAGAAAAATTTTCCGTTAATGCCAACAGGAATACTTATCTCCGGATCATTACGGAAAGCCAACATTCATTACAATAATAGCCATCATATTAAGTCTTCCACATGTCTGAAAAACGTAAGCTACCCTTTGATATACTTGATTCAATAAGAGGCATTGCTTCTTTATACGTAGCCATTGCTCATTGCAGGGGTGTGTTGTGGATCGGCGGTAACGAATTTCTGAAGAAATTTCCACGCGATACATGGAATGTATGCGATTATTTTATGTTTGGCAGCAGTATGCTCACCAGACTGGCGGTAGAATTTGTGATTGTGTTCTTTGTACTATCAGGATTTTCAATAGCACATAGTTTATCTGGTAATAAATCGGCTTTACAGTTTTACAAACGTCGTTTCATCCGGATATATCCTTCATATGTAATTGCCTTAATATGGGCAGGACTTGTTTTTTTAGTTACCAGGTATTGGCACCCAGAATGGTATGATGGAAGTATTGAAGGCTTTAGTTTTATCCGTACTTATGAGATGAATTTCTATTTTGATAGTGAAGTTGTGTTGAAAAATCTTTTTTATATGCCAGGGGAAGGATTTATTACGCCGTTCTGGTCATTGACCTATGAAGTAATCTTTTATTTCCTGGCGCCTTTCTTGCTCCGCAGTGTTACTATCTATGCAATAGTTTCTACTGTTTTATTTCTTGTTTATCTTATAGCTCCGCAGCAGGTTCAATCAATCGGTTTGCCTTTTTATATTCATGAATTTCTTTTTGTCTATAACATTTATTTTGCAATAGGCGTATGGTTATATACCCATTATGAAAAAATTGCCGGATGGCTAAAGGGATTATCAAAACGACTATGGCTGTGGATATTGACAGGATTAGTAATAGCAATGTATGGAGTAAATTTTTATTTTAAGACAGAAACCGCTTACAGTTTTCTTATATCTGCTGCATTAGGCATAACACTTATTCTTTATTTTTTAAAGTATGAAATCCGCATTCCCTGGCTGATGAAAATCGGGAAATTTAGTTATAGTTTATATATTACTCACTTTGCCACGATTTTTTTATACCTCGGCATTTACTGGTTATTGGTTAAACCAAAGTTACCTTATATACTTAATTATTTTATATGGATACCAGCAGTCGGGTTAGCACTTTTGGTAGGATGGATACATTATTTATTAGTAGAAAGAAGAACCAAAAATATTTTACAATCTCTGCGTAAAAAAGCAACCTGAGTGTTAACAAATATTTTGTGATAAAAATGGAATCCCTCTTTGAATGAGAAAGTATACTTTTAGATTAGCATGACAATTCTAGCAGCACTTTTTGCACCAGCTGATATCATTTTAGCTCCAGTCTGTTTCATCGTTTTACTGATGATTTTTTCTGTGATCATAAAAAAGTATAAGGATGAGGCGCATAAAAAGATTATGATGAAGGCTTTTTATTTCAAAATGCTTTTTGCGCTGATCTATACATTACTAAATACGTTTTATTATCGTAGTGGCGATAGCGAGATGTATTACCAGGCTACACAAGCATTACATAAAGCTGTAATGGATGATTCGGATAATTTTATCAAGATCGCTATGACAAAAATGATAAACGTGAAAACTGAGTTAATGAATTATTTTATTTATATAGATTCACCCTATCCTATATTTGAGGCTATGCATGAGCCAGGTAATTTTATGGTGCCTAAGGCGGCATTACCTTTCTCACTTCTTTTCAATAATAGCTACCTGTGCATCGCTATGTGTTTTTCTTTTTTTGCATTGGGTGGAGCTATACGGATGTATAAATTTTTCATTTACTATTTTCCACATTTTAAAAAAGAAATTGCTTTCGCTACCTTATTCTTACCCAGCGTCGCTATCTGGAGCTCCGGCCTGATAAAAGACCCTATCTGCTTTGGATCCGTCGGCTATATTTTATACGGTATGTTTAATATTTTTGTCAGGAAGAAAAACTATATCGGCTCTATAATATGGGTTATTGTAGGATCATTTCTTTTATACTTTATTAAGGTATATATATTGCTAGCATTAACACCGGCAATAATTTTATGGCTTTTTGTTGTATTTAATAAGGTTGTGGAAAATAAAGTGCTGCGGAGAATACTTACTTTCATCACTTTCACCCTTGGAGCCGTAGCAGCCATATTTTTATTGAATTATGCGACATCTGATGAAAGTCTGAAAGCTTTTAGTCTTGATAATATTACTGAAACAAGCGAGCAAAGCAGAAAACTATATGAAGGATTTAATGAGGCCGGAGCCGGAGAGGGGTCTTATTATACTATTCAGTCAACAAACCCTTTTCTAATTTTCCTGAATGGAATTTCGGCCACTTTTTTCAGACCTTTTATCTGGGAGGTTAATAGTATTACAGCGTTATTTTCTTCATTGGAATCCTTATTCTTTTTATACATAACCATTATATTAATATATCGTCGGGGCATGATTAATTTTTTGAGAAAGATCTTTGGAGATCCTGTTTTAATGATGTGTTTTATTTTCGCCATTGTATTTGCTGCTGCTGTAGGTAGCACCGCACTGAACTTTGGATCACTTTCCCGTTATAAAATACCCTGCCTTCCTTTTTATCTCATTATGGTATTAATTTTATACCGGCAGGAAGGACTTAAATATCCTACATGGTTCAATAAATTACTAGGTTACCATGTAACTCATAAACGGTTTCAAAAAACAGCTTTCTGATCTATGTGTGGCATAGCCGGTTCTCTTCATCATACTCTAGATATTCCCCGATTGACCAATGATCTGTGGCATCGCGGCCCGGATGAGCAATCTACTTTTACAGAAGGAGCTTTGCAATTGCATCATCATCGGCTATCCATCCTGGATATTACCGGGGGTAAACAGCCTATGCACTTTGAACATCTGAGCATTATTTTTAATGGCGAAATTTACAATCACCAGGTATTGCGAAAAGAGTATTCGCTCACCTCCTGTCAAACCAATTCAGACACAGAGACTATTTTGCACCTATATGCAAAACTGGGGGCAGATTGTTTGAGGGGGATGGATGGTATGTTTGCCCTTGCCATTTATGATCAACAAAAAAAGGAATTATTTTTAGCCAGGGACAGGGCTGGTAAAAAACCTCTTTACTATTTTTCTGATGGTAAAAAATTTGTATTTGCCAGCGAATTAAATGCATTACGTCATCAACTACCTCTTTCCATTGATGAAGACAATATCCGGCAGTACATCCGCATGGGCTATTTTTATAAACAAGCAACCCCTTATCAGCAGGTAAAGGAATTACCAGCGGGGAGTTATGCGCATATTCCTTTTCAGCGACCGGAGCCGGTGATCACCAAATGGTGGAATATTCATGATCATTACCTCCCAAAAAACGGGGATGACTTTGATACCGCTCTGGGAAAAGTGGATCAGCTTTTGCATGCCGGTGTAAGGAACAGGGTAGAATCTTCAGACCTTGAAGTAGGATCTTTTCTTAGCGGTGGAATTGATAGCGGACTGGTGACGGCCATTGCCAAACAATACAATTCATCTTTAAAAACATTCACGATATCTTTTGCCGGCGAATATGATGAAGCCCCACTGGCCAAACAGGTAGCCGAAAAATACCAGACACATCACCACGAAATAAAGATATCTTTTGATAATCTTGTCAACGACATTGAAACTATTCTCGCTAATTACGGAGAGCCTTTCTTTGATAGTTCTGCCATCCCCAGCTATTATGTAAGCCAAGCGGCCAAAAAACATTTAACGGTGATATTAAATGGGGATGGGGGTGATGAGCTATTTGGAGGTTACCGTCGTTATGTCCCCTTCGCTAAATATGATTTTTTTCACCCGGGATGGCTAACCAAACTGGCAGCTAAAACAGCTCATTCAATAATGCCGGTGCCACACAATAAAAAGAATAAGTATAATTATATTTATCGTCTTACAGATTTTGCCCGCAAACAAGGAGTGGCCACCTATCTTTCTGCTACGATTGACAGTTTTGAAGGTTATGAAGATCAACTGAAAGGTAGTGATGATTATCTTCTGCCGGTTAAAAAAGATTTTGAATATATCAACCACGCTTCATTAACGGGATTGCAAAAATTCATGAATCTTGATTTTAATAATATACTAACAGGCAACCTGCTGGTGAAAATGGATATTGCCACCATGGCACATTCGCTGGAAGGCAGAAGCCCCCTGCTTTGCAAAGCGCTGCTGGAATATGTTCCTTCCCTGCCTGATCATTTTAAGATCAGAGGAAGCCAGACCAAGTATTTGTTACGAAAGCTTGCTGAGAGGTATTTGCCAACTGATCTTATCCATCAGCCCAAAAGAGGTTTTGAGATACCACTTAAAAAATGGATTGATGGTGAACTGAATTCCCTGGTTGGTGATTATCTTTTTTCACCAGATGCATTTAGCAAAAATTTTGTTCATCCTTCTTTTATCAATGATCTCTGGACCCGAAAAGTAAAAACAGGCGATGAAAAAAGAGCTAAAATGATATGGACATTATTTGCATTGGAAGTGTGGTATAAAAAAAGTTATAAGCAACATGCCTAAGCTGATCCGGGTTACAACTGTACCGATGGCATTAAAAGTTTTATTGCCAGGCCAATTGAAATATATGAAGGAGCAGGGATTTGAAGTAATCATGGTAAGTGCCGACGGTAAAGAAAGAGAAGATGTAGCCAGGAATGAAGGGGTGCCTCATTATATTATTCCTATGACCAGGAAGATCACCCCTTTTGCTGACTTGCATTCTTTATGGCGTTTGTATAGATTTTTTAAAAAGGAAAAGCCTGATATTGTTCATTCCCATACACCCAAAGCAGGGTTGTTAGCCATGTTTGCTGCGAAGATGGCGGGGATTGGAATAAGGATACATACTATTGCGGGCTTGCGGTTTATGACAGCCACAGGTTTTACAAAGAAAGTGCTGTTAACCATGGAAAAATTGACGGGAAAATGGGCCACGCATATCTGGCCTAATAGTTTTTCTTTATTGGAATATATCCGATTCCACAAACTAGTAGCCGCATCCAAAATGGAAGTGATCGGGCAAGGATCAAGTAATGGTATCAATCTTGCTCGTTATTCTCCCCGTGTTTTGGACCATGATAAACTTGCTGTCATAAAGAAGCTGATCGGGTATGATGATACACTTACTTATTTTCTTTGTGTGGGAAGAATTGTGAAGGACAAAGGTATTGATGAATTACTTTATGCGTTCACCAGACTATATGCAAAGAATAATACAATAAGATTAATACTGGTAGGTGTTTTTGAAGATCATCTCGATCCTGTGACCGATGAGGCCAGGCAAATTTTACAAACACATCCGGGTATCATTCAACCGGGCTGGAGTGATGACGTGGAATATTTTATGCATTTGTCTTTTGCGCTGGTTCATCCCTCTCACCGTGAAGGTTTTCCAAATGTATTATTGCAGGCAGGGGCAATGTTATGCCCAATCATTTGTTCACGCATTGAAGGCAACGTGGATGTAGTAGAGCATGAAAAAACAGGACTATTATTTGAAGCCAGGGATAGGGAAGACTTATTGAAGCAAGTTGAAAAAGCGATTGCCAACCCTAAAATTCTACAACAATATACCGAGCAGTTACGGACAAGGATCGAGCAACATTTTGACATGCAGGTGATGCATAAACTATTAGCACAGAAGTATAAAGCGCTGTTGTAATAGCAGGTTGAGGAGGCTATCGGAGAAATACGAGCAGCTCCAGGGTACATGTACCCAATCTTATGGTTTAATTGATGAGGCATTTTGTATTGACAGGAAGGACGTTTATTTTAGTTGTTCCAAGTCCAAAATCCAAAATCAATGAAAACCACATTGAAAAAACAAGTGGCCATAATTGGCTATTCTGGTCACGCCTATGTCATTATTGACATTCTGTTAAATGCAGGGCGTTTGGTAACTGCGTATTGCGATTCAGAAGAAAAGCTCAAAAACCCTTACCACTTACAATACCTCGGAAAAGAAACAGAGGTTCTCAAAAAATTAAAGAAGTTTGATTTTTTTGCCTGTGTGGGTCATAACGGCATCCGTGAAAAAATTCACCTGCAAATGAGTGAGTACCTTGGAAATCCAATTAATGCGATACATCCTTCTGCAGTGATCTCATCCTCTGTAATGATGGGTGATGGGGTTATGATCGCAGCGAATGCAACACTCAATCCATTGGTGGAACTGGGACGGGGGGTTATCTGTAATACATCATCCAGTATTGATCATGAGTGTAATATTGGTGATTTTGCTCATATTGCACCAGGTGCTGTTCTTTGTGGTAATGTAAAAGTGGGTAAAGGAAGCTTTGTAGGAGCTAATGCAGTTATACGCCAGGGTATAACCATTGGAAATAATGTAATGATCGGCGCCGGTACGGTCGTCGTAAAAGATATTCCTGATAATACAACGGTGGTAGGAAATCCACAAAAAGTGCTTACAAGGAAGCAACAGTCGAAGCTTATTGCCGCATAAATCAATCTGACATATATTTGCAAAAGCATGTGCGATAGTACATGCTTTTGTTATTTATTCAGGTAAAGAGATTATCACACCTATTGGCAGCATTGTTGTTTAAAGTATTTCTCAGGGATGGTAAAGCAAAAAAATAAGTTGAAAATTCTTTTTATTGGCAAGGCAGACGATACTTTTTCGTCCACTGCTGCCGGTTTTATACAATCACATTTTGATAACCCACAGATCATTTTTTCCAGGAGGGAAGATCCTTTTCCGTCTGAGCTATATGAATGGAAGGGGAATCTGCTTATTTCCTACCTGGCCCAATGGATTATACCAGCATCGTTGCTGAATAGTGCTGGGCTTGCCGCCATTAATTTTCATCCAGGCCCCCCCGAATATCCGGGTATTGGCTGCACCAACTTTGCGATATATAATGAGGAAAAAGAATTTGGTATTACCTGTCATCATATGCTGGCCAGGGTGGATACAGGTTCTATTATTGCGGTGCGACGATTCCCGATAACAAATAATGATACCGTTTTTTCTATCACCCAACGTTGCTACGCGGAAATACTGGATATATTTTATAGTTTAATGAATCAGCTGTTAACTGAGGGGGTATTGCCTGCGAGTACGGAAGTATGGAAGCGGGTGCCCTATACCCGTAAACAATTAAATGAATTATGCCTGTTAACCCCACAAATGCCTGCGGAAGAGGTGAAGCGCCGCTTAAAGGCTACTACCTTTGGGGATAAGATATGGGCGCAGGTACTAAATGGCGAAAAAAAAATGCCTTATGAAACTGCAAAAGCCGAGGGCATTATTTCGTAAACAATCAATGCTGTATGAGTGAACAAACAAGAGAAGCGGAGTTTAAAGAAGTGATTCTTCCTTTATACCTGCTGATGCAATTGTCCCGAAAAGCATATACGAAATATATGTTGAACAAAATATATCTTCATGCGCTTGTTGTACGATCATCCAACAAAAAGATATATGATTATTTGCTGACACATCTCTCCCTGATTCCAGAGCCATTACAGGATGATGTATTGGAGTTATTAAATCATTACGATATCTGGATGGAACAATTCAGCGAGTTTGAAACATTAAAGCAACCTGCCCTAGCAGATCCTTTTATTTTTTATCATATTGATGAGCATAGCTCATTTCCCAAAAATGCTGAACAGCAAATTTTTGATTATTATCATCATTTAAATAATTCTATAAAAATAAATAACAGATGAGTAAAAAGGTCTTGGTAACAGGCGGCGCAGGCTATATCGGCTCTGTATTGGTTCGTATCTTATTGGATAAAGGATTTTATGTGCGGGCTTTCGACTCGCTGAAGTTTGGCGGTGATGCCTTATATGATGTATCGCAACATCCCAAATTTGAATTTATGAAAGGTGATCTCCGCAATGATGCAGATATTGACAAAGCGTTGGAAGGAATGGATCATGTGGCTCACCTGGCAGCGATCGTAGGTGATCCGGCCTGTTCTAAATTTCCGGAAGAGGCTAACGAGGTAAACTGGACGGCTTCCGTCAACTTATTTGAAAAGGCGGAGAAAGCAGGTATCAAACGTTTTGTATTTGCTTCCACCTGCAGCAACTATGGTAAGATGGCCGACCCGGATTCATTTGTAGATGAAGAATCTGAATTAAGACCTGTGTCTTTGTATGCAGAGTTAAAAGTAAAATTTGAAAATTACCTGTTGAAAGAAAAAAAGAAATCCAAAACAGCTGCAACAGCACTCCGTTTCTCTACGGTCTATGGTTTTTCTCCCCGTATCCGGTTCGATTTAACAGTGAATGAATTTACCCGTAACGTGTGTCTTACGGGAGAACAGGAAATTTGGGGACCACAATTCAATCGTCCTTATTGCCATGTGGATGACCTGGCCCGTGCCGTCATGCTGGTGTTAAAATCCCCAAAGAAAAAAATTAAGGCCAACGTATTTAATGTAGGTGACACAAAAGAAAATTACAGTAAGCGGATGCTGATGGAAGAAATACAAAAACAGGTTCCTGATGCAAAAGCGATTTATGTAGATAAAACAGAAGACCCGAGAGATTACCGGGTGAATTGCGATAAGATCAAAAAGGAACTGGGATTTAGTATCACCAAAAAAGTACCCGATGGTATCAGCGAGATAATCAAACTCATGAAAACTGGTATGATCACGGATGCGCATTCACAAAAGTTCAGGAATATATAGTTAATAAGTTGAGTGGTTGATTTGTTGAAATGTAAAGCAACCTAATGTCTGCCGAAAATTCGCATAAAAGTTTTACTGAGCTTGACGTATGGAAAAAAGCCAGAGAATTGAAAAGTGAACTATTGCCGGTTGCCAATTCTTTTCCTACAGAAGAGAAATTCAGGTTAACTGATCAATTAATCAGGTCGTCCAGATCTATTACTGCAAATATTTCAGAAGGACATGGACGGTTTACTTTTAAAGATCAACTTCATTTTTGTGTTCAGGCACGAGGGTCATTAAGCGAAACATACAATCACCTTATTGATGCATTTGATTGCAAGTATATTTCTAAAGAACAAATAAATTATTTTAAAACTAAAATTGATGAAGTTGAGCGTCTCTTAAACGGGTACATTGCTTATTTGCGTAAACAAGCCAACTTGTGAACCAGTCAACTTATCACCAATCAACTTATTACTATGCTCCTTCTCTCAGGTCCTAATATTGCCGGTAATGAAATGAAATATGTAAAAGAATGCCTGGATACCGGCTGGGTTTCTTCTGTTGGCTCTTATGTAACAAAGTTTGAAAATATGCTGGCTGAATTCAGCGGTTGTAAATATGGAGTGGCTACCAGCAGCGGCACTACTGCCTTACATATTGCATTGCTGCTGGCTGGGGTAAAAAGGGATGACTATATCATTGCACCCAATGTTACTTTCATCGCCAGTATCAATTCTATTAAATATACGGGTGCTGATCCAATCCTTATTGATGTGGATCCCGAAACCTGGCAAATGGATCTCGGCTTGCTGGAAGAGTTTTTAGAAAATGAAACCGATGAAAAAAATGGAGAAATTTTTTACGTGAAGGATGGCAGAACAATCCGCTGCATGATGCCAGTGCATGTGCTGGGAAATATGTGTGATATGGATAGGTTATTGCAGATTGCTGCTAAGTATAAACTACCCATCGTTGAAGATGCTACAGAGTCACTTGGTTCTTACTATAAAGGTAAACACACCGGCGGGTTTGGTGTGATGGGCTGTTTCAGCTTTAATGGAAACAAGATCATTACCACGGGGGGCGGTGGTGTGATTGTTACCAACGATGAAGAATTGGCAAAAAAAGCAAAGCACCTGACCACCCAGGCAAAAAGCGATCCATTCGAATATGTGCATGATGAGATTGGCTACAATTACAGGCTGGTAAATGTGCTGGCAGCGATGGGTGTAGGCCAGGTGGAATTATTGCCTTCGTTTATTAAAAGGAAGAAAGAGATTGACAGCTTTTACCGAAAAGAGTTAGGTGGAATAGGTGATATCAGTTTTCAAAAAGTAGAACCGGAGGTGGATTGTAACAGGTGGCTATTTACTTTTATGACGAATAAGCAAAAAGAAGTGTTGAAAATTCTTAATGATAACCAAATGCAGTCAAGACCGTTTTGGGTGCCTATGAACCAGCTGCGCATGTTTAAAGGCAATGTTTACTATACAAAAGATGACCGCTCCAATTATATTTACCAGCGTTGCTTGAGTATTCCCTGCTCTACCAACATTAAAGATGTAGAATTGGAGGCTGTGGCAGAAAAGATCAAATCAGTTTACTAATCCATCTCACATACTGTTTTTGCTCAAAACCCTGCATCTTTGCGGGGTTTTCTGTTTCTGCATACATCTCAAAAGCTGCAGGCATCCATAAATTATAATTTATATGTACTTTTTTATAAAACGTTTCTTCGATTTTTTATTTGCACTTATTGCTTTGATTCTCCTTTCGCCCTTGCTGATACCTCTTGTGTTGATTTTGAAACTAACCGGTGAGCATGAAGTGTTTTATTTTCAAAAAAGGATAGGGTTAAAAAACCGGGAATTCAGTATCTGGAAATTTGCTACCATGATGAAGGATAGCCCCAACATCGGGACTGGAGAGATCACGTTACGAAATGATCCCAGGGTTACGAAAGCGGGGAAGTTTCTCCGCAAAACCAAGATCAATGAATTACCCCAGATCATCAATGTACTGATCGGAGATATGAGTATTGTTGGCCCAAGACCATTAATGAAAAAAAGTTTCGATCATTATACTCCTGAAGTACAAAAAGTAATTTACAACACAAGACCTGGCATAACGGGCATAGGTTCTGTGATCTTCAGGGATGAAGAAAAAATTGTTTCAGCAAGTAATGATATCCAGGCCACTTATAAACAGATATTTTCCTATAAAGGAGCCGTAGAAATGTGGTACCAGCAACATATTTCCTTTTACACCGATTTTATGATCATTTTTTTAACTGCCTGGCATATTATTTTCTCCAATAGCCAACTGGTGTATAAAGTGTTTCCTTCTTTGCCCAAAAGAGAATTTTGAGATTTAACGATGAGAGCTTCACTTCACCATGATAAATAATTAATTTCGGTGCACATGTTCAAGTTATTTTCAAGGTCAAAAGATAGTGCAACAGGCAAAGCTGATTTTAGTTTACTAAAGACGGATATGCACTCTCATCTTATTCCCGGGATAGATGATGGTTCGCCCAATATGGCAACTTCCTTACAATTAGTGAAAGGTATGGCTGCACTCGGTTATTCCAAACTTATTACCACACCACATATCATGTGGGATATGTATAAGAATACCCGTGAAGGCATCCTGGAAAAGCTTGAACCATTGAAGGCGGCTGTAAAAGAGCAGGGATTAAATGTCGAAATCCACGCAGCAGCAGAATATTTCCTGGATGAACATGTAGAACAATTACTGAAGAATAACGAACCACTGCTTACGGTGAGTGGTAATATGGTATTGACTGAATTCTCACTTGCTTTTCCCTCCCATAGCCTGAAAGATATTTTATTTGATATGCAGATGCAGGGTTATCAACCCATTATTGCTCACCCGGAGCGGTATATATATCTAGAGCATAACAAAGATTTTTATGACGAACTAAAAGACATCGGCTGTTTATTCCAGCTCAACCTGCTGTCGCTCGGCACTCATTATGGCAGATCCGTTCATGAACTGGCTAATTACCTCATCAAAAAAGGGTACTACGATCTTGTAGGTACAGATCTTCACCATGCCCGCCACCTCGAAGGATTAAATAACTCAAACCTTACTATTCCCCTGAAAAAATTGCTGGATTCCGGGAAGATAAAAAATGATAAACTTTAATCGCCCGGCTGATTTTGTTTAAGAAATGAGGATGGATTGTTGAACCCTTTTTGAGTAGGTTTGTTGATTATCTATCATGAACGCCTTCACCATTAAAGATCTCGAAAACCTATCAGGAATAAAAGCCCATACCATCCGTATATGGGAGCAACGCTATAGTTTCCTCAAACCCCAGCGAACCAATACCAATATCCGCTATTACAGTAATGATGAATTGAAAACGGTTCTTAATATTGCTTTGCTTAATAAGTATGGCTTTAAAATTTCTCATATTGGCCGCATGCAGCCGGCTGAAATAAAAGAAAGAATTCTCTCACTCGGCGATACCCGTGCTATACAGGAAAGGATCGTAAATGAATTGGTGCAGGAAATGGTGGACCTGGAAATGGAAGGGTTTGAAAAGATTTTATCAGGCTATATCGCTTCCAGGGGGATAGAGAGAACCGTGACCCAGATCATTTTCCCTTTTCTGGAGAAAATCGGCATTCTCTGGCAAACTGGTCATATACACCCGGCACAGGAGCACCTTGTAACTAATATCATCCGGCAAAAACTGATCGTTGGCATCGAAACGACAAGTTCACCTATCACATTAAATAAAACATTTTTACTTTTCTTACCTGAAGGTGAACATCATGAGCTGGGGCTCCTGTTCATGTATTTTATTTTGAAAAGCAGGGGAGCTAAAACCATATATCTTGGTGCTGATGTACCCATTAAGGATGTGGAGCATGTTATGCAGTTAAAAAAACCCGACTCGGCTTTTGTGCACCTGACCGGCACTGCCTGTACCTTCAATTTTGATAAATTCCTGAATAATATACAACGACGACTGGGCAGTGTCCCCACTGTTATTTCGGGCTCCATCACTCAACAATACAAAAAAAAGATCCCAGGATGCGTTGAATTCAAAAGATCACTGACAGAGGTGATGGAATATGTTTCCTCCTTCTAAAAATAGGATGAACGGCCAAACGAGTTTTGGCTGACTCGAAAATCTTGTTTAACTTTATGTTCAATTAAATTAAACAAGATGGCAAGCATAGAATTCAATGAAATGTTGCTCAGTAATGCGGACTTTCTGAAACCTTTTGCGATCAACCTGACCCGGGACAACGAAGCGGCGAATGATCTTTACCAGGAAACGTTGTACAAAGCTTTAGCTAACCAGGAAAAGTATAATGCCGGCACTAATATCAAAGCATGGTTATTCACTATCATGCGTAATATTTTTATCAATGATTACCGGAGGAAGGCCAAACAGAAAACTATTTTTGACAGCACTCCGAATGATTACCTTATTAACCTGAAGCAGGCTACTGTAAGTAATAGTGCAGAGGTCAGTCTCCGGATGAAAGAGATCAATGGCGCTATTAAAGGGCTACCCGAAATATTTAAAACTCCTTTTTTATTGTACTTTGAAGGATATAAGTATAATGAAATTGCCGAAGTGCTTCACGAACCTTTAGGAACCATCAAGAGCAGAATTCACTTTGCAAGAAAATTGCTGAAAGAACAGATCAGCCGGTATTAAATAATATGTGTGAAGCAACGATCAGTAATTATCATAGGCAGTGGCTTCGCAGGTTTATCTGCTGCATCCTTTATGGCAAAAGAAGGATGGAAAGTAACCCTGATTGAAAAAAATGCAACACCCGGGGGTCGTGCCCGCCAGCTAAAAGAGAACGATTTTACTTTCGATATGGGCCCCAGTTTTTACTGGATGCCTGGTGTATTTGAAAGATACTTCGCACAGTTTGGTAAAAAAATTTCAGATTATTATACACTTAAACGTCTTGATCCTTCTTATCGTATTTATTGGAATGATGGTTTTACTGATGTGCCGGCAAGTTTTGAAGAGTTGAAAAAGGTATTTGAATCAATAGAACCGGGCAGCGCTGCTAAATTGGAAAAATATCTTGAAGGAGCGGCTTATAAATATGAGGTAGGTATCAATAACTTGGTATATAAGCCCAGCCGATCTTTAACTGAATTCATGGATTGGCAAACTATCAGCGGAGTTTTTAAGTTGCAGGTTTTTAGTTCTATCAAAAAACACATTCACAAATACTTTCAGCATCCGCGTCTCAGGCAGATCATGGAATTCCCGGTTTTATTCCTGGGAGCTTTGCCGCAGGATACACCTGCCTTATATAGCCTGATGAACTATGCAGATATAAAAGGAGGAACATGGTATCCTGAACGAGGTATGTATGCCGTGGTGGAGGGAATGTATTGCCTGGCAAAAGAACTTGGCGTTGATTTTCGTTTTAACGAAGAAGTAAAGGAGTTATCGGTTAATAGTGCTGCGATAAAAAAAATTATTACTGATAAAGGAACTTATGAAGCAGATGCTGTGATCAGCGGTGCTGATTATCATTTTACTGAAACAAAACTTTTACCACCCGCCTATCAAAGTTATTCGCAGGCTTATTGGAATAAAAGAGTAATGGCTCCATCTTGTTTAATGTATTATGTGGGATTGAATAAAAAATTGAAACAACCTGTTCATCACTCCTTATTTTTTGATGTCAGCTTTGAGCAGCACGGCAAAGAAATTTATAAACAACCACAATGGCCGGCTGAACCTTTGTTTTATGTAAGTGTTTCGTCATTGACGGATGAACCCGTGGCGCCGGCAGGTCATGAGAATATTGTTTTTTTAATTCCTGTTGCAGCAGGATTGGATGGCGATTCGGAAGAGCTAAGAGATAAATATTTCCGGCAGATTGTAAAACGGATGGAAACACACCTCGGAGAATCTATTTTGGATGCAGTTGTGTATAAGAAAACTTATTCGGTATCCGATTTCGTAAATGATTATAATTCGTTTCGGGGCAATGCCTATGGCCTGGCCAACACCCTGATGCAAACAGCGTTATTCAGACCTTCGTGTAAAAGTAAAAAAGTAAGAAATTTATTTTATACAGGTCAGTTAACGGTGCCGGGCCCGGGTGTTCCACCTTCGTTGATAAGTGGTGAGGTAGCGGCTAAACAAGTAATTAAAGCATTCAGATAAAATCTTATTTTCAATTATGCTTCAATTGTTCCATACCGTAGGTGAAAAATGCAGCCGTATAGTAACTGAAAAGTACAGCACTTCTTTTTCCTCTGCCATTCGCTTATTGCATAAAGATCTCCGCCAGCCTATCTTTAATATCTATGGGTTTGTAAGATTTACGGATGAGATCGTGGATACTTTTCATGATCACGATAAATCTGTTTTATTGGAACAATTTAAAAAAGAAACCTTTGATGCGATTGACCGGGGTATTAGTCTCAATCCTATTCTCAACAGTTTTCAGCGCACAGTGAACCAATATGATATTGACCGTGAACTGATCAATGCCTTTTTTTATAGTATGGAAATGGACCTTAGCAAAACTGCATACAGTTCTGAAGAATACAGGGAATACATCTATGGTTCGGCCGAAGTGGTAGGACTGATGTGCTTATGTATTTTTTGTGAGGGCAAAAAAGAGAAGTATGAAAAATTAGAACAGTCTGCAAGGGCACTGGGTGCTGCTTTTCAGAAAGTAAATTTTTTAAGAGATATACGATCTGATTATGATGGGTTATCCAGGCTATATTTTCCCGGTTGCGATTTCAATAATTTTACATGCAAGGACAAGCAACAAATTGAAGAGGATGTGCAGCGGAATTTTAAAGAAGCGTACCAGGGCATATTGCATTTGCCGCTGAAGGCCCGGTATGGGGTATATGTAGCTTATAAATATTATCTATCTCTGTTCAGGAAAATAAAAAAAATGCAGCCGGCAAATGTGCTCCAGCAGAGAATACGTATCCCAAACTATCGGAAAGCAATGATTATTTTTCGTGCAGGAGTAAAAAATCAACTCAGACTTATTTAGTATGGAAGTGCAGCAAGTGATATTGGTGAATGAAAAAGATGAAGTTATTGGAGCCATGGAAAAAATGGAGGCTCATCAACAAGGAATGTTGCACAGGGCATTCAGTATTTTTATTTTTAATAGCAAAGGCGAAATGCTGTTGCAGCAAAGGGCTTTGCATAAGTATCATAGCGGAAATTTATGGACCAATGCCTGTTGTAGCCATCCGCAGCCGGGTGAAGAAATAATACAGGCTGCCCGGAGAAGATTAGTAGAAGAAATGGGGTTTGAAGTGCCGGTTGAAAAGATATTTGATTTCATCTATAAAACTGAATTTGTTAACGGATTAATTGAGCATGAATTCGATCATGTATTTTTTGGAGAATACAATGGACCTGTCGTTTTCAATTCCGATGAGGTAAAGGATGTTTGCTACAAAAGTATAAATACAATAAAAGAAGATCTGGAAACAAATCCGGCACTTTATACAGCATGGTTCCAGATTGCTTTCCCTAAGGTAGAAAGCTGGTGGAATAGACGATATAGTAGCTTAGTATCATAAAGCGTTTAACTTTGACGTAATGGGAATTGTATTTTATTTATTGGCATTACTTGCTACTTTCCTGTTGATGGAGGGAGTGACCTGGGCTACACATAAATATGTTATGCATGGTTTTTTGTGGTACCTGCATAAAGACCATCATCAAACAGAACCAGGATTTTTTGAAAAGAATGACTCTTTCTTTATCATCTTCGCTATACCAAGTATGCTCCTCATTTATTTTGGAACCTTTAATAATATATGGTGGATGCAGGCGATTGGTTTTGGGATCATGCTGTATGGGTTTGCGTACTTCCTGGTGCATGATGTCATCATTCATCAACGGGTCAAATGGTTTACCCGCAGCAATAATACGTATGTAAGAGCTATCCGTTGGGCGCATAAAATGCATCACAGGCATTTGGATAAATTTGATGGAGAAAGTTTTGGAATGTTATATGTAGCTAAAAAATACTGGGAAAAGATCCGCCGCGATAAAAAGCTGATGGCAGGAAACAAAAAGATGACCTATGCACCCGAAACCGAAGCATGATCGACCTTCTTCCTGTCTTTTCTTTATTTTCAATAAAGCATAATGAATACGACACAGCAATATGATTATATTATAGCTGGAGCAGGCTGTGCTGGGCTTAGCCTTGCAGTGCATATCATCCAATCTGGAAAGCTTGCTGACAAAAAAATATTACTGATTGATAAGTCGGAGAAAAAACAAAATGACCGCACCTGGTGTTTCTGGGAAACCCAACCCGGTTTGTTTGAATCGATAATTTACCGAAGATGGAACAATGCCTGGTTTCATAGTAACTCTTTTTCAAGAAAACTTGAATTAGCTCCCTATGAATATAAACTAGTGAGAGGTATTGATTTTTATGAGTATTGTTTCGATATCATCAGGCAGCAGCCCAATGTTGATATTGTTTTTGATGACATACTTTCTATTGAAACAAAACAACATTCAGCTGTTCTTCAAACAAGTGCCTGTCAATTTGAAGCAACTTATATTTTCAACAGTATTTTATTTGAAAAACCTGTAGTAAAAAAAAATGAGTTTTACCTGTTACAACATTTCAAGGGCTGGGTAATTGAAACTAAACAACCGGTATTTGATATCACCGCACCTGTATTGATGGATTTCCAGGTAGATCAGCAACACGGAACTACATTTGTTTATGTTATGCCATTTTCAGCTACACAGGCATTGGTAGAATACACACTGTTTACCAAAGACCTCCTGCAGCCAATGCAATATGAGGAAGGGTTAAAAAAATATATCCGCCAGGTTTTAAATATTCAATCATACACTATCATTGAGGAAGAGTTTGGAATCATCCCCATGACGAACTATAAATTCCCGAAGAGTGATGGACAAATAGTTAGTATTGGAACAGCCGGAGGGCAAACCAAACCATCCAGTGGTTATACTTTCCGGTTTATTCAAAAACATTCACAGGCGATTGTTCATCAATTAATAAAAGGCGATGATCCGTTGCCTGCAGGAAATAAAAAACGATTTCATTTTTACGACAGCACATTACTGCATATTCTTCAGCACGATCAGCTACCCGGAGCTACTATTTTTACAGACCTGTTTCAAAAAAACAAACCCCAGCAGGTGCTGAGGTTTTTAGACAACGAAAGTTCTATACAAGACGAAGTGAAAATTATTTCTTCTTTGCCCACCTGGCCATTCCTGAAAGCAGCGATCCGGCAATTCTGAAATTACTGATCAGGATCCATTTGCATAAATTCCCTTTTCACGGCTTTCAACATACTAAATAACTGTGCTACCTGTATCAGTAGCAATACTCCTAATGCCAGCATTACATACCACGGTAGTGTTATTGTTTTAATTCCACTTATATTTTGAAATCTATCAATATGCCAGCCGGTAAGCGCTGATCCGAAGGCCATGCCCGCCAGTAAAAAAGACAATAGCGAATAAAGCACTTTCAAAAACATGATCCGCATGGTAGAGTAGCCCACTTTGAAGTTTTCAAGAATAGCCGCGGGTATAATTAATACCAGGGCGATCCAGCTCCAATTTTTACTAAACCATGCATCATTGAGGGCGAGGTTAAGCGCCAGTACTAATACGATAGAAAGAAGTCCCCAGGGGAATACTAAAAAAGTTGAAGTTCTTTGTGGATGAGTTGCCATATTGCAATCAGTTTTGTTCAACTAAAAATAACAAAACCTCCTGTATTATTTAAAATGATTTATCATGACTTGTTGCAGCGATGTAATGGATCCCTGCAAATGATTGGCTTGTTTTTACTATGGTAACCGTTGATAAATTAATATGCCGCAATTACGATTGCGGCATATTAATTTTAGTCAGAAAAATTATAGAGTACTGCCGGGATACTAATCTTTCTTTATATTAATCAATGCTCTCCGGTTGCGGCTACGTCCCTCAGGATTATCACGACCATTAATGAGTTCCATTTCTACCGGGCAACAAGCGCCAAACGATACAAAGCTGATGCGGCTGCTTTCAATCCCTTTTTTAACCAGGTAATCGGCACAAGCTCTTGCACGCCTGTCGGAAAGTTTTTTGTTGTATTCTTCTGTTCCCCGTCCATCCGTATACCCGGATACCTGGACCGTCGCAATCGTATTTTCTACCATTATGTTATAAATGGAATCCAGTTTGCTAACGACTTCAGGCTTTAATTCACTTTTGTCATAATCAAAATATACCGTCACTACATCTTCGGCTTTGATCACCAGCACCTCTGCCGGTTTTTCCTCGGGTTTCTTTTCAATGCATAGATCTTCATTGGTTAGCTTGTCGATTAATAGATCGGATTCATCTGTATTTACAATGTTGGAGGAAGCAAGTGTATCAATATATAATTCTTTTTGAATGGTCAGTGCCATATCCTGGTAAGTATTACTCTTGAGGTCAAACACATACTTCCCGTTAGCATCTGTGGTCGTTTTCGATATTTCCCCGTTAGCATCTTTTAAAATTATTGATGCATCAGGGACAGGTGTATTGTCTTTGCAATCACGTAATATACCTGCAAGTAGTTTGTTTTTGGGCGCTTTTGACAGGCTGTATGTTTCAAGACAACATCCGGTTCCGCGGTCTGAACTAAAAATAGCATTACTTAGAAGTCCTGTTTTTTCGGGTGCGAAAAAATAAATATCATCTCTCGAAGAGTTAACAGGGTGTCCCATATTTTCAGGTTCCTTCCATGATGCTTCACTTCCTTTTGCAGCAAAAAAATCATATCCGCCCATGCCTGGCCTTCCGTTGGACGAAAATACAAGTGTGGAACTGCTATTATGATAAAAAGGAGCTTGCTCATCACCGCCTGTATTTATAAGTGTCCCTGCGTTAACCGGTTCACCGGTTGTTCCATCACTATTCAAAGTCGCATACCAGATATCAAACTTGCCTGATCCACCTGGGCGATCTGAAGCAAAGAATAGATATTTTCCATCTGATGAACAAAATGGTTGTTTGCTGTTATGATCTTTCATATTAACCAATGGAAGTAGGGTGGGCAAGCTCCATCCGTCGGCTTGTTTTATCGCATAATAAATGGATGAAACAGTGACTCCATTTTCTTTTTTCCATTGTGAGAAATAAAGGTATTTACCATCGGCACTGATTCCTGCGGCACCCTGGTTATTAACAGGATCGGCAACCGGAAGTACTACAGGTGTCATATTTTCCAAACCACCATCTTTTAAGGTGGCATAAAATAAGCGACTGGTATAAGGATTGGTGCCTTGTATTTGTACAGAATCTTTTTGTGTACTACTGATCAAAAACTGGTTTCCACTTAAATGAACAGGAGCAAAGGCGCCTGTTTCACTGCTATTGGATGCATTCAGCTTTTGCATACGCATTAAAATAGAGTCTGGTCTTGCAAGTTGTTGCTGAATATAACGTAGCGTTAGCAATTCTTTTTCGGCTGCTTCTTTATATTGATTATTGGCATCTGCAGCATTTAAAAACTGTGTAATACTTTCTTTAGCGCCTGCATATTGCCCGAGGCTGCGTTCACATACGGCGTACCAGTACAACGCATCTGCATATTGTACAGAATCTTTTTCTAAACATTGTTTATAAGATGCTGCCGCCTTTTCCCAGTAATGAGACAGGCGATAACTTTCCGCTTGTTTAAAAAGAATATCTGTGCGGGAAATATTCATCGTTCCTGCTAATCTTTTCCCTTTAGCATTCAGGGGAAAATCGCTTACTGTTTTTTGATTTTTTGGTGGGTTCAAATGTTGTTCATACAAATTTGCAGCGGTATAATATTCGCCTGCTGTAAAATACTGGTCGGCCAATTGCAATGTGCTCTTTAGTTGCTGGCTTTGCGATGGCATCCAGCATGCACAGGCTACTAACAATATTAAAATCCTGCCGGTGGTTTTCATAACATTATTTGGTTTACAAACAGGTTGGTGTTTTTGCAGAAAGTGTAAAAAGATATTCATGGTGGTGTAATCTTTTGATTCATCGGGATCATTAAAGTCTTGCGCAACGGATAAAATCGAAAATGCTACGGGTGCCGTTTCGTTTGATATATGAAAGGCTTAACTCAAAACTATTTACGTTCCTTGCCATAGCATTTAGTTTAGATACATTGGCATCATAGCTTAATCCAATAATGAAATTCTTGTAATCGAGCCCGACAAATGGGGCAATAGCATCTTTTAGCCGGTAATACCCGCCAACCATTACATCGGTTTCCTGGTTTACATTTAATTGAATGTATGTTCCGAACATGGTTTCACTTGCTGTGCCCTGGTGCATATACAAGAAATGCGGAACAATGCTGGTACGTTCAAACAGGTTATAGCTTACGCCTCCATGTAATGTATAGCGCAGTGGAATGATATTGAGCTCTGTGCTTTGTGTAGATAAGATTGGATCTTTCGGCTTATTAATATGGAAAGCAGAAAAACCTCCGAATGCATTCATTTTTTTGCCGGGCGTTGCATCAAAATACAGGGCGCCGGCACCGATATCGAGGGTGGTGGCAGAGGATGTGGCAAAAGTTTCTGTTGTAGCATTGGATGAATTGTACCCGGTGATAGGATTCCACTGCTCACCCCATTTGAACTTAGATGGATTTACCTGGCGATTGATAATGCCTGCCTGCATGGCAAATACGATACGACGAAAATTATCTTTTCCGAATTTAAGCCCGGTATAGGCAATGGAACCGTAGGTGCTCAGGTAATTGAACCCTGCATCACCTGCAGCCTGATTCAGGAGATTTACTCCCAGGGCAATATTTTTATTGGTGCGTGCATCAAATGATACTCCCGTAGTACGGTAAGGATTACTGATACTGCCCCATTGTCCGCGATAGATAGCTGATACCCTGTATTCGCCATCACTGCTGCCTGTAAGCGCAGGATTAATATACAAGGGATAGGTATAGTTTTGTGTAAAATGCGGATCTGTCTGGGCAACTGACTCAAACGCAGGTATCATGAACAAACAAGTTGTTAACCAGTTGAACCGTTTGATAAATTTATTTTTCATTTTATACAGGACATTGATGTTATTAATACTACTTCATCGCTATGGGGCGATAAATTGATTTTATATTTTTATCGTACAAGGGTAATGGAGCCTTTCAGATCAATCGTTCTTCCATCAGTCAGCACAACTTTTAACACATAGACATATACACCTACGGGTTGAGGGTTTCCTTTATGTGTTCCATCCCAGCCTTGCGATTTGTTATTGATCATTGCAATTTGCTGTCCCCATTGGTTGAAAATTCGCATAGTGACTTTATCAATATAATTTCCATAAACAAATAATATATCATTCTTCCCATCACGATTAGGTGAAAAGACATTGGGCACAAATACATCTTTGTTCAATGGTAAAACGGTGATTTTATAACGTTGTACTGTACCAGAACAACCGTTCAGCACAGGTGTTACAGTAATGATTGCAGTTTTGGGGTCGTTTTCCCTGTTTACAGCAATGAAAGAAGAAATATTTCCTGTGCCGGAAGCGGGCAAGCCGATAGACGAATTGGAATTGGTCCAGTTGACTACAGCGCCGGGGCTTGCAACAAAGTTAACTCCTGGTAACAGGGCACCGTCATATACAGTGGTATCTGTTCTTACAGTCACTGATGGGATAGCATTTACCTGGTAGGTGAATGTGGCAGTATTTGCACATTGTCCCGCTGATGGCGTAAATGTATAAGTGCCATTTGCCATGTTGTTAACTATTGAAGGGCTCCATGTGCCAGTTATACCATTTGTTGATGCAGTCGTTAAAACAGGAGCCGTTGAGCCTATGCAAACTGATTGAGAAGTGCCAAAACTAAAAGTGGGTGTAACAACCGGGCTTACTGTTACAGTATATAAAAATGTTGTTACGCATTGCCCGGGAGCTGCGGTAAATGTATAGGTGCCGGAATTCAGGTTACTAACTGTTGAAGGACTCCAGGTTCCTGTGATACTATTTGTTGAAGTGGTTGGTAAAGCCGGAACAGTTCCTCCTGCGCAGATCGACAAACTTGTTCCAAAACTGAATGTAGGTACCACATTTGGCGTTACGGTTACAGTAAACGTTGTTGTTGTTGCGCAAAGTCCTGCTGTTGGTGTGAATGTATAGGTACCGGAATTCAGGTTACTTACTGTTGAAGGACTCCAGGTTCCTGTTATACTATTTGTTGATGTTGTTGATAAAGATGGAACAGTTCCTCCTGCACAAACCGTAAGAGTTGTACCAAAACTAAAAGTCGGAGTAATATTTGGATTAACTGTTACCGTAAATGTTGTTGTAGTTGCACATAGTCCCGCAGTAGGCGTGAATGTATAGGTGCCGGAATTCAGGTTACTGACTGTTGAAGGACTCCATGTTCCAGTTATACTATTTGTTGAAGTGGTTGGTAAAGTGGGAACAGTTCCTCCGGAGCAAATGGTAAGAGTTGTACCAAAACTAAAAGTCGGAGTAATATTTGGATTAACGGTTACAGTAAATGTTGTCGTTGTTGCACAGAGTCCTGCCGTTGGTGTGAATGTATAAGTACCGGAATTCAGATTACTAACTGTTGAAGGACTCCATGTTCCTGTGATGCTATTTGTAGAAGTGGTTGGTAAAGCGGGTACAGTCCCTCCTGCACAAACCGTAAGAGTTGTACCAAAACTGAACGTTGGAGTAATATTTGGATTAACGGTTACGGTAAATGTTGTTGTAGTTGCACAGAGTCCTGCTGTTGGTGTGAATGTATAAGTACCGGAATTCAGGTTACTTACTGTTGAAGGGCTCCATGTTCCTGTGATACCATTTGTTGAAGTAGTTGGTAAAGCCGGAACAGTTCCTCCGGAGCAAATGGTAAGTGTTGTACCAAAACTAAAAGTCGGAGTAACATTCGGGTTAACGGTTACAGTAAATGTTGTTGTGGGTGCGCAGAGTCCGGCAGTAGGTGTGAATGTATAGGTACCGGAATTCAGGTTACTAACTGTTGAAGGGCTCCAGGTTCCTGTTATGCCATTTGTTGAAGTGGTTGGTAAAGCCGGAACAGTTCCTCCTGCACAAATCGTAAGTGTTGTACCAAAACTAAAAGTCGGAGTAACATTCGGGTTAACGGTTACAGTAAATGTTGTTGTAGTTGCGCATTGCCCTGCTGTTGGTGTGAATGTATAAGTACCGGAATTCAGATTACTAACTGTTGAAGGGCTCCATGTTCCTGTGATGCCTTCTTCTGATGTTGTTGGTAAAGCCGGGGCAGTTCCACCTGCACATATTGTCAAATCTGTTCCAAAGCTGAAAGTAGGGGTAACGTTCGGAGTCACCGTTACAGTATATGTTGCTGGATTTGCACATAACCCTGCTGTAGGTGTGAATGTGTAAACGCCGGAATTCAGGTTACTAACTGTTGAAGGGCTCCATGTTCCTGTGATGCTATTTGTAGAAGTGGTTGGTAAAGCCGGAACAGTTCCTCCTGCACAGATCGCCCGGCTTGTTCCAAAACTGAACGTCGGTGTTGCCTTGGGTATTACAGTTATTGTAATGGTTGTGGGCACACTGCATTGACCCGGAGACGGAGTAAATGTGTATGTACCTGTAGCCATATTATTCACTACCGCGGGACTCCATGTTCCGGAAATTCCATTATTAGATGTACCAGGGAGTGTTGGCGTTGATGTTCCTGCACAGAAGGGGGTAATAGCACTGAATGTGGGTACATATATGGGGTCCGATAAAATAATTCCTGTAAAAAGATTTGTTGTACATCCATTGATCAATAAGGTAAAGCCGGAGTAAAACCCAGCATTCAATCCTGTGATAATAATCTGGCCAGCACCGTTGGCTACAAAAGTAGCCGGACCAACGGTTACGCCGTCGTCTGTATAAGTTAATTGGTAAGAACCACCTGCCATGAGACCACTGATGGTGATGGTGCCCTCGTTGCTAAAACAAGATGACGGATTGGTGCTTGAAAGTGCCGCTGATTGAATAGAGAAGAAAGCTTTATAATTACTACCGCCATTGTTTAAGGTGACAAGATCAGTGCATAGTGATGTGCTGGTAAAGGAACCCGACGCATCATAATAGACTTCAAGTACATAATTACCGGGTGCATAACTGGTCAAATTGACCGGCGAATAAGGAATTGTCGTGCCGTCCGCAATAACCCGCTGCCATTTTTGATCACCCGCTACGCAAGGACCTCCCGATGGAAATAGTCCCGATCCTGTATTACAATCTTCCAAAAAGGGAAGATCAATTGAATTGAACGCTCCGGGTACTCCACTTACGGGGTATACACGATAAAACATCCGCACATTGCATACATTGGATGAAGCGGGATTTTTAAAGGTTTTTACCTGGGCACCGCGAAGTACCAGGGTGCCTGAATTCCGGGTGTGGACTCCCAGGTTCGCATTATCAAATACATTACCTGCCGGGCCGATCAGGTTAGCCGGGCTGCCTGAAGTGTTGTAAAAATTGCTCTGATTACAATCAGAGATCCAGACGGCAGAAGCGTTTGTACCAAAGGATTGAGCTTTGATATAGCTACAAAAAAGTACAAGAAGGATGGTTCCTACAAAGGAAATTGGATTGGCTTTCATTAGATCTGCAATTAATTCGGTTACATTTAAACCCAACGCACGAATCAATCAAACGGGCTTTTCTGAAAAAAATTGTATAAAGGACAAGAAGACTTACGAA